>CAKUYO010000009.1 GCA_934716995.1 uncultured Bacteroidales bacterium | reverse complement strand
AACCTTTTGAATCGCCTGCAACGCCCTATTCATCGGACAAGAACCCACTTCTCAGCCTGCAAAATGACCCATAGACCTAAGTTTTGTTTTATGAGTTTTCGTTATTTCGTACTCACGTTATCTTACAAAAAAGAGCGAAGTGCAAAAACACCTCGCTCATTTTTTTTAATTTCTCTCGCGCTGCAATGCAGGCGCGTAGGAACCCATAGCCCTTATTCCACCACCAGTTTCTTGAACTTGGCGTGGCGTTTTTCGTCCTGGAGGAGCAGGTTCATCTTGAATTGTCCGTCGCGGGCACCCTCGGCGATGCACTCGGCTTTGAACTTCTCAAACGACTGATCGACAAGGCGGTGCGTCAGCGGGTCTTTCACGCGGAACGACGCACGCTTGGCAGCATACTCTATATTGATGTCTTTCAGTACTTTGTCCACCACTTTGGTAAACTCTTCCGCCTGCGCCTGCGTGGTCTGTTGGTCGGCGAACTCGTAGTAGAAATGGTATGCCGACAACTCCATATCGGCAAAGCCGACAAAGAACCGGGTCTGCAAGCCCGTCTGCTTCTCCGCCTCGTGGACTGCCTCTATGAACTGGCGCTCGTGCAGTTTCTCACCCGTCATCGTTACAATGCCGTTCACCTTCTGAATCATGTGGACGGTCGGCGTGTTGCAGAACGAATCGCCCACCTCTACAAGGTCGTTCATATTGTAGCGGTAAAGCCCCGCAAAGGTGGTTACATACGGGCAGTAACGCTTGCCCTTTTCGAGTTGCCATAGTTGCAAGAAGTGCTTGTTCTCGCTGTCGAGTTCGTCCTCGGCGATGAACTCGTAGTAGTGGAAATGCGGGAAGAGCACCGTATTGAGCGTGTCGTCCAACACCAATCCGAAACGGCACTCCGAAGCAAAATAACCGAACTCCTGATGGAGCATGCCCTTAGGGAAGGAGTCTTTGAATTTCTCGACATACACTTTGGTATTGCCGCACTTCCATGTATTGAGTATCTGCAAATTAGGCCAGTAGTGCTTGGGCAGCATGGTGCCGTATTTGGCTTTCAGCGCACGCAGTTCGTCGGCACGCTCGGGGTTGGGTTTGAGGTAAGGCTGAATGTCATCGCGTATCCATTGCGGGATATTGAGCGAAGCTTTGAGCGTACCATGCTCGATGTCGTTGCAATAGTCCTCAAAGTACTCATTGACATTGTTCTGCATTTCCACGATAGTGGACGGGTTGGCGGTAACGATAAGCGTTACATTGCGCTCGATACCCATACGCATAATGGTGTAGTAGCGGGCGGTGTAGTCCTCAATGGAGAATACGGAGGCGGGCGAAGCATACAGTTTCTTTACGAACTTCGGGCAGTCTCGCTGGGTAACACCGCTCACGGAACCGTACATCGTGCCGTCAGGGGCTTCACCTTCTTTCACTTTGCCCACAATCGACACAATCTTGCCGGTGAATACCTTCGGGCGGTTCTTGATAAAATTGAAGAGCCAGACCTTGGTCATCTTGCCGTAGATGTTGTTGAGGTATTCTTTGGTGATAGGCACCCATTTCGGCTCTTTGGTCGTACCCGAAGTAGTGGCATACATAATCGGTTTGCCGGGGAAAAGGATGTTCTCGCCGCCGTTCTTGTGTTTCTCCACATAAGGGCGGAGATCCTCATAATCATTCAGATGCACGTATTTCTGATAGCGTGCGTAGAGTTCGGTATCGGTCGGGGCTTCGAGTATCTCGGCAAAATGGTGCTCCTTGCCATACTCCGTATCGCGTGCGTAGGTCAGAATGGCACGGAGGGTCTTTTCCTGCGACTTGCGCGGGTTGCGACTGGCATTTTTCAAACTCAGATATTGTATCCCGCCTGCGCAACCGAGCAGAAAATTCGGGACAAAAGGACAAGAATTCTTTTCCATTCAGATATGTTTTTAGGTTCTAATTTTCTTGGTTTGATGTGGGTTTTCCGAAAACCCGACCTTGCAATAAATATGCCAATGTATCCATGTATGCGTATATTAGGGTATTACCTGCGAAAAACAAAACGCTTTTCTATACCTGTCAATGCATACAACTACACATTTCGAGTTGGTGCAGTTTTTGTAGTGCAACCTTTGGTATGAACAGGTATAAGAAAATAATACTGGCAGCGGCAAGCCTGATTGTAAGCCTCAGCGCATACGCACGAATGGACACCATCCGTATAGCGGCGCACGACTCTGTGCCGCTCTATATGACCGTTTATACCCCGCCCTGCTATTCGTCCGACTCGGTCTATCCCGTGCTATATCTGCTGCACGGGATACATGGCAATCAGTATTCGTGGGAAGAGAAAGGACATATCTGTTCGCTTGCCGACAGCCTGATTAGCAACGATAGCATCCGCCCTGTGATTATCGTAATGCCGCTGTGCATCGTGCACGATTCGACCTACGCCACCCGTATCCCCGACTATATCCGCTGTATGCACGACTACCTGCACCATATCAAAAAGGGCGAGTTTGAAGCATATTTCCCCGAGATAGAGATTTATATCGCCAATCATTACCCCGTCCGGACAAGCGGAAATGCCATTGCCGGTTTGTCCTCCGGCGCACGGCAAGCCGCCATCATCAGTCAAGCAGGCGATTTTGCGTTAGTCGGGCTGTTCTCGCCCGTATTGGGCAAGCACCAACTGCCTTACGAGAAGACCGACTGCGTGTATTGGATTCGCAGCGGCAGAAGCGACCTGTTCTATCCCCGTGCACGAAAAGCCAACCGCTACCTCAACCGCAACGGAGTGGAACACGATTTCGAGCGGACAAGCGGATGCCACAACTGGAAAGTATGGCGAACATACATCGGTGATTTTCTGATTTTTGCTTTTGGCAAATAGTACAAATACCCATTTGTAAAACCTACCTAAAATACCGCTCCCCTGCTCTGTTGCCAAAGCAGGGGAGCGGTATAGAATATCTGTACTACCTCTTTAGATGGTTTTGAGGTAGGCGGAGACGTTGGACTCGATGCGGGCGGCGAGGGCGGCGGGGGTGAGAGACGTTGCCGAAGCAGCGGAGGCATCCGATTTGACGAATTTCTCGCCAGTGATGTGCTCGTAGAGTTCGATGTAGCGGTCGGTGATGCCGGCAACGATGGCGGGGGTCATCTCGGGGACTTGCTGCCCCTCTTTGCCTTGGAAGCCCTCGGACATCAGCCACTCACGGACAAACTCCTTGGAGAGTTGGCGTTGCGGCAAGCCGTTGCGGAAACGCTCCTCGTAGCCGTCGGCATAGAAATAACGGCTGGAGTCGGGCGTATGCACCTCGTCCATGAGCAGAATCTTGCCGTTGTACTTACCGAACTCGTACTTGGTATCAACCAAAATCAAGCCGTGTTTGGCGGCAATCTCCTGACCGCGGCGGAAGAGTGCCATGGCGTACTGTTCGATTTGTGCGTACTCGTCGGCAGGCACCAGTCCGCGGGCGATAATCTCCTCGCGCGAGATGTCCTCGTCGTGGGTACCGATTTCGGCTTTGGTAGTAGGGGTGATGATAGGCGTGGGGAAGGCTTCGTTTTCGCGCATACCGTCTGGCAGGCGGACGCCGCAAATCTCACGGACACCCGACTTGTAGGCACGCCATGCGCTGCCGCAGAGGTAGCCGCGGACAATCATCTCGACAGGATAGCCCTCGCAGCGGAGACCGACCGACGCCATCGGGTCGGGGGTAGCGAGGAGCCAGTTGGGCACGATGTCCGCCGTGTCGCGGAGGAACTTGGCGGCAATCTGGTTGAGGATCTGCCCCTTGTAGGGGATACCCTCCGGCAGAATCACATCGAAAGCCGAGATACGGTCGGTAGCCACCATGCAGAGCAGGTTCTGACCGAGGAAATAGACATCACGTACCTTACCATGGTACACTCCCGTCTGACCAAGAAACGAGAAAGAGGTTTGAGTTAATGCGTTCATTTTACAGATATAATTTTTGACCTCCCCAACCCCTCCAAAGGAGGGGCTCGATGGATGTGGGATACTTATCACCCTTTTCTGTAAGCCCCTCCTTTGGAGGGGTTTGGGAGGTCGAGTTTATTTATATTCATCCCATGAGCGGATGTCGAGGTCGTCGAGGCGAATGGTGCAGAAAGCGTTGATGAACGCAGCAGCCAGACGCGGGTTGGTGAGCAAAGGGATATTCAAATCGACTGCGGCACGGCGGACGGGGTACGACTTGTCCTGCGAGGGGTCGGAGACGATGTCCTTGGGGATAGAGACAACCATATCAATCTTGTGGGCGTGCATGAGGTCGAGCGCCTGCGGCTGCATATCCTTGTCGTGGGGGTGATAGACGAGCGTAACGGGTACGCCTATCTCGTCGAAGAAACGCTTGGTGCCGGGGGTGGCATAGAGCGTGTAGCCTTTCTCCACCAGTTGGCGTGCCGCCTCCTGCAGGGCTACCTTGTTCTTCGCGCCGCCGATAGTGAACAGCACCGACTGCTGGGGAATACGCTGCCCGACGGAAAGCATAGACTGCAACAGGGCATGGTTGGCGTCCTCACCAAGGCAGCCAACCTCACCCGTGGAAGCCATATCAACACCGAGGACGGGGTCGGCATTCTGGAGACGGTTGAAGGAGAACTGCGAGGCTTTGACACCCACATAATCGAAGTCGAAGAGCGACTTGGCGGGTTTCCCGGCCGGCAGATGGAGCATAATGCGCGTAGCGATGTCGATAAGGTTGATTTTGAGCACCTTGGAGACAAAGGGAAAAGAGCGCGAAGCACGGAGGTTGCACTCGATGACCTTTATCTCGTTGTCGCGGGCGAGGAACTGGATATTGAACGGTCCGGAGATATGGAGTTCGCGGGCGATATTCCCCGAAATCTTCTTGATACGGCGAACGGTCTCGACATAGAGTTTCTGCGCGGGGAACATAATAGTGGCATCGCCCGAGTGGACGCCTGCGAACTCGACATGCTCCGAGATAGCATAGGCGATAATCTCGCCGTCACGCGCCACAGCGTCCATCTCCACCTCTTTGGTATTGAGCATAAACTTGGAGATGACCACAGGGTGCTGCTTGGAGACATTCGCCGCCAGTTGGAGAAACTTGGTGAGTTGCTCCTGATTGGAGCAGACATTCATAGCGGCACCGGAGAGGACATAGGACGGGCGCACGAGGACGGGGAAACCGACCTTGCCGATGAAACGCTGCACATCGTCCATCGAAGTGAGGGCACTCCATTCGGGCTGGTCGACGCCGATACGGTCGAGCATGGCGGAGAACTTGTCCCTGTCTTCGGCATTGTCGATAGACTGCGCCGAGGTACCGAGAATAGGCACACGCTGTGCATCGAGTTTGAGGGCGAGGTTGTTGGGTATCTGCCCGCCCGTGGAGACGATGACACCGTATGGGTTCTCAAGTTCGATGATGTCCATGACGCGCTCGAAAGTGAGTTCGTCGAAATAGAGACGGTCGCACATATCATAGTCGGTAGAGACGGTCTCGGGATTGTAGTTAATCATCACCGAGCGGTAGCCGTTGTTGCGGATAGTCTGCAACGCCTGCACGCCGCACCAGTCGAACTCGACCGAAGAGCCGATACGATAGGCACCCGAACCGAGGACGATGATAGAGCGGTGGTCGCCCACATACTGCACATCGGACTGCGTACCGGAGTAAGTGAGGTATAGGTAGTTGGTCTGCGCCGGATATTCGGCAGCGAGGGTATCTATCTGCTTGACAACGGGCAGGACACCGATAGACTTGCGGTAGGTACGGAGCATGAGGACGGCAGAGTCCATATCCATCTTCTGACCGAGACCGATAGCGCGGGCAATCTGGAAATCGGAGAATCCCTGCTGCTTGGCACGGCGGAGAAGGTCGGCACTCAGATGGTCGAGCGACTCAACACGGCGCAAGCGGGCATCGATCTGAATGATATTGTCGAGACGCTGGAGGAACCAGCGGTCAATACGCGTGAGGGTATGGATACGGTCGATGGAATAGCCCTCGTACATAGCCTGTGCAATAGCAAAGATACGCTTGTCGGTAGGGGCGGAGAGGGCGGCATCGAGGTCGTCCACGTGGAGGGCTTTGTTCTCGGTGAAACCGTGCATACCCTGCCCTATCATACGGAGACCTTTCTGGATAGCGTCCTCGAAAGTGCGCCCGATAGCCATCACCTCGCCGACAGACTTCATGGACGAGCCGAGTTCGCGGTTGACACCGCGGAACTTGGACAAGTCCCAACGGGGAATCTTGCAAACCACATAGTCGAGCGCGGGTTCGAAGAACGCGGGCGTGGTCTTGGTGACGCTGTTGTTGAGTTCGAACAGCCCGTAGCCCATACCGAGTTTGGCAGCCACGAAAGCGAGCGGATAGCCCGTAGCCTTGGACGCCAGTGCCGAGGAGCGCGAGAGGCGGGCATTGACCTCGATGACGCGATAGTCCTCGCTCTCGGGGTCGAAAGCATACTGGACGTTGCACTCGCCCACGATACCGATATGGCGGATGATACGGATAGCCAGCGCACGGAGTTTGTGATACTCGGCGTTGGTGAGCGTCTGCGAGGGGGCGATAACGATAGACTCACCCGTATGGATACCGAGCGGGTCGAAATTCTCCATGTTGCAGACGGTGATACAGTTGTCGTAGCGGTCGCGCACCACCTCATATTCGATTTCTTTCCAGCCTTTGAGCGATTTCTCGACCAGCACCTGGGGCGAGAAAGAGAAGGCTTTTTCGGCAAGGGTGTTGAGTTCGTCCTCGTTGTCGCAGAAGCCCGAACCGAGTCCGCCGAGAGCATACGCCGCACGGATGATGACGGGATAGCCGAGATCGGAAGCCGCCTTGCGTGCCGCCTCGATAGACTCGCACGCCTCCGATTTGATGGTCTTGACCCCAATCTCGTTGAGCCTCTCGACGAAGAGTTCGCGGTCCTCGGTGTCGATAATCGCCTGAACGGGCGTACCGAGCACCTGCACGCCGTATTTGTCGAGGACACCCGTGCGATAGAGTTCCACTCCGCAGTTGAGGGCTGTCTGCCCGCCGAAGGAGAGCAGGATGCCGTCGGGACGCTCTTTGGCGATAACTTTCTCGACGAAATAGGGCGAAACGGGTTCGAAATAAATCTTGTCCGCCACGCCTTCGGAGGTCTGGACGGTAGCGATATTGGGGTTGATAAGCACGGTGCTTACCCCCTCCTCGCGCAGGGCTTTGAGCGCCTGCGAACCCGAATAGTCGAACTCGCCCGCCTCACCGATCTTGAGGGCACCCGAACCGAGAACAAGAACCTTTTTTATGTTGTCTAATTTCATACTTTGATTTGACAATTTTACGATTTACAATTTGACGGTTTGCACAGGCTATCCACCTGCTATCCACAGGACATCCACCCGTGTTTTTCCCGTATGGGCTATTTAGAATACACCCAGCACCCGCTTGACAAAGTCGTCGAAGAGGAACTCGGTATCCACGGGGCCGGAGCAGGCTTCGGGGTGGAACTGCGCGGAGAACCACGGGAGCGAGCGATGGCGGATACCCTCGTTGGATCCGTCGTTCATATTGACAAACAGCGGTTCCCAGTCGGGCGAAAGCGTCGTGGTATCGACGGCATAACCATGGTTCTGCGAAGTGATGAAACAGCGGTCGGTACCCACTTGGCGCACAGGCTGGTTGTGGGAACGATGACCGTACTTGAGTTTGTAGATCGTAGCCCCAGCCGCCTTGCCGAGCAGTTGGTTGCCCATACAGATACCCATCAGCGGGCGCACATCAGCGGAGTCGGCTTTTGCCAGTTCGATGTCCATAAAACGGCGGATATTCTCCACGGCAGCGGAACAGGTATCGGGGTCGCCGGGACCATTGGACAGGAAGAGAGCATCGAAATCGAGCGTGTTGAAGTCGTAGTTCCACGGCACACGGATTACCTCCACACCACGACGGATAAGGCAACGGATGATATTGTGTTTCACGCCGCAATCCACCAAGACAACCCGTTTGGGCGTTCCCTCAACCGGCACAGCGGGGGCATAGCGGATGACCTCTTTGGTGGAGACCTTGTCCACAAAGTTGATGCCCTCGTATTGCGCCTCGGGTGCGTCCTCACAGCCCTCGATAGAGATCGTACCCATCATTACACCATGCTCGCGCAGCAGTTTGGTCAGGGCGCGGGTGTCGATACCCGTGATACCGGGGATATGCTCGCGGCGGAGCCAGTCGCCAAGGGACTCGCAGGCGTTCCAGTGGGAGTAGTCGCCGCTATACTCCGAGACGATGATGGCAGAGGCATAGATACGGTCGGACTCCATAAACGTAGCGAGACCGTTGGTTTCCATCGTGAAAGGCGGTACACCATAGTTGCCGACAAGCGGATAGGTGAGCACCATCAACTGCCCCGCATAGGAGGGGTCGGTGAGCGACTCAGGATAGCCCGACATAGCGGTGTTGAACACCACTTCGCCCGAGACCGATCCCTCGTAACCAAACGAGGTGCCGATAAACTCGGAGCCGTCGGAGAGACGCAGAATTGCTTTACTCATTTATATTGTATTATAAGTTGGTTCTTAAAACTGTGATACGGATTCTTCGACATAGTCGATAAATGCCTGATTGAGGCGGCGCAGACCACCAGGGGTGGGATAATCGCCCGAGAAATACCAATCGCCGGGGTGGTTGGGGCATGCCTCGTGCAAGCCGCCGATAGTCTGGAAGACAATCTCCACGAGGCTGGTAATCTCTGGGCTGCGCATCAGTTCAGCCATCTTGGCGGACACTTCCTCGTCGGAGAACGGTTCGTATATCATACGGACATAGTTTCGGTACTGCTCCTTGGGCAATCCGTTGTCCATTGCCTCACGCTGACGGAGACAAAGTTGATATACCTCGTCGATACGGCTCTGCATACCGCGGTCGCGCAAGAGGGCGATAGCCGCCTTGAAGGCGATGAACTCCGAGAAACGCGCCATATCGATACCGTAATAGTCGGGATAACGAATCTGCGGCGACGAGGAGACAAAGACTATCTTCTTAGGCTGCAGGCGGTCGAGAATACGAATGATCGACTCACGCAGGGTGGTACCGCGGACGATAGAGTCGTCAATAACCACGAGGTTGTCGATATGCGGACGGACAGTACCGTAAGTGATGTCATAGACATGTGCGGCAAGGTCGTTGCGGGAGTTGGACTCGGTGATAAACGTGCGCAGTTTGATGTCTTTCCACACCACTTTCTCGCGGCGGACAGGCTTGCCCGTAAGGCGTTGCACCTCGTCGGTCATACCATAGTATGCCACCTCCGCCGTATTGGGAATAAAGGAGAAAACGGTATTCTCCACATCGTGGTTGATACTCTCCAAGACACGCGGCACAAGACTGGCACCGAGTTGTTTACGCTCGAGATAGATGTCGCGATCCGACCCGCGGGAGAAATAGATACGCTCGAAAGAGCATGCCTGCAAGCGGCGCGGCTCGAGTATCTGACGGAGACGTATATCGCCCGACTTGGAGACGATGATTGCCTGCCCGGGCAGAAGTTCGTGCACCTCGTCGATAGGCACGTTGAAAGCCGTCTGCAAGACGGGACGCTCGCTGGCAAGCACCATCACTTCGTCGTTTCGGAAATAGAACGCCGGACGTATGCCCCACGGGTCGCGCATAGAGAAACACTCGCCGCTGCCCGTCATACCGCACATCACATAACCGCCGTCCCAGAGCGGGCTGCAGTCGGAGAGGATATTGGCGACATTGATATGCTGCTCGATGTACTGCGTTATTGCCATACCCGTCAAACCCTCTTGCTTCGCCTCGGCATAGACACGCTCCGACTCACGGTCGAGACGGTGCCCGAGTTGCTCCAACAACACATAGGTATCGGAGTTGATACGCGGGTGCTGCCCCAGCGATTTGAGGTGCGCAAAGACCTCATCGGCATTGGTCATATTGAAGTTGCCGCACATAACGAGGTTGCGCGCCCGCCAGTTGTTGCGGCGCAGGAAAGGATGGACATACGAGATACCGCTCTTGCCCGTGGTGGAATAGCGGAGGTGTCCCATATACATCTCGCCTGCATACGGCACATAGCGTGCGGCATAGTCGGCATCACGCAGCATAGCGGGGTCGAACTCCGCCATCTGTTTCTGCACATTGGCAAATATCTCGGTGATAGCCCCGCTGCCCAAGGCACGCTCGCGATAGATAAACTCCTCGCCCGCTTCCGCCTGCATCTTCACGCACGCCAGCCCCGCGCCTTCCTGACCGCGGTTGTGCTGTTTCTCCATAAGCAGGTACAACTTATTGAGTCCGTACTGCCATGTGCCGTATTTCTGCTGATAGAAAGAGAGCGGTTTGAGGAGGCGCACTATCGCCACACCGCACTCGTGTTTCAGAGGTTCCATATATACTTATCGGATAATGGTTGCTTCACGGTCGGGACCGACAGAGATAATCTTGACAGGCGTTTTCAGTTCGCGCTCGAGGAAAGCCACATAGTTGCGGAACGCCTCCGGCAGTTCGTCTTCGCGGCGGCAGGCAGTAAGGTCCTGCTTCCAACCGGGCAGTTCGACATAGACGGGTTCCACCCCGCTCTCTATTGAGAACGGGAACTCACAGGTCTCCATACCGTTGATCTTATATGCCGTACAAACCTTGATAGTCTCGAAAGAGTCGAGGACATCGGATTTCATCATGATAAGTTGGGTAACGCCATTGAGCATAATCGTGTAGCGGAGAGCGACCAGGTCGATCCAGCCGCAGCGGCGCTCACGCCCCGTGACGGCACCGTATTCGTGCCCGAGGTCGCGTATCTTGGCACCTGTCTCGTCGAACAGTTCGGTAGGGAACGGTCCGGACCCGACGCGGGTGCAATAGGCTTTGAAGATACCGTACACCTCACCGATACGGCTCGGAGCGAGTCCGAGACCCGTACAAGCCCCCGCACAGATGGTGTTGGAGGAAGTAACGAACGGATAGGAGCCGAAGTCCACATCCAAGAGCGAACCCTGTGCGCCCTCGCACAGGATGGATTTGTCCTCGTTGAGACAACGGTTGACAAAATGCTCGCTGTCGATAAAACGGAAACGGCGGAGGTACTCCACGCCCTGCATCCATTCCGCCTCAAGGGCTTCTAATCCTTCTATAGAGACAGGTTCACCGCCTTTCTCAAGAGCAGTATGGTTGAGTGCCTCAATCATCTCGATATGACGCTGACGCGCTACGGCATATTTCTCATCAAAATTCTCCAAAATATCGCCCACGCGCAGACCGTTACGGCTGACCTTGTCGGTGTAAGCGGGACCGATACCCTTCCCAGTGGTACCGATCTTGGCTTTGCCTTTTGCCGCCTCGTTGGCTTTGTCGAGAAGGCGGTGGGTAGGCAGGATAAGGTGCGCTTTCTTGGAGATGAACAGACGCTCCGTGAGAGGATGTCCCGACTGCGCCAGTTCCTCCGCCTCCTTCATAAACAGCAGCGGATCAAGCACCACGCCATTGCCGATAATGTTGATTTTGCCGCCCTGGAAGATACCCGACGGGATACTGCGAAGCACGTACTTCTGTCCGTCGAACTCGAGGGTATGCCCGGCATTGGGTCCGCCCTGGAAACGAGCCACAACATCATAACGCGGGGTGAGCACATCGACCACCTTACCTTTGCCCTCGTCGCCCCATTGGAGCCCTAAAAGAATATCTGCTTTTTTCATACCGAAAAATTAAATGCCTACTTTGTTGAAGATATAATCGACGTTTTTCATATAATAGTCGAGCGTGAAGCAGTTGTCGATTTCCGCCTCGCTCAAATGCGCCATTACCTCGGGTGTTTTCTTCAGGTTGTCCTGCATCTCGCCGCCCTCCATCAGGGTGCGCATAGCCACAGGCTGCACAAGGTCGTACGCCTGTTCGCGCACAAAGCCCTTCTCTATGAGTGCGTTCATCACACGCTGCGCAAAGATAGCGCCATGGGTCAGACCGATATTACGGAGCATATTCTCGGGATACACCACCAGATTAGCCAGCACGCCCTCGAAGCGCGAAAGCATATAGTCGAGAAGCATCGTGGCATCGGGCAACACGATACGCTCGGTGGACGAATGGGAGATGTCGCGCTCATGCCACAAGGCGATATTCTCGCTTGCGGTGCACATATATCCGCGCATCACGCGGGCGCAACCGCAGATATTCTCCGACGAGATAGGATTGCGCTTGTGGGGCATAGCGGACGAACCTTTCTGCCCTTTGCGGAACGCCTCTTCCACCTCGCGCACCTCCTGACGCTGCATATTGCGCACCTCGAGAGCCATCTGCTCCAGCGTCCCCGCAACCACCGCCAGCGTGGCGATATAGAAAGCGTGGCGGTCGCGCCCTAATACTTGGGTAGCAATAGCCGCCGACTCAATACCAAGGTGCTCGCACACGTACTCCTGTATCTCGGGCGGGATATTGGCATAGTTGCCCACCGCGCCCGACAACTTGCCTGCCTCGACACCACGGGCAGCCATCTCGAAACGGGCGAGATTACGCTTCATCTCCTCGTACCACAACGCCCACTTCAAGCCGAAAGAGGTTACATCGGCGTGCATACCGTGGGTACGACCGATGACGGGGGTGTATTTGAACTCGTTGGCACGGCGGCGGAGTACCTCCATAAACGACTGCAGGTCGGCACGCAGTATCGTGTTCGCCTGCTTGAGCAGATAGCCGTTGGCGGTATCCACCACATCGGTCGAGGTCAGTCCGTAGTGCACCCATTTGCGCTCCTCGCCCAGCGACTCACTCACCGCACGCGTGAATGCCACCACATCATGGCGCGTAACCTCCTCTATCTCGTGAATACGGTTCACGTCAAAGGTTGCCTTCTCCCGCAGCAGAGCCACGTCCTCCTTGGGTACGACACCCAGCGTACTCCATGCCTCGGCTGCCAGTATTTCCACTTCGAGATAAGCGTTGAACTTATTCTCTTCTGTCCAGATTTTGCGCATCTGTGGGCGCGAATAACGATCTATCATTATGGTTGGTTTGTTATATTCTTGTTTCCGGGGCTTTATTCCGCGGGCGAGATGCCCGCGTCCCCGAATATCCATAGGGTATCCTATCGGGAATCACCTATTAATCACCTATTAATCACCTATCAATCACCTATACTTTCTATATACATCCTATATGAGTGGTAGGGTAATGGTAAGGCGACAGCCCCTACATTGAAGGTCTGTCTTTAACGGTATAACTGATTTCGCTGTAGGCTTGTTCGGCTTTGGCGAGCGCCTTTTCGACGGTCTCGTCCGTAGCGAGGACAACACCATAGCGGCGGTGTCCGCATACTTCGGGTTTGCCGAACAGGCGCACCTGCACACCGGGGATCGCCAAGGCTTTCTCCAACCCCGAAAAAACGACCTCCGTACCATTGCCCTCTATGACAATCGCCTTGGACGCGGACGCACCGAGGAAACGCACTTCAGGTATCGGCAGACCGAGTACCGCCCGCGCATGGAGAGCGAACTCCGAGAGATCCTGGCTAATCATCGTAACCATACCCGTGTCGTGCGGACGCGGACTGACCTCGGAGAAGATGACCCGGTCGCCACAGACGAACATCTCCACGCCGAAGATACCATAGCCACCGAGGGCACCGGTTATCTTGCGGGCAATGTCCTGTGCTTGTGCCAGTGCCGTTGCAGACATAGCCTGCGGCTGCCACGACTCGCGATAGTCGCCGTCCACCTGATGGTGCCCTATCGGCTGCAGGAAGAGCGTTCCGCCCGAATGGCGCACGGTAAGGAGCGTTATCTCGTAGTCGAAACGGACAAACCCCTCGACAATGACACGCCCTGCTCCTGCACGACCGCCCTCCTGGCTCACGTGCCAGGCAGGCTCGATGTCCGACTCTGTTTTGATAGTGGACTGACCGTGTCCGGACGAGGACATGACAGGTTTGACCACGCACGGCAAACCGATATGCTCCACGGCTGCAAGGAACTGCTCATAGTTGTCGGCAAACTCGTACCGCGCAGTAGGGATATGCAGTTCCTCGGCTGCCAAACGGCGTATCGCCTCACGGTTCATCGTAAGGAAAGCGGCGTGGGCTGTGGGGATAACACGATAGCCCTCTTTCTCGAGTTCCACCAAAGTGGGTGTGGCTATCGCCTCCACCTCGGGGATGATAAGCGCAGGTTGCTCCTGCTCCACCACACGGCGGAGCGCCACGCCGTCCAGCATATTGAAGACATGGCTGCGGTGTGCCACCTGCATAGCGGGGGCATCGGCATACTTGTCGCACGCAATAACTTCCACGCCGTAGCGTTGCAGTTCGATGGTTATTTCTTTTCCGAGTTCGCCTGAGCCGAGCAACAGCGCGCGGGTGGCAACGGGAGTGAGGGGAGTTCCAAAAAGCATTGGATAATTATGAATGAGAAATTATGAATTATGAATTGCAGAGCGACGACGGAAACACTCAATCGTGTTTTGCATCAGCATGGTGATGGTCATAGGTCCGACGCCACCGGGGACAGGAGTGATACAACCTGCGATGTCCTTGACGGCATCGAAGTCCACATCGCCCACGAGGTACCCGTCCTCGGTGCGGTTGATACCCACATCGATGACCGCCGCACCGGGTTTGACATAGTCGGCGGTAATCATCTTGGCACGCCCTACCGCCGCAACAAGGATATCCGCCTCACGGCACAGCGCGGGCAGGTTCTGCGTGCGCGAGTGCGCAATGGTAACGGTGCAGTTTTTGTCAAGCAGCAGTTTGGCTACAGGCTTGCCCACGATATTGCTGCGCCCTACTACCACCGCGTGTTTGCCTGCCATTTGCACACCCGCTTTCTCCAAAAGCACGATGATACCCTTCGGCGTACAGGGCAGGATACAATCCTGATTGAGCCACAGGCGTGCCACGTTCTCGGGATGGAAACCGTCCACATCCTTCTCCGGCGAGATAGCATCAATTACTTTCTGCTCGTCGATATGCTTGGGCAGAGGCAGTTGCACGAGGATTCCGTCCACACCATTGTCGCGGTTGAGGCGGTCTATCTCGCCAAGCAACACGCTCTCCTGCACGTCTTCGGGCAGTTCGACGAGTTCGCCGTCGAAACCGCAATACTCGGTGGCTTTGATTTTCCCGCGTACATACGACCGCGAGGCGGGGTTATTCCCTACTATGATGACCTCCAAGCGGGGACACCTGCCGTATTGTGCTTTGAGGCGAGCCACCTCTTCTTTCATCTCGTCTTTCAGAGCCTGAGAAATCTGTTTTCCGTCAATAATCATTGTTCGTTTATGAGTTTAATATAAAAATCTCCTTTGCCCATAGGGCAAGAAATCTAAATAAATCTTTGCAAAGCAGCCATAAATTGCCATAAATCTTATTCGCCTACGGCGGACAAAAAACAGCCTATCCACCAATCTCGTTGCCGTGTCGTTGCCGTAATTTACACGCTCTGCCAAGCAATATCCTTGCGATAAAACAAGTTATCACAATGTATCTTTTCTATCCCCTGATAGACTTTGTGCTGTGCATCGGCGATGTCCTTGCCTGTGGCGATACACATCATCACGCGTCCGCCGTTGGTGAGCAGTTGTCCGTTCTCCGATCGGGTACCCATGTGGAAAATCAGTCCGTCAAAATTCTCCGTACCGGTAATGGGATAGCCCTTGTCGTAGTGCGCGGGGTAGCCCTTGGACGCCAACACCACGCCCACGGTGGCTTTCTCGTGCCAATGCACGTCGGTGAGGTCGCCGCCCGTAGCAACGGCATAGAACACATCGTACGCATCACTGTCCAGAAGCGGCAGCACCACCTCGGTCTCGGGGTCGCCGAAACGGGCATTAAACTCTATCACCTTGATTCCCTGCGGAGTCTTCATCAATCCGCCGTACAGCACGCCCGACAGGGGCAACCCCTCTTTAGCCATACCCGTGGCAGTCGCCTGCAATATATGGCGGAGGGCAAACGCCTCGTCCTCCCGGGTGATGAACGGCAGCGGCGTATAAGCGCCCATACCGCCCGTGTTCGGACCTTTGTCGCCGTCGTACGCCCGCTTGTGGTCTTGCGCCAGCGGCATGGGGTACACCCGCTCGCCCGACACAAAGCACATAAACGAGAACTCGGGACCTGTCAGGTAGTCCTCTATCACCACCTTGCCTTTGCCGAACTCCTCACCGACCAGCATATCACGCAACGCCTTGTCCGCCTCGGCTTCATCGGCAGGAATGACCACCCCTTTGCCTGCTGCCAAACCGTCGTATTTGAGCACAGTAGGATATTGATTGCGGGTGCGTACGTAGGCGATAGCGTCTTCGTAGCGGTTGAAACTGCGGTAAGCGGCAGTAGGTATGCCGTAGCGGGTCATAATCTGCTTGGCAAACTCCTTCGACGACTCGATCTGCGTCGCCGCCTTGGTATGCCCGAAGACGGGCAGTCCCGCAGCACGGAAAGCGTCCACCACCCCCGCTGCCAAAGCGGCTTCGGGTCCCACGACGGTGAGGTCGATACGGTGGTCTTTGGCAAAAGCCAGTAGTCCCTCCACATCGGTGTCCTTGAGAGCGACACACTCCGCCTGCGCGGCGATACCCGCATTACCAGGGGCACAATAGATCTTCTCCACCTGCGGACTGCGGCTCAACGCATACACGATAGCATGCTCGCGACCGCCACCGCCGATTACTAAAACCTGTTTCATAGGGCTAATAGGACTAATAAGACTAATGGGACTAATAGGTTAATGTTTGAAATGTCTCATTCCGGTGAAAAGCATCGGTATGCCATGCTTGTCGGCAGCGGTGATACTCTCCTCGTCGCGGACGCTGCCACCCGGTTGCACAATAGCCGCAATACCGTACTCGGCAGCACTCTCCACGCTGTCGCCGAAGGGGAAGAAACCGTCCGACCCCATCACGAGCCCCTCTTTGCGGATGTCCTTGCCCTCTGCCCGGAGCGTCTCCTCCGCCTGACGGAGTGCGATAGCCGCCGAACCGACACGGTTCATCTGACCGGCACCTACGCCGTAGGTGCGACCGTTCTTCACCACCACGATGGCATTCGACTTCACGTGCTTCACAATACGCCATGCAAATTGCAGGTCGGTCATCTGTTCGTCGGTTGGTTTGGACTCCGTAACGCACATATCCTTGGTAAGCGTAACGGTGGTAGTGTCCTGATGCTGTGCCAACAGACCGCCATTAACCGAAACATACTGCATACGTTGCTCGGTGTCGGCAGTCATGTTCACTTCGAGAAGGCGCAGGTTCTTCTTGGTACAGAGTACCTCCAATGCTCCCTCCGAGAACTTGGGAGCCATAATAATCTCGAGGAAGATAGGTTTCATCAGTTCCGCCGCCTCGCGGGTCAATTCGCAGTTGGTAGCCACGATACCGCCGAAGATAGACACCTTGTCCGCCTCGTAGGCTTTTGTCCACGCTTCCACCACGTCTTTGCCGATAGCCGCACCGCAGGGGTTCATGTGCTTGAGCCCTACGCAGAAAGGCGTGTTGCCGAACTCGCGCACGATATTGAGTGCCGCATTGGCATCCTGTATGTTGTTGTATGAGAGTTCCTTGCCATTGAGTTGTCTGGCAGTAGCCAGCGAGAAAGGCACAGGTTCCAGCGACGCATAGAACTTTGCGTCCTGGTGCGGGTTCTCGCCATAGCGCAGACGCTGCTTGAGGTCATACTCGAGGAACAACTTCTCGTTGAGTCCTGCCGCCTTGCGCATATAGGTGGCGATACACATATCGTACTCGGCGGTGTGGGTGTAGGCTTTGGCGGACAACTGCAAACGAGTCTCTTTGGTTGTATTGCCTGTAGCATCTATCTCCGCCAGCACACGCTGATAATCCGCGGGGTCGCAAACGACCGTTACATCATTCCAGTTCTTGGCAGCCGAGCGCAGCATTGACGGACCGCCTATGTCGATTTTCTCGACAGCCTCAGCCATAGTGGTACCCTCTTTGGCAATCGTCTCGCGGAACGGATAGAGGTTCACGCATACCATATCGATGAACTCGATACCGTTCTCTTTGAGTGCCTGCAAGTGGGACGGTTCGTCGCGGCGTGCCAGCAGCGCACCGTGCACTTTGGGGTGGAGGGTTTTGACACGTCCGTCGCATATCTCGGGGAAGCCTGTTACCTCCGAAATACCGATGGTGTGTATGCCCGCGTCCTCCAACAGCCGTTGCGTACCGCCCGTGGCGATAATCTCCCAACCGTGCTGCTGCAAGCCCTGTACGAACTCTACTAATCCTGTCTTGTCGCTTACGCTTACTAATGCTCTCATATCAGTTTGTTTATTGTTTGAATATATAATTCGTGTTCTATGGCGTGAAGCCGTGTTTCCAACTCGGTGATGTCGCTGCCCTCGTAGGGGATAGCCTGCTGCGCGATAATACGCCCGCCATCCATCGAAGCGTCCACATAGTGAACGGTTACGCCGTACACTTTCACACCATACGCCAGCGCTTGCTCTATGGCGTGTGCGCCCTTGAAAGCGGGCAGCAACGACGGGTGGATATTGATGATACGTCCCTCGTAGGCATTGAGCAACACCTCCGACAGCAGCCGCATATAGCCCGCCAGACAGATGAGTTCCACCCCGCTCTGCTGCAAATGCGACACTATTTCGCGTTCGTAGTCGGCTTTGGCTGCATAGTCTTTGGGGCAGAATGCAAAGCACGGCACGTGGTGTGCCTCTGCACGTGCGACCACCTCCGCATCGGGGCGGTCGCAAACCAACAGCACCACCTCCGCGCAGAGACGACCGCTCTCACATGCCGACACTATCGCTTCGAAGTTGGTACCCCGTCCGCTCGCAAACACCGCCAAACGCTTCATCACCTAATCCCTAACCTCTAACTTCTAACCTCTAACTTCTAACCTCTAACCTCTAATCTCTACCCCCTGCCCTTCTACAATACTGCCGATAACGGTAGCGTGGAGACTATGCTTGGCAAGAATGTCGATAGCCGCTTGCGCATCGCTGCCGTCCATAGCCAGCACCATACCGATACCCATATTGAAGATGTTGAACATCTCGCGGTGGGGGATATTGCCCCATTGCTCCAGACAGCGGAACACCGGCAGAATGGTCCAACTGCCCTCGTTGATGACAATACCCTGTCCCTCGCCGAGGATACGCGGGATATTCTCGTCGAAACCGCCGCCCGTGATATGTGCCACGCCGTGTACGTCCAGTTGGTGTATCACGTCCAACACTTGTTTTACGTATATCTGCGTCGGGGTAAGCAGTACCTCGCCGAGCGTCTTCTCGGCATCCAACTCCGGATAGACACGGCGCAAGTCAAGCCCTGCGTCTGCCACAATCTTGCGCACCAGACTGAATCCGTTGGAGTGTACGCCCGTGGAGGGAATACCCACCAGCACATCGCCCGCTTTCACCTTGCTGCCGTCGATGAGTTTGGCTTTCTCCACCACGCCCGTGGTGTAGCCGGCGATGTCGTACTCGCCGTTGCCATACATACCGGGCATCTCGGCGGTCTCACCGCCTACCAGAGCGCACCCCGCTTGGCGACAGCCCTCTGCCACACCCGCAACGATAGCCTCCACCTTGGCAGGGATATTATGCCCGATAGCCACATAGTCGAGAAAAATAAGCGGTTCGGCACCCTGTGCCAGCACATCGTTGACACACATCGCCACGGCGTCGATACCGATGGTGTCGTGCTTGTCCAACTCGAAAGCGAGTTTCAGTTTTGTACCCACACCGTCGGTACCAGACACGAGAACGGGCTCTTTGATGTTGAGCGCACTCAGGTCGAACATTCCGCCGAAGGAACCGATACCACCCATAGAGCCTTTGCGTGCCGTGGATTTAACGTGCGATTTGATGCGGCTTACCACCTCGTATCCTGCTTCGAGGTTCACGCCTGCTGCTTCATAATGCTGTGCCATTATTTTGGTTTATACGTTTATAAGTTTATTCGTTTATACGTTGTTGAGTTTAGTTGAATGAGTTTAGTAGTTTATGCTCCCGACAAACACCCGATAATCACCCGATAATCACCTACTCCTGCTACGGTGAAGTTACCTGTCAGTTCTTGCGGAAATAGCGCACGGCATTGTTGAACAATGTCTGGCGTTTCTGCCCGCTGATATTTTTGAATACATTGTCCTCGTACCGCTCCGAGTGCGCCATCTTGCCCAGTATCTGTCCATCGGGTGAGATGATACCCTCGATGGCGTAGTACGAACCGTTGGGGTTGGCGGGCGACTGCATCGTCGGTGCGAGCGTTACGGGGTCGGCATAGCGGAACGCCACTTGCCCGTTGCGGAACAACTCGGCTGCCAGAGCCTCCGATACTACGAATTTTCCCTCGCCGTGACTTACGGCTACCGTGTGCGCGTCGCCAATCTGCATATTGCCCAACCACGGGCTGTCGGTCGTTGCCACCACGGTGGTTACCATCTGCGACACGTGGCGGTTGATGTCGTTGCGGAAGAGCGTCGGCGAGCCGGTGGTTACGCTGCCCGTCTTGCCATACGGCAGCAGTCCGCTCTTGACCAGCGCCTGGAAACCGTTGCAGATACCCAGTATCAGTCCGCCGCGGGCAATAAGCGACTCTATCGCCGCAGCCACTTTCCTGTTGTTGATAACCGACGCGATGAACTTACCGCTTCCGTCGGGTTCGTCTCCCGCCGAGAAACCGCCCGCAAACATCAGTATATGGGCGCGGCGGATATGCTCCACCATCTCATCAATAGACGCCAGCACGTCCGCACCCATCAGGTTGCGGAAAACAGTGGTCTCCACCTCCGCACCCGCCGTGCGCCATGCTTTCGCGCTGTCGTAGTCGCAGTTCGTACCCGGGAAAACCGGGATATAGACCAGCGGGTGCTCTACCGCCTCGCCCGGATAAACCCGCGGTGCTTTTTTCTCTGCCACTGTCCCTACGCCCGCAGGCATCAGGGCTTGGTGTTTGGCAGGTACTGCTGCGGGATAGACCTTGGTATAAGGTGCGCAGCATGCCTTGTGCAATGCCGCACGCGAAAGGGGTTCGCCGTTGATAACCAGGCTGTCGCCCTCCGTCACGTATCCGAGCAGCACAGCGTTCTCCATCTCCAGCGGAGCGGTGGTCTCCACAAGGATAGAACCGTATTGATAGTCGAAAAGGGTGTCTTCGTCGATATGTATGTCCACGCCGAGGGCGTTACCGAACGACATCTTCGCTACGGCTTCCGCCACACCGCCGAAACCGATGGCATACGCCGAGCAGATGATACCCTTGCGGATCGCCTCCGTGGTGGCTTTCCAGTTCTTCTTCAGGCACTCCACCGACGGCATATAGTTGCTTTCGGGGGTATGTTTTATCAGGTATAGCGCATGCCCCGCCTGTTTCAGTTCGGGCGAGATGACTTGGTCTGCCCCCATCGTGGTGATACCGAACGCAATGAGCGTCGGCGGCACGGATATATGCTCAAACGTACCCGACATCGAGTCTTTGCCTCCGATAGACGGCAGTCCGAGCAGCACCTGCATCTTCAACGCCCCAAGCAACGCCGACAGCGGTTTGCCGTAGGTGTGCGGGTCGTGGGTCATACGCTCAAAATACTCCTGGTACGAGAAGCGCATACGGCTGTAGTCCGCCCCCGCTGCCACCGCCTTGGTGCAAGCCTCCACCACGGCATACGCCGCACCGTGGTACGGACTCCACTCCGAGATGAACGGGTTGTAGCCGAAAGCCATAACCGAAGCAGTGTTCGTATAGCCGTCGGTCGGCAGTTTCTGCACCGACACCTGTGTCTCGGTCTGCTGGTACTTGCCACCGAAAGGCATCAGCACCGTGCTGCGTCCGATAGTGGCGTCAAACTCCTCAATCAGTCCTTTCTGCGAAGTTACGTTGGGGTCTGCCAAGGCGTTCTCCATACGTTCCGCCAAAGTCTTGCCCCCTACTATGCGGCGGAACGGATTGCGCTCCTCCACCTTGCCGATAGTGGCATTGGCATAGTGTTTGGCACCTGCACTGTCGATAAACTCGCGCGTCAGGTCTGCCACTATCCCGCCCTTGTAGAACTGGCGCATACGTCCCGTGTCCGTTACGTCCGCCACGTAGGTAACCTCTATATTGTCTTGCCGGCACAGGCGTTCCATCGCCTCGCGGTCTTTGGCTTCCACCACCACCGCCATACGCTCCTGGCTCTCTGAGATAGCCAGTTCGGTCGGGTTCAAGCCCGCATACTTGGTCGGCACACGGTCGAGATAGATATCCAACCCGTCCGCCAACTCGCCGATAGCCACGCTCACGCCGCCTGCACCGAAGTCGTTCGATTTCTTGATCAGCCGTGTTGCCTCCTCTCGGCGCATCAGCCGCTGCAGTTTGCGTTCCTCAGGGGCGTTGCCTTTCTGCACCTCCGAGCCGCACGATTCGAGCGAAGCCTCGGTATGCTCCTTGCTGCTGCCGGTAGCCCCGCCTATGCCGTCGCGCCCCGTGCGACCACCGAGCAGCAGTATCACATCGCCTGCCACAGGCGACTCGCGGCGCACTGCGTCTGCACGCACCGCACCTACCACAGCACCCACCTCCAAGCGTTTGGCTACATACGAGGGGTGGTAGATCTCCCGCACATGGGTGGTAGCCAGACCTATCTGGTTGCCGTACGACGAGTAGCCCGCCGCCGCCTTGCGGGAGATGATCTGCTGCGGCAGTTTGCCCGTCATAGTCTCCGATACAGGCTTGTAGATGTCGCCTGCACCTGTTACACGCATCGCCTGATAAACATACGCACGCCCCGACAACGGGTCGCGTATTGCCCCGCCGAGACACGTACTCGCCCCGCCGAAAGGCTCTATCTCCGTTGGGTGGTTGTGAGTCTCGTTCTTGAACTGCAACAGCCATTTCTCCGTCTTGCCGTCCACGTCCACATCAATAAAGATCGAGCAGGCGTTGTTCTCCTCGCTCTGCTCCATATCGTCCAGCAGCCCTTTGCTACGCAGGTAGCGCGCACCGATGGTTGCCAGGTCCATCAGGCAGAGCGGTTTCTCCGTGCGCCCGAGTTGCCGGCGGATGTCATGGAACATACCAAGCGTGCTCTCTATCTCGTCGCGGACAAACGAATCGTCTATTTTGATGGTCTCTAATACAGTCGTGAACGTAGTATGGCGGCAGTGGTCAGACCAATAGGTGTCCAATATGCGCAGTTCGGTCTCGGTCGGGTTACGCTGCTCCTTGGTGAAATAACGCAGCACCTCGCGCAGGTCGTCGGCGTTCATTGCCAATCCCCATTGCTTGCAGAACGGTGCCAGGTCCTCCTCTTTCATATCGAGGAACCCGTCCAACCGCGCCAGCGGTTTCACGTCCGCGTGCTGTATCTGCTCCAACTGCGAGAGGTCTTTCTCGCGCGACTCCACCGCATTGATGTAGTAGTGGCGGATACGCGCCATATCCGCGTCGCTCACGGTGTCGTCGAAGATGAGCAGACGTGCGCTGCGTATCTCAATGTCCGCCTGCGGGTCAATCAGGTGCACACAATCCACCGCCGATGAAGCACGCTGGTCAAACTGACCGGGGATATATTCCACCGCCAGGTAGCGTTTGCCCGTGAGGTCGCACGCGTCGGACACCACGTCCGTTACCACCTCGCCGAAGACACTGTAACGGCTCTTTTCCAAGAGTTCCGGGGTGAACCCGAAAAGGTCATAGACATTCAGGTAGCGCAGTTGTGCGATATGGAGTTGCAAGTTCTCGTTCAACTCCTGACGCAGACTCTCTGCCTCTACACGAAACGCATCGCGCTTCTCTACATATATGCGATAATTTGCCATATTGTTGGTTTTATCTGTTGTCGTTGGGGCTATTATATGTCATTTGGAACATTTTCATCGCCCATCCATTTGTTATGGGATCGTTATAGGTTGCGCATAGGTTGCGCATCCCTTGCTGAACGGTTTACGTTTGACGCGATTGGAAATATGGAACATCCGTCAGATGGTTGCACTCAGCACTTTCTCGGTCTGCTTGCGGCGGAAATCCTCCAATTGCGCAAGCAGTGGTGCGTCGTTCAACGCCAGCATCTGCACTGCCAGCAGTGCCGCATTCTTCGCCCCGTCAATCGCCACGCAAGCCACGGGGATACCGCTCGGCATCTGCACCATACTGAGCAGACTGTCCAAGCCGTCGAGGGTCTTCGAGCGCACGGGCACACCGATGACGGGCAACGTGGTCAGACCGGCAATCACGCCTGCCAGGTGCGCCGCACCGCCTGCACCGGCAATGATAACGCTCAGCCCACGCTCGCGTGCACTCTCCGCCCACTCCATCAGGGCATGCGGCGCACGGTGGGCACTGATAACGCGCTTGTCCACCTCAATACCGAACTCTTCCAATGTCTTGATAGCGGGCAACATCACGTCCAAATCCGACGTACTGCCCATGATTACTCCTACTTTCATTATTGTTTATTGGTTTAGAAGTTGATGAGTTTATGCGTAGTTGAACCGGTTCATAAGTTGATACGTTCAACTCTACATTTCATTCATAATTCTTCATTCATAATTACCCCTTACTCCCACTCAATCGTTGCAGGCGGTTTGGAGGAGATGTCGTAGCAAACGCGGTTCACGCCGCGCACTTTGTTGATGATGTCATTGGAGCATTTCGCCATAAAGTCGTACGGCAGATGTGCCCAGTCGGCAGTCATGGCGTCCGAAGAGGTTACCGCCCGCAATGCCACGGGGTTCTCATACGTGCGCTCGTCGCCCATCACGCCCACGCTCCTTACCTCGCTGAGCAGGATTGCCCCCGCCTGCCATATCTGGTCGTAGAGGCTCACCTCTATCTCCCCGTTCTGCATATCGGCAGGTACGCCCGCTGCCAAGACGGCACGTGCTTCCTCGCCGCTCAGACGCACTTTGTATTCACGCAGACCGCGAATGAAGATGTCGTCCGCGTCTTGCAGGATACGTATTTTCTCACGCGTGATGTCGCCCAGGATACGCACAGCCAGTCCCGGTCCGGGGAACGGGTGGCGGGTAATCAGGTGTTCGGGCATACCCATCGACCGCCCCACGCGGCGCACCTCGTCTTTGAACAACCATTTCAGCGGTTCGCAGAGTTGCAAATGCATATCCTTTGGCAGCCCGCCCACATTATGGTGGCTCTTGATGACCTTGCCCGTGATATTCAGGCTCTCGATACGGTCGGGATAGATAGTACCTTGAGCCAGCCACTTGGCATCGGTGATCTTCTTGGCTTCCTCATTGAAGACCTCCACAAAGTCGCGACCGATAATCTTGCGTTTGCGCTCGGGTTCCTTCACACCCGCCAGATCCGTGAGGAATTTCTCACTCGCGTCCACACCTATTACATTGAGCCCGAGACACTCGTAATCGCGCATGACATCCTGAAACTCGTTCTTGCGGAGCATACCATGGTCCACAAAGATACAGGTCAGTTGGTCGCCAATCGCTTTGTTGAGCAGCACCGCCACCACCGACGAGTCCACGCCGCCCGACAAACCGAGAATGACGCGGTCGCTGCCGATCTGCGCTTTCAGTTCGCGCACCGTGCTCTCTACAAACGCGTCCGCACTCCATTCCTGCTTGCTGCCGCATACGTCCACCACAAAGTTCCGCAGCAGCAGCGTACCTTGCAGCGAGTGGAACACCTCGGGGTGGAACTGCGTACCGAAAATCGGTGCCTTCGCATTGCCCTCGGGGGCGGCAATATAGTATGCCGCATTGCGCACCGTCTCGGTGGAGGCTACCACCTCCGCCCCATCGGGTACGCGGGTGATACTGTCGCCGTGCGACATCCATACCTGCGACCCGTCCTCGAAACCGCGGAACAGCGGGCACTCCTTGTTTATATAGGTCAGGTTCTGCCGTCCGTACTCGCGCGTACCTGCACTCTCCACCTTGCCACCGTAGACATGGCTCATATACTGTGCGCCGTAGCAGATACCCAGTATCGGCAACCGTCCGCGGATATGCGACAAGTCCACATGGAAAGCGTCCTCGGCATACACGCTCAGCGGCGACCCCGAAAGGATAACGCCTATCACATCGGAGTCGTCCTCAGGATATTTGTTGTAAGGCAGAATCTCGCAGAATGTATCAAGTTCGCGCACCCGCCGCCCTATCAACTGCGTAGTCTGACTGCCAAAATCCAGTATAATAATCTTCTGCATATCAAAATATATTTCCCTCGCAGGGGACGCGGGCACCCCGCCCGCGGTATCAAAAAAGTATGGGGACGACGCGTCCCGCGTCGTTAAATTACTTTGTGCTATAATTCGGAGCCTCCGATGTAATCGTAATATCGTGCGGGTGGCTCTCGCTCATACCGGCAGCGGTTATTTTCACGAACTTCGCCGTCTGCAGTTCCGCCAGGTTGTGTGCTCCCACATAGCCCATACCCGAGCGCAAGCCGCCGAGCAACTGGTAAATCGTCTCCGACACCGTCCCTTTGTACGGTACGCGTCCCACGATACCTTCCGGCACCAACTTCGATATATTCTTCTCCGCACCCTGGAAATAACGGTCAGCCGAACCGGCTTTCATCGCGTCTATCGACCCCATGCCGCGGTAGGTCTTGAACTTGCGTCCGTTGTAGATGATCGTCTCTCCCGGAGCCTCGTCCGTACCGGCAAACATCGACCCGCACATCACGCAGTTGCCGCCCGCAGCCAGTGCCTTGACCACATCGCCCGAGTAGCGCAAACCACCGTCGGCAATCATCGGCACGCCAGTGCCTTTCAGCACTTCTGCCACATTGAAGATAGCCGTCAGTTGCGGCACACCCACGCCCGCAATGATACGCGTCGTGCAGATAGAACCGGGACCTATACCCACTTTCACGCCGTCCGCCCCGTTCTCCACCAAGTATTTGGCAGCCTCAGCCGTAGCGATATTGCCCACCACCACGTCCAAATCCGGATATTTTGCTTTGATGGTGCGTAGCGCATTCACGATGTTCTTGCTGTGTCCGTGCGCCGAATCGAGTACCACGGCATCCACGCTCTCTGCCACTAAGGCATCCACTCTGTCCATAAAATCGGGCGTGATACCTACCCCCGCCGCACAGCGCAGGCGTCCCAACTCGTCCTTGCACGCATTCGGATAATCTTTCAGTTTGGTGATGTCGCGGTAGGTTACCAACCCGCGCAGTTTGCCGTCGGCGGTTACCACCGGCAGTTTCTCCACCTTGTGCGTCTCAAACGCCTCCATGATCACATCGTGGTCGGTCGATTGTATCGTGATCAGGTTCTCGCTGGTCATCACCTCGCGGATAGCACGATCCATGTGTGTCTCAAAGCGCAGGTCGCGGTTCGTAACGATGCCTACCAGGTTGTTCTCCGCGTCCACTACGGGGATACCGCCGATATGGTTCTCCGCCATCATCTGCAACGCATCGCCCACGGTGCGTTCCGCCGTAATCGTGATGGGGTCGGCAATCAGTCCGTTCTCGGCACGTTTCACCCGACGCACCTGAACCGCCTGCTGCGCAATCGACATATTCTTGTGTATCACGCCTATACCGCCTTCGCGGGCTACCGCAATCGCCATCGGGGCTTCGGTTACGGTATCCATCGCCGCTGACACCACGGGGATATTCAGCATTATATGACGGGAGAATTGCCCTTGCAGGGACACCTCGCGAGGCAACACCTCCGAGTAAGCGGGAATGAGCAGTACATCATCGAAGGTCAATCCCTCCATCTGTACACGTTCGGTCAGTTGAGACATATTGTTGTGAGTTTGTGAGTTTAACGGTTGAGAGTTGAAAGTTGAAAGAAGTAGGAAGTTAAGAGTTGAGAGTAAAAAAGTATCTCCTCACATTTAATTCCTCATTCTTCATTCATAATTCATAATTACACAAGGTGATCGCAATAGAAACACCTCGTATTGCCTTCGCTGTCCACATACACTTTGTGCGGCACGGGTTCGGTGGTTACGATACAGCGGTCGTTGTGGCAGAGCGTGTCCGTCAGGTGCGTTTCGGGCTGCGCCTGCTGCTCGTTTTTCCATTGCAGCAGCGTATAAATCAATGCCATACGCACATACTTGCCATTCTCTACCTGGCGGAAATAAGCGGCACGCGGGTCGTTGTCCACGTTCACGGTTATCTCGTTCACGCGGGGCAGCGGGTGCAGCACAATCATATTCTTTTTCGCCAGCGCCATCTTCTCCGTATCGAGGATAAACGCATCTTTCAGCCGTTCATACTCGTCCTGGTCGGCAAAACGCTCCTGCTGCACGCGCGTCATATAGAGTACGTCCACCATCGGCATCGCCTCCTCCAGGGTCTGCACTTCGGTGTAGTTGTCGCCGAGTTCCTGCTTCATATAGTCGGGCAGGCGCAGTTCGGCGGGCGAAATCAGTACAAAATGCGTACCCTCGTAGCGGCGCATTGCCTTGATGAGCGAATGGACGGTGCGTCCGTATTTCAAGTCGCCGCACAGACCGACAGTCAGGTGGTCGAAGCGTCCGAGTTCGCGGCGTATTGTCAGCAGGTCTGTCATCGTCTGCGTAGGGTGGCTGTGTCCGCCGTCGCCCGCATTGATGACGGGAATGCGGCTGTACTCGCTTGCCACGCGAGGTGCACCCTCTTTGTAGTGGCGCATGGCGATGATGTCGGCAAACGACGAGATGACGCGCACCGTATCGGCTACCGTCTCGCCCTTGCTCACCGAACTCGACTTGGCGTCGGAGAAACCCAGCACGTTGCCGCCGAGTTCCATCATAGCGGCTGTAAAACTCAGTCGGGTACGGGTACTCGGCTCATAGAAAAGCGTAGCCAACTTCTTGCCGCGGCAAGCGTCAGCGTACTTGGCGGGGTTGGCAATGATGTCCAACGCACGATTGATAATGCTATCAATCTCCGCTGTGGTCAAATCGGTCGGGTCTAAAAGATGACGCATATTGTTATAAACGATTAAAATCCAATGTATCTCTTTTCCGTAGAAAAGTAAGGTGGATGTCAGGAGGATGTCAGGTGGATAGCAGGTTATTAAGCCTGCAAAACTATAACACTATTTAACATACCCATTCTGTGAGCCCCCTCTTTGAGGGGGTTGGGGGAGTCGGTTACTTTCCCATCCAACTCTCGTCGCTCGGGTTGTTGCGGAATTGTATCAAGCGGGCCTTGTCCTCATCTTTGATGTAGCCCTCTTGGGCGGCGACTTCCACCAGCGTATCGAGACAGGAGAGGCTGTGGTTTTCCACGTGTGCCTCTGCCAGACGATCAAGCCCTTTCTGCATACCGTAGGTGAAGATAGATACCACGCCGAGCACATCCGCCCCTGCCTCTCGCAGCACGTTCACCACCTCAATGCAACTGCCCGCGGTGGAAATCAGGTCTTCCACCACCACCACTTTCTGCCCTTTCTCAAGACGACCTTCGATTTGGTTTTGTCGTCCGTGGTCTTTTGCGCCCGAGCGCACATAGCCCATCGGCAGGTTCAGTTTGGTAGCCGTGATAGCCGCATGTGCGATACCCGCCGTCGAGGTACCCATCAGAACCTCCGCCTCGGGGTAGTAGGTGCGTATTGTCTCTGCCAATCCGTCCTCCACATCCTCGCGCACCGCACAATCGGAGAGGGTCAGACGGTTGTCGCAATAGATAGGGCTTTTGATACCGCTTGCCCACGTAAACGGCTCTTCGGGACGCAGAAACACCGCCCGTATCTTCAGCAGGTCTTTGGCTATTTGTTCACTCAAATTCATATCATTCCTAATTCTTCATTCATAATTCATAATTAGCCGAGAAATTCTCGGCAGCAACGCCGATAGGCTGCTACGGGGTCTTCCGCGGCCGTGATGGGTCGCCCGACCACGATATAGTCGCTGCCTATTTCTTTGGCACGTGCGGGCGTCGTGATACGCACCTGGTCGCCCGTCTGCCCGTCGGCAAAGCGGATACCCGGTGTTACGGTCAGGAAGTCCTGTCCGCAAGCGGCTTTCACCATTCCTGCCTCGAGCGGCGAGCAGACCACACCATCCAGCCCTGCCTCTTTGGCACATTGTGCATAGTGCACCACCACATCGCCTATCTTGCCCGGTATGAGCAAGTCTTCGTGCATACGCTCCTCGCTGGTGGAAGTCAGTTGCGTTACCGCCAGCAGGACAGGACGGGTGCCGTCTTCGCGGGTCAGTCCCTCCAATGCGGCACGCATCATCTCTTTCGTCCCCGCGGCATGCAGGTTCACCATATCCACGTCCAAGCGAGAGAGCACTGCCATCGCTTTCTTCACCGTGTTGGGTATGTCGTGCAGTTTCAGGTCAAGGAATATCTTATGCCCGCGTGCTTTCAGTTCGCGTACGATAGCCGGTCCTTCGGCGTAGTAGAGTTCCATACCGATTTTTACAAACGGCTTCTCCTCCGTGAACTTGTCCAAGAAAGCATACGTGGCTTCCGCACTCGCAAAATCACACGCTATAATTACATCTCTTTTCATATTCTGTTTTCCATTATTCCTTTTCACCCGTTCCGGTCTCCCCCTCTCTGAGGGGGTTGGGGGGGAGTCGCTATTCCTATTATCTCCTCTAACCGTTCTATCCCCAGTTCATCCATCAACCTCGGCAACTCCCCGATAATCTCTTTGCACACCGTCGGGTTGACCAGATTGGCAGCCCCTATCTCTACCGCCGTAGCACCTGCCATCATCATCTCTATCACGTCTTCCGCCCTGCTCACACCGCCGCAACCGATAACCGGCACTCGGCACGCCTGTGCCACTTGGTTCACCATTCGCAGTGCCACGGGAAATATCCCGTTTCCCGAATACCCGCCGTAGCGGTTTGCCAGTACGGGGCGGCGACGGCGTATGTCTATCCGCATGCCGAGCATTGTATTGATGAGGCACACCCCATCCGCCCCCGCTTCTTCGCACGCCCGCGCTATCGAAACGATGTCCGTTACATTCGGACTGAGTTTCATATATACAGGTTTTCTCGTAACGGCTTTTACGGCGCGGGTAACCTCCGCCGCTGCCTCTGCACTCGTACCAAACGCCATGCCGCCGTTGTGTACGTTGGGGCAACTGATATTCACCTCCAGTATCGCTGCATCGGTCTCCTTGTCTATGCGCTCGCACGTGTAGGCGTAGTCGTCAACCGAAAAACCGCTGATGTTCGCTATAACCGGACCGCGGTATATCTTTCGCAGCGCGGGCAACTCGTGCGCTATCACCTCGTCCACACCGGGGTTCTGCAAGCCCACGGCGTTTATCATACCGTAGTTGCCACACTCAGCGATACGCGGCAGCGGATTGCCGTAGCGTGCATCGCGGGTGGTTCCCTTGCACGAGATAGCCCCGAGTATGTTCAGGTCGTAGCACTCGCCCAACTCCTGCCCGAAACCGCACGTCCCCGACGCCGGTATAATCGGGTTCTTCATCTCCACCCCCGAAAGCGATATGTTCAGTCGGCTACTCATTCTTAATTCATAATTCATAATTCATAATTATCTCCCCCGCCTCAAACACCGGTCCTTCTTTGCACACCCGTTTGATACCCTTCTTCGTCTGGATACTGCACCCCACGCATATCCCGAAACCGCAGCCCATTCGTTCCTCCATACTCACCTCGCCGGTCGTTCCCGCCGCCTGTATCAGCGCACGGAGCATAGGCAGAGGTCCGCAGGCGTAGTAATAAGACCCCTCCGGCTCCCCTTCTGAGGGGAGGACTGCTGTAACGTATCCCTGTATTCCATACGTGCCATCCACTGTGGTAACCTGCACCTCGCAACCCAAGCAGCGGAACTCGTCCTCAAAGAACACCTCTTCACGAGTATTGAAACCCAATATCACTTGCACTTGCTTGCCCTTTGCCCGCAGTTGTTTTGCCAAGTAATAGAGCGGCGGCACACCTACTCCACCCCCTACCAACAGCGGGTGTTCTCCTGCTTTGTCAAGATTGTAGCCGTTGCCCAGACAGGTGAGTATATTCAGCGTGGCACCCGGTTGCAACTGCGACATCGTGCGTGTTCCGTCGCCTACCACCTTATATATAAGGGTCAGCACATCGCCCTCCACATCACACACCGAAATCGGTCGGCGCAGGAACTGCCCGGGTACGACTATATCCACAAACTGCCCTGCCCGAATACCGCCGGTTGCCCCGCGAAGCCGCATCTTATACACGCGGCTTGCAATCATCTCATTGGAGAGCAGAACAAATACAGCAGTTTGCATGTTAATTATTAATTTTTACTTGTTAATTGGAAAACTGTTACTCCGTTGTAAACGGTCTCCACACAGCGTCCGTACACCGTCCAGCCCGCAAAGGGCGTAGAGTGTCCCTTGGAGAGGAACTTGTCGGGGTCTATCTCGTAGGGGGTCTCCACCTCAAACGTTGCCCACGATGTGCCTTGCGGCAGTCCCGTTATTTCCCGTGCACGGGTGGACATCAGTTCCACCAAGCGTTCCAACGTAATAAAGCCCGTACGCACCAAATAGGTGTACATCAGCGGAAAAGCACATTCTATCCCCACAATACCAAACGCACTATGCTCCAAACCGCGGTTTTTCTCTTCGGCGGTATGCGGCGCATGGTCGGTGGCAATCACATCTATCGTGCCGTCCTGTATGCCTGCAAGGAGTGCCATCTGGTCGTCCACACCCCGCAGCGGCGGGTTCATCTTCCAGCAGCCGTCCTCACCCATACAACGCTCATTCAGTAGCAGGTAGTGCGGTGCCGTCTCGCAGGTTACTTTCGCCCCGCGGGCTTTCGCCTCACGAATGAGTTGCACACTCTCTTTGGTGGAGATATGGCATATATGCAGGCGACACCCTGTCTCCTCACTCAGACGGATATTCCGCTCCACCTCGCGCCACTCGCTCTCGGAGCAGATACCCCGGTGCCCGTGCGCACGTGCATACGCCCCTGCGTGTATATATCCGTTATGCAAGAGGTCGTTCACCTCGCAATGCTCCACAATCATACTCCCCACTTTTGCACAACGCTCCATCGCCTCGCGCATCAAGTCCTCGCTCTGCACGCCACACCCGTCATCGGAGAAACCCGCCACATAAGGGGCAAGTTGCTCTATATTAACGAGTTCACCCTCGCCTTTACGGCCGAGGGTGATACTGGCATAGGGATGCACGCCGATGAGGCTATCGCAGGCAATAATCCCTTGTTGTATGCGCAAATGATCTATGTTATCGGGGGCAGGATTGAGGTTCGGCATTGTAAACACGTCGGAGTAGCCGGCGCACATAGCGGCATTGCTGCCACTGCGAATGGTCTCTTTTTGAGGGAAACCCGGCTCTCGGAAATGCACATGCATATCCACCAGCGCGGGAATACGAATTATACCGGACAGACTCATACCGAATGATTAGTAACGTTAATACTCCGTTGCCGGAGCAGTATCAGAAATCGAGTGCAAAGGTACTGCTTTTTTTCGAATTATACAAGTCCGATAGTGTTTAATAATTCTCCGTTAATGGTCGTTAATCCGTCGTTAATCTCTCATTTGCACAGCGTTAGGGTAAAACAGGGAACATATAATTATCCGTATAATTAACCATATAATTTGTTTCGCCGCCCAAATACAAACTTTTTTAACGAGATTCGATATAACGAGAACTTATAAAAACAAAACTTTCAAAACCTATCTTGCGGGTTTTGTTTTTTTCCTTTATTTCTTTCGACAAAGCGTGTGTGCGCAGGACATTGCTCCTGCTCGCTACGCTCACGAGAAATTAAAGAAATAGAAAAAATAGGTTTCCTTAATTTCCTTTATTTCTCTCGCACCGCGGAGCGGGTGCGTAGGACATTTTTAGATACAAGGACAAAAAAAATCTCCCGCCTGAGAGCATCAAGCGGGAGACCTATTGCATTACACTAATTACGCATTATGCATTATGCATTGTGCATTTCATAGTTTTGCTCCTTGTGCATTGTAACGAACGCCGTCTTTCACAATTACCAACTGACCGTTGACAATCATCTTCTGTGCTTTCTCGGCTACAGCGGCATTATCAAGAGCGGTAGAAGGACCTACTTGCGGAACCCAAGCCTCTGCACTCAACAGATAATCTATGGCATTGCTCAACAAAGTCTCTGCCTCAGCGGTCAAATTCGCATATTGTTTACTAAACAAACTGATTAGCAGATATTTTGCTGTCCCTTCTGCTCCAACGCGAGCAACAGCAGGCAGTTCGTGAATAGCCGCACCACCGGCTACATTTGCCAAGACATATCCCTCTTTGCCTTCTGCAAAGGATGTTACAGGTTGGATATTCTTGTCCATTTTGGAGGAATAGATAGTAATACTGTCATTCAGACCTGCAAACAACGGGTGCGAAGCAATGTTGGTGTACTTTGCAGTATTCACTTTGACACCCTGTTGGTCGTTACCATTAGAGCATTTTCCCCAACTCCAACGACCATCAGTATAGAAATATGATTTGGTATTCAAAACCGGTACATTGGCAGTAGCCACTGCAGCCAATTCTCCGTCTGCGGCAGCCTTTCCGTCCAAAGACTCGTGCAAAACCACCAAATCGTATCCGCTAAAATCGGCGTTGTCATTTTTCTCTCCACGTACTTCTACATAGAAACCTTTGGCAGCAACCACACCATACATCTTGTCATTTTCGATACCGGCAGTAGTCATATAGAGTACATCTTTCTCGGCTTTGGTAACCGTCAGAGTATAGGTTGCAGTAGAGTTATCCTGTGCAGTAACTACAATCGAAAGCGGATTGGTAAAGTCTTGCGTGCTACCCGATTCGATGCTTGCCGTTGCGCTCTCCGATACCTCGAAATTAACCACCAAAGCCGTCAAGTCTGCGTTTTTGGAAACCAACAGACTACCTGCGTTCTCGCTGATAGCCACAGCCTGACCGTTGATAGTTACATTCAGCAACTCTTTCTCGCTCGAAGCGGTTTGCGCAGCGGTGAAGTTGATAGTGTAAGTCTTGGTGGTAGTACCATCCTCTGCGGTTACAACGATAGTGGTTGCACCGGGGATAGCAGCAGCGGGCGTAACAACAGGATTGGCGTTTTTCGATGTAGCAACCGCCTCAACAACAGGCACTTCCGTTGTACCAAAAGTCAACTCTACATTATAAGTTTCCGTTGCAGGGTCAAAACCTTCCAATGCCTTACCATCGATGGTGATTGATTTCAAAGTTGCCACATCTGCAGCAATAGGTGCAGCGACAAAAGCCACCTCATATACATCCGATTTTCCATCTGAAGAGCCTTTAGACCCTGTGCTATTGTTATAGATAACAACAACATACTCTTTTGCTGCATCCAAATTTTCTATTTTAATTACACCTGCGGTATTGCTTTCCATACTTGCAGAAGTCTCTGCAACTGCAGCCATTTCACCCGAAGTATATTCATACGCATCTAAATATACAGTTCTTTTTCCATTACTTCCGGACTTTACATAAGCCATTGCAGCAACGCAGTTTTTCACACGATAAGAATATACTTGTTCCGTGTTAGTTGCCGCACATCTGCTTTTGTCAACAACTCCATACTTATCACCTCCCTGAAAAGGATACGCCTCGCTCCACGATCTTTCACTGCTTCCCCCCTTCGTTACAGACATCCATTTTTGATTATCTACAGACACATAAGCATTATATGCATGCATAACCAACGTATCCTCACTTAAGATGAAATAGGGTGTAGTAACCTTTCCCGCCCATCCTTCTGAAGAAACATTGGGGAGTGTCAACACTTCAGCCGGAACTGAGATATTAGCCGGTTTCTCCGCCATAGCATTCCCCGCGAATAGTGCGGCGAGGGCGAGGGTAAAGAGTTTAATTTTTTTCATGATAATTTTGTTTTAATTATTAAGTAAATAAATTGAGTTTAACTGAATTAGCCATAAGCAATCATTGGCGAAAAACGCCAGTCCTTTTTAGGACGGTGCAAAAGTACGGCTTTTTATTGAATGGAGAGTGTTATTTATTGTCTTTTGTTGTGTAAAAATTGACAAGTCCGATACAAATACCGCAAAGCCTCCAAAAAAAATATACATTTATGCAGTCAGATACATCCGTATAGCCATTACGGAGAAAAGACGTAGAAAGGACGTAGAAAGAAAAGGATTTTATATACACTTTATACAATTTCGGCTTTGCATAAAATGCATACTGTTTCAAAGAATTCAGGTAAAGCCGCAAGATAACAGTTTTCTCGGTTTTTCATTTATTTCTTTAATTTCTCTTGCGCCGCATCGCAGGCGCATAGGAGACAAAAAACATCCGATAATGCAATTAACGATAAATTAACGGGAATTAATGGAAACAGAGACCCGATAGTGCTTTTTAGTGGGATTTTAATGGCTTTAATGGAGAACCTTTGCGTAAATGCGGAAAAAGCAGTACCTTTGCGGGATATTTTGTATATATATGAACAACAACGAAGAATTTCAAATGGTTGCCAAGACCTTCAAGGGGCTTGAAGATGTCTTGGCACAAGAACTGACCGAACTCGGGGCGAACAACGTACAGAAAGAACGCCGTGCCGTATCGTTTACGGGCAACAAAGAAATGCTCTATCGCGCCAATTTTTGCCTGCGTACCGCATCACGCGTGTTAGTGCCTATCGCCACATTCCGCGCCCAAGACGCCGACGAGGTCTATGCACATGCCAAGGAGATTGACTGGGCGCACTATATGACGGTGCAGACGGGTTTCTCGATTGATGCCACCGTCTATTCGGAGACATTCCGCCACTCGAAATACGTCACCTACCGCGTGAAAGATGCCATAGCCGACTGGTGGACGGAGCGCGAGCAGAAGCGCCCGAATGTAAAACTGACCGACCCCGACCTGAGTCTGAACGTACATATTGCCGCCGAGACGGTTACTATCTCGTTGGACAGTTCGGGCGAGAGCCTGCACAAACGCGGCTACCGGGTAGCCAACACCGAAGCCCCTATCAACGAGGCACTGGCGGCAGGCATGCTCCTGCTGGCAGGCTGGCACGGGCAGGCGAACTTCTTCGACCCGATGTGCGGTTCGGGTACGCTCCTTATCGAGGCGGCTTTGATTGCGCAGAACATCGCACCGGGTGTTTTCCGCAAAGGGTTCGGCTTTGAGAAATGGCTTGATTTTGACAAAGACCTGTTTGAGATGGTGTATAACGACGACTCCCGCGAGCGGGAGTTTACCCACCATATCTACGGTTCGGACGCAAGTTTCTATGCCGTACAGGTGGCGCAGAAGAACATTAAAAGTGCGGGAATGCAGCGGTTTATCGATGTGAAGCAGATCCGCATAGAGGAGATACGCTTTGCGGGTGTGGAAGGTGCGCCGAAAACCGAAGGGGCTTTCGTAATGATGAACCCGCCGTACGGAGAGCGTCTGGCACAAGACAAAGATGTGCTGCGTTTGTACGAAGATATGGGCAAAGCACTGAAATTCCAGTTCACAGGTGCCACGGCATGGATTATCTCGTCCAACGAAGAGGCTATGAAATGTATCGGGCTGAAACCTGCCGAAAAGATGCACCTGCTCAACGGCGAACTGGATTGCCTGTTCAACAAATACGAGTTGTTCCAAGGCGAACATAAGGACTGGAAAAAGACACATCCGCGGTCAGAACAAAGAACAAAGGACAAAGAACAAAGAACCAAACGCTTTGGTGATAAAAAACGTGATTTCCGTCCGCATCGTGATGATGACAAGCGCGGATTCAAGCCTCGTGAGGACAAAAAGGATTTCCGTCCCCGCCGGGATGATGACCAACGAGGGTTCAAACCGCGGGAGAAAAAGGATTTTGCATCACGCGGAGAGAAGCGCGATTTTAAGCCAAAGAGCAACTACAAACGACCAAGAAAGAATGAATCCCATACTGATAGCAGACTATAACTACCCCCTGCCCGACGAGCGCATTGCCAAGTATCCGCTGGCGGAACGCGACCACTCGAAACTGCTGGTTTACAAAGACGGACAAGTGTCGGAAGACGTGTTTTACCACGTAGGCGATTATATCCCTGCCGGTTCGCTACTCGTATATAATAATACGCGCGTGATACAGGCACGTCTCGTATTCCATAAAACAAGCGGCGCACGTATCGAGGTGTTTTGTCTCGAACCGGTTGCCCCGCACGACTACCAGTTGTCGCTCGGCAGCACCGAAGGCTGCACGTGGAAATGTATGATCGGCAACGCCAAGAAATTCCGCGACGAGTACGTGGAAATGCAGGTAGTACTCCCCAAGACGGGCGAAACCATCACCCTGCGTGCCGCCAAAGGCGCACAGACGGGCAACACGTTTGCCGTGCATTTCAGTTGGAACGCCGCCGATGTCTCGTTTGCAGAGATTTTGGACGCTGTGGGCGAACTGCCCATTCCGCCGTATCTCAACCGCAAGACCGAGGAGAGCGACAAGACCACCTACCAAACGGTTTATTCGCGTATCAAGGGTTCGGTGGCGGCCCCTACGGCAGGTTTGCATTTCACCAACGCCGTATTGGACGATCTGCGCCGACGCGGAATCAAAACCACGGAGGTTACGCTCCATGTGGGGGCGGGTACGTTCCAGCCCGTAAAGACCGAGGATGCCAACGAGCACACGATGCATACCGAGATTATCGCCGTACCGCGGCAGTCGATTGCAGATATTCAGGCAAATATCGGGCATATTGTTGCCGTAGGCACCACCAGTATGCGTACCCTTGAAAGCCTGTACTTTATCGGTTGCATGCTCCTTACAAATTACAAATTACAAATTACAAATTATGAATTGCACGTGGGGCAGTTTGTACCCTATACGGAGCATTACACCTATTCCACGACGGAAGCGTTGCAAGGTATATTGGACTATTTGGACGCCACGGGACAGGACACGCTGCATGCAGAGACACAGATAATGATAGAACCCGGCTACACGTTCTATGTAGTCAATCAGTTGATTACCAATTTCCACCAGCCTAAATCGACGCTTCTGCTACTGGTAAGTGCATTTGTGGGCGGCGACTGGCACACGATATACGACTACGCCCTCTCCCACGATTTCCGTTTTCTCAGTTACGGGGATTCGTCCATCCTCTTCCGCAGGGACTGATTGTTTCCGTTGCAGGGGGATGCCTGCTTTTGGGGACGCGGTGCCCCGCCCGCGGTACTCCTCCATCAATACCCGTTAGAAACAAAAAAGCCTCCGTTAATTGCCGTTAATTAATCGTTAATTGCATTGCCGATACGTGAGCGAAGCGAACCACCAACGCACAGCCACAAACGTAAAACCACCAACGCGCAGCCATCAACGTGAGCGAAGCGAACCAAAATGATTGATACCCATTGCCATATAGACGACCCGCAGTATGCGGAGAATATCGGTGCCTTTCTTGCCGAACAGAAAGCAGGAGGCGTGGAATGTATGCTCGTGCCGGGCGTGGACGCCACTTCAATAGAGAGTATCGGACGGTTGGCTGATACATACCCCGGCTATCTTTATCCCGCTTTGGGGCTGCACCCCGAGAACACAGGCGAGGATTGGAAAATACAATTGGAACAGATACATACCGCACTATTCCACCCCTGCCGCCGCTATATAGCCATCGGGGAAATCGGACTGGATTATCATTGGGACACCACCTACAAAGAGCAGCAACACATCGTTCTGCGCACGCAAATGCAGTGGGCGCAGGAGTTGCACTTACCCGTAATGATTCACAGCCGTGATGCCACCGAAGACACTCTGACCATCCTGCGGGAATATCCCGATGTCCGTGGGGTGTTTCATTGTTTCAGCGGTAGCCGCGAGGTCGCCAAACAGGTATTGGATATGGGGTACTATCTCGGTATCGGTGGGGTACTGACTTTCAAAAACTGCAAATTAGCCGAGCACCTGTCGGTAGCCCCGCTTGAACGCCTGCTTCTCGAGACCGATGCCCCTTATATGGCACCCGTACCGCACCGCGGCGAACGCAACGAGAGTCGTTGGATGCGGTTTGTTGCAGAGCGGCTGGCGGATATATATAAGGTGTCGCCCGCTGACATCGACCGCATTACCACCACCAATGCAAAAGCACTTTTTGAATTATAAGACTATGCCGTAGAATGACAAAAAGCGGGAAAAATACAAAAAAATGCGTATTTTATATTGTAGTATCAAATATTTTTTGTAATTTTGCAGCGTCTTTGTGCTGTGCGTCTGTTTGCACAGGCTATATACGGAGACAACACATAGACATAACAACAAACTGACAATTTATTTTATCAGTTTCATAAGAGGAGGAATGGCGGCAACCTAAAGTTGCAGAGCGACTTTCAATGTTGCAAGCCCGTTCCGACGAAGGAGAGATGCTCGAGTGGTTGAAGAGGCACGCCTGGAAAGCGTGTAAACTCCAAAAGGGTTTCCGGGGTTCGAATCCCCGTCTCTCCGCAGAGATTTTTAGGCAAGTGTTCGTCAAACTTGTTTGAGAAAAGCACTTGAATAAAAAGGTTTGCACAGGCTGCCTGTGGCAGACAGTGGGGATTGCGGAGAAATCCCCGTCTCTCCGCAGAGATTTTGGCAGAGTGACAGATTATTTATGTGTTGCTTTGCGTTGTACAAGAAAAACATAATAAATAAAATAAACTATTACTCTCATGAAAAAAGTATTTGCAACCCTTACTGTGCTGGCAATGCTGACTTTTGGTAGCGCTGCTGTTATGGCACAAGAGGACACTGTTGCCGCTCAGGCAGAGGCAACAACTGAACAAGTTGACGAACAGGCAGTTGAGACCACCTCTGTAGAAGAGGCTGCTCCCGTTGCTGAAGAAAGCGAAAGCGGTATCGTTGCGCTCCACAAGACTTTGAAGACCAAATTTATCGAAGGTGGTGCAGGTTTTATGGCTGCAACTCTTCTCTGCTTGGTATTCGGTTTGGCACTCTGCATCGAGCGTATCATCTATCTGTCGCTCTCGAAAACCAATACAAAAGTTCTGCTCTCCAAGATCGAGGAGGCTCTCAAGAACGGTGGTATCGATGCTGCTCTCGAGGTTTGCCGCAACACCCGCGGTCCTGTGGCTAGTATTTTCTACCAGGGTTTGAGCCGCTACGATGAGGGTATTGACGTGGTAGAGAAAACAGTTTCTTCTTACGGTGGCGTTCAACTCGGTTTGCTGGAGAAAAACCTCTCTTGGATTTCGCTCTTCATCTCTATCGCTCCGTCGTTGGGATTCTTGGGAACCATCATCGGTATGATCGAGGCATTCGATAAGATCCAGCAAGTAGGTGATATCTCGGCTACAGTCGTTGCCGGCGGTATCAAGGTCGCTCTGTTGACCACCCTCCTCGGTTTGATCATTGCTATTGTTCTTCAGTTGTTCTACAACTATATCCTTAGTCTCATCGAAGGTCTTGTAAACGAGATGGAAGACAGTTCTATCAGCCTGCTTGACCTCGTAGTGGAATACGACGCTGCTCAGAAGAATAAGTAATCCGTTTGTAGCGTTTTCTACTTAGTTACAAACTAACACTTTAACAATTTGAGCAATATGAAAAACTATAAATTATTACCGAAAATTACCCTTTGGGTGCTGATGCTGTTGGGCATTGTCGCTACGATAATGTTCTTCGCAGGCGGATCCAACGGTTCGTTGGAGGTAGCGGGAGATTTTCTCGATATACCTCGTTTTACCGACCTGTTCCTTATTTGGAGTTACATTCTCTTGGGTATTGTGATTTTGGTTACTCTCGGTGTAGTCATCACCGAGTTTGTAAAGAACTGCAAATATGACAAACGTAAGGCTGTCCGCACCTCGATTGTAGTGGTAGGGTTCATTGCTTTGGTACTTGTTTGCTGGTTCCTCGGCAGTCCCGAGAAAGTAAACATTATCGGTTATGAAGGTACCGACAACGTAGGTGCTATGGCACAGATGAGTGATGCGATCATCTATCTCTGCTACATCTTGTTTGCGGCTACAATCTGCACCTTGATTTGGGGTGTAATTTACACCAAACGTTTGAAATAAGAGAATGGTACAATATACAATCGTCAAATTGTAAATTGTAAAATTGTAAAACTTAATTATGGCAAAGAAAATCCCACAGATAAATGCCAGTTCAATGGCGGATATCTCTTTCTTGCTGCTGATATTCTTCTTGGTGACGACCAGTATGGATGTCAACCAAGGTTTGGCGCGCCGTCTGCCGGCTCCTATACCTCCTGACCAGAAAGTGGAGGACACCGATATCAACAAGCGTAACCTGATGATCGTAAAGATCAACTCGGCAAACCAGTTGATGGTGCAAGGGCAGTTGATGGACGTAAAGCAACTGAGAGAAACTGCCAAAGAGTTCATCAAGAACGAGAATGATGAGCCGAACCTGCCTAAACTCGTGGAAGAAGATTTCGGAGAGCCTATCGGTGTACAACGCTACACCAAGGATCACGTGATCTCTGTCCAAAACGATGTGGATACGCAGTATCAGGCTTACCTTGACGTTCAGAACGAACTTGTAGCGGCATACAACGAGTTGCGTAACGAGTGTGCGCAAAAGTATTTCCATACCTCTTACAACGAACTGACCGAGGAGCAACAGAAGCAAGTGCAGAAAGTATATCCTCAAAAGATTTCGGAGGCTGAACCTAAAAACTACGGAGGGCAATAATTATGGCAAAGATACGTAGAAATGAGAAACGCGAGATGCCGGCATTGAACACGTCGTCACTCCCCGATATCATCTTTATGCTTTTGTTCTTCTTTATGTCCGTAACCTCGATGAAAGAGGTAACGTACAAGGTTCAGTTCACGGTACCGAGTGCAACCGAATTGACCAAACTCGAGAAGAAATCGTTGGTGCGCTATATCTACGTAGGTACACCTACCGCAGAGTTCCGCAAACAATATGGTGCTGAGACACGTATCCAGTTGGATGATGCATTTGCAGAGACCAAAGAGATTGGCGAGTATATCATCAACGAGCGTTCGTCTATGAAAGAGCAGGAGCAGGGTTTGATGACCGTCTCCATCAAGGCTGACAAGGAAACACGTATGGGGGTAATTGCCGACATCAAGCAAGAACTCCGCCGTGCATACGCGCTCAAAATCAGTTACGCTGCCACTCAACGCACATCGTATTGATCACACGGCACTTTGCATTACAAAGTGCGTATGAGATAATACAAAGACTGCCTGACAAATTTTGCATTGTCAGGCAGTCTTTGTATTATCTCATTCTTTGTATTATCTTATGATATTATTGGAGAAAAATTTCAGTTGCGGGCATCCACTACAAGACGTACAGCAAGCCGGTGGTTTCTGTCGGCACAATTGGCATCATTGAAGTTCACCATCGTATAGCCGTCGGAACTAAACTCGGGGAACTCATCATCAATCTGCGGATAATTGAACACCACGTGCCACTTGCGTGCGCGCATCTCTCCGTCCGTGGAGGCTGACCAGTAGTATCCTTTCGAGTATTGATCTTTCGTTTCGTCAGCAAAGGGCAGCAAGACACACCCCTGTGCTTCCAGCAAATCGAACTGCTCCAAAGTGTATTTGTTGATGGGAAGTGCTTTCTTCATATCCGAAGCGTCGTTCTTTTCAAGGTTACCCGTACCTACTTCCACGATATTGATGTCCGCAGGCTTGGTAAATCCGTCGGGAATAAACATCATACCGTTTACATAAAGTTCCTCGGAGACAAGGACACGGGCAAAAGCCCAATGGGTGTTGCGGAACAGATACTGCCATTCAGGCATAGTCAGCGTGCGCCATTGGCAAGGCAGATTACCGCCGTTGGATATGGCATTATACACGCCCCAATCGGCAAAGGCGAGGTCGCCGGTAAGGTCGCTGTTCGGGTTGTTGCCGACATTGTAGTCCTCTTTGTCGCCCGATGTACTCCATGGCTGGTAGCATACTGCGCCGCTGTTCCAGCCACTGGTTCCCCATGCGAAATTGTCAATCCAGCCATCATAAGTCTCCGAGGCTTGGGAGTTGCCGGAAGGATATACACAATCGTATTGGTGCTCTGCGAAACGCCATGTGCCTTTCTGCGTGGTGGTGTCGGCACAAGCGTGCTCACCTTGGGCGGCATTGAACTGCAAGTTGCCTTTGAAGAAATAGACGTATTTGCCATCTGCCACTTGGAACTTGGCGGGGAGATAGCCCTCGGACGGGAAAGGCACTTTGGGCTCTTCGGGAATAGTGTCGGGCGGATTGACTACGGTGGTGTCATTGGGGTTTTCGGGATTGGGTGCGGGCGGGTTCTTCGGTTCACAGCCAACTATCGCCAATGCAATGGCGAACAGAGTGATAATTGTTTGTTTTTTCATACTTTCTACCCTGATACGTGTCGGGCGCAACTTTTGGTGTGCGTTGGGCATGACGCACGATAATTACTTTAACAATCAGAAACTTGCCCTTGTTCCTGTTGATATACAGACACAAAGAAAGCGCAGACCTCGTGTTGCTTGTTCGCTAAACGAGGCCTTCGCATTGCCTAAAGAGTCAAACAAGCAACAGGAAACCTACGCTGATATGACAGCACACTATGCCCTATAAATAAGCATAGTGCGACCTACATCACACCAATAGGCATCTACTGCTACTTTGGTTGCGACTCTTTTTTCGAAAATTGCGAAGTTTCGTTTAGCCCAAACAAAGCGTCAATAAACGCTAATGATTATGTCTGTACAGTCTTTTGAGACTTTACGAGTACAAAGGTACTACAAATTCTGCATACCTGCAAATGAAGACAAAACAATGAAAACAAATAAAATACAGAGAGGTACAAAAACAGGTCTTCAAATCCTTTATAAAGAATAAAAAAACACGTTGCACAAATCCAATTGAGCAACGTGTTTTTTTATTTATTACAAGATGATGCTATATTACAGCCAGCGGACATAGCAGAAATCCATACGGTGGGGAAGAAGGTCGTTTTGAGGATACATACGCAAACCGAACTTCATGCCACCGGCATAGTCAAACTGGTAGGTGGTCTCGAAGAACAGGTGCGAGCCCTCTACCTTAACCAACTTCAACGGCTCTACTTCGTAGAGTTTGTCGTTGTTATGGGTAGAAGTGCGGATAGCAACGAGTTCCACGCCTAAGCCCTTATCGTTGAGGTTGTGGGTATCCAATTCGACAGCCACACGCACTTTCTCACCGACATTCGGTGCATCCAAGTCGGGCATCTCAACCTTGACAGTCTCAATCTCGTCCCAGTGTGCCACCATATTCTCTTTCCAAGCGGCAATCTCTTTGGCAGTCTTGTAGTTGTCCGCGAGCAGGAGATTATGACGCTTTGCCAGTTTGTTGTAGAACTTTGCAAAATAGTCGTCCATCATACGCTTGGTAGTGAAACGCGGAGTGATCTTCGTTACCGAGTTCTTGATGGTCTGAATCCACTCGGGAGAGTAGCCTTTCGAGTTCTTGGCATAGTACATCGGGATGATCTCATTCTCGAGCATCTCGTAGATAGTAGCCGCATCGAGTTGGTCTTGGTGTGCCTGATTCTCGTAGGTACGCTTATCGGTCAGAGCCCAGCCTGCGCCTTTGACATACCCCTCGTACCACCAACCGTCAAGGACAGAGAAATTGAGTACACCGTTCATCTGTGCTTTCTCACCGGATGTACCCGATGCCTCAAGAGGACGGGTCGGCGTATTGAGCCAGATATCCACACCGCTAATCAAGCGTTTGGCAAGACGCATATCATAGTTCTCCAAGAAGATGATCTTTCCGAGGAACTGCGGCATACGGCTGATCTCGATGATACGTTTGATCAGTCCTTGTCCGCCGCCGTCTGCAGGGTGTGCCTTACCGGTAAAGAGGAACTGCACAGGATAGTTGGGGTTGTTTACCAACTTGTCAAGACGGTCGAGATCGGTAAAGAGCAGATGTGCACGTTTGTAGGTAGCGAAACGACGCCCGAAACCGATGATAAGATTATTGGGGTTCATCTCGTTGAGCGCACGTACGATACGGGCAGGATCGCCCTGTGTCTTCATCCAATCCTCTTGAAATTTCTCCTTGATATAATCAATGAGTTTGTTCTTGAGGTTCATACGTGTAGCCCAGATAATGTCATCGGGTATGTCGTTGTAGGCTTTCCACATCTCGGGGTTCGACTGGTCGGTCCACCACTCAAGCGGGAAATTCTCCTTGTAGATTGCTTTCCATTCGCTGGCAGCCCATGTAGGCATGTGAACACCGTTGGTAACATAGTCTACATGGAGTTCTTCGGGGAAATAGCCCGGCCATACAGGAGCAAACATTTTCTTGCTCACCTCGCCATGGAGCCACGATACGCCGTTAGCCTCCTGGCAGGTATTGAGTGCAAAGACCGACATCGAGAATTTCTCGTTGTTGTCATCCGGGTTCTGACGCCCCATACCGATAAGGTCGTGCCACTCGATACCGAGTTTGCCTGCGTACTCGTTCATATACTTGTAGAAGAGTCCCTCCTCGAAGTAGTCGTGGCCGGCAGGAACGGGCGTATGGCAGGTGTAGAGACCGCTTGCGCGAACCACCTCTTTGGCCTGGTTGAAAGTCAGACCATCCTCTTGTACAAGGTCAACAAGGCGTTGCAGCCCCATAAGGGCAGCATGTCCCTCGTTGCAGTGATATACATCCTTCTTGATACCGAGTTTCTTGAGGGCAAGCACGCCACCGATACCGAGCAGAATCTCTTGTTTGATACGGTTCTCCCAGTCGCCGCCATAGAGTTGGTGCGTGATAGAACGGTCCCATTCCGAGTTCAGTTCGTTGTCGGTATCAAGCAGATAGAGGCTGATACGCCCCACTGCCACTTTCCAAAGGTACGCATTTACCACACGTCCGGGATAAGGCACCTCTACGACCAGCGGAGTACCGTCGGCGTTCTTCACCTGCGTGATAGGCAGGTTGGAGAAGTTCTGCGCCTCGTAGTTGGCAATCTGCTGTCCTTCAGGCGAGAGAGTCTGGGTAAAATAGCCGTAGCGATAGAGGAAACCGATAGCGGTCATATCCACATTGCAGTCGGAAGCTTCTTTGAGGTAGTCGCCTGCGAGGACGCCCAGACCACCCGAATAAATCTTCAGGATATGTGTCAGACCATACTCCATAGAGAAATAGGCAACCGTCGGTTTGGAAGCATCCTTGGGAGCATCCATGTATGCGCGGAAATCAGCATAGATCTGATCCAACTGTTTCATAAAATGTGCATCTTTGCTCAGTTCGACCATGCGCTCGTAACTGATGATATTGAGCAACATAATCGGGTTGGACTGTGCGCGATGCCAAGCATCGTTGTCGATATAGCGGAACAGGTTCTTCGCATCCGAGTTCCATACCCACCATAGGTTGTAGGCAATCTCTTGCAGTTTGTTCAGATTCTCAGGCAGATTGGCGTGAACGTTCACTTCCTTCCACTGCGGCTGATTCACGTTACTTACTCTAATGTTCATTTCGTTTGTTATGATTAGTTTGTATTTAGTTTTCTTTTTTATGATATGGCATATACCGTTCTTCTTTCAAAAAGCGCACAAAGGTACGAAAAAAAAACGATACTGCCAAAGGCAAATTACAATTTACAATGTACAATGCGCAATGCCCGATGTGGCAGATTTTATAACGCAACAAAGCGATAATGTATCTCGCTGCCCATATCCGCCTGCATATAGAACGGTTTGTTTTCGGGATCGCGGCAGGTATCCACAATGATATAGGTCGTATTGCCGAAACGGGTGATTTCACGATGATGGTCGTGTCCGCACCAGTACATATCCACATGGTATTTGCTCAGCAGAGCGGTAAACTCATAGGTCTCCTCCAACGCATAATTGGAGGTATGTCCCTGCGAGGCGTCCTGCTTGAACATATGTGTATGCGAGAAAACGATGATATGGCGGTAGCCGACCCGTGATTTCTCTTCCAACAGGCTGCGCAGCCATTTCATCTGTGGTGTACCGAGTGTCCCCTCTGCCGAATCAAGGCAGATAAAAAGATCCAACGGCTTGCCTGTGGTCTCGTCCTGCGTGTCGAACCAATAGGTGGACGTATGGAACAAATCGCGGTATTCCGTCCACTGGTTGAAATAGATGTCGTGGTTGCCCGGCGTAATAAAAAGCGTGTCGCGGTGCGCCACTGCGGGTTCGGTTTGCAGTGTGCGGCAGGCGTGCGGGTAGTTGCCCTGTGCATTGATGAGGTCGCCGAGGTGGAGCGCAAAGGGGCAAAGCGGGTCGGACTTGTAAGCCAAAACGAACTGCTCCAAATTGTGGTGGGTGGAATCGATATGCGAGTCAGTACATATATAGATACGGTAGTCGGCAGGCACAGTGAGGTGCGTCTCCCCCACAGTGGCATTGTAGTCCATCGAGTGTGCAAAACGGGTTGCCACTTCGGGGCTGGTACCGTTGAACATACCGGGCATATCGTAGTTGGGGTTGTTGCAAGCAACCAATAGCAGCAGACAAAGCGCAAAAAGGATATTCTTTTTCATAAAGCGTCAAAATTTATAGGTGAACCCTGCGCGTGCGTATGCGCTGTAAAAGGTGGCATCAAGGTGGAACATACCCGTCGGTTTGCACTCACCCTGCAACGAGATACGCCAATGGTCGTTGATGTCGTAGCGTCCGCCGAGCATAAAAATCGGCTGCCACATGCGTTCCATCTGGTAGTCGTCGATATTGGCAAAGCAAGCCGAGATATTCCAACGCGAGGTCTGCGGGCGGCAAAACACCTCCAAACGGTACAGCAGGTTGAACGGTTCTATGTTGTAGGTTTCCTCGGTATGCCAGTCTCTGTCCCACGTGCTCATCACGCGCCCGAACATACCGATCTGAAACGAGACATAGTCCATACGGTAGCCCACGGAGAGTGCGGCACAGAAATCGCCCTGCCGGTTGCGGGCAAGCGCACGATACAGCACCTCGGTCTCTGCAAACAATTCGCCCACAGGAAGCGCGAACTTCGGACGCAGGACAAGCGCACCCGTATAGTAGTTCGCTGTAGATGCCTGGAGGTTGGTTTGCAACTCGAAATACGGATTGACGGGCATCAGGGCTTGGATATTGAAATTGCCGAAATGCTCATACGTGCGGTTGTAAGCATACTCGGCACTCACCGACAGTTCGTAGCCCGTATTGCCAAAACCACGGAGGGAATGTCCGTCGCGGGCAGTGTACTCCTTGGGCGCAGCCGACAAAGCAATGGCAAACACGCCAAAGAACAAAAGTAAAGAAAGTTTTTTCATTTTGTTTGAATTACAAAGGAATTTCGGGCAAAGCCTATCATAAGCGGAATCACCTATCAATCACCTATACCTTCTACAACGAAGCAATACAGATTCATACCGACTATCAGGGAATTGTGATAACAGTCAGCCCCGCACCGCCGTGGTTGGGGTCGCCGTCGTGGTAGCGAAGCGGTTCGGCACCACGCTTGCGGCGTTGTTTGTTACAGGTGTCGATATAGTCGCGCACGATCTGCTTGACGGCTCCCGTACCCGTGCCGTGGAGAATGGTTACCTCGCCGGCATTGACCATCACGGCATCGTCCAGATAGGCGATGAAGCGCTCCAACGCCTCGTCCACACGGTAGCCGCGCAGGTCGAGGGTACGCTCGAAAGAAAGGACACGCTGCCGCACCATAGAAGAATACCCTCCCCCACCGGTACCTTTTCCTGCTTGCACTTTCTGTTCGTTGGGGGCTTCCGTTTTCTGCTTGCGCAGGGCGCGAAGGTCGCTGAAATCGCGCATAACGGTTTTGCCGTTTACCGCAGACGAGGTGTCTGCGCCCCCGTTTTTGTTGTTTTTCTTTGCGGAAACAGGTTGCACTTTCTGTTTCATATTCTCCACGCGCTGACGGGCTTGCTGCGTGCGCTCTTTCTCGGCTTTCGCCTCTTTGATCTCGCGGATAGTGCGCTCGATAGCGGCATTGCTCTGCTGCAACAGGTCTGCCGCCTGCTGCTTGGCCTCGTCCATCACCTCGCGTTTCTTCGCCTTGAGCCCCGCAATCTCCTGCTCGTAGTAGGCAATACGTTCCTCGAGGTGTTTCTCGCGCTGGCGGATATTCTGGCGTTTGTTCTCCCAATAGCGTTTGTCGCGGGCGATGTCCTGCAGTTGTTTGTCGTAGTCAATGTGCTCCTCACCGACCAACTCCGTGGCATAGGCGATAATCTGTTCGGGGAGACCGATCTGTCTGGCAATCTCAATGGCAAAACTGCTGCCCGCCTGCCCGATAGAGAGTTGGAAAAGCGGACGCATCTGCCCGCGGTCGTAAAGCATCGCCCCATTGACCACACCGCGCGTCTGCTCGGCGAAATGCTTGAGGTTGGTATAGTGGGTGGTGATAACGCCAAAAGCCTGCTGTTCAACAAGTTGCGTCAGTACCGCCTCGGCGATAGCCCCGCCGATAAGCGGCTCGGTACCCGTGCCGAACTCGTCTATCAAAAGGAGCGTACGGGCATCGGCATAGCGTACAAACGCCTTCATATTCTTCAGGTGCCCCGAGTAGGTCGATAGGTCGTCTTCGATAGACTGTGCGTCCCCGACATCTATCATCAGTTGGTCAAAGACTCCCATACGACTCGTTTCCGCCAATGGCACCAACAGACCGCATTGGAGCATATACTGCAAAAGGGCTACTGTCTTGAGACACACCGACTTACCACCCGCATTCGGTCCGCTGATGATGAGCATACGGTTTTCGTCGGCTTGCAGCCGAAGCGAAAGCGGCACTACTGTCTTGCCCTGCTGTATGAACTTGAGATACAGCACGGAGTGGCGGGCCTGCTGCCAATCGATAACGGGTTCTTTGTTTACCTCCGGACAAATGGCGTGCAGCGTCTGCGCCAACTGTGCTTTGGCACGGAGAAAATCCACGTGCGCCAGCATCTGTTCGCTCTGCAGGATAGCCGGTACCCCCGGACGCAGGCGGGCAGTGAGGTCTTGCAATATACGGACGCGCTCACGGCGTTCTGCCCCCTCCAATTCGCGGATATGGTTGTTGGCTTCCACCACCTGTTGCGGCTCCACATAGACGGTCTTGCCCGTGGCTGACTCGTCGTGGACAATACCGCCGATCTTACGCTTATAGGCAGGCGGCACGGGGATAACCAAACGCCCCTCGCGGAGAGTGGGCGTAACATCCTTGTCGAGGATGCCCTCCGCCTGCGCCTGGCGCAGTATCTGCCCCAAAGCACGCCCCACGCTGCCCTGCACGAGGGTCTGTTCGTGGCGGATACGCGCCAGTTCGGGCGAGGCATTATCCGCCAAACGCCCGTACTTGTCCAAGACACGGTCTATACTGCGTACAATGTCTCCTATGCTCTGATTGTCTGCATTTTGCGAAGGCAGTTGGTGCAAAATAGGGAAACGCTCCTCGTCCAGCGAAGCAAAGAAATGCTCCAACTGATGGGCATAGTCGAGGGTCTTGCGCAATGCAAAAAGTTCCGCCTCGTCCAAGAAAAGCCCCTCGATACGGATACGCCCCAGTGCCTCGCGGACATCGTGTATCTCCCCGCGCGGGAAGTCCAACGAACCGTCCTCGAGGATATGCTTCATCTCATCGGTTTCGGAGAGAAGCAACGTTATCGTCCCATAGTCGGTAAGGAAAGCCATTGTGTCCACCTGCTCGCGCCCGAGAGACGATGTACAACGGCGGTGCAATTCGTCGCGGATAACGACGAAATCAATCTTTTCTTCTATGTTGTCAGGATAAATCAATTCAATGATGAATTATGAATTGTGAATTAAGAATTGCAGAGCAGTAACCACCTATCCCAAGATACGGACATCACGAATGGCGTTGCCGCCGACGGCATCATTGATTTTCTTCACCAGATCGAAGCGGCACTCAAAGAGTTGTGCCTTGAGTGCGGCACTCGAGATATGCACAACCAACATTCCGTCTTTCACTTCCACGCTGCGTGTCAGGCGGGCGACGGTATCGCCCATCACCTGCGGCCACAGAGCCACCACCTTGTCTTCGAGAACGGTCTTTTCCAGCCCTGTCTCGCGGAGATAGGTATTCAGCACATCGGCTATGGACAGCGATTTACCCCGCATCATCAAGCCTCTTTCTGTTTGCGGAGCAATATCTGCTGGCGGGTTCGGAATACACGCACCGACTTGTCCAACCCGTTGAGCACCTGCACCTTTTCCATACGCACGCCTTCACGCTGGCAGATCTCCCACAGCGATTCGCCGGGGTGCACCCAGAGCAGTGTTTTCTCCTTGGGGGCATACGCACGCTTGCGGCTCAGATAGACACGGTCGCCCACCTGCAAATCCCTCCCCAAAGCGTCATTCCACGTACGCAGCGTGCGCTCTTTCACGTTCATACGGAACGCGATATTGGCATACGTATCACCCTCACGGGCAAGGATAAACGTGCGTCCGTTGTTCTTCTGTTTCGGGTGCGTCAGATAAAGCAGTTGCTTCTCCTGATACGCCGTAAGCGGTTCTTCGTATTCGGGTTCCGGATTGCTGTTGATCACTTTCAGCGGGGCGGTCTGCGACACCACCGTCGCCTTTTTGCCGCCCGAGTTCTTGGCGGTTGTCTTGCCGGCTGCCGTCTTCGTACTGCTTGCCGTTGCCAAAGCAGCGGGCGTGGCAATCGTGTCGAGGCGGTAGTCCTCTATGATCTTGATCAACTTCTTCGGATAGAGCGGATCGGTGGCATAGCCGCACTGTTTCAAGCGGTATGCCCAACCCGAATAGTCCTCCACGGCTATCTCGAAACAGGTCTGATACCGTGGACGCTGCAAGAAAAGCGAATGGTCTTTGTACGATTCCCCTGCATCACGGTACGTGCGGAAGCACTCGCCTTTGGAATCGTCGTCATAGTAGTAGTTACCCCCCAGCCAGTCGCTGGTGCACTTGATACCGAAATGGTTGTTCGCATTCTTTGCCAGTTCGCTCGTCCCCGCCGCCGACTCCAGCAAGCCCTGTGCCAGGATGATACTGGCGGGTACGCCATAGTCGCGCTGGTTAGCCACCGCCACCTCGCGCCATTCCTCGATATAAGCCAGATAGGTTCTGTTCTGCTGCTGCGCTTGCAGGGAAACGCACGCCAAAGAGAGTATAACAAACAGTGTTTTACGCATTGTAATAAATGATTTCAGCCCGCAAAATTACGCAAAAATTTGCATATCTGCAAAATAAGTCCTATCTTTGCCGCAAAATCGAATGAATATGAAAAAGTTATCTGTTATTTTTGCCATATTGGCAGCAGCATTGATGTTCACTGCCTGTGAGTACCAAAATGTGTACCCGAAAGAAACCGTCTATACAACCAACAGCAAAACACTGGACATAGAGGTTCCAACCACAGACTGGAAATGGTCTGACAACGGATATTTTTTTGTTACATACGACATTCCCGATCTGACGCAAGAAATCTATGATCAAGGGGTTATATCCTGCTATCGCGAGTACTTTTTCGGAACGAAAGACGCCTACCAAATCAATTTGCCGTTAGAGTATTCGGTTTCTGCCAATGGCACGCTCTTCCGCCAAAAGGTGGATTTCTCGTTTGGCGTGGGATTTATAGAAATAGCCGTTACCAACTCAGATTCGCGATTTGATAGTACCAATCCCGAATCAATGCACTTCCGTCTGAATATGATATGGTAAGATAACGTCAGTTCGATATAAACAAATTGTCTTACTATTCCGCCGTAGGCGAATAAGATTTATGGCAATTTATGGATGTAAATACAACGATTTACTTAGATTTCTTGCCGCTGTGCGGCAAAGGAGTTTTATATCGAACTCACGTTAAATAGAAGAAAAAGAATAGAAAAGGCTGCCCGGCACGATGTCGGGCAGCCTTTTCTATGTGGAGCTAACGGGATTCGAACCCGTGTCCAAACAAGGAACGTATATGCTTTCTACACGCTTATCTTGGCCTTCGTTTTCGTCCTGCGGCAAGACCCAAGCCACCAACCGCAGGCTTATCTGCTTTGAGTTTCGCCCTTGCGTCGCAGCCCGCAAAGACTATTCTGTATATTTCCGCACCGCTATACCCTATCAGCCTACAGACCAGGCTTGGAGCGATGTCCCGTTCAGGCACCTTGTGCCCGAATAAAGTAACCTACTATACTTCGGTTAGGCAGCGAGAGCTACAGTATTGTTGCCAGTTATACTTTGCAGACGATATTTACGAGCGTCTCTGCAGTGCTCGGCGTGCTTACATACCCATTCTACCTGCTGTCAAAACCAAATAGCCCCGAAACGGCAGACAGGAATGTCCGCATAAAAGCGGTGCAAAAGTACGACAAATAATTCGTCCGTGCAACTTTTTGTACAAAAATTATCACAAAGAACGATCAGTCAGCGTCTGTTCCCGGATATATCGCCCTACCACTGCCTACTTTTGCATATACATAAATATACCTCATAATACCAATTACGTAGAAAAGACGTAGAAAGGACGTAGAAAGAAATAGAGGATATGCGGGTTTTTATGCGCTTTTTATACACTTTATGCATTTCCAGTCCTGCATATTATTCATTTTGTCTCCCCCTCTTTCATCTTTTGGTAAAGAAAAGGATATAAAATTTTGGTAATTCAAAAAATGTTTGTAATTTTGCACGCTGCTTTGCAACGTGTCAATGCATAGTGGATATTTCGGAAATATAAAAACACAACAGATATTATGGCAAGTTTACAAAAGATTCGTAACCATGGCGCGCTACTCATTACGATTGTGGGTCTCGCTATGTTAGCATTTATTATGGGCGATTTCCTCAATTCGGGCAGTTCGTTCTTCAATCGCAGCCGCGAAAACGTGGCTACCATCGAGGGGCAGGACATCCACTACACCGAGTATGAGGCAGCCAAAGACCAACTGACGGACGTGTACAAAATAGAGACCGGTCGTACCGATTTCGACGAGGAGATGACCACTCAGATCCGTAACCAGGTTTGGCAGATGATGCTGATGGACTACACCTTGAAAGCACAGGCAGAGAAGATCGGTATGGACATCACCGCCGACGAGTTGAGCCAACTCTGCATCGGTGAGAACCCTCACCAACTGATCCGCAGCCGCCGTGCATTCTACGACCAGAACGGTCAGTTCAACCGTGCCGCATTGGTACAGTTCCTCAATTCGATTGAGCAGGACGTGGACGACCCCGATCAGGCGGCTAACCTCAAACAGGCGAAATCGTACTGGATGTATTGGGAGAACGCCGTGCGCCTGACCTATATGCAGGAGAAATATACCAACCTCGTACAAAGTCTGGTCAAGGCTAACTCGCTGGATGCAAAATATGCTTTCGAAGCACGCCAAAACAGCGTAAGCGTAGAGTATGTAATGCAACCGTATTTCACCGTAGCAGACAGCCTGGTATCGGTGAGCGAGAGCGACCTGAAGAAACTCTACAAACAGCACAAGGCTCTCTACAAACAAACGCCCAACCGCGCTATTGCGTATGTAACCTTCCCCATTGAGCCGTCGGAACAGGATATGACCGACGCAAAGGATATGATGGAGCGTTTGCAGGACGAGTTCCGTACCGCAGATGACATCACCCTCGTGGTAAACACCAACTCCGACATTCCTTATGACGGACGCGACTACTCGGCAGAAACCGTACCTGCCCAATATAAGGAGTTCGCTTTCGGTGCAAATGCAAAAACCGGCAACACGACCGATATCCTCTTCGAGAACAACACCTATTCGATGGCACGTATTATGAAAAGCGGTTACTCGGTGGCTGACTCCGTAGAACTGAAAGCCATTGCAGGCGAGGGACAGGAGGATCAGGAACTCGGTTGGTTCACCGCCACCGACCTGCCGAAGAACATTGCAGAACAGGCGTTCGCAGGCAAGAAGGGCGGTCGCTTCACCGTTAAACAGGGTATGGGCGAGCAGACCTTTGAGATTATGGATATGAGTCCCGCTACTCCCAAGGTGAAGTTGGCTATTCTCTCGCGCGAGGTTACTCCGTCGAGCAAGACATACTCTGTCATCTACAACCGCGTAAAGCAGTTCATTGCTGCCAACTCGGCAAACGAAGAGGCTTTCCGCAAAGCAGCCAATGAAGAAGGAATGAGCCTTACCCCGCAATACAACCTGCAGGCTACTACCGAGAAAGTGGGCGAACTGAAATCGAGCCGCCCTATCGTACGTTGGGCTTTCGAGGCGAAGGAGGGACAAGTGAGCGATGTGTTCGAGTGCGGCGACAAGTTCGTAGTGGCTGTCCTGACCGAGGTGAACGACAAAGAGTACCGCCCGCTGGACGCTGTACGTGCCGAACTGACCTACGAGGCGACCAACAACGCCAAGGCAAAATATATTGCTGACAAACTCACAGGTGTGGAGTCGCTGGACGCTGCCGCTGCTATCACCGGTACATCTGTCCAAACTGCAGAGAAAGTGTCGCTTGCGGACTATCGTTTCGGCAATGCCGGTGCTGAACCCGCTATCATCGGTGCGGCTTTGGCTATGAACGATAATACACTGAGCGAACCGCTGCAGGGCAATATGGGTGTCTATGTTATCAAAACCGGCACCAAGACCACTGCGGAAGGCGAACTGAATGTGGAGCAGGAGAAAACAATGCTTGTTTCCCGCTATGCCTACAGTCTGCCTTATCAAGCCATCTCGCTGATAGAAGACAAAGCAGAGGTAAAAGACAACCGCGCCAACTTCCAATAAAAGAAAGAAACAATACTATATACTGCTAAAGAGACTGCCTAACAAATATAGTTAGGCAGTCTCTTTTTTTATATAATCTGTTGCTTATGAAATAGTTAGTTAGTTAAACAAACGGGTAAAAGACTTTAACGCCTATATACTATACTGGCACAAACCGCCTAATCGTATGAATTATATACATACTGATTTTGTTTCTATAGACGGGACTGCCACAGGAACAACATCCTCTGTAAAATAGTTGTCAATTGCCGTTTGCAGCATATGCGAGAAACGCAATACACACACATCTAAATGGTAGTTCTCGGCGTGGCGGGCATAGGCTTGCTCCATAGCGGCTTTCTCGGCAGGGTGGTCCAGCCAATAATCAATACGTTGCGTCAGACTATCTGCATTGCCTGCTTCAAACAGACTGCGGTTGTCCAATGCAAACTGCTTGGTAGCAGAGTCTTTACTGTCCGAGATGACAGGTACCAAACCGGTTGCAAAGGCTTCAATACATGCGATGGCTTCCGACTCCATATCCGACGCATGGACATAGAGGTCGGTTTGTCCGAGTACATTCAGCAACTGCTCTTTGGTATAGTAACCGAATATGACAGGGTGTGCCAGCCCTTTGGATTGGCGGATATAGTCTTCCTTGAGCGGTCCGTTGCCGGCAAAGACCAATTGGATACGGTCGGCATACTTGCTGCGCTTTGCCGCCTCGATGATAAGGTCTTGTCGTTTCTCGTGGGCAAGACGCCCAATCATAGTGATGACAATAGCATCTTGCGGGAAAGTAGTACGGGCGGTCTTATGATAGGTAAAATCACTTGCAATGCCGTTGCTGATGGCTCGAATGTCGCCTGTGTAGCCGTGCACCCTCATCGTGTCGCGCATAAATTCAGAGGGGCAATGAATATGCTCAAACCGTGAATAGATATATTTCCACCAGAGGCGGTAGGTGAGGTTTACCAACCATTGCACTTTGCCGAGATTAGCCCCCGAAAGGACATTCTCGGGTTGGATATGAAATGCCGCTGTTGCCGGCTTGCCGAGTTCGTCTGCTATCTGTTTGCCGAAATACGTGATACCGAAAGGCATCATAAAATGCACCACATCGCACCAACCGATTGCCTTGCGCATAATGGTTTTGTCTGTTTTTGCAAAGTGGAAACCATAACTGTGTATCAGATTGTCAAACGGATAAATATGGCGTTCCTGCAACACATAATCTACTTTGGCACAGCCGTCTCCTATGGTGGACATCACACGCACTTCGTGTCCCTGACGGCGCAGTTCGCTGACAAAACGTTGCCCACTGATGCTCGTTCCGTTGTTGGAAGTGGCATAATCATCAATTACAAACAGTACTTTCATTTCTACAGATTGTTTTTAGTGAGTGTATTCATTGGGGCTTTTCTCTTGCCCTGCACACTTAAAACAATTGTCTGCGCCGAAATGCAACCTCAATATATGTATTTTTTCAGATTATTTATCTCCAATGATGTAGGCAAAGCGGATTCCGACCGACCAAGGCACGGCATTCAACGCAGAACACTGCCCATAGAGACCGAGTACTTTGGTATTATCGAAAAGCAGATCCAAACCGACAGAGGGAACCAAATCAACATCAATTGTAGTGATAGTACCACCAAAATATGCCACGGGGAAATAGGGCATAAAGCCAACAGAAGCCTGCCAACCCGCCAAATGAGGTATTGTTGAACGAAAAGAACGGATATAATGGACATTGACGGGCAGCCCAAGTCCTATCTCATAGGCATCGGCGGCAGACAGCAAGCAGGCGGCATTAAGACCCATACTGAATGCAAAAGTGCTATGGAAACGAAGACGATACAACAGGTCGGCTTTGAAATGAAAACACGAGCCATACCCTACGGAAACAGATGGTACAAAGGCGTGTCCGAGAGATTTCAGCGTTGGCGGTTCTTGGGAGTGGAACTGCGGTTCAGGCAAGCACAACTCAATTTGCCGCGGAGCGATATGCACACAGACAGGAGCATTAGGACGCAGATATTCCATCGGAATTATCACCGCTGTCTGTGCCGGTGGCAGCGTATCCGTCTGTAGGGAAATATCAGGTACAGTTGTATGAAGGAGAAACGTTTGTTGTTGTTCCGCTTGAGATTCTGCCTTTTTGACCAATACAAGAATAGATTTCTTGCGTACACATTCCATAGCGGGCGGGAGAATCTTCTGCAAAAGCGGTAGGCAGTCGTTGCTATGAAACACGCCGCTCACACAAGGGGCTGCCGCTATATCTGCAGGCTTGTACATAAATGCCACGCCAAATGTCTGTTCGATGTCCTGCAACACCTCATACAGCGGGACTTGCGTATATTTCTGCTCAAAGACTGCAGCATCCGCCTCCACAAAAGCAAGCCATACAAGCAGTATGAACCAACGGCGTTTCATTTATGCGATACAAAATAGGTATTGCCATTCTGCTGAATATCAATAGGCAGCAATGTACAGAGAGCATCCAATATCTCATCTACCGTAGTACCGGTTTCCACCGTGAAAGCAACCGGTTCATTCTCCAAATCCGTGTCCCAGAGAACAAAACGTATATGATATACCGGTTCCAAATTCTTCAAGATACCGCCTAACATACCATTGATATCATACATAAATTTCTCCGTTTTAGGATAGAACCGTACCGTCTCGCCGGGCAACATTTGTATGGTATCGGTTTTATAACCGAGTTTGACCGCTCCCTCCTGCAATGAAATGGTATAAAGCCATTCACCCGGTCGGGCAGACAGGGTAAAATGCGTTCCGAGAACGGTAACACTATACTCATCCACCCTGACAACAAACGGACGTGCAGCATCTTTTGCCACCTCAAACTCTGCTTTTCCTGCAAAAAGTACTTGACGCTGCGTACCGCGAAAATCATACTCGACAGAGGTCTCTTCGCTCATCATAACGACAGAACCGTCAGGTAAAGAAACGGCTTGCATTTGTCCTTTGGGTGTACATATATCCTGTTTTTCCTCGGTACAAATCATTCGGGAGGTATCACTATGATCTGTCAATGCAGAATTTGTTTTTTCACCTGACGCATACAACGGTTTTTCTGCTTCGGCAGGGCGCATAAGCCACAACGCCACGCCTACGACCAACAATGCCACAGCGGCAATGGAATACCAAATACGGCGGCTGAATTGGGGAGTGTTGTCCAAACGGGGCGATGACACTTTGCGTTGCATTTCGGCAAAAGCAGCGGAGGTCTTTTGCGACACCTCTGTTCGGGCTTGCCGATGCCATTCCGCCTGCCACGAAGCAAACAATTGCCGATTTTCTTCGGACACCAGCAACCAGTCATTGAGTTGTATTTCCTCTGCCGGAAGTGCCGTACCACGAAAATACTTTCTGGCAATTTGGTGATAGTATTCTGTTTCCATATCGGTATTTCTATCTATATAACAAGCAGACATATAAAAATGCAACCCAAAGCAGGTCTTTCGGCAGATATTTCTTCAGTGCATCCAATGCGGCATTAATGTGTTTCTCGGCAGCCTGGCGAGTAATGCCGTAGCGTTCTGCAATCTCTTTGGGCTTGAGTCCCTCGTTACGAGAGAGTAAAAATATCTCGCGCGACCTGTCGCTCACGTGGGATAATGCCTTGTTGATCTGCAGTTCCAACTCTTTGCCAATCAGTTGCATATCTGCATCAGGTGCCATATCCTGCCAGTAGAGTTGCTCCGATCCCTCCACGGCTATCAGGCTATCCAAGGAGTCCGTGCCTGCAATGGTACGATGCTTGAGTTCGTTGAGACAAGCATTGCGCACCATTGTAAAAAGCAACGATGCTATATTCCGCTGTTCGATATGCGGGTTTTCCCATATCTTCAAGAAACACTCTTGCACTATGTCCTCTGCCGTTTCATCGGAAACAAACCTACCTGCGAATGTCGCCAAACGCGGGTAGTACTCCATAAAAATCTGCTCAAAATCGGCGACAGTCATAGCATTATGACTTTGATTTAGGAATAGGTCTCTGGCAGATGAAGAGACCGAGGATGATGAGGAGGATACCGATCCATTTCGCCCAAGGGAGTTGCTCGCCGAAGAAAAGGAGCATCCAGACAGCCGTGAAGGCAGGACGGACGTTGTTGAAAGCATTGGTGCGGGTAACACCGATGACACGGACGGTATAGCAGAAACAGATAAACGCAATGACGGACGCCCCGAGTGCCAGATAACCGACTGCCGCCAAGGAACGCCATAGTTGGTCAGGAGCCACCTCTGCAAGGTGCGCAAAGCCGCTCAGACCGTCGGTGAAACCGCAAAGGGGATAGAACAGGACGAGAGCGGACAGTTGGACATAGAAAACAACCGTCAGAGGATTGTATTTGGACGGGATACGGCGGAGAACAATGGTATAGAGTACCGCAGTCGAGACCGCCGCAAAGGCAAAGGCGATACCCCACGGATTGCCTATACTGAAATCGGACGCGCCCACAAGCACCAGCAAAAGCATACCGACGGTGGAGACAACAATACCCACGATATTGTACCGCGTAACGCGCTCACGCAGAATAACGGCGGCAAAGAAAGGCGCCAAGACAGGACTGGTAGAGAGCAGCGCTTCGGCGATAGTGGGCGAAGAGAGGGCAGCGTAACTGAACGTCTCCAGAATATAGTAGAGAAACGGCTGGAAAATACCTCCCAAGACAAAGAGCGGCAAGTCCCGCTTATCCACCCGCTGCAAGCGGAACATCTCACTCTTGCGGGCACAGAGACCGACCAGAAGCATCAGCAGCACCGCCAGCGTAAAACGAATGACAATCATTGTCATAGGGGACAGCGCTACAAGGGCTTCCTTGATAGCAATACCAGATGCCGACCAGATAAGCATGGACAGAAGGACGGCGAGATAGGGGAGGAGACGGTTCACAATTTGTAAATTTGTAAATTAGAAAATTTGTAAATTGATATTAGAAACTCCTACTCTTTCTCCGGGCTGACTGCCCAACTGTTACGGGTGATGCCTGCCATACGCTCCATAGTGTGGCGGGCAAGGGTGCGCAGACGCTCCACCTCCGCACCGCGCGGGTTGTTGCGGTCGGGAAGGATGGGTTCGCCGATCTCCACTTGCAACAGGGGGAGTTCTTTTTTGCCGAAAAGGCGGTAGATACCCGTGCGCTCACGATAGGTGATGACACACGGCAAAAGGGGCATATCGTACTTGTAGGACATAGAGAAAGCACCCTTCTGGAACGGCCGCAGCGGCTTGTAGAAGTCCCAGCGTGCCGCCTCGGGAAAGATATGGAACCAATAGCCGCGGCGGTGGAACTCATCAAAAGCGGCATTGAACTTTTTCAAAGCAGCGATACCCGCTTCCTGCGGGGGAATAGGAACACCGCCGACTACATTGAGGAAGAAATTGTCCTTGGTGGAGAAATTGGGCGCAAACATCGGGATACGCGTGGTATGTTTGGCATGAACGGCAATCAGTACGCAGGGACAGTCGAGACGATAGCAGTGGTTGGCAATGGTGATCGCCCCGCCGGCAAGGACATCTTTGTACTTGCGCAAGTTCTCACGCCCTTTGATACGCAACCCCATCTGCACCCGCAGTTTGATACCGAGCCCGACTTTGAGCAGCAGTCCCCACATCGACCAGTTGAGGAAACGGAATTTCTTGCTGTCGTTGAGGTACGGGTAGTTCTCGTCCACCACCACATTGCGGTCATAGACCGGTTTGTACAGGCGTGCATACGGATCGTCTTCGGGGTAATCGATACCCACATTAGGGATATAAACGCCCGGTTCAACCTCCAATTCCGCGTAACGTTTATTCATATTTCTTTGAATTAACAATTAAAAATTAACAATTAATATACATAGCATACACCGCCTATCATAAGCGTATCCTATGCGCATCCACCTTACTTTTTCAATGCACAATGCATAATGCGCAATGCACAATTATTAACATTTCAGCAACACCCATTATGCATTGTGCATTACGCATTGTGCATTGTGCATTGTGCATTACTCTACTTGGCAGAAGCGGGCACCGATGGCGCGGGCGGAGGCTCCGTCGGTGTCATCGCGGTCGCCGACGAAAAGGCACCGTTCGGGCGGGATATTCAGGCTTTGGCACACTTTCTCCGCACACTCTTTGGCGGGCTTGAGTCCGCCCAGTGAGGGGGCGGAGACTACAAACTCGAACATATCGGCGTGCAATCCAAGGGCGTACAACTTACGTTCCACCCACCCGTAATCGGAATAGACCACCACGCGCAGATGGCGTTTGCGGCACTCCATCAGGAAGCCTCCGAACCAAGACTGCGGGCGGAAATGGCACTCCAAAGCATGCACCATAGAGGGCATATACTTATGGAAATACCACCAACGCGCCATTGCGGACGTAAACGACCGCCCCTGCGCCATACGGCGGAAAAACTCGGTATAGAAAGCCTCTTTGGAACCGAGATACATCCCGCGCATCGCTTTGCGGGTTTTCTGCTCGGCGGAGAGAAAGGGCAGCCACAATATATTGCGGAGGATGAGATACGCAGGGAGACGGCGTTTGTTGTAGATAGTGCCGTCCAGATCAAGGACAACTGCCTCGATGTCGGCAGTGAGTACATCCGGGGTCAGCGGAGCCATAGTTGTTATTGTTTATGTTTTGCTTGTCGTTTGGTGCGCCGTTCCATGCGGCGGTTCTCGCGTGCTACGGCACGTTTCTCGCGTTCGATACGGCGTTGCTCCATACGGTCGTCGATCACGTTAGCCTGCTCGATGATGGACGAAGCCACACGCTCCATCCCCGTCTCGATACGCTCGATAAGGCTGAACTTGTTGCGGCGTTTCTCGTCCTGCATCAGCAGGTTGAACTTAAACTGCCCGTCGCGGAATCCGTCGCGCAGGCAAGCCGCCTTAAACCGCGCATACGCGTTATTAAGGAGTATATGCGCCTGCGGGTCGTGCAAGCGGAACGAAGCCCGTTTGGACTCGTATTCTATATTGATGGCTTGGAGATGCTTGTCCACCACTTTGGTGAACTCGTCCGCCTCTTTCTGCCCTATACGCTCGTCCTCGAACTCGTAATAGAAGTGGTAGAGCGACTCTTTGACATCGGCAAAACCGACAAAGAACTTGGTCTTGATACCCGTCTCCTCCTCGGCTTCGTGTACCGCCTGGATAAACTGCGGTTCGTAGAGTTTTTCGCCTGTCATCGAGACGATACCGTTCACTTTCGACACCATGTGGACGGTAGGCGTATTGTAGTATTTGCCGCCCACTTCGACGAGGTCGTTCATGTTATAACGGAAAAGCCCCGAATAGGTGGTAACGTATGCGCAATAGCGTTTGCCCTGCTCCAACTCGTCGATTTGCAGGAAGTGCTTGTTCGGCGTATCGAGTTCGCTTTCCTCCACAAACTCGTAGTAGTGGAACTGCGGGAACAGGACCGACTCGTTGGTGTCGTCAAGCGCAAAGCCGAAGCGGCACTCGGTGGCGATATAGCCCAACTCCTGATAGTAGGTCTTGTCCCAGTCGAAAGCGTCCATATACTTGTCCATATAGATCTTCGTATTGCCGCACTTCCACGTACTGAGATACTGCAACCACGGCCAGTAGTCCTTTGGCAGCAGTTTGCCTTTCTCGCGCAGGATCTGACGCAGTTCCCCTGCACGCTCGGGCTTGGGCGACATATAGGGCTGCAACTCCTCGCGGATATGGGACGAGATGTCGAAGTCGTAACTCAGCGACCCGCGTTCGATGTCCTCTATCAGTTCCTCGGCGTGCTCGTCCACGGTACGCATCAATTCGAGAATAGTGGACGGGTTGGCAGTTGACCAGAGCGTTACATCACGGTGCTGCATCGCCAGGCGCATGAGTGTATAGTTGCGGGCGGAATAGTCGGCGATGGACATCACCGAGGCAGGGGCGGTATAGTGCTTCTTGATGATAGACGGTATGTCGCGCACCAGCACACCGCTCACCGAGCCGAACAGCGTACCGTCGGGCGCATAGCCCTCCACCTCCTTGCCCACGATGGGGAAGATATGCCCCGCAAAGATACGGTTGCGATGCTTGACAAAGTTCCATGTCCAGATATGCGACATCTTGCCGTACACATCCTTCAGGTACTTGTGCGTCATCGGAATCCATTTGGGTTCGCTGGTGGTACCCGAAGTGGTGGCGTACATATCCGGTTTGCCCGGGAAAAGCACGTTTTCCTCTCCGTGCTTGTGGCGCTCCACATAGGGACGCAATGTTTCAAAACTGTTGTTTACGGGAACATACTGCCGATAGAGGCGGAAGAGGTCGTCGGCGTTGGTGGCGGACAGAATCACATCGAAATGATGTTCCTTGCCATATACCGTGTCGCGCGAGATATTCAGGATATCGCGCAATGTCTTCTCAGCAGCGTGGCGCGGATGCCTGCTCCAAAACCGCAAACGCATCATCTGGCTTCCGCCCACCAAACACAACATTGTGTTGATTAACCATGGATAAGGCAGTGCCTTGCCTTGGTTGTCTAAATATGGTTTCTTTTTCATAATGATTTCGTGTCATTACCTCCCGCCACACCTGCCCTCGAGACTGTTGCGGCGGATTAAAACGGCATTGCCGGATAGTCCGATTTTCCAAGAAAACAATCCTATTCAAGCAAAAGCCACCGCAAAAGTACACTTTTTTCGGCATATATGCAAATTTTCGGCAACAAAGTCTTTTGCCCGTACCAGCCCTGTCAGCCTAATCGGGGTAATCAGTCTCACAGTGGTTTTCCGTGTGTGTATTTTTTTCAGAAAGTTGTGGATATTTTGTGTATGATATACTATAAGGTGCTGCCATTTCAAGAAAAAGATATATCTTTGCAGCATATTTTTTAACCAATTACTATTTCAATGAAAACATTTTCAACACTATGTATGGCATTAGCAGCGGCAATGACACTGCAAGCGCAGAATGTAGCGGAAAAGCGGCTCTACACTACCGATTTCCAGGACTGGGAGACTGTGAAAAGCAGCACCACCCCGACGACCAAGACCGTAACCACCCAAGCCAGCAAAGAGCAGTTGGATATCACGTTTGCCGAAGTGGAGATCAACCCGACAGGCGTAAAAGGTCAGTTCTCCAATACCGAGGTCATCACGGCAGGCTACGCTATGGCTGCCAAGACGGCCACCCCGTATATCGAGACCTCCGTTCTCAAAAGCGTAACGCGGGTGGAGTTTGTACATGCCGCCACGGGCAGCAGCCGCGGTTGGGGATTGCTGTGCAAATCGCCAGATGCAACGCAATGGGATACGCTGAGTACGGCTTTCTGCACGCAGGCAGGTATTAAGACCACCGTCGAGGTCAACCGTGAGAACGTGCAACTGCGCTGGTTCAATCTCAACGCCGTGCAGAACGCCTATATGACGGAGTTTACCATCTATGGCAATGTAGAAGTGAAGCCGCGCACGTTCACGGATTTTGAGATAGACCTCACCCAAGAAAATCCTGTTCTCCCCGCCGGTGTACAAGGCAGCGGTGCAAGTTACAACGGGGCGCAGCACGGCTGGGTGGACTATACCATCGGTTTTAAGGTGGACGGTCCCGTACGCCTGACCATAGGCGGCTGCCAGTACGCCAACCAGAATGCCACCGTAACCTCGGGCAACAGCAAGACCCTGCTTGCCACCATCGACACCAAGTCGGTCGGCTGCTACCACAACGGCGGCACCGCCACCTGGACATACAACGTGGAAGAAGCCGATTCGCTCATCGTCTATTGCGGTCAGTACTGCCCGTATATCAAAGTGGAGGCGTGCGACTATGTGGAGAGCCATACCGTGGTCTATTTCGACCAGAACGGCACCCGTCTCGGCAAAGAGGAAGTGCTGCACGGCACGGCGTTTGCACCCAAATACAGCCTCAGCGATCTGACCATAGCCGAAGGCTTCGCTTTCCGCGGCTGGACGACCAACCTCGGTATCAAAGTGGCGGACGGCACGGCTATCGAGACGGATATGAAAGTATATGCGCTGGTAACGGAAATAGAGCAAGCCGCCGTAGGTACACACTATGTATATGATCTGACCAAAGCATCGTGGTATCAGGAAGACCACGAGTGCATCACCATCACGGGCGGCAAGTACTACAACAACCACGGCTGGCACATCGCTGCCGGCGGCACGGTTGAGATCGCCGTAGCGGGCAAAGCCTACATACAGGTAGCCAACTGCCAGTACTCGGCGGAGGCGGATGTTACGGTAACAAGCAAACAGGGCAAAGCGGATGTCGCTGCTTTCGCGGCAAAAGCCGAATCGGACGGCACGACTACCACGTTCTTCTACAACGGTGCGGCGGACACGCTGGTACTGACCTTCGGCGGGCAGGCTTATCTCCACAGCATAGCGGTGTACAACGTGGCGAATGAGGTGCTGAAAGACGCAAGCGGGATGTATATCGTCCCCGCAGGCGATGCGGCTTCACTGCTGCTGACGCTGATGCAACTGCAGGACGGCGACCGCGTCTTCCTCCCCAACGGCGTGTACGACCTCGGCGAGACCGTCCTCACACAGGTCTCGGCAAGCAACGTGAGCCTCATCGGGCAATCCATGGAGGGTGTGATCATCAAAAACGCCCCCGATGCCGTCAACGAATCGATCAACAACACCGCCACACTCCTGCTGACGGGCAACAACATCTACCTGCAGGACCTCACCCTGCAGAACGCTCTGGATTATTACAAAAACAATAACGGGCGTGCGGTCGCTCTCTGGGACAAAGGCACGCACACGATATGCAAGAACGTGCGCCTGCTCTCCTACCAGGATACCTACTATTCCAACAAGATAGGTGCCGTACGCTATTTCGAGGACGGCGAGATACATGGTACCGTGGACTATATCTGCGGCGACGGAAGCGTCTTTTTTGAGAATGTGCTGCTCTACTGCGAGAAACGCAGCAGTACGGGCGGCGGGAGTGATGTCATCACCGCCAGCAACGCCGACCAAAACGACAAGGGCTATGTCTTCAACCGCTGCCGTATTCAGTCGGAATGTCCGGTGGTATCGTTCGGCCGCGCATGGAACAACGCCCCGCAATGCGTCTTCCTCAATACCGTTGCCGATTATAGCAAAGGCGGGTTCGGTTTTATCGACGAAGGCAAAATCGCCCGCTGGACGCTACAGGGAATGAATGTCCTGCCCGCCCTTTTCGGCGAATACAACACCACCGATACCGAGGGCAAAGTCATCAACCCCGCAAGCAACCTCATCACCTTTACCTACAAAGACGACACCAAGCAGTTGGAAACCGTTCTCTCCGCTGACGAGGCTGCCAAGTATGCCTACACATCATTCTTCGGAGACTGGAATCCCGCCTCCGAAGCAGCCCAGGAATCGCTCTACTATACCCTCCAAGACGGGGCTGTCGTATGGGAGAGCACCTCGGCAACGCTCTTTATGATTGAGAAAAACGGCGAGGCTGCATTCGCCACCGAACTGCCGGCTGTCCTCGAAGAGGGCATGACCGTCCGCGCAGCCAATGGCCGTGGCGGTTTCGGGGCTGCCGCTGTCAACGGCAAACGCCCTCTGGCTATCGGTAACACCGCTGCAAACGGGCAAAAGACCTGCAAGCGCATCGAGAACGGACAGGTGGTGATTCTCCACCAGGATACCTGCTATTCGGTAGCGGGCAACGTACTCCGCTAACCTGTCAAACACCTGTTCACAACGGGCTGTCTGAATGTATCAGGCAGCCCGTTTTTGTTGTGTCCATACAGCAAAACCATACAAACCTTACATTTTTGTAAGTAAATCCTTGGCAGTATCAGAATTTTGTCGTACTTTTGCACCCGATTTCATTTTAACAACCCGATGAAGAACAAAAAAGAAGAGATACTGCAGGCCGCGGAGGAGGAGTTTGCCCGCAACGGCTATGAGGGGGCGAATATCTGCAGGATAGCCAAACGGGTGGGCGTAACCCACGTGCTGCTCTACTACCATTTTCAGAACAAGGAGAACCTCTTCTGCGAGGTGCTGCAACGCAAGATTGAGCAGTTCATTCAGTCCGTGCTGCCCCCCGAAGGCACGGAGAACAGCCACTTTATGGAAAATATCAACCTGCTCATCACGCAGAACTTCAATATGATGGCGCAAAACGCCATGTTGGCACGTCTGCTGGTCAACGAAACAGGTCAGATGCCCGAATCGCTCCGCGATATAGCCCATAAGCAGTACGGCGAATACCTCACACGCCTTCAATGCGCTTTGGACAGAGAGGCGGAAGCGGGGAATATCGCCCCCGCCAATGCCGAGCGGCTGATACTCACCATCTGTTCGCTCAACATTATGGCAGTACTCGTAATGCCTGCCATCGGGAACCTACTCCCCGAACAGGAGCAAGACCGCGAAAAGGTACAACAGAGACGCTTGGAGGATAATATCCGGTATATACACTCCCTACTCACCGAAGGTACAAAGTAAGTACTTTGCGTTGATAATATCGGGTGATTAACGGGTGATTATCGGGTGATTATCGGGTGATTATCGGGTGATTATCGGGTGATTAATGGGTTGTTCCCGAATGAATACTGAATGACTAACGAATAATGACAGAAACAATATGAAGACAAACAAGTATCTGCAACTCTGCCTTTTGATAGGCTGTATCGCCCTGATGGCGAGTTGCTCCGACCCTGTAAAATCGCGTATGGGCGGGTACAGTTACCAAATCGCCAAACAGGAAGTAACCATCGACGACACCCTTTCCATTGTGCTGACGGGCGAAATGGGTTCTCTGCAGATAGAGCAGGTTAAGGACGACAATATCCTGCTGACTTTCAATAGCCTGAAAGGGGATGTCTATACCACGACAGGCAGGATTGACGACGACGAAATCGTCCTGCAACCCTTTGAGCGTACCCTGTCGGTAACCTATACCGTAACGCAGGAGGAGTTGCTCCGCCCTATAGAAAAAACGCTCAACGAGACCTACAACATCGAGGTATCAGGCGGGGCGGAGATGCACGACGAGACGATTCATTTTATCCTCCAATACAACGGAACAGGTGTCAGCAACGACAAACAAATAGTCGGCGAGAACATACTGATGGTGGCAAAGCACAATTAACAATTTGTAAATGTGCAAATGTGTAAATTGGTAAATTAAGGAATGAGGAAATTGGTAAATATAATGTTCTGTGCCGCTTTGCTGTGCCTTGCGGGGTGCGACAAGTTGCCGCTCAAGAAGAAACCGCAGTATGAGGTACAGCCCGTCAAGGTGGAGGTGCAGACGATGGACAAGCAGACGCGTGTGAACACGCACACGTATGTGGGCAGGATAGAAGAGGCGTCGAGTGTGCCGTTGAGCGTACAGACCGCAGGGCAGGTGACGGCTGTCTATGTCAAGAAAGGCGACCACGTAAAAGCAGGGCAGGAACTGCTGCGCTTGGACGACACGCAGGCGAAGAACGCCCTGCAGGTAGCCAACGCCACCCTCAAACAGGCGCAGGACGGCTACCAACGCGCCAAACAGGTCTATCAGGAGGGCGGCGTTACGGAGCAGAAGATGGTGGAACTAAGCAGCCAACTGGAACAGGCACGCTCTATGGCGGCTATGTCGCGCAAGTCGCTCAACGACTGTGTGCTGCGTGCGCCCAACGACGGCGTGATAGGCGAATGTCGTGCAAAAGCAGGACAAGTGGTTTCCCCCGGACTGGGTCTGGTAACACTGCTGGATATGGAGGGCTACAACGTTACGTTTGACGTGGCGGAAGGCGACATCACGTCCATTCAGGTGGGCGACAGCGGCAGCGTGGTGGTGGAGGCTATCGGCAAGACCGAAGTACCTGTCTGTGTTACGGAGAAGAACCTGCTCGCCAACACGATAGCGCACACCTATACCGTTACGGCGTTTGTCTCCAATCCCTCGGACGAGTACAAGCAGCAACTGCTGCCGGGTATGGTGAGCAAGGTCAGGCTCCGCTCGCAGAGCGTGTCGGGCTATTTCGTACCTGCCGCCTGTGTGCAGACGCTCACAAGCGGGGCATCGGTCTGGGTGGTGGAGAACGGTATCGCCACACGGCGTAAAGTGGAGATAGGTCAGTATGCCTCGGGCGGCGTGGTCTTCACCCGCGGTCTCCACGAGGGCGACCAAGTAGTCGTAGAAGGTTTCCAGAAACTATACAACGGGGCAAGGACCTCCCCCGTCCCCTCCTTCAAAGGAGGGGAGTCAAAGTAGGGCATTAAGGTCTTTAACGACCTTAACGACTTTAAGGACTTTAACCAATAAAAATTCACTTCAATCCCCCTCCTCTGAAGGAGGGGCAGGGGGAGGTCTTAACAATAATGAAAAAACGCAATCACATAGAGGGTGCGATGCGCAACCATAACCTGGTGTTTCTGGTTGTGCTGGTGCTGACGGCGGTAGGTATATGGTCGCTGCCGAAGATGAACAAGGACGAGTTTCCGCAGTTCACCATCCGCCAGGGCGTGGTGGCTGCCGTCTATCCGGGTGCCACGGCGCAGGAGGTGGAGGAGCAGGTAACCATCCCATTGGAGGATTTCCTCAACAGTTATGTGGAGGTGGACAAAGCCACCACCTACTCCACCACGGAGGACGGTATCGTCTATGTCTATGTATCGATACGCAACTCCGTGAAGTCGAGTGCGGACGCATGGACGAGTATCCGTGCGGGGCTCGACCTCTTCAAGAAGACGAGCCTGCCTGCGGGCGTATTGCAGATAGTGGTGGTGGACGATTTCGGCAGCACGTCGTCGATGCTGCTTGCCGTGGAGAGCGACGAGCGCAGTCCGCGCGAACTGGAGTCGTATGCCCGCCAACTCTGCTCCCAACTGCGGACTATCCCCGAGATGGGCAAACTGAAGATACTCGGGGCGCAGCACGAAGAGATAGCCGTTACCATCGACGCGGCACGCCTCTCGGCGTACGGTATCGACCAGAAAGCGTTGCAGATGTCGCTTATGCTGCAAGGCTTCCGCACGCTGGGCGGCAGCCTGCAAGGCAGTACGGGGCTGCAGGTGGCTATCCCCTACACGAGCGAGCGCGAAATAGCCGAACAGATAGTATGGTTCGACCCCGCCACGGAGGCGACTGTCCGCCTCAAAGACATCGCCGCCATAGAACGCCGTTACCCCGAACCCGACAAGTTTGTGGAGTTCTACACGGGCGACGCGGCAACCGCTATCTCGCCCGACCGCTCGTGCTTAATTCTGAATATGGAGATGGTGCCGGGCAACAACATCGTGGCATTCGGCAACAAGGTGGAGGAAGAACTGGAGCGTGCGCGGGTGCAACTGCCGCCCGATGTCCATTTCCACCGTATTACCGACCAGCCGAAGGTGGTGGACGACTCCGTCAAATCGTTTATGCGCGACATCGTGCTGTCCATCATCGTGGTGATAGCCGTGATGCTGGTGCTTTTCCCGCTCCGTACGGCACTGGTAGCCTGCACGGGCGTACCGGTCTGCACCGCCATCGCCGTCGGACTGATGTACCTGACGGGCATCGAACTCAATACCGTAACCCTTGCCGCCCTCATCGTGGTGCTGGGTATGATTGTGGACGACTCCGTGATAGTCATCGACGGCTATACCGACCTGCTCGACCGCGGGCACAGCCGCTGGTATTCGGCGGCAGTCAGCACCGAGCAACTCTTTGTGCCGATGGCACTCGCCACCTGCTCCATATCGGGTATGTTCTTCCCGATGACCAAGATTATCACGGGTCCGCTGGGCGACTTTGTGCAACTCTTCCCGTGGGCAATCCTCTTTGCCCTCACCGCCAGTATCTTCTATGCCACGTGGGTAACACCCTATATGGCTACACGCTATATCCGCCGCCGCAAACCCGATGAGATGGGCTGGTTCGAGCGCAGGCAGAACCGCTTCTTTATCGCCCTGCAAAACGGCTATCAGAAACTGCTGGACGCCTGTTTCCGCCGTCCGTGGGTGGTATATACCGTGCTTGTTCTGTGCCTTGCCGCGGGCGGATACCTGATGGTGGCGCGACTCAACCTGCAACTGCTTCCCAAGGCGGAGCGCGAGTGCTTTGCCGTAGAGATACACCTGCGCGAAGGGGCGTCGGTGGAGGAGACGGCACAGGTGGCGGACTCGCTGGCACGTATGATGCGCGTGGACAAGCGTATCACCTCTATCACCTCGTTTGTGGGGCAGGCGAGTCCGCGGTTCCACGCCACCTACACGCCGCAGATGGCGAAACCGAGTTATGCGCAGTTTATCGTCAATACCACGTCCACCAAAGCCACAGCGGCGATACTCGAGGAATATACGCCCCGCTACGAGAACTATTTCCCCAATGCCTACGTGCGGTTCAAGCAACTCGACTACCAGGCGGCAAAGAACCCGCTCGAGGTGCGCTTCAAGGGCGACGACTTGGAAGCCATCGTACCGTATGCCGACAGCCTGCGCCGCTATATGTCGGAGCAACCGGAACTGACATGGGTGCACTCGGACTACGACCAATTCGCCGAGCAGACGCGTATCACCCTGCGCGAAGACGAGGCGACACGCTTGGGCATCACCGAGACCACGCTCTCGCTCTACCTGAGCAGTCTGACCAACGGCACAAAACTGACAACCGTCTGGGAGGGCGACTACGGCGTACCCGTGCTGCTCTATACGGCGGGGGCGGACAAGATGACGATTGACGAACTGCAAGACCTGATGGTACCTACCGCCTATCCCACCGTGTGGGTGCCGCTGCGCCAGGTGGCGACGCTCACACCCGCATGGCACAGGGCGTCTATTGAGCGGCGCAACTCGGTGAGGACCATCACCGTGGGGTGCGACCTGCGGGGTACGACCAGTCAGGTAGCCGCCGAGAAGAAAGTGAAAGCGTGGATACACGGCAACCTGCAAGACCTGCCCGAGGGCGTGAGCATCTCGTATGGCGGACTGAGTGCCATCAACGGCGAGATGGTGCCGCCTATTATGTGGAGCGTGGTGGCAGCATTGCTGGTGATGTTCGTGCTGCTCTTGTACCACTTCGGGAAGATTTCGCTTGCGTTGCTGACGCTGTCGAGTGCCGTGCTGTGTATATTCGGGGCGTTTGTGGGGCTGTATGTATTCGGACTGGACATCTCGATAACGGCGGTACTGGGTATAGTGAGCCTGATAGGCGTGATTGTGCGCAATGCGATTATGATGTACGAGTACGCCGAGGACTTGCGCCACAAGGGTTGCAGCGTGCGCGAGGCGGCTTACGAGGCAGGTATGCGGCGTATGCGTCCTATCTTCCTGACCACCGCCACCACCGCCCTCGGTGTGCTGCCGATGATTATCGCCCATACGAGCCTCTGGATGCCGATGGGCGTGGTGATATGCTTCGGCTCGCTCCTCACCCTCCCGCTGACCATCACCGTCCTGCCCGTGACGTACTGGAAGATGTACGGGAGGGGTAGTTTATAGTTGAAAGTTTATAGTTGAAAGAAGTGGAGAGTTTTTTAGAGGAGAGCAGTACGTGCAAAAACTATAAACTTTTCACTTTCCGACTTCTCCAAACTCTAAACTCTCAACTTCCCTACTCATTAACTATCCTTCGAAAGACACTGCAAAGATACAACGAAAATCCCCCTTTTGTTGGTCAAACATTCCCAATAATTCTATCATTTTTGTAAGTCAACAACTGACAACAACTATTAAACAACAGATAACCGTATGGTAACCATTACAGATAGTACACACGAATTGCCATTGAATTGACCACCAATCAGCATTATCGGGGTTATATAGATACGGACGGCGATGCCGTATTACCACAAAATAACCATAAATTTATATCTAAAAATTATATTGAACTGATGTTGATTTTAGACTTTTTATCATTTGAAAATGATGAAAAGGGGTGTATGGTATGCGCATCCTAAGCGCATCCTATAACGATCGGGGGTTAATGGGGCGTTAACGGTTTTTAATGGGGGAATTGAATGGCTGCCGAATACGGCAGCCGCTTCAGACGGCGGGCTTGCCAACGGAGACGGAGGGTAGGGGATGCGGGCTTGCCAAGCCCTCGGCGGAGACACACCAAGACCGATAATGCCATTAACGGAGGATTAACGGGGATTAACGGAGGCAGGGGGAGCATGGGTACCGGTACCGGCAGTACCGGCTGTTTTTGTAAACTATATACCCACGTGTGCGCGGGCGGGTGTGTATTTAAGAAATCAGGTGGTACTGGTGGTACCGGTACTGTCTTCCGGTTGTGCGGGCAAAAAATTGCGCGTCGGGCTGTATTTCGGGCGGTGCTTTGTGCATTGGTCTCTTGCGTATGTCGTTTTTTTTTTGTAACTTTGCAGGCTTTATGAGAATACATCATTTGTTTATATCCGTGTGGCTGGTCGGCTTGTGCATATTGGCAGGTTGCCGACCGGATACGGTGTGCCGGCAGGATACCGATGTGGCGATGGGTGTGAGTGTCCGTTGGCTGCAGACAGACAGTATGGGTACGACCACCGATCAGACCGCTTTCGACAGCATATGCGTGCAGGGCGTAGGGAACGATTCCGTGCTATACAACAATGGCAAAAACCTGTCCGTACTGCGGTTGCCGCTGCGGGCGGATACATGCGTAACGGCGTTTGCGCTGCTGTGGCACGGCACGGAGGACACGCTGTTTGTCCGCCACGACAACACGCGGCATTTCATCTCGCAAGCCTGCGGCTGTATGGTGTATCACACCATCGACACCGTGTGGCATAGCGGCAATGCGATAGACTCGGTGGCAATACTCAACAGCACGGTGGAGAGCGAAGAGCAGGAGAATGTACAATTGACAATTTGTAATTTGTAATTTGTAATGCACAATGGTTCATTACATATCGGCTTCTTTCTCTCGGTGGCATTGTTGCTGTTGAGCGGGGGGCTATGGGCGGAAGAGACGGATATGCCGCGCTACAAAGACGGTACGCGTATCTACGCCGATAGTGCCGTTTATCAGGGTATGAGCCTGAAAGCCGACTTGGGCAACACTATCATCGAATTGGCAACCAGCAAAGCGCAGGTGCAGAGTTATGAGATAGCCATGAACTGGCGCATTATCCGTCGCCTGTATCCCACATTGGAACTGGGTTATGCCCTTGCGGATGCCGAAGCCGAAGGCGGCAGGCACCATGGGCAGGGCGGTTTTGCACGCTTGGGATTGGATATCAACGGACTGAAGAAACACCCCGAGAACCGCAACGCACTATTGGTAGGGCTTCGGTGGGGCACGGCTCTGCAGGGGTACGACCTGACGGATGTGAGTCTGAACGCCGGCTACTGGGGTGATACGCGTGCCGACTACACAGGGCTGTTTCACGCCGATTGCTGGGGCGAGGTGGTAGCCGGCTGCCAGGTGCAGGTATGGGAAGGCTTCCAGATGGGGTGGTATCTGCGGTTCAAGGTGCTGTTTACCCGCAAAGCCAAAGACGAGGGTGTCCTGCCCTATTACATTCCCGGTTTCGGTTACAGAGACGATACCAACTGGGGCATCAACTACTATATCGGCTGGGCGTTCTGACCCGCAAGGAGAAAGGTATGCACATAGAGGAATTAGCGGAACTGGCGGCTATGCACCCCGAAGCGGAGGCTGCAAGCAAGGAACTGGGCAAAAGCAACGGAAGACATCTGTGGCTCAGCGGGCTATACGCCTCGGCGAGAAGTATGCTGCTGAATGCGATACAGCAGAAAACCGCCCGCCCGATGGTGGTGGTGATGGACAATGCGGACGAGGCGCAGTATATGTACAGCGACCTGCAGACAATGCACAATGCACAATGCACAATGCACAATTGCTGCACGGTGCTGTTTTTTCCTGTATCGAAGCGGAGGCGGCAGGGCGTGGATGAGGCACTGGCAATACAAAGGACGGAGACATTGAGCCAATGCACAATGCACAATGCACAATGCACAATGATCGTTACGTATCCCGAGGCGATTATGGAGAGCGTGCCGGCACCGCAAGCATTGGAGCAGAACACGATGTATCTGAAAACGGGACAAGAGATACAGGTGAGCCGGCTGGGGGAGCAACTGACCGGACTCGGTTTCGCGCGGGTGGATTTTGTGTACGAACCGGGACAGTATGCCGTGCGCGGCGGGATTGTGGACGTGTACAGTTATTCGCACGACGACCCGTTCCGGTTGGATTTTTTCGGCGACGAGATAGACTCGATACGCACGTTTGACATAGAGACGCAGTTGTCGAAAGACAAGGTGCAGCAGGTTGACATCGTCGGGGCGACATCGGGGAACGAACAAGGGAAAGACTACACGATTGCGGACTACATCGGCGACGACACGATATGGGCGAGCAACGATTTCTCGCTGCTGTTTTACAAACTCGGCGGACAGGTAGGCAGCGCGGAACTGAAAGACAGCGACCTGACGGAGATGCTGAAAAAGCGTCTGGCGGAGACCTCCACTATCGAACTGAACGAAAAGAGTTATTGGGGCAACTGCTCGCATATTGCGTTTGACACGCTGCCGCAGCCCGTTTTCAACAAGAACTTCGACCTGCTGACCGACGACCTGCGCAGCAAGGCGGATGAGGGCTACAAACTCTATATCCTTGCCGACCAGAAGAAGCAGACCGACCGTCTGGCGGCTATCTTCGAGAGCATGGAGGGCGAGCCGATACGCTTTGTAGCGGTGGACAAGACCCTGCATGCGGGGTTTGTGGACAAGGGGCTGAAGATATGCTGCTATACCGACCACGAGATCTTCGAGCGTTTCCACCGCGTGGCACTCACCAGTGAGAACGCCCGCCGCGGCAAGGCAATCATCACCCTCAAGGAGATCAACCAGTTGCAGATAGGCGACTATGTGGTGCACAGCGACCACGGTATAGCCCGCTTCGGCGGACTGGTTACCACACCCGTGAACGGCAAACCGCAGGAGATGATCAAGTTGGTTTTCCGCGACGGGGACTGCGTGTTTGTCTCGATACACAACCTGCACCGTATCTCGAAGTACAAAGGGCGCGAGGGGTCGGAACCGACCATATCGAAGTTGGGTTCGGGCGCATGGGAACGGCTCAAAGAGCGGACGAAAGACAAGGTAAAGGATATCGCCCGCGACCTGATCAAACTATACGCCACCCGCAAGCAGCAGAAAGGCTTTGCCTACACGCCGGACGGGTATATGCAGCACGAGTTGGAGGCCTCGTTCCTCTATGAGGACACGCCCGACCAGGCGAAAGCCACCGCCGACATCAAGCGCGACATGGAGAGTCCGATGCCGATGGACAGGCTTGTATGCGGCGATGTGGGTTTCGGCAAGACCGAGGTGGCTATGCGTGCGGCTTTCAAAGCGGCTACCGACGGCAAGCAGGTGGCGGTATTGGTGCCGACGACGGTACTGGCACTGCAGCACTATAACACGTTCAAGGAACGTATGAAGAACTTCCCCGTGCGGATCGAGTACCTGAGCCGCGGCAAGTCGGCGAAGGAGGTGCGCGAACTGCTTGCAGACCTGGAAGCGGGCAAGATAGACATACTGATCGGTACGCACAAGTTGGTGGGCAAAAGCGTGAAATGGCACGACCTCGGGCTGCTGATCATTGACGAGGAGCAGAAATTCGGCGTGGCGGTGAAAGACAAACTGAAGAGCCTTCGGACGAATGTGGACGTGCTGACGCTGACGGCAACGCCCATACCGCGTACCTTGCAGTTCTCGCTGCTCGGTGCACGCGACCTGAGCGTGATGACCACCCCGCCGCAGAACCGCTATCCCGTACAGACCGAACTCATCACGCCAGACGACGAGGACATCATCAAAGAGGCGATAGACCTCGAGATGCAGCGCAACGGGCAGATCTTCATCGTAAACAACCGCATCGAGATGCTGGAGCGCATAGAGCGCAAGGTACACGCCCTGTGCCCGGAGGCACGTATCGTAGTGGCACACGGGCAGATGCCAACCGAGGAGATGGAGCAGCGGCTCGAGGACTTTATCAACTACGACTACGACATACTGCTCTCAACGACGATTATCGAGTCGGGGGTGGATATACCGAATGTAAACACAATCATCATCTATTCGGCACAGCACTACGGGTTGGCAGACCTGCACCAGTTGCGCGGACGCGTGGGGCGATCGAACAAGAAAGCCTACTGCTATCTGGTGGCACCGCCGCGCGAACTGCTGACCGAGGACGCACGCCGCCGCCTGGACGCACTATCGACCTTTGCGGAGTTGGGGGCAGGTTTCAACCTCGCCATGCAGGATCTGGATATACGCGGGGCGGGCAACCTGCTCGGTGCGGAACAGAGCGGATTCATTGCCGACCTCGGATACGAGACCTACCAGCGTATTCTGAACGAAGCGGTACAGGAACTGAAAGACGAACTGCTGAGCGGCGACGAGACCGACGAGAGCACGACAATGCTCCTCGGCGGAGGCGACAACAGGAAACTGTGGGTACAGGACAGCCAGTTGGAAAGCGACCTGCCCCTCGGTTTCCCCAACGACTATGTGGAGAATATCTCGGAGCGTATTGCGCTCTACCGCGAATTGGACGGACTGCGCGACGAAGACCAACTGACCGAGTTCAAGAAACGGATGATAGACCGCTTCGGACCGCTGCCCGAGCAGGCGGACGAGTTGCTCAACGTGGTGCGCCTGCGCTGGATATGCTGCCGACTGGGTGTGGAAAAAGTGATGCTCAAGAGCGGACGGCTGGTGCTGTATTTCGTGCAGAACGACGACCGCTACTGGCACAGCGAGGCGTTTGGCAAGATTATCTCGTTTGTCGTCAATCGGGCGCAACGCTGCCAACTGGTGGAGGAAAAAGACAAGAAAGGCAAGCCTACGGGACGCCGCTATGCCACGATCATGCAAGTGCAGACCGTAGGCGGTGCCATCAACCTGCTGGGCAAGATAGAGAACGGCACATGGGAGGAGAAATAGCCCTATATGAAGAAACATCTACAACATATTTTATTTACACTGATTCTGCTGGCTGCCGCCACAGAGACGTATGCCATCGGTATGCGGGAACTGGGCGACTCGCTGAACCTGTACTACAACCGGTTCTTCTTCCCCGTAGCGGGGGACTCCGCCACGCTGCAACGGTCAGCCACGGTATGGGCTCCGCCCGTGCGGGTGAGACAGTTGCGGGTGAACGGCAACTCGGTGGTGGTACGCACCAACGGCACATTAGGAGGTATTGTCTTTACGCCCGATGAACTGAAACGAATGCGAAACGATGTAAGCCGCTGGGTATTAGGCAACGGGAGAGGGAAAGTACAGATCTATTCCGACAAGTACGAACTGGCGGAACTCATACCCACCCGATTGCAAAAACGCAAAGAGAAATACCCCGACTATACGAAGCCTGCCATCCCGAGAACAGGCTATACGCCCACGGACGACATCTATAAGAACGGACTGAGCGGAAAGAACATCGCCCTCTGGGCAAGCCACGGCACCTATTACAACCAAGACAAGGGCTGTTGGATCTGGCAGCGGGCGACGATGTGGACCACCGTAGAAGACCTGTACTCCACAGAGTATGTGCGGCTTATCACAGAGATGCTGGAGAACGCCGGGGCTACGGTGCTGCAGCCGAGAGCCACGTTTAACGGGGCTAATTTCCGGATGAGCGCAGACAGTGTATGGTGTCTCACAGACGACCACGCAGGCGAAGAAACAGGGCGCAGCGGCTTACCCCGTTGGGCGGAGGCGGCACGATATTGGTTAGAGGATGCCGGATACCCGGAGACGGTATGGAAACAGTCGGACAACGGGAACGAATACATAGAAGACCTGCGCAGCCGCGGGCTATGGGTGAACTACCTGACAGGCGGCAGCAAGGCGAACCCCGGTCAGCCGGGATTAGGCATACCCGTGGACGTATGTCTGGCACTGCATACCGACGGGTATGATGCCTTGGACGACACGACTATCGTGGGGACGCTGGCTATATACACCGACCACGATGAGCAGGGGCGCAAGACATTTGCCAACGGCGTTACACGGCAACTGAACCGCGACTTGGCGGACTATATACAGACGCAGGTGGTGGAAGACCTGCAGCGGACGGTAGCCCCCGAATGGACGCGGCGACAACTGCTGAACGGCAACTACTGCGAATCAAGATACCCCGTAGTGCCGTCGGTATTGGTGGAGCTGCTGAGCCACAAGAATATGGCGGATATGCGGTACGGGTTAGACCCGCAGTTCCGGCAGATTGCCGCACGGGCGGTGTACAAAGGGCTGCTGCGCTACCTGCACGAGCAGGACGGGCGGAAAACGGTGGTACAGCCGTTAGCGGTAAAACAACTTAATATACAACTTCCAAAAACGCCCCGACTCCCCCTTACCCCCTCAGAGAGGGGGGATGCAGAATCGGGTGTTATTCTTTCTTGGAAAGATACTTTTGATCCGTTAGAGCCGAGCGCAAAGGCGACACATTATTATATATATACGCGCGTGGATGACGGAGATTGGACGGAACAGCGGATGGAGAATACTTCTGCTACATTGTCTTTGGAGCGGGGAAAGCGGTATGATTTCTATGTAGTGGCTGCCAATGCGGGCGGACGGAGCCAGAAAAGCGAGGTGCTGAGTGCGTACCTTGCCCCCGAAGAGCAGGCACCGACGGTGCTGATAGTAAACAACTTCAACCAGACCTACGGACCGCAATGGTTTGCGGATTCCATGTATGCGGGCATAGTGCCGAACACGTATGCCGTGGAGGACGGACTGAGTATGGCATACATCGGCGAACAGAACGATTGGACACGGTCGCACCAATGGCAGGACGATGACAACTGCGGCTGGGGAATGTGCTACAGAGACTATCAGGGGACTATCGTCAAAGGCAATACGCACGACTACCCCACCCTGCACGGACGCGTGCTGCAAGAGTTGGGCTATTCGTATATCTCGACCAACGCGGATGCGCTGACAGAGATAGACAGCACGTTTGCGATAGTGGATGTGATTGCGGGCAAAGAGCGCGGTACGGACAGTACGGCGGTGCTTCCGCAGAACCTGCAAAAGGCGATACAACACTACTTGAGCAAAGGCGGAAAGGTGCTGATGAGCGGCAGTTACTTGGGCAGCGGAATGGCACGCCCCGCCGACAAACTATGGGCGGAACAGGTGCTGCACTACGGATTGGCGGCAGAGAAAGCGACACGGAGCGGCAATGTACAATGCACAATGCACAATGCACAATGCACAATGATCATCAGGACGAAGCCGAATGCGGACGGACTGTTTGCCGAGGCGGCGGAGGGGCTGAAACCGATGGGCGACGGAGCGCAACGGGCAGGCATCTACCGGGATATGCGTGTGGGGGCGGGAGTGCTTTGGAAAGGCGTATCCACCGCTTATCCACCCGACATCCACCCGACTTCGGGTACGTTGGTATGGGGGTTCCCCTTGGAGGCTGCCGAGGACTTTGAAACGATATACCAATACAGCATAGAACAACTTATGGCACCGCTTGAACAGCCGCAGCAGTTAGCGACCAACAAGCGGACAAAAAGCAGAAAACGATGAAAAAGAAGAACCTACCCTTGATAGAGAATGTAGAGATAACGGGTATTGCCGCCGAGGGCAAAGCACTGACACGCATCAACGATATGGTGGTGTTTGTGCCGTACTGCGTACCCGGCGACATAGTCGATCTGCAGATCACGAAGAAGAAGCACAACTTTATGGAAGCGCGTGTGGAGCGGATTGTGCGCCCGTCGGAGAAACGCTGCGAGGCAGTGTGCAAACACTATGGCACGTGCGGCGGTTGCAAATGGCAGATACTGCCCTACCCCGAGCAGTTGCGCTACAAACAGCAGCAGATAGAGGACAACCTGCGGCGTATCGGCAAGGTGGAACTGCCCGGGATAAGCCCCATACTCGGAAGCAAGCATATCTACGAATACCGCAACAAGTTGGAGTTTACGTTTGCCGACCGCAAATGGCTCCCGTGGGACGAGATACGTGCGGCAGGCGGATTGGAGAACGTGGACAACACCTACGGGGCGGGGTTTCATATACCGAACTGCTTCGACAAAGTGCTGGACATAGAGGAATGTCACCTGATGCCCGAAATCAACAACCGTCTGCGCAACGGCATACGCGACTACGCACGGACACACGGACTGAGTTTCTACAACGAGCATACGCACACGGGGCAGTTGCGCACGCTGATCATCCGCGCGAACCACCAAGGGGAAATTATGCTGATTGTCTGCTTCGGCGGGAAAATCAATGATGCCTGCCGCGGACTGTTGGAGTGGCTGCACGGGGAGTTTCCCGAGATTGTGAGCCTGCTCTATGTAGAAAACGAGAAACTGAACGACACCATCGGCGACCAAGAAGTGCACGTGTTTGCGGGAGAAGACCATATAATGGAGCAGATGGAGGATCTGCAATTCAAAGTAGGTCCGAAATCGTTCTACCAGACCAACACCGAACAGGCATACGAACTATACAAGGTGGCAAGGAATTTTGCCGGACTGACAGGCAAGGAACTGGTATTCGACCTCTATACGGGAACAGGTACGATAGCGAACTTCGTAGCCAAGCAGGCACGACAAGTGATTGGTATAGAGTATGTTCCGGAGGCAATAGAGGACGCAAAAGTGAATGCCGCCTGCAACCGGCTGGACAACACGCTGTTCTTTGCCGGGGATATGAAGGATATACTGAACAGGGATTTCATTGCCCGCTACGGTCGCCCGGATGTGATTATCACCGACCCGCCGCGTGCGGGTATGCACGAGGACGTGGTAAACACCATTCTGTTTGCCGAGCCGCAACGGATAGTGTATGTCAGTTGCAACCCCGCCACGCAGGCACGCGACCTGTCGCTATTGGATGCCAAATACAAGGTAACCGCCGTACAGCCGGTGGATATGTTCCCGCACACGCAGCACGTGGAGAATGTGGTGCTGCTCGAGAGACGCGATTAGTACGGAGGGGCTGCTCATTCGGGCAGCCCATCGTTTTATTTTGCACTCTTCCTTCTGTTGCACTCCCTGCACAGCATCTGGCAGTTCTCCGCCACCGTCCTGCCGCCTTCCACCCACGGCGTGATATGGTCGGCTTCCATCTGCTCTATCCCGAAATGCCTGCCGCACAGCGGACACACGCCGTCCTGCCGCTCATAGACCTCCCGCTTGGTGTTGTCGTCGAAAGCACGGATACCCAAGTGCCGTATGTCGTGGTCGAACACATACTCGAAGATGCCCGATTTCTTCTGCACGTCCGAGTCCCGCATCAGCCGTGCCACCTCGTCGCCTATCGCCGTGGCGGTCAGCGCGGTGTCCTTGTAGCGATTGTACAGCAGCCCCCACTCCACCGCTTTCATCTCTTTCTTGTACAGTTTCGTGAAATGCACCTGCACCCAGTGTATCACGTTCTGGAAGTACTGCCATAGTTCGTCGGCATCCGTGTCGTTCTGGTGCCGCGCCATATACTGCTCAATCGTCAGCCCCTGCGCGTCGCCTATCCAGCGCAAGGCGGTCTCGAAATAGTCCTGCCGTATCGGCGAACCCGTCATATAGTCCGAACCTATCTTGTACGCCACGCAGCCCGACTTCGAGAAACGCCGCTTGGCTTGCGTCGTCCACGGACCCGTGTAGATGGCGTTGCGTATCTCCTGTTCGGTCAGTTTCTCGCCCGCGATGTTGATGGTCTGGAACCATTTCAGTTTCTCCTCGTCCGTCCCCTCGCAGATATACACCTGCAGCGTGTAGTCCAGTATGCGGTTCTTCTGCGTGTCGGTCATGTTCTCGAAACCGAGCAGATTGCCGTCGAAAGTCATCATATACTCGCCCGCAATAAACGAGCATATCGAGATAGTCCGCTGCTGCCCGTCCAGCAGTTCGTAGGCGTCCTCGCCGATACGCACCCAGTACATCACGTTGAGCGGGAAGCCGTGCCAAAGGGTGTCCATCACGGCATTGCGTTTCTTGTCGTCATACACGAACTCCCGCTGGTACTTCGGACGTATATTCAGCCGCCCGCCATAACCGGTGATACCCTCTTCGCTCACCGACAAGTCCTCGTAACTGGCACACAGTTCCCGCACCGTAATCGGCACCAAATCAATCTTCATCATATTCCGTTAAGTTTTTGACTATTAAACATATAATTCACCACGAATTACCCATTAATGCCCTTGCCGGGGACGTGGGCGCCCCGCCCGCGGTCAAGGCGTAGCCTTGTAACTGACAGCCTTGTTCTATTACGTGGTTTGTTCCAAACCATCCGCGGACGGGGCGTCCGCGTCCCCGGCACTATCCAATCTCTCCAAAAAGTATCATTTGTTAAGATTCTTCTCCCTTTCATCTCTGTAAAAAAGTCGCTTCAATCAGCATAGGATGCGCATAGGATAGGCTACCCTTGCGCAACCCATAAAAAGTGTCAAATTTTAAGATTGGCGACTCTCACTTTATTGTTTCCGTCGGATTAGAATACGGAAATATGGAGACTTTCCATTTATTGTCAAATCCTTATCATCATCTCCCTTACGGAATTTGATTATCTCAAACTGCTCGGGGTTATACTTGTCCAAAAACGTAATCGGCACACCCATAACGCCCTCGTAATCACACGGTATATCGGTGTAGGTATTCACGTTGATAGCATCGTAGTTATCATACTTCGGATAGGCTTCGGGCGTGTAATGCTTATACAAATCCAAGAAATCGGTATGCCTCTTCACGGGCAAGTTGGTGAACCAACACGAGGTGGAGACACGCGCCATCTTTTTGCCATTCTCCATATGGTGAAATTTCTCGTAAGTATCGGGTACGGCAAAGAACATACCCACATTGAAATTGGTATAGCCCGTGCGTATCTTGTCGGCTTGAAACATACGGAACACCTCCTTATAGGTGAGCGCATTCGTATTGCCCACAATCACAAACTGCTTGTTGTATTGGTCAAGTTGCGCAAGATACTCCCGAAACAGCGAGAACGGCGGGTTGGTTACCACAATATCAGCCTGTTGCAGCAGTTCCACGCACTCGGGGCTACGGAAATCGCCATTGCCTTGCAGAATAGAAATCACATTCTTGTCATTCTGCATCAGGTACTGAATATCTGCCAAGTTAATTGCCCCGTCGCCGTTGGTGTCCGTTACCTCGGTTATCTCCACTTTGTAGGCGACTTTCTTCGGGTCGTCCACGGTGGTACCGAAGTCCAACAGCAGTTCGTTGCCTGACACGGGCGAACCGTTGTAGCAGGTGGCAATCAGTTTCTTGAGACCCAATGCGTTGAAATTAAGGGCAAAATACTTGAAGAAGTTGCTTTCGTACGGGTCGTCGCAGTTGCAGAATACAACCTTGTTACAAAAATATTCTTTGTAGTGTTTAAGTTCCTTTGAGATGTC
>CAKUYO010000008.1 GCA_934716995.1 uncultured Bacteroidales bacterium | reverse complement strand
GGTGATTTCGGTCTTGTTCCACACTTTGATGCTAAATCTTTTGCAAAGATACAAACGATAATTTGAATATACAATGGATGATTATATGTTATAAAAACGTTAATTCTTTTCTCTTATTTCTTGGTGCTGTTAGCGTCTTTGCGGAGTTCGCGTGGCTTGGCATCCAGTTGCGGGCGGGCAAGATAGTCGAAAATTTCCTCAAAGTCCCAATTGGCACGGAGGGTCAGTTTGGCAGGAAAATAATATACCGGTTCGGGCTGGCGTTTCTCCGCCCAGTCGCCGGTCGTCCATTTGCCGTCACCGTTCAGGTCGAAATACAGGCGCAGATAGTACACCTTCGGGGTGAGGTATTCGAATTTCGTACCCTCTGGCAGCGCTGGCAGTTCCCGCACAGGCTGGTCTTTCTCGTCAAGAAGTTGCAAACGGATAGCGGGGTCGTAGTCCGGCACCTTGATGAGCAAGGTGGAATAGTCTTCCGCCGTCTTGAGTTGTAGAGCAAATGTTTTTTCCTTGTTCGCCACGCCATACACATCGCGCACCGCCCCTGAGTCAAGACGCAGTTCATACGACTTGCCTTTCTCCAACCGTGCCACCACGGCATAGCCCATCGGCACGGAATCCAGCGGCTGCAACCCGAAAGGCACGACCTTGAAAGTGGTGTCTATTTTCTCATACAGCCCGATGCTGTCCGCCCAAATGGAATCGATGGGTATGGGCGAAAAGATACGCAACGTATCATACACCTCAAACTTGTTTTTGGCATTGGAGCGCAGATCAAGCGTACGTTCGCGGTTCTTCTTGTCAAGAGCCTCCCGCGCTTTGGCTGTCAGACGGGGCGCACGGTAGATGGCACTGAGAGTATCGGTCTGCGGCACAAGGTTATAGACCGAGTCGGACTTGAGATAGGTCATCTCTATATAGATACTATCCTGCCCTATCGCCACGGAATCGGTCAGCCAATAGACCAGCGTGTCGCGGGTAGGGTTGGCTTGCAGGAGGGCATACTGCATAGGGTCTGTCCATACGGAGTCGTTTGCCGACGGGTTCATAGCACTCGGCGGCAAGGCACGCACCACGGGTAGGCTGTCTTGCGGGGCACCAAAGACCAACTGAATCGAATGCTGCTCATCACGGTTGGCACGCTTGAAGTAGTGGCGCACCTTGTTTTCTTTGAAAAACCAGAGCAGCAGGTCTGATGGACCGACATACGTATTTTCCACAATGCGTACTGAGTCCACAATGCCCATTTTTATAGTATCAAGCGTCTGATTATCAACAAGCAGCGAATCGCGCCATATCGTATCGCGCACCACCTCCACCTCATATTCGGGAATCACCATAGAGTCAGCGAATGCCAACCCCTCGCCCGGCTGATAGATGTAGTCGCGGCTCAAATCCTGCAAAGCATAGAGACGGTACCGCCCTCCCCGCAAGTTGCGCACACCGAAACCGCCAAGGCTGTCAGTGCGGGCGATACGCGTAAAAGGCAGCGTACTGAACGCCGTATCCGAGAGGCTGGAATGCAGCCCGACCAGAACCCCCGAAACGGGGTTGAGATCTTCGGCATTGACCACCTGCCCATAGACCTCCAGAGAGTCGATACGGTCGCCTGTGGTAAAGGCATACTGGTAACCGCGAAGAGGGTTCTTCTCAGTATAGTCGCAGATGGAATTGCCGAAATCGAGGGTGTAGGTAGTGGAGTCTATCAGGTCATCTTGCAGGGTGATAACCACCTTTTTGCCCTGTGCTTTTACCTCGGGCGGCACCTGCTGCGGGGGCGAAACAAGCAGGTTGGTCTGCACATTGTCCAACTGCAAATACTCGTTGAAGAGAATCTCTATCTTCTTGTCCGCAAAATGGTTCGAACCGTTAGCGGGTGTCTCTTTCAGCACCACGGGCGGGATCGTATCCTTGGGACCGCCCTGCGGACCGATACCGCGGTTGGCACAACCCGTAAGCAGCAAACAGATACTGCCTGCCGCCCAAACCAACCGATTTCTATAGAGGATTTTCTTCATATCATTTTGTACTATTTTCCCCGCTCTTTCCCTGAGGAACTCTGTGGTTACAAATTATGCATTACGCATTGTGCATTGGAAGCGGCAGTATCTCATAACCCTCCTGCTGCAGCCATTCTATTGCCTGAGGCAGAACTGCCAGCATACGCTCATTGGATTTCACCGAGTCGTGGAAATTGATAATACTGCCGTTGCGGGTATAGCGTTTGATCACGGAGAGCATACGCTCGGGCGTATAGCCGGGGTTGTAGTCGTGGGTCAGCACGTCCCACAGATACATCCCGTACCCGTGACGGAACAATGCCAGTTTCTGCCAGATCCAGAAACGCCCGTACGGCGGCCGGAACAGGCGAGTCCCCCCCAACACGGCATCGGCTTTCTCCACATTGTCTATATACGTGCGCGTGCGCACGCGAAGACCTTTCATATGGTTGTAAGTATGGTTGCCGATTGCATGCCCGCCGGCACGCACCATAGCATACACTTCGGGGTGCTTCACTACATTCTCCCCCACCATAAAAAACGTCGCTTTGACGCCGTATCTGTCCAAAACAGCCAATACCTGAGGGGTTACCTCAGGTATCGGACCATCATCGAATGTCAGATATACGGCTTTCCGACGGCTGTCCATCCGCCAATGCACACCTGCATACAAACGCTGGAACCACATCGGAAACTGATACAAAATTCTCACCTTAAGGCAATTTGTAAATTTGTAAATGTGTAAGTTTGTAAATAGCAATGCCTCATTTACAAATTTCCCAATTTACACATTTACAAATTGTTATTTACTCCCACGCCAAAGCCGACGCACCGAGAACGGCGGCATCCGCCTCTTTGAGGTCGGAGAACATTACTTTCACTTTGTTTGTCCATGAGTGGAACACTTCCTCATTCATCGTTTTTACAATCGGGTCAAGGATATAGTGTCCGCATTTGGTCATACCACCGAACAGAATGATTGCCTCCGGCGCAGAGAAAGCCACAAAATCAGCGAATTTCTGACCGAGCATTTTGCCGGTCTCATCGAATATCTGCTTCGAAACCTCGTCGCCTTTCTCGGCAGCGTCAAACACGTCTTTCGAGGTGATTGTCTCCGGATCGAGCGCACGCAGGAGCGTGGGGCGGTCGGTGGTGGTAACAATCTCGCGTGCCGTACGGGCTACACCGGTAGCCGACGTATAAGCCTCCAAGCAGCCGTGCTGACCGCAACCGCACAAGCGGGCTTGCGGACCGCGGGCGATCTTGGTATGCCCCAACTCTCCGGCAAAGCCGTCGTTGCCATACACGAGTTTGCCGTCAATCACGATACCCGAACCGACACCCGTACCGAGCGTAATCATGATAAAGTTCTTCATTCCGCGTGCTGCACCGTAGGTCATCTCACCGAGGGCTGCCGCATTGGCATCATTCGTAACGTGGCAAGGCAGACCGAAACGGGCGCTCATCAGGTCGCAGAAAGGAATAACCCCCTGCCACGGCAGGTTGGCGGGATACTCGATATTACCCGTGTAGTAGTTGGAATTGGGCGCACCCGCACCGATACCGCGGAACATCTCCGCACCGCCAAGCGGCTCCATAATCTTCACCGCCTCCACATAGAGAGCATCCACGTAATCGCGGATGTCGGGATACTCCTGCGTCTTTATAGAGGTACGCGCAAGCACGTGCCCGCGTGCGTCAATCACTCCCAGGACGGAATTGGTCCCGCCCATATCAAGTCCTAAAACATACGGTTTTTCCATACTTTTAACTGTTTGATTATTAGATTATTGTTGGTTATTAAATAATTAGTTGCACAGCCCGCAGCCCCTGTCGGAGCCGCACGGAAAAAAATCAAAGTACAAAGGTAGTACAAAAAAACGACTTGCGCAAATTTTTTATTTCTCCCAGAGATATTTCATCCAGTCCGCCATTTTCTGTTCTTGCGGACTGCCTTGCGGATGCCAAAAATGGATACCCTGCAACTCATCCGGCATAAACTGCTGCTTTACAAAATGGTTCGGATAATCGTGCGCATACTTGTATCCGTCGCTGTAATCGAGTTCCTCCATCAGTTTGGTCGGCGCATTACGCAAATGCAGCGGCACCGGCAGGTTACCGCTCTTTCTCACCTCCAAAAGGGCTTGGTCTATAGCCAGATACGCCGAATTGGATTTCTGCGAGGTTGCCAGATAAACCGTCGCCTCTGCCAGCGGGATACGCCCTTCCGGCCAGCCTATCTTGGTCAGTGTGTCAAAACATGCATTCGCCACAAGCATCGCATTCGGGTTTGCCAAACCGATGTCCTCGCTGGCGGAAATAACCAGCCGCCGCGCAATAAACTTCGGATCCTCGCCTCCGGCAATCATTCGTGCCAGCCAATAGATGGCTGCGTCGGGGTCGCTCCCTCGAATAGACTTGATAAACGCGGAAATGATGTCGTAGTGCAGTTCGCCATCTTTGTCGTAAGCCACGGGGTTCTGCTGCAGTTGCTTGGTAACGGTGTCGTTGTCAATCACCCGCACGCCCGAATTGGTAACCAGTTCGATGATATTGAGCAACTTGCGTGCGTCTCCGCCTGAGTAGCGCAACAGGCTTTCGGTCTCCTTCACCTCGATACCGAGCGAGCGTATATACTCGTCTTCGCTGAGGGCGCGGTGCAGGAGTTCGAGCAGATCCTCCTTGCCCAGCGGCTGCAATACATACACCTGGCAGCGGCTCAGCAAAGGCGTTATCACCTCAAAAGACGGGTTCTCCGTAGTCGCACCCACAAGAGTGATTGTGCCGTCCTCCACAGCCCCTAATAGGCTGTCCTGCTGCGACTTGGAAAAACGGTGTATCTCATCTATAAACAATATCGGCGGCCGGCGGTCGGCGGTGGCGGCAAAGATACCGCTGTTCATCACCGTCGTGCGCTTGGCTTTTTCTATCACCTCGCGCACCTCCTTCACTCCGCTTGTTACCGCCGAAAGGGTGTAGAACGGACGCTCCAACTGATGGGCAATGATTTTGGCAAGCGTAGTCTTCCCCACCCCCGGAGGCCCCCAGAGGATAAAACTGCTCAGGTTCCCGCTCTCTATCATTTGGCGCAGCACTGCCCCCTCACCCACAAGGTGTTTCTGACCTATATATTCGTCCAGTGTCCGCGGACGCAATCGCTCTGCAAGTGGCAACATATTCAATCTATAATGCGTAGTGTACAATACATAATTCAATGCATCATACAGGATTATTTCAGAGGACAAAGTTACAACTTTTTTTCAGCATAGCCAAACTGCGTGTACTTTTTGTCCGAATATGCAAAGTATGCAATCCCTATATTTCATAATAGAAATTACGGCAAAAAGACGGCAACGACACGGCAACGAGATTGGCTTTTTTGCTGTGAATAAGCCATTGTTTATACAGTTTATGCATTGTTTTTTCTGCATACTCTGTATAGAAGAGAACGAAACACTGGATCATATTTATATTTTTTTGCGGCAAACTGCAAAATACATTTGTATATCTCGATTTTTTGCTGTACCTTTGTCCGATTTTTGTGGTTTTAAGAAACATATATCTATGGTAGAAATAAAGGAAATCAACACTAAATCGGAGATTAAAAAGTTTATTCAGTTTGCCAACGATTTATATAAGGAGTGTCCTTACTATTGCCCGCCGCTGTTCTTCGACGAGATGAATACTTTTGATGACAAGAAGAACCCTGCCTTGGATGTCTGCACCAAGCAGTTGTTTATGGCATACCGCGACGGCAAACCCGTAGGACGTATTGCCGCTCTTATCAACCGCGAGGCCAACAAACGCTGGAATGTACAGCGCGTGCGGTTCGGGTGGATGGATTTTATTGACGACAAAGAGGTAAGCAAAGCGTTGCTCGATACCGTGGCTGAATGGGGACGCAAACGGGGAATGACAGAGATGAACGGTCCGCTCGGGTTTACTGATTTCGACCACGAGGGGTTGCTCATTGAGGGTTACGAGTACCTCGCGCCGATGGCATCGCTCTATAATTATCCTTATTATGTGGAGCACATGGAGGCGTACGGACTGACAAAAGAGGCGGACTGGATCGAGTTCCGCGTTACGCCTCCCGCCGAGATACCGGAGCGGTTGCAGCGACTGGCGGAAATAGTGAAGAAACGCAGCCATGTACGTGTGGACAAGGTGAAGAATACCAAAGAGTTGGTAGCCAAATACGGTATCGAATATATGGATGTGGTCGATGCGGCTTACCAGAAACTCTACAATTTCCAGCCGATGACCCTGCGCCAGAAGGAATACTATCGTGCGATGTATTTCCCTATCTTGAATTTCGATTTCGTTACGGTTATCGTCAATGAGAAGAACGAGATTGTTGGCGTGGGCGTGGGTATGCCGGATATATCGAATGCATTGCGCAAATGCGGCGGAAAATTGTTCCCGTTTGGTTGGTATCATCTGCTCAAGGCACTCCGTGCCAAGAAAATGGAGGTGTTCGACTTGCTGCTGATAGCCGTGCACCCCGATTACCAGGACCACGGAATCAACGTATTGTTCTTCACCGACCAGATACCTTATATGAACAAGTATGGTATCAAGTATGCGGAGACCACCTCCATTCTCGAGACCAATACCAAGAACCAGGCCAACTGGACACAGTTCGAGCATAAGCAGCACAAACGCCGCCGTGCATACATCAAGGCTATTTAAGTGAAGCAGGAAGACCCATACAAGGCGGCGTCAGCGAAACTTGAGACCTATATCAGGGACAACGGTCTGCGCCATACTCCGGAGCGATACACCTTGCTCCGACATATATGCGCCTTGGAGCAGCCTTTTGGTATGGAAACATTGGTAAATGCCGTGTCAAACGAGCATATCAGCCTCGGAACAATATATAATACGGTCAATCTGTTGGTTTCGGCACAGATTTTGCATTGTATCAACAAACGCTATGGGCGGAAGCAATCGGAGTATGAGTTGATGACCAAAAGCGTGGTGCGTATGGAGTTGATCTGTACACGTTGCGGGCGGGTATCTCATTTCAGGGACGTCGCTGTCGAGAATATCGTACGCACACGCAAGTACTCGAATTTTACGATGCAGGGGTGTTCGCTGTATGTGTACGGAACATGCAAGACCTGTAAGCGTAAACCACAAACAACCAAGTAATTATGGATTATATAGCAGCAAACGCAAATACGATTTATTGGGTTGTCTTTATCGCCATTATGCTGTTCAGTTGGGCAGTATCGGCATCGTTGGAGCATAAGTTCAAACGCTATTCCAAGGTGGCTTTGCCGCTTACGGGAAAAGAGGTGGCTGAAAAGATGTTGCGCGATAACGGTATCACCGATGTGCAGGTAACATGTATCAAAGGGCGGCTGACCGACCACTACAACCCTGCCGACAAGACGGTCAATCTGTCAGAGGCGGTCTATTCGCAAGCCACGGTGGCAGCCGCTGCAGTAGCCGCACATGAGTGCGGGCATGCGGTACAGCACGCACAGGAATATGCTCCCCTGAAACTGCGTTCCGCGTTGGTTCCTGCAGTAGATTTTGCCAGCCGCTGGCTGACTTGGGTACTGCTTGCGGGTATGCTGCTGATTGGGGTATTTCCGCAGGTAATGGAAGTAGGTATCGGGCTGTTTGCACTGACCACTCTGTTCTCGTTCATCACGCTACCTGTGGAGATTAACGCCAGCAAGCGGGCTATTGATTGGTTGCAAGAGGCAGGTATCACCAACAGCGAGACCACTCCTATGGCAACGTCCGCACTGCGCAGTGCCGCCTATACATACGTAGTAGCCGCCCTGTCCTCGCTGGCAACGCTGGTGTATTATATTCTGATTCTGGTAGGAAACAGAAGAGACTGACAGGTTGCAATTACACCAACCAAACAAGAAAACCAATAGTATTCGTCAAGCGAGACGAACAGATGCTATACAATACATACTTTTTTTCGAATGACAAACCGAGGTTTGTCATTCGAAAAGCGGAGACATCGGTCGCTTTAGTGGCGGCATAGCCGGCACTCTGTGCGACCCGATTGTCGAACGCGAAGGCCCCGTAGCTTAGTTGAATAGAGTGTCAGATTCCGGTTCTGAAGGTCCTGGGTTTGAGTCCCAGCGGGGTCACAATCGAAATGCTATGATTATCGTTTTGCGATAGTTGTAGCATTTCTTTTTTGCGTACATCAAATAAATTCCGTACCTTTGCAGAATAGTATCAACAAACGCCGGCACACAACAAAATGCCGGAAAAATGACGACATACAATGATTCGACCATATTTTTATCTGGCGCAATGGTTTGTACGGGCACGTTTCTTCGGACGCAAGGCACCGCTGCAAACCGTGCTTTTCATTACCGACAAATGCAACCTGCGTTGCAAGCACTGCTCGGTGTACGGCAGTGCAGGCTACCACCAGCGTACATACGAAGACATATTGGGCGATATGCGCTTTGCTTATGCGCAAGGCTCACGTTTCATCGACCTGGAGGGCGGAGAGCCCACCCTTTGGAAAGAGGGCGACAGGACTATCAACGATATCATTGATGCCGCCAAACAAATCGGTTTCTTCTCGGTAACGGTTACCACCAATGCCCAGCAGGATTTCTCGTGGATACACCCCCACTCTATCTGGGTATCGATGGACGGCGTAGGCAAATATCACGACAGCGTGCGCGGAGAAGGCACATTCGCCCGCTTGGAAGAGAATATTCGCCGCTCCGGACAGAAACATGTCTGCGTCAATATGGTGGTCAATACGCTCAACTGCGACTCATTGGACGCGGCTATGGAGTATGTAAAAAACAACCCTGCCATAGAGCAGATCTCCATCAATTTCCACACGCCTTATCCGGGTACGGAATACCTGATGATACCACCGGACAAGAAAGCGGAGATTATCGACCGCGTCATCGCATACAAGCACCGAGGCTATCCGGTAATGAACAGTTATTCCGGACTCAAGAAGATGAAACTCAATGCCTTGGGCAAGATACAATTAGGCAAGGAATGTTTTGTCACCAATTTTATATATCCCGACGGGAAACGCAGTCTGTGCGTGGGCTATGGTACAGACCAATGCCGCAACTGCGGCTTCTGTATGGCAGGGGAAATGGCATCGGTGTTCCATTTCTGTCCGGATACCCTGTTGAGCGGGTTTAAGTTGAGAATGTAATACACAACAAGACAAAAGAGGTCGCCCTACTGATATAGTGGCGACCTCTTTTTTTATATGTTGATGACTAATACGTGTGCTTATTCGGCAGTAGCCAACGGAGCGGCTTGCACGTAGGTGCGGGCAGCGAGTTCCTGATCGAGAACATACATTCCGTAGGAGTTGCCGTCCAGCAGTTTCAGTTTTTGTATGATGTCGGTAGCGTTCTCTTCCTCCTCCACTTGCTCGTCGATAAACCACTGCAGACGCGATTGTGCAGCATAGTCTTTCTCTTGTACGGCAATGTCCATCAAGTTGTTGATGAGCGAAGTAACTTTCTGCTCGTGCGAGAGGGTGTTTTCAAACACAGCCAACGGGTTAGCCCAGTCGGTTTCGACCTTGTCAATAGCCGCCAAACGTACATCTCCGCCACGGCTTTGCAGATAGTTGAAGAAGATCATTGCATGATCCTGCTCCTCTTTGAACTGCACCATAAACCAGTTAGCCATTCCCGCATACCCTGCACGGTGGCAGTATGCCGACATACTCAAGTATAAATAAGCAGACCACATCTCTGCATTGATTTGGGCATTCAGAGCCTCTTCTAACTTCTTGGAAATCATAATAATAAAAATTTAACGGTTAATACCGATTATGTCGCAAAAAGTGTACCAAACAGACACCTTGGCAGAAAATAAATTGCGACGATCTATATTTCCTGTTTGTACTGTCCAATAATGTAAAAAGGCAGGCAAAATCTTAACAAAAAGCACCTTTTGAAAGGGGAATAAACACCTGCTATCCACCCGACATCCACCCGACATCCACCTTACTTTTCAATACACAATTTACACTACACGACACACAATAAAATCTTAACAAAGAGAATGTTTTGTAGGGTAAATTTATACAATTACAGAAGAGGGAATACCCCTAAAAGGCGGGGAAATAAGGGGAGGTGGATTGCCAAAACTTATATATACATCCCCCCACCTCCCCTATTACCTGCCCGAGATTCTTCTTTTATTTGCACAAGTGCCGAAAAAGCAGTATCTTTGCAGGCGTAAACAATAAAGTATCAACAATTTAATTATACATTGCTTATGCAAACCGGCATCGTAAAGGCGATGCAACGACATATTTTTAACAGCATTTGCTATTATTTCGCGTTCAAAGAAAAAAGCCTAGGAAACTGATTTCTCTGAAATCGGAATAGCATTAACGCTTCACAAGGAAGTCTTTCGGATTTTCGCTTACTCGCATTACACTACTTTGGGTGTAAACTTTTTGCGAGTAAGGCAGGTTTCTTCCTAGGCTTCCTGTGAACGCGAAGAAAAGTTTGCACCTTTCTTTTTGTCTATTTCGGCTGGGATTGATAGCACTGCACAAATCTATCAATCTATGGCAAGCAAGACATTGGCACGGGCTAAAAGTGCCAAAGAAGATGAGTTCTATACTCAACTTTCCGACATCAGTAACGAACTGAAAAACTACAAGCCTTATTTCAAAGACAAGGTCGTGTTCTGTAACTGCGACGACCCGTACGAAAGCAACTTCTTCAAGTATTTTGCACTGAACTTTAATCAGTTAGGATTAAAGAAACTGATTGCGACCTGCTACAACGGTTCGCCCGTATCGGGCAACGAACTGCTGTTGGACTTCGGTACCACGGTGGACGACCCGAAGAAAATCGCCTACAAAGTGGAGATAACCGAGGTAACGGACGCCAACGGCGACGGGGCAATTAACTTGGCAGATATTCAGTACCTGATGCAGAATGACAAAAACGTGATTTCCATATTGCAAGGCAATGGCGATTTCCGTAGCCCCGAGTGCGTGGAACTGCTGCAACAGGCGGATATAGTGGTTACCAACCCGCCGTTTTCATTGTTTCGGGAATATGTGGCGCAGTTGATGGAATACGATAAAAAGTTTCTTATTCTCGGCAATCAAAATGCCGTCACCTACAAAGAGATATTTACTCTGATAAAAGATAACAAGGTATGGCTCGGCTACAAAAACGGGAATATGTGTTTCACTGTTCCTGCCTACTATGAGCCACGTCCTACACGCTTTTGGATAGATGAAACAGGTCAGAAATGGCGCAGTTTGGGAAACATCTGCTGGCTGACCAATTTGGAAACCCGAAAGCGGCACGAGGATCTTGTGCTATATAGGACGTACAATGCACAAGACTACCCTAAATATGACAATTACGATGCCATCAATGTAGATAAGGTAACAGAAATACCTCGTGATTATGAAGGTGTTATGGGCGTACCTATTACTTTCCTTGATAAATACAATCCTGAACAGTTTGAGATATTAGATGCAAGGGATTATACTCCCATAGAGCGTTTGCAGCATAAAAACTATGCCCTAATAAAAGATGCAGACGGCGCAATAAACGGGAAAGCAACCTATGCTCGTATTCTTATTAAACGGAAGAAATAAAATAATATGCCAATCTTAAAATTTGATACTTTTTATGGGTTGCACAAGGGTAGCCTATCCTATGCGCATCCTATGCTGATTGAAGCGACTTTTTGAGAGGGACGAAAGGGAGAAAAATCTTAACAAAAAGCACTTTTTGAAGGATGGCGATAGTATCGCCCTGCTAAGAAACAATATAGAATAGGTCAAATGGGGCTAATAGGGCTAATAAGACGAATATGGTGGATAAGGGGGCATTAAGGAATAATTAACGGGCATTAACGGAGAACCTTTTAATGGCGTTTTAATGGGCATTAATGGAGGTAAACCGCGGGCGGGGCGCCCGCGTCCCCGGAGAGGGCATCGGACATAACTTTGACGACGCGGGACGCGTCGTCCCCACAAAGCATTAACGGCTAATTATACGGCAATTAACGGAGAACTAACAACTAAACGGAGAACAATATGGAGATAGTAGAACGGAAGATTACCATTCGGGAACTGACCGAGGGGTATGCGGACAACCAAGAAGCGGGCGTGAAAGCCTTTGGCGGACGGTTGGACGTGCGGCCGCCGTACCAGCGGGAGTTTGTGTATAACGACAAAGAGCGGGAGGCGGTAATTGACACAGTAACAAAGGATTATCCGCTCAATGTAATGTACTGGGCGGTGCGGGAGGACGGCACCTACGAGATTATCGACGGGCAGCAACGGACGATTTCGATATGCCAGTACGTGAACGGCGACTTCGCGTATATGTTCAACTATTTCGGCAACCTGCCCGCCGACCAACAGGCGCAGATACTGGACTACCGGCTGTGCGTGTATCTGTGCAAAGGGACGGACAGCGAGAAACTGAAATGGTTCAAGACCATCAACATCGCGGGCAAACGGCTGACCAATCAGGAGTTGCTCAATGCGGTATATGCGTCGCCGTGGCTGTCGGACGCGAAACGGTACTTCTCGAAGTCGAACTGCGGGGCGTACCTGATGGGCAACAAATACGTGCAAGGCTCGCCTATCCAGCAGGACTACTTGGAGACCGTACTGCGCTGGATTTCAGGCAACCGGATAGAGGACTATATGGCGCGGCACAGCATCTCGGACACGGACGCGGGGGCGTTGTGGTACTATTTCCAACAGGTAATCAGTTGGGTGCAGGCGGTGTTCCACAAGTACCGCCGCGAGATGAAAGGCGTGGACTGGGGTGCGATTTACAACCGGTACAAGGACGCGGCGGTGAACCCCAACGAGATAGAAGAGCGCGTGGGCAGGCTGATGGCGGACAGCGATGTGGAGAACAAACGGGGTATCTATTGGTACGTGTTCGACGGCGACGAGCACCATCTCGGTATCCGTGCTTTCGACGCGAACATGCGGCGGGAGGTGTACGAGCGGCAGCAGGGCATTTGCGCGGTTTGCGGCAAGCATTTCGAGTTGGAGGAGATGGAAGCCGACCATATCACGCCGTGGGCGAAAGGCGGGCGGACGGTGGCAGCGAACTGCCAGATGCTCTGCAGGGAGTGCAACAGACGCAAGAGCGCAAAATAAGAGACCGCGCCTATCTCCAGAGAATGGGCTTATGATAATAAAAAGAGACTGCCTACGTTTGACAGGCAGTCTCTTTCTACTTTCTATTTACAAAAGAATTGTGGAAAATGACGACGCGAGATGCGTCGTCCCCACACTCTCCATACACCTTACTTGCCCTGCGTGGATTTGTCTTCCGACTCCTCGTTGAAGGGTTGCCAAGAGGTCTGGAGCATACGCTGGTAGGAGCGGTAACGCCATTGTGCGTTGTCACGCGCAGCGCGGAACAGATCGGCAGCCTCGGTCGGGTACTGCTTCATCACCGAAGCGAAACGCACCTCGCCCTTCAGATAGTCTTCGAACTTATCCCACTGCGGCTCCTTCGAATCGAGCGAGAACGGATTCTTGCCCTCGTTCTCCAACTCGGGGTTGTAACGCCACAAGTGCCAGTAACCACATTCAACGGCTTTCGCCTCCTCTGCCTGGCTCTTGCCCATACCGGCTTTCAGACCATGGTTGATACACGGAGCGTAAGCGATGATGAGCGACGGTCCGGGATAAGCCTCAGCCTCGCGGATAGCCTTGAGGGTCTGTGCCTGGTCGGCACCCATAGCGATTTGAGCCACATAGACATAACCATAGGTGGTGGCAATCATACCAAGGTCTTTCTTGCGCACGCGCTTCCCCATAGCGGCAAACTTGGCAATCGCACCGAGAGGCGTCGATTTGGAAGCCTGTCCGCCGGTGTTGGAGTACACCTCGGTATCGAGTACGAGGATATTGACATCCTCACCCGAAGCGATGACGTGGTCGAGTCCACCGTATCCGATGTCGTAGGAAGCACCGTCACCACCGATAATCCACTGGCTGCGTTTGACGATATGGTCTTTGTATTTGAGAATCTCTTTGCAGGTGTCGCAACCGCACGCCTCCATAGCAGCCACCATAGGTTCGTAGAGACGTTTGGTAACCTCTGCACTCTGCTGGTTCTCAAGCCATTCCTTGAACATAGCCTTCAGTTCGTCGGAGCAGCAGGTGCACTCTTGCGCCTTGGTCATCAACGAAGCCAGACGCTCGCGCATCTTACGGTGTGCAATCTGCATACCGAGACCGTACTCGCAGAAGTCCTCGAACAGCGAATTCGACCATGCCGGACCGTGTCCTTTGTCATTGGTGGTATAAGGAGTGGAAGGTACGGAACCCGAGTAGATGGAGGTACAACCCGTAGCGTTAGCCGCAATCTCACGGTCACCGAAGAGTTGGCTGATGAGTTTCAAGTACGGAGTCTCACCGCAACCCGAGCATGCGCCCGAGAACTCAAACAGCGGAGTAGCGAACTGCGAGTTCTTGACATTCGACTGGATATCAACGAGATGTTGCTTGCTCTTGACGTTCTCCACGCAGTAGTTCCAATTGGCAGCCTCAGCCTCTTGTCCCTCGAGCGGAACCATAGTGAGGGCTTTGCCGAGTTTCGGATTACCCGGGCAGACATCGACGCAGTTGCCGCAGCCGAGGCAGTCCATAACGCCCACCTGCATACGGAAATGCATACCCTTGAGAGCAGCAGGTGCTTTCATCTCGCGCGTTGCACCGTTGATACCTTTGACTTCCTCGTCATCAGCCACAAACGGACGGATGCAAGCGTGAGGGCAGACATAAGCACACTTGTTGCACTCGATACAGTTGTCTGCGTTCCAAACCGGTACGAAAGCGGACACTCCGCGTTTCTCGTATTTGGCGGTACCCGACGGCCATGTACCGTCTTCGATACCCTTGAATGCGGAAACAGGCAGCAAGTCACCGTCCTGGCCATTGATAGGACGAACCACGTTGTTGATGAAATCGTCGCCGTCGGTCGGTTTGACCACGTCGGCATTAACGTCCAGGTTCGACCAAGCGGGGTCGATGTCGAGCAGGTGGTACTCACCACCGCGATCCACGGCTGCATAGTTCTTGTTGACCACATCCTCGCCCTTCTTGCCATACGACTTCACGATGAAGTGTTTCATCTCCTCAACGGCTTTCTCTACAGGGATAACACCCGTAATACGGAAGAATGCCGACTGGAGGATGGTGTTGGTACGGTTGCCGAGACCAATCTCCTGAGCAATCTTGGTAGCGTTGATGTAATACACCTTGATATTGTTGTCTGCAAAGTATTTCTTCACTTTGTTCGGCAGGTTCTTAGCCAACTCTTCGCCCTCCCAGATAGTATTCAAGAGGAAGGTACCGCCCTTCTGCAGACCGCGTGTAACATCGTACATGTGGAGGTATGCCTGTACGTGGCAAGCCACAAAGTTAGGCGTGGTAACGAGATAGGTGGAATGGATAGGTTCGTCGCCGAAACGGAGGTGCGAGCAGGTGAAACCGCCCGATTTCTTCGAGTCGTAGGAGAAGTATGCCTGGCAGTATTTGTCGGTGGTATCACCGATGATCTTTACCGAGTTCTTGTTGGCACCCACGGTACCGTCAGCACCCAAGCCGTAGAATTTCGCCTGGAACATACCCTTGCCGCCCATAGCGATTTCCTCACCGACGGGGAGCGAAGTGAAGGTAACATCGTCGTTGATACCTACGGTGAAGTGGTTCTTCGGGCACGGCAGAGCGAGGTTCTCGTAAACAGCCAGCATCTGTGCAGGCGTGGTATCGTTGGAGCCCAAACCGTAGCGGCCGCCGACAACGAGGATATTGTTCAATCCGAGTTCGTCAAGAGCGTCTTTTACATCGAGGTAAAGCGGTTCGCCGTTGGCACCCGGCTCCTTGGTACGGTCGAGCACGCAGATACGTTTTACCGAAGCGGGCAGTGCCTCTTTCAGGTATTTCAGGCTGAACGGACGATAGAGGTGTACATTGATCATACCCAACTTGTTGTTGCCCTTGGCAGCCTCGTAGTCAATCACTTCGCGGATAGCCTCACAAGCCGAACCCATACAGATGATGATGTTCTCGGCATCAGCGGCACCGTAGTAGTTGAACGGACGGTATTTGCGGCCGGTAATCTCCGAAATCTTGTCCATATAGTCGCTCACGATGTCAGCCACAGCGTCGTAGTACGAGTTGCAACTCTCGCGGTGAGTGAAGAATACATCGGGGTTCTCTGCCATACCCTTCATAACAGGGTGCATAGGACTCAAAGCACGCTCGCGGAACTCCTGCAGCGCCTCCATATCCACCAGCGGACGGAGGTCTTCCATATCCACCACCTCAATCTTCTGATACTCGTGGCTGGTACGGAAACCGTCGAAGAAGTTAAGGAACGGCACACGGCTCTTGATAGTAGAGAGGTGAGCCACACCGGCGAGGTCCATCACCTCCTGTACGCTGCCCTCGGCGAGCATAGCGAAACCGGTCTGACGGCAAGCCATCACGTCCTGATGGTCGCCAAAGATACAAAGCACGTGGCTTGCCAGCGTACGAGCCGATACGTGGAAGACGGTAGGAATCAATTCGCCCGCAATCTTGTACATGTTCGGAATCATCAGCAACAGACCCTGCGAAGCAGTAAACGTAGTGGTCAGCGCACCGGCATTGAGCGCACCGTGTACTGCACCGGCAGCACCGCCCTCCGATTGCATCTCCTGAACCATCACCGTCTCGCCGAACATGTTCTTACGCCCGGCAGCAGCCCACTCGTCTACGTTCTCTGCCATAGGCGAACTCGGCGTGATAGGATAGATAGCCGCCACCTCGGTGAACATATACGCGATATGCGCCGCAGCAGCGTTACCATCACACGTCATAAACTTTTTTTCTTTCATCTTTTTTGTAATTAGTTTATTGAGTTGATTTTTTGTAGTATTTATTGGTCTAATTGGGCTAATGGGTCTAATAAGCCCCATTCTGCGAGTCCCTCCTTTGGAGGGGGCGGGGAGGTCAAAAGTTCTCCTAATACAAGAACCCGAGCAACCACAGCGGGATCAAGTTTCCCCTGCCCGTCTCGATGTTACCCACTGCGCAGGGGCGGATGCTCTCGCGTGCAGGAATATCGGTCTTCACATCGAAATAGTATTTTCCGTCCACGATAAACATCGCATTGCGCTCCGTGGCGTTCACCTTGTGTCCGCCGTGCAGACTGCAGTAGAAACAGGTCTCGTACACATCCTGCTGCGACAGTTCGCGCGTGGCAATCATATGCGCAATGTTGGTATTCTGCATATACACTTTCGAAGGCTTCATCGGGAACTGCTTGCCCTCCATATACAGAAGGTTGAGCAACCGTGCGTCCTTGAGGTACTTGATATAGTTCATCGTAGTGGCACGCGACAGGTCAATCTCGTCCGATATATTGCTCACATTCAGTGTGCAAGGCGTCTCTTTGAGCATAATGTAGAGCAGCCGCCGCAGTTTGGGCAGGCACGCCACGTCAATCTGCTTGATCATCAGCACATCCACCTCAAGCATCATATTCATCGTCTTGAGCAAGTCCTCTTCAAAATTCTTGCGCTCCAGATAGGACGGGTAATAGCCGTGCTCCAGATAGTCTTTGAAATACTCCAGCGGGTGTACGTGTTCGCATATCTCGCGGGCGATGGAAGCGTGGCTGTGCAGGATGTCCTCCAATGTATAGGGGCGGAAAGTGAGCCCCGTCTGCAAGTTCAGGTACTCGCGGAACGAGAAACCGCGCAGGTTATACATCTTTACAATGCCGGCGATGTCTTTGTTGTCCTCTATGAGTCGCATTACGGGCGACGCCGAGAACACTATATGCAGGTCTTTGTACTTATCGTAACATTTCTTCAGTTCCTTCGACCAGTTGGGATACTTGAACATCTGATCCAGCAACAGCGTATGCCCGCCCGCTTTCACGAACATTCCAGCGAACTCCACGATAGAGTGCTCCGTGAAATAAAAATTGTTCAAATTCACATACAAGCACGAGTGCCGCACTGCCGACTTGCGCTTTTTAGCGTTCAGATCGGGGTAGAGCGGTTTTTCCTTGCTCTCTATCTCCTTGGCGCGTGCCAACAAGAAATCGGTTTTTCCGACACCGCGTCCGCCTTTGATGGCAATGAGGCGGTCGTTCCAGTCGATTTCGTCCATCAATAGGCGTCGGATAGGCATTTCGGAGTGCTCTACCAGATAGTCGTGTATTCGGAAAAAAGGTTCTAACATAGTGTAAGATATGCTGTTTAATGGTATATCTCTGTAATTGCGCACTACGCAATACAAATTGCGCTGCAAAATTACTATAATTATTCCGAATTTGCAATATGTACTTTGCATTTTCACCAATTTTTCCACTTTCCTGCCACACTTTTGGTTATCCGTTAATTATCGTTAATTGACCATTAAGTTGCTAAACGGGAACTTTAGTGCCACGCCGGATGCCCCTGCTATGACAGGTCTATCCTATGCGCATCCTAAGCCTATCCTAAGCGGAATCACCCACTAATCACCTACTCTTGATAGCATAAAGGTATTGTTTTATGGCAGAGGTATTAAGTATAGGATTGAGTACTGATTGAGTATTGTTTATATTAAATTTTACATATTTGTAAGTACTTGCTTGCATATATCCGAAAAAAGCCGTACTTTTGCAGCGTAAAAGAAGAATAATAAGCAGATAAACCACATTATCAAACAAATGAACCACATCATTATACACCGCTACGTTTCGCCTTGCGGGGAACTGTTGCTCGGGGCGTTTGAGGGGCGGCTGTGCCTTTGCGACTGGCAGACGGAGAAACACCGCGGGTTTGTGGACAGGCGGCTGATGCACCTGCTGCACGCCGATATGCAGGAGGGAACCTGCGAGGTTATCGCAACGGCTGCCCGCCAATTGGACGAGTACTTCGCGGGCAAGCGCAAGGCATTCGATGTGCCGTTGCTGTTTGTAGGGACGGACTTTCAGAAGAAAGTATGGAATGACCTGCTGCATATTCCGTACGGCGAGACTATTTCGTATGGCGGAATGGCAATGCGCATCGGTATGCCCAAAGCGGTGCGGGCAGTAGCCAATGCCAACGGAGCGAATGCTATTTCCATCTTCGTCCCGTGCCACAGGGTGATAGGCAGCGACAAGTCGCTCACCGGCTATGGCGGCGGATTAGAAGCCAAGAAATACTTACTCAACTTGGAACAACGATGAAAAGAATATCCCCTAAATATCTGTTGGTTATCGCCATACTGGCAATGCCTCTACTATCAGGAAACGCACAAGTGCTTACCCTTGATTCCTGCCTGTCTCTTGCCCGCCGGAACAACAAGGAGTTGCGTCGGGCGGAGTTGGATATAGAGAAGGCGCAACAGGTGAAGAACCAAGCCTTTACCAACTATTTTCCGCAGGTGAAAGCCACGGCTATCGGGTATCACAGTCTGCACCCGATGTTCGAAGTGGGCATCAACGATATCAACAATGCCTCGGTGCGCGACCTGCTCGCCACCCTCTACGGCAACTACGGCGCGGCATTGGGGCAGGACAACACCATTTCGCTCTTCCAATACGGCTACCAAGCGGGCGTTACGGCATTGCAACCCGTCTATATGGGCGGCAAGATTGTGGCAGGCAACCGGTTAGCCAAAGTGGGCGTAGAAGCGGCACAACTGCAGACGCAAATCACCGAACGCGACCTGCTTGAGCAAGTGGAGGAGAGTTATTGGTTGGTGGTCGGGCTTACCGAGAAACAGCAAACACTCCAAGCCGTTACCGCCCTATTAGATACCATCCATCGCACCGTCCAATCCGCCGTGGGCGCAGGCTTGGCGCTCCAAACCGACCTCCTGCAGGTGGAACTCCGTCAGTCCGAAATCCACCGCACACAGATACAATTGGACAACGGACTGGCTTTGGCAAAGAGAGCGTTGTGGCAAGCAATCTCCCCAACGACCTCCCCTACCCCTCCTTCAGAGGAGGGGCTTGAGAGTCTGCAAGTAGAACCCATCCATACGGACTCCGCTCTGCAACCCCCTCCTCTGAAGGAGGGGCAAGGGGAGGTCTTGGAGTCCTCTCTCCTATCTCTCTCCGTCCGTGCTGCCGAACTGCAACGCCGTATGAACATCGCCGATGCCCTGCCGCAAGTGGCTGTGGGGGCGCACTACGGCTACAGCAATATGCAGGCGAACTTCCTCCGCGACGGACTGGGCAGCAAGACGGGCAACGGGGCTGTGTTTGTCTCGGTATCCGTACCGCTGACCGACTGGTGGAAGACCGGACATAAAATCCGCGAAGACAATATCACCGTAGAGCAGGCACGCCTGCAAGAGCAACACACCAACGAGTTGCTCAGTCTGCGCATGCAGCAGGCATACGACAAAACGATAGAGGCATACTCGTTGGTCAGCGAGAACCGCCACGCCTTGGATATTGCCCGCGAGAACTACCGCCTTTCGGGCGTGAACTACCGCGCGGGTATGGGTACCATCACCGACCTGCTTACCGCCCAGACCACTCTCCTCCAAGCCGAGAACAACCTGACCGATGCCATCATCGCATACCGCGTCAACCTCCGCCGATATACCGATCTGACCAAATAGCAGACACGGGTGGATGTCAGGTGGATGTCAGGTGGATAACGTATGCCAAAGTAAGGTGGATAGAGTCCCGCTATCCTATAGTAAACCACATGGAGCATATACAACAAAACAGGCTGTCCGATTTTATGCCGGGCAGCCTGTTTTGCTTATCAACCTATGCTTTGTTTTACGGAACGAGTACCGCTTGCGCTTTGTCGCCTACACGGACAAGGTATGCCCCCGTGGTGATGTCCGGCAAAACGGTTTCGCCGGCATTGCCGGCGACGGTGGCGAGCAATGCACCCGAGACACTATAGAGCGAAATCGGAGCGGCTGCCGCAGTATTGACCACAATGTCATTGCCGCGTACATAGATGTTCAGTCCGTCTTCGCTCACCTGCTCCATTGCCGTACCGATGACATCATAGAGATTGGTGTAGAGATACAGGTTCGGGAAAGCGGGGTTGGTCATAATACACATTACGCCGTTGAACGACTTGATGAAGGTCGTTACACCATTCTCAATGGTATATTCTTCCCCCTCAATCAGATCTTCACCTACATACGCACCTTGGTCGGAATCCCATTCAGGAACATCCAGATACCACGTATAGGTCGTTACCGAGTCGCCCACCATAGCCTGACTGCTCAGGTCGATGGTGTTGCCCTCTTGCAGAGCCGCCTCTATCGGAGCCTGGTTGTAGTAGTAATATACAATATAGGACGACTTAATGGCAGGCAGAGTCTGGAAATTGAAGTAGTTGCCATTGAGCGTCAGAGCCATCAGTTTGTTCAGTGGCGAAAGGTCTATCGTGCTGAGCCGGTTATTTGCCAGCGACAACTGCTCAATGTTTGCAGCCTTGGTGAAATCTATGTTCTGCAATGCATTCTCGCTCAGATAGAGTACCCACAAGTTCGGATTGTCGAAAGTAACACTGCTGATTTGATTGTTTGCCGCATTGACCACTTGCAGTTTCCGGTTCTTGCTCAGATCTATCGAAGTGAATTGGTTGTGTCCGACAGCCAACATTCGCAAGTTGGAATATGAAGCGAAATCAATACTCGTGAAGTTATTCTCCGACAAGTTGAGTTCAGTGAGCGTCTCCTTGTTGATAGGGAGCACGATTTGGCTCAAGCCTGCATTCTGGATAGTAAGCGTGCTTGCATCGTTCAGTTTCGATCCGTCGAAATCCGACAATGTCGCACCCGTCATACTGAAGATAGTGATTTTTTCATCAGACGTATAGGTATAGACACGCACTGTTTTGTCTTTGTGGGTGGTCGCCGAGAAAAGACGATATTGGGTACCGAGTACGTATTGCGTTACGTTGTCGTTGCCGTCCCAGTCTATATAGAGTGCCACACCCTCTTGGTTGGCAGCCAGCGAGAGTTCCACCGTATCGCCCTCCTGCGTGGTCGTAAACGACGCAATTTCGTTGGTTGGCATACCAGCCACCTCAATCTGCGTGGTTTTCAGCACTTTGTCACCCGTAAAAGCAGGATAGGCGGCATTGGTGATTTCGCAATACACCTTGCCCGCTTCGGTATTGAGGAAGCGCGTAAAACCGTTGCTGACAGTGTAGTCCGTTCCTTCTGTGAGGGCTGTACCGTCCTCTTTGAGCCAGCGGAAAGCCGTTTTGTTGCCGTCCAGTGTCAGGTCTTGCGTAGCGAGGTCGGTGCACGGACCCTTGGTGGCGATGATGATGTCCGCCTGCGGCGCATAGATATAGTTCGCCTCGGCGATGTTGCCGTGCGCAGGGATATTGGCAAGCGTAAACTTGTTGTTCTCCAATGCCAGATACGTGATATTGTTCTCGGTCGGGAGCGTGATTTCCGTCAGTTGGTTGTCCGACACTTTCAGGCTGCGCAATGCCGTGCAGTGGGTCAGCGTGAGCGAAGTAAGCCGGTTGCCTGACAGGTCAATCGTTTGAATCGAATCGGCATCCGCCAGTTTGAGACTGTCGCTGGTCAGTTGGTTGTGGCTCAAATCAAGGTTGCGGATAGCCAACTGCGGGTTGAGCGTGACGGTCTGCAAATAGTTGTAACTGAGGTTGATGTCGCCTAACACATTCTTGGCAAATAGGTCGTTTACACCCGCCAAAGAGCAGATATACAATTGATTGTGGCTCAAATCAAGTGTGCGCAGCCAGCGGTTGCGGGAAAGGTCTATACTATAAATCCCTGTGTTGGACAAATCAAGTTCCTGCAAAGAAATAAGTTGGCTCAGATCGATGCTGGTTACACCCTGTCCTGCCAAACTGATTCCTGTAATAGCCGCATTCTCTGGGATATACACTTTCACCGTGCTGTATGCCCACGGCGTATTCAGCACCACGGGTGTTGCCTCACTCAATGTAGAAGCGGTCGTAGTAAAAGGATAGAGCGTATCATCCTCGCCATTGTAACTGACATAGAAAGTTTGCGGATTTTCCACCGAAGCCCCCAGCATCGCCAAGGTCAGATTCACTTGTTGGATTGTCGGCGTAAATGACATCACCTGCGACGGTTTGCCGTAGTCGCTCGCAATCTTCACCTTGAAATGGTCGGTATAGAGGTTATACTCCAGAAACTTGCTGTTGGCAAAGGCGACAAACAGACTGTCGGTGTACGCTTTTTTGAGCGTTACCTTGCCATCCTTATACGAATAGTAACTGGTATCCAGTTTCACCCACGTGTCCGGCGTAGTAACATCAAAGGCGTACAGAGCCGCCTCGGTAACCGTTCCGTCGCGGAGCACATGGCTGCTGAAATCCAATACATCGCCCTCTTTGTAACTGCGCTCCACCGGCAGATTGCGCTGTGCATAGGTATATTCCTCCCATGTACCGGGGTCGAAAGGCAGAGTGGCAAAATCAAGACAGTTGCGGTCGATCTTCACCTGGCTCAACTGCTTGTTTACGCTTACATCCAGCCCCAGCGAGGTAATATAGTTGTCCATGCACGAGAGCGAAATCAGATACGGCAGGTTGGTTACGTCCAACTCGGTCAACGCATTGCCGTTGGCGATAAGACGGTAGATGTCAGGACACTTACTTACGTCCAACTTCTTGATTTTCACATCCGTATTGAATACGCTCGATACGTGTTCGCAGTAGAGTTGCTGCAACTTGGTGTTGTGGCTCAGGTCGAGTTCGCTTACCGCCGCATCGCTCACATTGAGAATGATCAGATTGGGGTTCTTGCTCAGATCCAACGTCTTGACATTGGTCATCTCCAATGTCAGTTGCAGCAAATCCGGGCAGTTGGTCGGATCCACATTGACTAATGACGGACAGTGGTATGCATCAAACGACTGCAGTTTCGGGTACTTGGTCATATCGAAATTCGGCGACAGGTTCTCCACAATCTGCAGTTCGAGAAGCACCAAATCCGGTTTCTCGCCAATCTCAAGCGGTGTCTCTGCGGCAAACGCATTGTCCGACAAGTAGAGCGCACGGATCTTTGTGTTGTGGCTCAGGTCGAGACTGGTGAACGAGTTGTGGCTGAGCGACAACACGTCCAGATTGACCAACCGGCTGAGGTCTATATCCGTGATATAGCACCCGTCGGCATTCAGGTAGTCCACCAGAAGCGCATCCTCGTCGGTACCATAGATAGTTACCGTCCCCGCCTCGGTTACGGAGCAGTAGATCAGCGTTCCGCTGACCGACGAACTGTCAGCCACGGCATAACCTACCTCGTATTCAGTTTTTCCGTTTCCGCAATCCACATACAGATACGTGGTATCGCTTACGCCGAGTACGATGGAGAAATTATTGCTCGTTCCGTACTGTTCGTAAATACTGGTCTTGAATGTCAAGATCGGCTTCAGGTCGTCGGCTTTGGAACCTTTCTTTGCGGCAAACGCATTGCCTGCCACGCACATCAGTCCTGCCAACAACAGCCCTGTCAGTTTAGCAAAATGTTTCATATCTTATTTTATAATGATTTTGTCCGTATGATTATTGGCTTGCAGCACATACACGCCCGCTGCCAATGCCGAAGCGTCTATATCCAGTTCGTCCCCCGCAGCGGCATACTGCCCCACTGCCTGTCCGGCAATGTTGTAGAGCGTAGCCGAGAGCGATTTTGCCCCGCCGAGGAACACATTGAAATGGCGGTTGTCGGTGGTCTGCACAAGCAGGCGGCTGTCGCTCTTCACATCGTCCACTGCCGTGCGGCGGATGACTTCTTTCAGTCCCGCATAGGCGTCAAACTTACCCGCACCCCATTGGATAGGATCGGCAGTGCTGTTCTTTACGTAGTCGTCTTTCACAGCCGTCTTGGCAACGATGTCTTTTACATCATCTATCGTCAGGTTCGGATTGGCTTCAAGCCACAGCGCAATAGCCCCCGACACCACGGGTGTCGCCATCGAAGTACCGATAGCCTCCTGCCAATAGTAGGTCTTGCCGTCTTTCTCCACTTTCGCCTGTTGGTAGTTGAGGAACGAGGAGAAATTGGTCGATGTGGTATAAGGTTCGCTGATAGACGAGATCACCGTTACCCCCGGTGCTACCACGTGCGGCAGGTTGTCGCCGTGAATGGTCGTGCCGTACGAACTGAATTTGCTCACCTCGCCTTCGGGGAAAGCCCCCGTACCATAACTGTATGTCTTGCCGTCCAGCGAACTGTAGTACTCACGCGTGTTGTACGACCCTACCACCAGGATATTCTTTCCGCACGCCATATCGCTGATAGAGCCGTTCTGCGAACCGTCAGACCAGCCGGCTTGGTCGTAGCCGTCCAATACCGTCCACGTTCCGTCGCAGTAGCAGTCGATACGCTGCCCCGCCTTCTTGCCCGTAACCACAAAACCGAGGATATACTGCCCGTTGGCATTGGTTTTGGTGTTGTCGTGCAAGAAATAGTCAATCATCGCATAATAGCGGTTCGACGATGCGTCCAAATCGGCACCTACTCCCAAATAACCGTTGAAAGCCTTTTCAAAATTGGTATTGCTCTTGTCGGTGTCGTTCTGCTCATAACCGCTGGTGGCATAATAGACGCTGTTGCCGCGCTGCGAAGCCGAGATAGCCGCATCGCGGAACATGATCGTCCCGCGCGATGTATTGTATATAACCGCCTGAATATCAAAAGGCGTCGTGTCGTTGCTATAGATATACACCTGTCCGTAGCGCAGGTTTTTGTAGGTGGTACCGCCGCTCGTTACCGTCGATTGCAGCGGCTGGATAAACGTCTGCACCGTCTTGTCGTCATCGCTCAATGTCTTGTTGAGTGCGATAGGCAGGTCGCCTTCGTTGCCCGCAGCCAGACAGATAATCAAACCCTCATCGGCGGCTTGCTCCATAAACTGACTTAACATACCCGAACCGTCGTGCGGACCGGTATTGCTGCCGAGCGACAGATTGACCACCGCCGGTTTGCCCATGTCAGCAGCATACGCCATCGTGCTGTAGATACCCTGCGCAATGAAAAAGTCCTGCAACGTACCGCACGATACCACGATGTCCGAATTGGGAGCCATACCATAATAGGGGTTATCCGCTTCCACTATATCCGCGCCCAACATCGACCCTTGGGTAGCCATCGTAATCTTGCCGTCGTAACCGCCTGCCATAATACCCAAAGTGTGCGTACCGTGGTATGCCGTCTTGTCGTCGGTCTCGAAATCCTTCACCGTCTCACGGTTGTACTCCACCAGACTATATCCCGCCGTACTATTGGAATTGCTATAGATATGGGTCAGATACTCCACACGGTTGGTACCGTCTTCACGCTGAAAATTGATGTTGTTCGGGTCGAGACCGCCGTCCACGATACCGGTTACCACGCCCGCACCCGTATAGGCTTGGGGCAACCCCTCGCCGGCGTGTATCTTGTCCACACCGATGGCGGTACGCACCTTGTCGAGTTTCTGATGCACATCGCGGGGCAGTTGCAACTGTCTGATACTGCGCAGCGAAGCCACACGCTCCACATCATCTACCGCCACCGAGGCAAACACAAAATCGCGGAAGCGGCCGGTAACGACAATACCCTCTTCTTCCAGTTGTTCGTCGGTTGTACCCGGTGTTACCACCATCATCACGGGTGTCATTGCCGCAGCACGCAGCGGCGCGGCTTTTCTGCCCTGTACGGCGCACACGTCGGGTTGCTGTGCCCGCAACTGTCGCAGTGTGGCACGGCTCTGCAGGTCAAGTGCAGACTGAGCCGGCAGCGACATTGCCACCGCCAAAGCAAAAGCACTGATTGTTACTCTTTTCATAAATTATTCAATCTTTTATTAGTCTTATTGGTCTAATTAGCCCCATTGTCCCGCTTCGCATTCCCCTCCTTTGGAGGGGTTGGGGAGGTCTTCTATACAGCCGAAATGTTACCGCTCCTCGCGGAGCAGTAACATCGACAAAATGATATTTATACTAATTATTATGGATAGGATAGATCCGTTTAGTGTTGCAGCAGGTAAGAAGTCTTGCCGTTGATGATATACATACCCGCAGGCAATGCTTTCACCTCTGCTTCGGTAGCGTCCTTGAGCAACAGCACACCCTGCAAAGTATATACATTGCTGTTCTGTGCCACACCCGCATCTTCGACAGCCGTTGTCTCACCGCCTGCCAGAATAGTGGTATTCTCATTGATATTGAGCGAATAGATACCCTCATCACCGGCAACCAGTACTTTGTCGTTGGCGGTAACCTGCGTTGTACCTGTCAGTTTGAACGAAATCTTCGTATCGGTCAGCACGCTCAGCGGAGCGGTTACATCCTCTACCGGCACAATCACATCGCGCACCACATCTGCAAAACCATAGTCAGTGCCCTCTTTGGCTGCAAACGTAACCGTATAGGTCTGCGGCTCGGCTTTCAAGAATGCTTTGATAACATCGCCGTCTGCCAAAGTGAAATTGAAAGAGGTACTTGCGTCTTGTTTTACATCGTTGATGTAGAAGAAAATAGTGCTGGCATCCGGTCCCCAGAAACTGACTTGCACAGGGTTGTCAAACGAAGCGTCAAAGGTAAGCAGGTTGTAGCCGCTCTGTGCCAATACGCCGCCTTCGCCTTGGAAGATCAACGGAGTGGAACGGTTGTTGCCGCCCGCATTAAATGTAACGTTGCCGCCATAAGTGGATGCCGACGGGTCATCAATATAGAACTCTGCATGCAACTGGCGATCCACCTCGCCTGTAGTAATGGTGAATACTTTGCCCGCGGAAGTGGTAATCAGCGAGTAAGAACTGGTGTTTTTGTACTCGGTGCCCTCAGCGTCGGTAAACGATTCAATCCAGCAACCTGCATTTACCTTGAAAGAGATGCCCGAGACCTGTTCTGTCAGCGAAACGGTGTTTTCGCCCGCTACCAGTGAAATAGGATTGTTACTGTACGAATAGCCTTTGTAGAGCGTTACACGTTCCGGATGATCGATATTGATTGTGATGTCATAAGTTGCATATTTGTGTGCATAGTATTTTACCGTGTAATCTTCGGTCGTCGAACCGACAAAGAACGTAGCACCGCTGCTGCTCAAATACGTATTTTTGGTAGTGCCGACAAACAATGAATCGAACTTGTAATCCGACTGGTTGCCCTTGTAACCAACCGTACTACCCAATTTGACGGTAAAATTGTCATCTCCCCAGTTGGTAACGGCTTCGCCATCTACGGTAACTTCCGTAATAAAGCCTTTGGACGCCTCATTGCCGGCAATGAAATGTACAGGAACATCCACATCGGGATAGTTCGCCAAAATGGTAATGCTGTCACCATTAGCAGGAGACACACTATAATAGCCATACGAAGCGCTTTTCTCCTCACCATTCAGTTTCACTTTATATAAAGAAGAGTTACTGCTGATAGAGAACGGAGTTTCTGCATTATCGCCATCGGCTATAAATTTCACGATATTCAAGCCGTCGGTCAATGCAATATCGGAATAGTTATTACGCTGTACCGTTACCTTGCTCGCATTATCTACATAAATTTTGCAACTTGCCGTACGCAATGCCTCATACGAGAAAGAGGTTACTTTGTAGGTGAAACCGTCATTGTAACTGCTAACCTGAAAAGCGCACACACCATACGATATATAGCGCTCCTCTGTCTTGCCCTCTTTGTCTATTTGCACAACGCTCGTCAAACCGAAATCGCCACTCTTGGGATGAATTTCCACATAAGTGTACTCGTTTTCCGAACTAATCACATTGTTTCCTGTAACCAAACCGCTTACCTCTTGATAATCCTGAAGTACTTTTACCCGGCTGATGTCGTCAATGTTGATGGTAATACTGATTGCGGCGTTGATGTTGGTCGCTAAAATGCAAGCCACAAAGGCGAGCACGAAGGAATAAATTTTTCTCATAAGCCTTCCTTAATTTAATACCTTGATTCTATATCTATATTGTTCTATTATTCTATTTTTCTATCTCTTCTGTCTCTATATCAAAAATCTTTTGCAAAGATACGACAATAATTTTACATATACAACAAATTGCACAAATAAAATCAAAAATTCCGTACATTTGTCAATAAACATACAATATATGCAAACATTTTGATAATTATGCAGTCTATCCGCCACACCCAAAAACATCTCCATTGACAGACGGGGCAAACCATTCTATTTTTCTATCTATCTTTCTATCATTCTATATCACGCATATACTTTCCGTTGATTATATCGGGTTATTATCGGGTTATTAACGGGTTGTTAAGCCACCAATGCCGGCGTTTACCCAGAAGTTGGCACCAAGCCATCGCAGGGGACGCAGACGCCTCGTCCGCGGTAATTTGGGAGCGCAAAAGTATGGGGACGACGCGTCTCGCGTCGTCAGAAAAGCAACTTTAGGCTTATTTTCTTCCATTTTTCTTGCCAACTGCGGCAAAGGATACCTTTGGTGCCAACTGCTGGGTAAACGCCCCAATGCCGATAGACTGAGGAGCAAACATACCGGCAGACATGCACCAATACAGCCGCCACACCATATAAACACGCATTTTTTGCATAGTTATTGTGCAATCCGGATATTTTGTGTACCTTTGCAGTCCTTTTTGATCATGGATACTTTATTAGAAATACGCAAGCCGATAGAGGGCTCTTTCCAAGAGTTTGAAAAACTGTTTGACGAGAGCCTCAAAAGCGACAATCCCCTGCTGGGCAGCGTGCTGAGTTATGTGGCTGCCAAGCGAGGCAAACAACTGCGCCCGATATCGGTGCTGCTGGCTGCACAGATGTGCAACAAAATAACCGACAAAACCCTATGCACGGCTGTTGCACTGGAACTGTTGCACACCGCCTCGCTGATGCACGACGATGTGGTGGACGCCTCGCCTACGCGGCGCGGTGCAGAGTCGGTACAAGCGCACTGGAGCAATAAAGTAGCCGTTCTGGGAGGCGACTATATGCTCTCCAAGACCATCGCACTCATTGCCGAGATACGCAACGGACGCATCTTGGACATTGTGTCGCAATTAGGCCGCTCGCTTGCCTCGGGGGAGTTGCTGCAACTGCACGCCAACGAATCGATGTGGATTAGCGAGGAGCAGTACTACCGTGTGATAGAACAGAAAACCGCCAAACTCTTCGAAGCCTGTATGGAAGCGGGCGCAGAGTCCGCCGGTTGCACAATGCGCCAGCGTACCGCCCTCAAGGAGTTCGGACGTCTCTTCGGTATCTGTTTCCAGATAAAAGACGATGTCTTCGATTTTTCCGACAGCGAAGAACTCGGCAAACCGACTATGAACGACATACAGGACGGCAAAGTAACCCTGCCGCTCATTATATCGCTCCAACGCGCCCCGCAGGACGAGAGTGCGCATATCCGAATCCTGTGCGAAGCACTCTCCAACCGCGATCCGCACCTCAATACCAACAAGGCGGAACAGGAAATCAAAGCGTTTGTCATGCGCTATCAGGGCGTACAGTACGCCAACGTACAAATGCAGACCCTCAAAAAGAAAGCCGCAGAAAACCTGAAAGTTTTCCGCGACTCCAAAACAAAAGAAAGTCTGCTGCGCTTATTCGATTACGCCATCTATCGCCTGCATTAACTGCTCGCGCTGTGCGGCGTCGGATATGGTCTCCAATACATCTTTCATAAATGCACCTATCAGCAGGCGGCGTGCCGTCCGCTCGCTCAGACAGCGTTGCTGCATATAGAACAGTGCCGACTCGTCCAACTGCCCGGTGCTCGCACCGTGGGTCGCCTTGACATCGTCGGCATAGATCTCCAACTGCGGGCGGGTACGCATCACCGCCGTATCGCTCAGCAGCAGGTTGCGGTTCGTCTGGTGCGCCTCGGTCTTCTGCGCATCGGGGGCAATCTTCAGTTCACCGAAGAACTCACCCTTCGCATTCCCGTCCAGCACAAACTTGACCAACTGCTTGCTCTCCCCGCCGCCTACACTATGGTGTACGTGCGTGGCGGTAGAGACCTGCTCCGTCCCTTTCAGGCACGCCAGTCCGTATATCTCCGTCAGACAGCCCTCGCCCTGTTGCTCCACAAAGATACGGTTTGTAACCGGCTCTTCGGGAGACGGCTGACCTATAGCCGAGTACAGATTGAGCACGTGCAAGCGCAAGTGCGAACCTGCCTCCTGCACAAAATGCAAGTCCTGCGAAGGCGCATTCAGCAGCACTATCTCCCTACTCTCTCCCGCTGCTATGATTATTTCTTTTTCCATCCTAAACTTCCAAACTACTCAACTCCCAAACCATTGTTTTCAAGCCACTCGTAGCCTTTTTCCTCCAGTTCGAGAGCCAACTCTTTCGTACCCGTTTTTACGATACGTCCGTCTGCCAGCACGTGTACAAAATCGGGAACGATATAGTCCAGCAGACGCTGATAGTGGGTAATCACGATCTGTGCATTCTCTTTGGTTTTCAGTTTGTTCACGCCTTCTGCCACAATACGCAGTGCGTCGATATCCAAACCGGAATCCGTCTCGTCAAGAATAGACAGACACGGCTCCAGCATCGCCATCTGGAAGATCTCGTTCTTTTTCTTCTCGCCTCCGGAGAAGCCCTCGTTTACGGAACGGTTGTTGAGTTTGTCCGCCATCTCGAGCAGTTGGCGTTTCTCGCGCATCAGCGTCAGGAACTCTTTGGCACTCAATGCCGGCTTGCCCTCATATTTGCGCTTCTCGTTCACCGCCGTGCGCATAAAATTGACCATACTCACACCCGGTATCTCCACAGGGTACTGGAAACTGAGGAACACCCCCTCGCGCGCACGCTGCTCGGGCGGCATTTCGAGCAAATTCTTGCCGTTGAGCAACGCCTCACCCGCCGTTACCTCATAGGCGGGGTTACCCGTCAGCACGGCACTCAAAGTGGACTTGCCCGCACCATTGGGTCCCATGATAGCATGCACCTCGCCTGCATTGATGGTCAGATCAACTCCCTTAAGGATCTCTTTCCCCGCAATGTTGGCATGCAGATTCCGTATTTCTAACAATGCACTCATTTCTATTCTATCTTTCTATCATTCTATCGTTCTATCTTTCTATTATTCTATCGTTCTATCTTTCTATTATTCTATAAATCAGATTCCGAGTTTCTTGCGGATATCCTTCGGAATAGCGTCTTTGTGCACCAGAATATCGTTGGTCTTGTATTTCATAAACGCCTCCGAGATATACCAGATACCCTTGTAGTCGCTCTTTTGCGTTCCCCATGAGTTCTTCACCATATAATAGCGTTTGCCGTTCTGGTCGTGCGCCGTACCGAAGATCTGCATTCCGTGGTCGTCGGTAGTCTCCCAGTTGTCGTACGCCTGCTGGCGCATCTCCTGCGTAATCTCCATCTCGGGCAACGGTTTCTTGGTCAGTTCGTCTTTCTTGTCCTTTTCGGTCAGTCCGAGCCAGTGTGCCGCATCGCTGCCTGTCAGGTCTGCGCCCTTGTCGGCATCGGGCATTACGCCGATACCCTTGCGGGTGAAGCCCACTTCGCTCACGTCCGCCCCCCACGCCATCGTGTAGCCTTTGGCAATGGCATTGTCGATGATACGCATCAGGTCGTCGATGGGCACATTGTACATCTGATCCATACGCCAGTTGTCGGGTACCTCGAGCGCAAACGTGGAGTAGAACGGATGATGGGTGTACGAGGTAATGCTCACATAGTCGTCCGCATTGAGTCCGAGCGACTTGGCAAACGACTGCGGTGTATATTCCTTGCCGTTGTAGGTAAAGGTCTCGGGGCTGGCACCGAGATAGGTGTCATAGACAGCCTGCAAACCTTTTTTCCATACAGGCGTCAGTTTCTTCAGTTTGCTTGTGGTCAGCGCGTGTATATACCCGCCTGCCACAGCGTCCAACTCGGCATGCACGGGCAGCGTATCGGCGGGACTGCTGCCGTACTGAATACCGGGCATAGCCGATTGCGGCACCATACCGTAGTTCTTCAGGCAATAAATCACATCATAAGCCGAACCGCCGGCGGCAAACTCCGTGCTGCCGTACATACGTACCACATATTCCGCACGGTCGATCATCGTATGGCTCACCACGAACATCTCGCTCAGGTCGTATTCGCCCTTGCCCGTACGGAGCAACTCGCTCTCGAGAAAACCTATGGTAGAGAATGCCCAGCAGGTTCCGCTGCGGTGCTGGTCTTTGACGGGCGTGATGCCCACGCTGTCAATCGTTGTAAAACGGAAGCCCTCCGTCGTATCCGCTTTTACGGCGGTTGTGTCGGTTTGTGCCGAAACGCCCAACGCCATTGCGGCAAAGGCGGCACTCAAAAGAAATCGTTTCATATCTTGTTTGTCTCTTAAAATTTTATTTTTATACAAAAAGAGGTTGTCTAACGTGGTGTTAAACAACCTCTGTCCCTTCTATGGGAGACGACCAATTACATATCGTCGTGAGCATGCAACTGCTGCACATACTTCGCATGTGCCATCTTGACACGTTTCACCTCTGAAGGTTTGTCGAATTGCTGACGGCGACGGAGTTCTTTCACCACACCTGTCTTGTCGAATTTGCGTTTGAATTTCTTAATCGCGCGCTCGATGTTCTCACCTTCTTTTACTTGTACAATAATCATTGCATACACCTCCTTTTTTCGTCGGAACTCGCTCCGCAACAGAAACTCGTTTCACGAGTTTAATGCTCCGCGCTTCCTCCTCTCCAATCAAAATAAATTTTGATTGGGTCTTGGTTGCAGCGGTAAGTTGTTCGGCTTGCTCCTTTATAGCGGATGTTTAAGTCTCCCGCATGACCCTTTAATCAATTCATAATGCACAATGCATAATGCACAATGCGTATTTCTGTACCCAGAGCCGGGGTCGAACCGGCACGGTTTGCACCACTGGTGTTTGAGACCAGCGCGTCTACCGATTCCGCCATCTGGGCATTGCTTACCGCCTCTTTCCCTACTTTTTCAGCAGGTCTTTCGGACAAAAGCGGGTGCAAAGGTACTGCTATTTTTTGATATACGCAAACTTTACCCGCATTTTTCATACAAAAACTTGTACTTTTCCCTCAAAAGCAGTACTTTTGCATTCCTAACAGCAACAGAACAATGAAGATTACCCTCCTTGTAGTAGGCAAGACCACCGATCCGCGTCTGCAAGCCCTCATCGACGAATACCGCCGGCGTCTCACACACTATATATCGTTTGACATAACGGTCATCCCCGAACTCAAAAACGCCAAGTCGCTCACCCAAGAGCAGCAGAAACAAACCGAGGGGGAACTGATACTCAAAGCCGTTTCGCCCGCCACCGACCTTGTTCTGCTTGACGAACACGGTGCCGAATACCGCTCCATAGAGTTTGCGCAATACCTGCAAAAGAAAATGTCTGCAGGGCGCGATATGGTGCTGGCGGTAGGCGGACCGTACGGTTTCTCCCCCGCTGTCTATGCCCGCGCCAACGGCAAAATATCGCTCAGCAAAATGACGTTCAGCCACCAGATGATCCGCCTCCTGTTCGTCGAACAGATCTACCGCGCCATGACCATCTTGCGCGGCGAACCCTACCACCACGAATAAAACGAACCGACAGCGGTTACCCTCCATACCTATTGGACTTATTAGGCTTATTGGACTTATTGGACCAATAGACCCAATAGCCGCCCAACAAAAAAAAAGAGCGACTTCCTATCGGAAATCGCTCTTTTGGAGCCACTGGGCGGACTCGAACCGCCGACCCACGCATTACGAATGCGTTGCTCTACCAACTGAGCCACAGTGGCATTCGCGTTCGGCAACAAGGTCGCAATAACCAACCACTCTGTGGTTGTTGAGGCGACTTGTGCCTCCGCTCTTTCCGAAAATCTTTGATTTTCGGAAGCCTTATCTGCTTTTGTTCGGCAACAATTAACCATTGTTCGCCTCAACAAAAGCGGGTGCAAAATTACTGCTTTTTTCCGAAACACGCAAGAGATACGACTTTTTTTTGCACGATTGGAATTATTTTTGTACTTTTGCCATTGAAAAAGAAACACTTATGCGCAAGACAATATACATATTGCTATGCGGCTTATGCGGCATACTTCCCATACAGGCGCAATACCGCACCAAGGCGGTGGATACCCAAATCCGTACGCTGCGGATACAGTACGCCGAGCAAACCGGCGTACAACGCCCCTTCCTCGTACTGCAAGACGGCGTGATAGACGGTACAGACCCGCAAAACACACTGGAGATCTCTTTCGACGAAATGAGCCACAATGTCCATTTCTACACCTATACCCTGCTCCACCTCAACGCCGATTGGACGGAGAGCAGCCTGAGCAGCAGCGAGTATGTAAGCGGATTCACCACACAGGACATCACCGACTACGAACATTCGCTCAATACCCGGCGCGACTACACCCATTACCGGTTCCTCTTCCCCAACGAAGACATGCAGGTACGGGCAAGCGGCAACTACGCCCTGAAAATATACGAAGACGGCAATCCCGACAAAGTGGCGGCTTACGTATGTTTCTCGGTGGTAGAACCGCGTGTGGGCATCAGCGCCGACATACGTTCCAACACATCGATCGAACTGAGCGGGCGGTACCAGCAGGCGGATATAGACATCAACACATCGGCGCTCCAACTGCGCGACCCGAATGAGATCAAAGTAGTGGTACAACAAAACGGGCGCATAGACAACCAGGTCGTTCCGCCCTATCCGACGTATGTGGAACCCAACCGCCTGCGCTACCACAACCAGCAGCAACTGATCTTCGAGGGAGGCAACGAGTTCCGCCATTTTGATGCCTATTCGATCTATTTTGCCGGAACAGGCATCGACCGGATAGAGTTCGACAACCGCGACTACCACGTTTTTCTTTTCGAAGACGCCCTGCGCGGCACGGGGGCGGAATACTCGGGCGACTTGGTAACCGACAAATGCGGCACACCCTATATGCACGAGTATGACGCCGACGGTCAGTACTTGGTGAATGCCGAGCGCACCACCGACAGCGACACCGAAGCGGAATATATGTGGGTGCACTGGACGCTGCCCGCCCCCAATCCGTGGTTCGACGGGACGGTGTATGTGGGCGGAGATATGTTTCTGAACCATTTCGAAGCCGACAACCGCATGCAATACGACAACGAACACCGCTGCTACTACCTGACGCAATTAGTGAAGCAGGGCGGCTACGACTACCAGTACCGGTTTGTACCCAAAGGCGGCACAACAGCCACACTCCAGCGCACCGAAGGTTCGCACTGGCAGACCGAAAACGAATACACCATCTATGTCTATTACCGTCCGTTTGGCGGGCGGTACGACCAATTGGTCGGCTGCCAAGTGGTTAAATCCACCGAATAGTTTTTTTTAACAATCAATAACATCTATCAACCGCCCAAGGTATGCGCATCCTATGCGCATCCTATAACAATCGCCCCCATTTTACTATTTATAGTTTTTAATAACGAACCAGAGCAGTAGAGGATATAAAACATAAGTTGAAAAGTGCGGTGGATGTCGGGTGGATGTCGGGTAGATAGCGTTTCCATGACCTGCCACTCGCCTATGAGCAGGTGAGCAGATGAGCGGGTGAGCAGATACTTTTGCAAACTCTATACACATACGCAGGCGCGGGCGGGTGTGTATTTATAAAAGTTATCTGCTCACCCGCTCACCTGCTCACTATTTTTCCGGCGGGCAAAAAACGGCGTATCGTTTTTGCTTTCATCGGACAGTCTTTATCCTGTACCTATTGCGTATATCGTTTTTTTTTCGTAACTTTGCAGGCTCAACGCAATTATCCTCACCTATGTCGGTACGCATAGAACATCTGAACAAGACCATCGGCAAGCAGCAGGTGCTGCGCGATGTGTCGCTGTCGATCCGAGACGGCGAAGTGGTCGGTTTGCTCGGTCCCAACGGCGCGGGCAAGTCCACGCTGATGAAGATACTCGTAGGGCTGTGGAAACCGGAACAATGCACAATGCACAATGCACAATGCACAATTGAGGTGCCGAAGGAGATTGGGTATCTTCCGGAGCAGAATCCGCTGTATGAAGAGATGTACGTGGCGGAATATCTGCAGTTTATGGGGGGGCTGACAATGCACAATGCACAATGCACAATGCACAATGAAAAGATGGTGAGAGAGCGGGTGGAGACGCTGATTGGGCGCGTGGGGCTGACACCCGAGCGGCACAAGAAAATCGGTCAGTTGAGCAAAGGATACAAACAGCGTGTCGGCTTGGCACAGGCTCTGCTTGGCGACCCCGATCTGCTGATACTGGACGAACCGACGACCGGGCTTGACCCGAACCAGTTGGTGGACATACGCAGCCTGATACGCGAGTTGGGCAAAGACCGCACGGTGATACTCTCGACACATATCATGCAGGAAGTGCGGGAGATGTGCGACCGGGTGGTGATACTCGACCACGGTGAGATCAAAGCCGATATGCCCATCGGGGAAATAGAGGACTTGGAAGCATTGTTTCACGAGGCAACAAGCCGCTAATTGCTTCTTTGAGAGTTCTCCATTAATGACCATACGACATTATCGGGTATAAGTTCTCCGTTAATTACCGTTAATTTATCGTTAATTTTGGGAACAAAATGACATCCCGATCCACTTTCAAAGACAGGCATATTAATTGTTAATTTTTAATTATTAATTGAACCAGTGAGTGAATTTGATATACGACAACAGATGACGGAGAAGGAGCAGGACAACGCCTTGCGCCCGTTGCGTTTTGCTGATTTTGCGGGTCAGAGCAAAGTGGTGAGCAACCTGCGCATCTTCGTAGAAGCAGCGAAGATGCGCGGTGAAAGTCTCGACCATGTACTGCTGTTCGGTCCTCCGGGGTTGGGTAAGACGACGCTGAGCAACATCATCGCCAATGAATTGGGTGTGGGGTTTAAGATCACTTCCGGTCCGGTACTGGACAAGCCCGGAGACTTGGCAGGACTGCTGACCAGCCTTGAGCCAAACGATGTATTATTTATTGACGAGATTCACCGTTTGTCGCCCGTGGTAGAGGAGTACCTGTACTCGGCGATGGAGGACTATCGTATTGATATAATGATAGACAAAGGTCCGTCCGCCCGTACGATACAGATTGACCTGAACCGTTTTACCCTCATCGGTGCAACCACCCGAAGCGGTTTGCTGACCAGTCCGCTGCGTGCGCGTTTCGGTATCAACTGCCACTTGGAGTACTACGATGCCGACATTCTGGCAGGTATAGTGGAGCGTAGTGCGGGTCTGCTCGGCGTGCATATAGACAGCCAGGCGGCAGGCGAGATTGCCCGCCGCAGCCGCGGTACGCCGCGTATTGCCAATGCGCTGCTGCGGCGTGTGCGCGACTTTGCGCAAGTGAAAGGCAACGGTGCCATCGACCTCGACATTGCACAATACGCTTTGGAGGCACTGAACATAGACACTTTCGGTCTTGACCAGATAGACAACAAGTTGCTCTGCACGATCATTGACAAGTTCCAAGGCGGACCCGTGGGCTTGAACACCATAGCCACGGCTATGGGCGAGGACGCAGGGACGATAGAGGATGTGTATGAGCCCTATCTGATCAAAGAGGGCTTCATCAAACGTACCCCACGCGGACGGGAAGTAACGGAACTGGCATATCGCCATCTTGGTAAAACGCCGTTCCTCAGAAACGATCAGCAGACGCTGTTCTAACGCGAGTTTGATATAACAGTTCCTTTGCCGCAAAGCGGCAAGAAAAATAGAAGAAAATTGATAAAAATATCCTACGCACACGCTGTCGCGATGCGAGAGAAATAAAAGAAATAAAAGAAATAGATTTTGTTTTATTTCCTTTATTTTTCGTGAGCGTAGCGAGCAGGAGACATGAGAATAAAATATGAATTACAAAGCCGTTTTTATAGATTGGGATGACACCATCGGGGATTGGATACATGTGGCGAGAAAGTCGCAGAACGAGTTGTATGACAAATACCGGTTGAAAGAGTGGTTCGAGACACCCGACGAGTGGTTCGAAAAATACAACACGCACAACACCGAACTATGGGTACGGTACGGCAAAAACGAGATTACCAAAGACTATCTGTATCTCGACCATTTTCTGTTCCCGCTCTGCCAACAGATAGGTATCACCACGGATATGGCACCGCAACGCCTGCGCGAGATGGCAAAGAAGATGGCGGACGACTATGTCTATCTGACCAATACCTATTGCCGGCTGATGACCGATGCCGAGGAGGTGGTGCGCTATCTGGCAGGCAAATATCCGCTGACGGTGGTCAGCAACGGTTTTGTGGAGTGCCAACACTACAAGATGGAACATACAGGGCTCCTTCCCTATTTCAAACATATCGTGCTGAGCGAGGAAGTGAATATCCAGAAACCCAATCCGCAGATATTCGAGAAAGCCATCGAAATGAACAGGAAGGAGATATCCGGTTTGCAGAAAAGCGAGGTTATTATGATCGGCGACAGTTACACCAGCGATATAGCAGGTGCCAAAGCGGCAGGAATAGACTCGCTATGGGTGCTGAACGGCAATGCCACCGAGCAGCAGAAGCAAGATGCCACGTATATAGTCCCCCGCCTGCGCGATGTAATGACTCTGTTATGACATTTTGGCAGCACATACCATTTTTGGCATACCTATTGCGTAATAAGAAGCGGCAATGTTGCCACCTGACAGAAAGGACAAACTATGAGTAAGAAACATAAACACGAACAACATAACATGGAAGAGAATAAGACGGAGCAACCGCAGGCAGAACAGCCGCAGGTAGAAGAACAGAAAGAGCAGCAGGCACAGTCTGCGCAACCCGAAACGGAAACTGCGGAGGAGACCAAGCAGGAGCCGCAGGAGGATGTGGCTGCACTGAAAGCACGCATCGTGGAGTTGGAGGACAAGAACCTGCGTATGATGGCAGAGTTTGACAACTATCGCCGCCGCACCAACAAGGAGAAACTTGACCTGATGGAGACTGCAGGAGAGAAGATCTTTACGGAGATGCTGTCGCTGATTGACGACTTTGAGCGTGCCAACACGGCTATGCAGAAGACCGAAGACGTGAACAGTCTGCGCGAGGGAGTGAACCTTATTTATCAGAAGTTTATCAATTTCCTCGGCAAGCACGACGTACACGCCATCGAGACCAAAGATGCCGATTTCAACACCGATGAGCACGAGGCGATTACTACCTTTGCAGCCGGCGAAGACAAGAAGGGCAAAGTGGTGGATTGTACGCAGAAAGGCTACAAACTCGGCGACAAAGTGATCCGTTTTGCCAAAGTGGTTGTGGGAGAATAAGTTTAATGATGAATTAAGAATTATGAATTAAGAATAGCATATTGCAGCAGGGGAAAATGCCCTCGATTGCGATGTATGTTAATTGTTAATTATTAATTGTTAATTGGATTATGGCAGAGAAAAGAGATTATTATGAAGTGCTGGGTGTGGACAAGACCGCAACAGCCGAAGAGATAAAAAAGGCGTACCGCAAAAAAGCGATACAATACCACCCCGACAAGAATCCCGGGGACAAAGAGGCGGAAGAGAAATTCAAAGAGGCGGCGGAGGCGTACGAGGTGCTATCCGACCCGCAGAAACGTCAGCGTTATGACCAGTACGGCTTCGCCGGTATGGGCGGTGCAGGCGGTTTCAACGGCGGACAAGGGATGTCTATGGAAGACATCTTCTCGCAGTTCGGCGATATCTTCGGCGGTGCAGGTTTCGACTTGGGCGACCTGTTCGGCGGCGGGCGCAGCAGTTCCTCACGCGGAGGACAGCGTGTACGCCGCGGTTCGGACTTGCGCGTAAAAGTGAAACTGACGCTCGAAGAGATAGCCAAAGGCACGGAGAAGAAGATCAAAGTGCGTAAGTTGGTCACTTGTCCGACCTGCCACGGCACGGGCAGTGCAGACGGCAGCCAGGGTGATGTGTGCCCGACCTGCAAAGGAACAGGGCGTACCGTGCGTACCCAACGCGGTATCTTCGGTATGATGCAAGTACAGGAGGAGTGTCCTACCTGCCACGGCGAAGGGCGTATCATCAAGAACAAGTGCCCGAAATGCAACGGCGAAGGTGTCATCCGCGACGAGGAGATTATCACGATCAATATCCCCGCAGGCGTGTCGGGCGGTATGCAACTGACCGTACAGGGCAAGGGTAATGCCGCGCCGCACGGAGGTGTACCGGGCGACCTGCTGGTGCTGATAGAAGAAGAGGAGCACAAGGACTTTGTACGCGACGGCAATGACTTGGTTTACAACCTGTTGCTTGATATGCCTACCGCTGTATTGGGCGGACAGGTACAGATACCTACCCTGACGGGCGATGTCAAGATCACCATCACTCCGGGTACGCAACCGGGCAAGGTACTGCGAATGCGTGGCAAAGGTCTGCCCGCTATCGACCAGTACGGGCGCCAGATGGGCACAGGCGATTTGCTTATCAACGTAGGCGTTTATATCCCCGAAAAACTCTCGCGCGACGAGAAGAAACTGATCGAGCAGTTGCAATCCAGTCCGAATATCGTCCCCGGTTCGGCAGACAAAAAGAATTTCTTCAAGAACCTGTTCGGATAATTGAAAAAGAGTATTCTGTTTATACTGCTGACTTTGAGCAGTATGGTATCCGCCAAGGTGCCGATAGAGGAGCCGCACTTGGGTGAACCTACGGGCATAGCCCCCGCCTATTTCGGACCGAATGCCCTGCCTATACCCGATATGCTTGATGGTCGTACAGAGAGCCGTCTCCGCCTTGAATTGGCGGGGGACGGCTATTTCGGTTTTCAGAAAGACAAAACGGCAGACCTGTTTGCACGGGTGTATATTCCCCTGTTTACAGACAGGGTGAACCTGACGCTTTGGATGCCCGTGCAGGAATGGTACACGATGACACCGGAGCGGCAACGGATATGCAGGCTGCAGGATACGGCAGCAATCAGCGGACACGAGGCGGGCGATGTATATATATCTACGGATATCCAGTTGCTCAAAGCACGCAAGTATGCGCCCGATATAGTACTGCGGGCAGCGATGAAGACCGCCAGCGGAGGCAGTTTCGGCAAAGCACGCTATTATGACGACCCCGGATATTTTTTCGATTTAGCCATTGGCAAATCACTCTATTTCGGGAAAGGAAAAACGTTTCCGTATGCCGATGCAGAGGGGGCGAAAGTGGAATTGCGTTTTGCCGGCAGTGCGGGTTTTCTATGCTGGCAAACCGACAACGGACGGCAGAACGATGCAGTGATGTACGGGTTGCAGATGCTGCTCAAGACTCAGTATGTATCGTGGCGTACCACGTGGGGCGGCTATGCAGGTTGGGAGAATGACGGCGACCGCCCGATGAGTATCAAGACCTGCATAGCAGGGCATATCCGCGATTTCGAACCGTTTGTAATGTACCAGTATGGTATCAAAGACTATCCGTTCCACCAACTACGAGTGGGATTGGCATACCATATCAGCATCCTTAACCGCACGAAGAAACAACGATGAAACACGGGTGGATGTCAGGTGGATGCCTGGTGGTTGTGATGGTTGTGATGGTTCAGACGATGACGGCAGCCCCAACCTTCGGTGTGGACAGCGCGAGCAGCGGGTTCTTCCGCGAATGGTATCAGTGGGGGGAACTGAACCACTACTTGGACAATATGTCCGATTATGTTACCTATGAAGCAGAGACCACCGGCGAGTGGTCATTGCCCGACCAACAGGTCTTCTCCGTTCGCGGCAACAGTTTCCGTTGGAACAAATACTATTATCAGGGGTTCCGCACAGACTCCCGCTTTCAGGAAGGCGGGACACTTCTCCATACGGATATGTTAGAGCACTCGCTTGCATTGGATTATGAGCGGGGCAGACTCTATTTTACGCCCGACAGTCTGCGGCAGAACAGCCTCCGCCTGAGCGGGAACATCGGCGGTGCAGGCGGTATCTCGCCCGGTACGGCAGAGATGATACATTGGTTCCACAAGACGGCTTCCGACAGGGCTCTGCTGCTAATCACCGAGCGGGCACATATCCTCGGTGCGGGACAAGCGTCTGTAGGTTACGGCATTCCGTACAAAGGGCGCACGCTGTATCAGCACCTGTATGCCCACTACGGGCAACGCAGACAGGTATCGTGTGATGAAACGGGTATCAACGGCACATACGACGCACCCTATTACAAGGTGCAACTGACAGGCGAGTTGCCTATGCCGCAGGGTGTATGGTCGCTCCATTACCTGTTCGGGGCACAACACCGCACCGATCTCTATTCGGAATACACCTACTCGCAGCAGGAACAGGCTACGGCGACAGAGTACTCGTTTTCGGTTTATACCAAGCGCGATACGTGTTTCACCACCGGTCTGACATACGCTTTGCACGATATACTCCACAACAACCGCACATTTGAGCGCAATATCATTGACCAAGACGGCGAAGGACTCGAACCGTGGTATTCGGACGGGCAGACACACGAACTGAGTTGGGCGGTCAATTACCGGTTGCCCGTTCTGCCGTGGCTTTCTTTCCATCTTGATGCTTACAACTCATTGGTGTATTTCCGCCCGGGATCCACGCAATGGCAAAACCGTTTGTACGCCCAATATGCCGATTCGGCAAGGACAGACTACTATGATTATACATTCCGGTCGCACGTTTTCGGTGCGGGGCTGTTAGAAAACGAAGCCCGTCTGGAAGCCCGGAAGCAGGTACTGGAATGGCTGACTATCCGAGGCGGAGCGGCTCTGACCCTGGACGGTATAATCCTAAGGGACAAGCAACTGGTTATGCCCTCGTGGGAAGCCGAAGCGGCAGTGGCGTTTCACCCTGCCAAATGGTTTGATGCAGAGATTATCATAGGAAACTATCGCACCCGATACGGTATGAATATGGTGCAGTTGCTCAGCAGCGACTATATGAATACCGGTATATACTATGCCGGTTCGGGACGGCAAGCCAACCGAACGGGCGGAGCGTATCTCTCGATAGACAAAGGACTGCCGCAACCGCAGTATGCCGTATTGGATATACCTATACGCTTTACGATTGCCGGCCGGCACGAGATAGCCGTTCTCTCCACGGCACGGAAGTACTACAACTGCCAGACCATCGCTTATGCCGACGGTTCGGAAAGCGGAGCGGAGGCACAGTATATCCTGACACGCCGCCCGATAATGAACGAGGCGGGTTTCTTCTATAATACGCCTTTCTATATGTCAAACACCATTCGCTATACCTATCGCGGGCGAAAGGTGTTCTTCTCGCTCTCGTGGCAGAGTTACCAGATGTCGGGTACGTCACTAATAGGCAACGGCGTTTTGGCAAACAACGTGGACGCCTTGAGTTACACAATGGCGAATGCCAACACGTACAGAAATGCCAATAACCCGACATCAGAGGTACGCAGTCTCGGACGGTTAGACCAAGACCGTGCTTATATCTGCCGTCTGCAATTAGGGGCGAATATCACGCATAACTGGGGTTTGTCGGCTAATTTCCATTTCAAAGACGGTACACCTATTGCAAATTATCTGACCGAAGAAACCACCACCGCTGCAGGCGACAAAGACCTTGCGGTCTATCCCGGTGACACCAAGGGTATCAATGTAGCGGACGGGCATTTCGGGAAACGCAAAGATGCGTTCTTCAATCTGGATATCCGGCTCCGCTACAGGGGCAATATCAATATGCGCGACCAGACACCGGGTGCCGGCGGAGCCATACCTTTTGAGGTACAACTGAGCGGATATAATCTGTATGATTTCGGTACGGAGTTGCTGGAATACAGTTTCGACCAATGTCTGCCACAGAAACGCAATGCGATGACACTCTGTATTCCCCGCGGTTTTATGCTCAATATACAAATAGGATTAGGCAAACAATAAGGGTATCCTATGCGGAATCACCCACTAATCACCCACTAATCACCCACTCTTGTTATGATAAGGTCCGGGTAAGAACAGGGAAAATGACGAGAACAAGAATAATGGAAATGAAGAATTCAGATATATACACAATAATAAAAAACGGCATCAGTTACTTGCCGGTGGCGGGAATGCTGATGCTGGTGGCTGCGTTGCCGTTTCAGTACGGCTGTGTACAACGGACAGCACTATACATATTAGGCATATCCTATCCGATAGACTATATTCTCAATCGCCGTTGGCAAGGCTGGCATTGGACACAAGACAAGTGGGTATATGTGGTAATGATACTGCTCTTTCTACTGACACCGCTGTGGCAGTTGTTTGACCCTACCCCGCCTACCGACTATTACAAATTCCAACTGCACCAACGCTCGGCGTTTGTGTGGGTGAGTGTAGCGGGACTATCAGGCTTCAGTCCGCGCTTGCGTACACGCGATGTGGGGGTGGTGATGCTGCTGACCGGCATATATATGTTGGTTACAACCCTATACGGATACCTGCACAGCGATTTACCGATATGGACTTTAAGGCATTTCAACTATTATCGTGCGCACCATATCAACTCACATATGGTGATGAACCTGTATATGAATACGGCTCTGATCTTCGGCGCATTAGGTTTGAGCCAATGGTCAAAGAAAGGAATGAAATATGCAGTGGTGGTGATGATGCTGGCAGTATGGTGTTTCATTCTGCTTATAGACGGGCGCGTAGGATTTGTAACTTCTCTGCTGCTCATCACAATTTTCTTTGTGCGTTGGTGCTGGCAGCGCAAACATATAGCGGGTGTATTGGCATTCACGGTATTTGCTATGGTAAGCAGTGTATTGATACACTTCAATAACCGTCTCACCCCTGACAAGATAGAGAATGACCCGCGTATGGTAATATGGGACTACTCCATCCGCCGTATTGCCGCCCACCCGTGGCTAGGATACGGACTATCCACCCATAGCGTGGATTATGTAGAAGGTGCTTATACAGACAAGGAAATGTACGATGGGTTCATAGTACGCACCATAGATTATCATCCCGAGTTTGCGGCACAAGGGCGTACGATGATAACCCATCACCCGCATAATGCGTTCTTGGAGTATTGGTTGGAAAACGGGATCTTCGGGCTATTGCTTTTTATTGCGCTGTTTGTATCGGCAGCGTGTATGTCATTCGGCGAAAAGCGTATCTATATATGGACATTTCTGCTGGCTTTTGGCATACAGTGCCTGTTTGAGCCGATAGGCGACCATCTGCAACCGCAGTTTATTGCACTGATGCTATTTTGCCTGCAACACGAAGTGGCTGCTTCGGCACCCGTTTCCCAAGACGATGACGACAATAATCCCACAGTCCAAGCATAGCATATTTCAATTTCAAGCATTTATGGTGCGAATCATACAGCACCAACCGTTTGACGAATTTATGCAGTTGCTTTTTGTGATAGGAGGCTAATTCCGGGTACAGGCGTATGACTTCCAAGCGGTTTCGTACCATATAGTAATACCGCCAAGGCGTGTGGTCGAGGTATTGTTTACGGAAGAACGGGTTATATTGCATGCCCAATCCCAATTGGTGTTGCAGCACAATACCATTCACCGTAACCAGCCTGTAACCATATCGTTTGGCACGCGCACAGTATTCATCATCAATCAAATCGATAAAGAAATCTTCCCGCAGGCTTCCCAATGCACGATAGGTATCAACCGAAAAGATACTGCCCGATGTCATCATAGCCGCATACGGTTCCTGATATACAGGCAGTTGCAAATGCGCCACATCCGTATGCACCGGAGCAAAGATACCGACATTCGGAACAGGGCATTCATTACACAGTTGAATATAGCGTTCTATGTCTCCGTGCAGAAACCGGCTGTCCTGATCCATTGTAAGAATATATCCGGCACCTTTGGCAATGGCTTGTTCAATTCCCCTGTTTAAGGCGCAGGCGACACCTCTGTTGTCTTGCGTGTTATCTATGATTATCACCTCCCGTACCGCATTCCGGTAGGAGAGGATATTGTTTTTCTGCTGCTCCGTAGGGTGGTACCATACCACTACGGCAAAGAGAGTGTCCCGTACTATCTGTTCCATAGTATGTATCGCTTCAAAAAACGGCATTGTCCGGAAGTGAAGCCCATACGCCTCATACGCCGTAGCAGTTTCACTATACGCCAGCACCTGAAACAGAATGGAACGGATAAGCGTTTCTGCAAAATACGCAGCACCTTCACATCTTCGACAAAAGCCTTATACGCCCCCGTATGGGTTGTACTGCCCGTATGGAAACGGAACAGGTTGAGGCGCCGATGTATCTCTATCACCTGTCCGCCGAGAGCAATCTCCGTCCAAAACAGCCAATCACCGGAATAGCACATAGACAGAGCCTCACAGGCTTTTGCCGTAACAGCCGTCCGCCTGACCACCACACCGCTGGCGTTATATACACAGTTGCGCCAATACTGATGTTGCCGGGCAAAACAGGTACCGTCATATATGGAAACGGTATCGGGCCGGATATGCCGCCGTTTCCAATGGTCATAATCCTTCGGGATGGGCTTCCCATCCTCGTCTATCATCTGCGAGGCAGCCATAGCATAGACTGCCTGCGGGTGTGTATCCAGCAGATCTACAGCCGTATGCAGGAAAGCAGGCAGGCACAGGTCATCGGCTTCGGCTATCCACACATATTCCCCCTCGCACAAAGCCAATCCGCGTTGCCATTGCAGAAAAGGGGAACCGCTGTTTTTGTCGTTGACGATCACAGCCTTTATGCGCTTGTCCTTTGCCGCATATTGCCGCATAACAGACAGACTGTCATCAGCGGAACAATCGTCCAGGAGAATGACCTCGATGTCTTGCAGCGTTTGCTGCAAGACACTGTCTATACGGGCTGCCAGATAGCGTGCGTAGTTGTAATTAGGGATGATGACACTTACCTTAGCCATTCTTCTCCGGTGCTTTGCCTAACAGTTTCTTTGATAACACATAAAGCCGTTTGTATGCCGCCAAGTGGTGTTCCATCATCCATCTGCGCCATACGTTTGCCAAACCGATTTGCTTCATACCGATGTAATGATAGGGCTGCAGACGTTGCAGAATCCCGCGCAGCATATCATCGGAGGCATCCGACAGAATCAGCCGTTTGAGCGTGTGTATGCCACGACGCACCAGATGTCTGGCACCATCAAGATAGCCGTGCTCCACCATAAAAGTCATCAGTTGATACTCCGCATTGAAATAGGAATAGTTGCGATTGACCGTATATCGGGCAGATACAATACTACCGGGGCGCACGGTATAATGGTATTTAGGCAGAGCATACACAAGAACCCGTTGCGTGCGGTACATCACTTTATAGGTAAAAGCAATATCTTCATATAGTATCCCCACCGGATAGTGCAATCCCTCAAACAGGGAACGTTTGTATAATTTATCCCACGCATAGTTGTGCAAGATTTTGTCGGTCATCAGCATCTCCATTGCTTCATCACGGTTACAAAGTATCGGATGGTTGACCTGCCGCTTGCAACGGCTCTTGCCGCCTTTGTCAATATAGTGCGAGCAGACACTTATATCCGCATCATAATCCACTATTTGCCGGTAAAGGAAATCATACATATCCGGTTCTATCCAGTCATCACTATCCACAAAAGCGATGAACTCTCCCGTAGCGTGGTCTATACCGACATTGCGTGCCGCACTCAAGCCCCCGTTTGGCGTATGAAACACCCGGATACGTGTATCGGTGGCAGCCATCTCGTCGCAGATACGTCCGCTGTCATCGGTTGACCCGTCATTCACAACCAAGATCTCCAAGCGGGTATAGGTCTGACGGATAACAGAATCAATGCACTTACGTACATAGTTCCGGACATTGTACACGGGTATGACTACACTAATGAGCGGTTGTTGCATTGGTGTTGATTCCATATTGCGTAATAGTTGTTTTGCTTTGTATGGTCTGTTGCCAAATCTTGCGGTTTCGCTGCCAGTCTTCCTCATTACGATAGGGGCGGGTGTGATACAAATGCATCAAAGGCGTGCCATAGCGCAGTTGTATGCCCTTATAGCCCGCATTTATCAACCGTTGCCCGAATTCCCGATCTTCCGCACCATAGCGCATACGCGTATCAAAGCCATTGGCTTGCAGGATATATTCACGCCATGTGGAAGCATTTCCTCCATTCCATGTAGCACGGGCGGGGGTAAGACGGTTGAGCAACCAGCAAAGAAATTTGCTGCGCCACAGTTTGCTCATTTTCCATTTCCAAGGCATACCGTGCTGCCGCAACCACGATATATCAAACAAGCGCTGTGTACGAATATCCTCCTCTGTAACAGCATGACTCAGTTGCTCCGGCAACAGCACTGCCCCACCCGACACAAAATGTCCTTTGCGGGCATGTAGATAGTGCTGACTGATAAAATCGCTGCGTGCAATCAGATCCTGGTCGATAAAAATAAGGTAATCCGCTGTCGCCTCTGATACCGCTTTGTTCAGAATAGTTGTTTTCAAAAATCCTTTGTCTTCGTGCCAGACATGCCGTATAGGCATGGTTTTCGCATAACGTTCAACCAACAGCCGTGTCTCGTCTGTGCTCCCGTCATCGGCAATGATGATTTCATCGGGGCGATGGGTCTGGTAGCGCAAGCCCCACAGGGCTTTTTCCAACCACTGCGGATTGTTGTACGTAGAGACAATCACTCCTACCGAGAAAGTATCATCCGTGGTAAAATGCTCATGCGAGCGGTGCTGCCAAAACCGTTTGCGTGCGGCTAATATCCATTGCAAACATTGTTGCGGGTCTATTCCCCGTGCTTCTGCGTAGGCGGGAGCCAGTACCTCAAAGAAGTCCTTTTTCCCCCACAGACGGCAAAATTCCTCTGCTCCCCGGCGGGGCGTAACCTTTCCCAAGCGCAACCGATTGATGTCCACCACCTCAAACTGCCAATGCCCGTCCACATTGTCATAAAGTATATTTCCCGGCGAATAGTCGCGATGAAGAACTCCCTGCCGGTGCATGTGTGCCGTCCAACGGGCAAAAGCCCTGATAAGCGGTTCTTTGCCCTCTATCCGACCGTCGCGAAAATCATAGAAAGTATGTTGCAGCGTACTTTGCAGCGTAATGAGATAGGAGGTTTCCAACAGTTTGCCGCCGCACAGAACATATCCTATAGCAGTGGGCGTATCAATCCCAAGCGATTGCAATGTATAAGCATTTTCGTAGGCACGTTGTGCCTTGGGGGAACGCACAAAAGAATAGACTATCCGATTGAACAAAGCGGGCTTCCGGAAACGCTTCACATTGACACACAAGCCATCCTGCAGAGTGATGACACGTATCCGGTTGCGGGCATCGTAAATCACTTCTCCCTGTTGCTCAAATTGCTGCGGAAGCGTTTCTATCCAACTGCGCAGATACTCATATTGAGGGTGTATCACTATCTTCATTGTGCGTGTTCTATTCGTTTGACAATGTCGGAGGGGGCGATGTCCAAACAGCGGTAATCACCAAAACGGCAGGGCTTGTTGCCATAGACCGAACAAGGCCGGCAGGGAAGGTCGCGCTGAATACAATCGGCAGGGTTCTGCCCGTAGCCGAGAAAACCCGCCGCAGGGTGCGTGGCTCCCCATACGGAAAGTACGCGCGTACCCGCAATAGAGGCAAGGTGCATATTTGCCGAGTCCATTGTAAGCATAAGGCGCAGGCGGCGCATAACAGCGATTTCCTCCGCCATAGTATAGCGCCCCGCCAAGGATTCCACATTCGGGTATCGGGTTTCCCAATCGTGCAAAACGGCTTTCTCTTTCTCCCCCGCGCCAAACAGGTAGATTTTCCCGCCCTTTGCAGACAAGAGGCGCACCACCTCTTCCATCTTATCCAACGGGTAGATCTTCCCCTGGTGTGCCGCAAAGGGAGCAATCCCCAGCCCCGACTTGGGCGTAGAAGCGTTTTCTACCGGCTGCAAGCCAAAAACAAAACCCAAGCGGCGAAGCACATGACAATAGCGATCAATCGTGGTGGGCAACGGATTGTTCACACAATGCGTGCGAGTGAGCCACCATTTGGATAGACGCCCCTTGCGGATGACTGCAACACACTTCCCGCACAGACAAAAACGCAAACACAGGTACTTGCTGCGCAAGACATTGTGCATATCGGCAATACAGTCGAACTGCTTGTAATCAAGATCCTGCAACAAGATGTTCAACCCCGCGATACCGTGGTGGCGACCTCGGAGATCTGCACCGAAAAAGCGGACATTGCCAGCCAACCCTTCAAAAAGCGGGGCGGTCTGACGCCGCGAAAGAACGGTGATTTCCCAATCGGGGTATGCGGCAGCCAACGCTTGCACCACCGGTACAAGCATTGCCACATCGCCGAGGGCGGAAAAACGGATAATGAGCAGGCGTTTCAAGGCGTTATTTCTTTCCGTAGAGAACGGGGTTGAGAGTAGGATCGTTGTACATCTTCATCTGGCGATAGACCTTCATAATACGTACCCCCGAAGCGTAATCAGACAGCAACTGGCTGATGGAGGTGGTCATATCCTGCAACTGCTCGCGGAGGACAGCGAGTTTCTGCACACATTTGTCGTGCTGCTCCGCACTGACATCGGTGCGGTTGACCTGCTCCTGCATGTGGTAGATCTTCACATGGAGAATGCTCAAACGATCGATCGCCCATGCGGGGCTCTCGGTGTTGATTTTCGCATCCGAGTGCGGTGTGATGTTGTGGTACTGCTCCCAGAAATAGGAGTCGATGCGCTCCACAAGGTCGGTGCGCTCCTGATTGCTGCGGTCGATACGGCGTTTGAGTGCCAATGCCCCGACGGGGTCAATCTGCGGGTCGCGGATGATGTCCTCCAAGTGCCATTGCACGGTATCAATCCAGTTCTTCAGGTACAAGTCATGCTCAATCGTCCCCTCAGCATAGGGGTTGCGAATGGGGGCATCCACATTGTCCGTCTTGTGATAATCCTGCACCGCAGTGCTGAAAATTTGATTGCAAAGTTCTACAAAGTTCATATCTGTGTGTATTTATTTACTATTATTTGTTAAAATATAATCGGGTTATCCATAGGCTATCCACAGCACATCCACAGCACATCCACCTTACTTTTCTATACGGATCCTATATAATCTTTTTTAAGAAGTAAATGATCAAAAAATGCTTATAGGATGAATGGTTAATTACTATTTTTTTTACCCCAGTCAGTAATGAGTCCGGTTTTGCAGATGGTCAGCAAGGCACCGAACCGGTTGCCGAACTGCGTGCCGAAATCGGCAGCGAAACTCAAACAAAAATCCAGTCCCCATGCTTTCTCCACGTGCTTCTGTACCTCCAAGAGTACGCCCGTGTTGGTTGAAAGCAGGACGGTAGAGCGGCAGTCGTTGCCATAGTTCTTCGCATAGGAGCAGACAGCACGGTAACGATAACCGGAGATGTCGCCCCGCAGCCCGATATAGTGGGCTTGCACACGGTTGTTGAGTGTGGCAATCGTGCCATCGGCATTATATATCGGCGAGGTAATAAAAGGCGTACCTATCGTGCGGTACCAGTAGTTCCAACCGTTCCGGTAGATACCGTTTTGATAATAGCCGTCTGCACCGCCAAATATGTAGCCGTCCTTGTCGTGGTAAGGTCCGGACTGGTCGGTGGTATTGATAAATTCGTATGTCAAGCCGCTGATATACTGCCATTTGGATTGCGAGATATTTATCCCCCATAAGCCGTCAGCCACATTCATACCCGCCCCGATGAAGCGAATAGGTCCGTCCTCAAAGATATTCTGCCAGTAGGCACTCACTCTCCAGCCGTTGCCCTTGACATCGAGGGTCAAGATCTGGCTGCCGATGTGATTTCCCTGTGCATTGATTTGGTCATTTGCCATAGTGCCGCCCGAGCGCACCAGAAAAGCGTTCATAAAAGCGTGCCAGTCGTTGCCGAGGTCGCCATAGACGGGCGAATAACCGCCCCATTGCGCCACATGGTGGAACTCGTAACTGAGATTGACGGGCAGCCGTCCTCCGATACGTCCGCCAAGCCATTTATGATGCACCTTGCCCTGCGTGATATAGACGTTGTCGAACTGCATTTGGTGGGCGATACCGCCTTTGATTTCCAAGTAGCCAAATAGTCCGGGGAAAGCCGTCCAGCGGTCGATACCGACACGGATACCGGGCATAGGGCGGGCATTGGCGGAATAGAGCAGTCCGCCGCTTGTAAGCAAAGGATCAGGCGCACCATACTGCTCGGGCTGTATGCCTACGGTGATGTCTATAATGTACAGGCGCACGTGCGCATACGCGAGGTTGGAATAGAGGTTTGCCGTGCGGTTCTGCGAGGGCTGTACGGCTGCGGTCTGCGACTGGAGCCGCCCCGTAAGGGTAAAGGCAAAATCATAGTCGAACCAACGGTTCGGGCGGGTGGCGGGTTTGATGAGCCCAACTGTAAGATTGCCACTGAAGGGTGCCGCCGAGATGTTGCCGTTGCGGTTGGTCTGCAACCAGAAAGGCGAGGTCTGTCCGTAAGATGCAACGCCCTGCATACCTACCATATAGAGCAAGGTATCGCGACTTGTATCGGGGGCAACCATCGGGAGAGGCCACCAATCCCAAGCCGCAGCACGGAGCGTGCAGAGGAGACACAACAGGGGCAATATGACGCACTTAATCTTCAATACGATAGAGGGTTTTAAGGGGCTGCTCCTGGGGGTCTTCGCCCAAGCCGATAAAGGCACTGCCATTGACAGTGAAGCCGATACGGTTGATTGCCGCTTCGGGGGTATGTCCTGCGAGAGCCCAACTATCTGTCTCGGGCGCATAGCGCAGGATGTCGTCAAAGAATTTGCCATCGGTGAGTGTCCCGCCGAAATGCTGTCCGCCTGCCAAATAAATATATTGTCCGGTTGCCGCACAAACGGCATTTTCCCGCTTGCCCGGTACATTTTTCCGTTTTGTCCAATTACCCCGAAAATCAATCTCATACCATTCGTTGAGACTATGTGTATTGTAGCCTGTACCGAAATAGTGCCGCCCGTTGCAGGTTGCTCCCGCCCCCGCCATAGAGGCATACTCCGGGTGCCGGCTGCGGTCGATAGTCGTCCATATATCGGAAGCCGTGTCGTAGCACAACATATCGGCACTGAAGCCCCAGCCGAAGCCATGCACACAATAGATATGCGTGCCATCGGTGTAGGCAACGGCTCCCACCGTGTTCTCACCAGGGAAATCCGCCAACCGCCGCCATGTGTCCGTGGCCGGCGTGTACTCCCACCAGTCGTTGAGATAGGCATCATCACCGTAGGCATGTCCGCAAAAACCGAGACCGATATATGCCTTGTCGCCCACCGCACAAGCAGTGCCATTGACACGCGCCTGCAGAGGTGTCTCTACGGCATCCGCCCATATATCCGACTGCGCATCATAGACATACATATCACTGCATACGGCGTTATCTTCCCCGCGTCCGCATACCACATACCCCTTGTTGCCTACAGCAAAAGCCATCGCCGATGTCCGTGCCACGGGCATATCCGCACAGCGGGTAATCTGCGCGGGTTGCTCCTCAAGCGATGTACAGGCGGCTACAAAGAGGACGGAGAGTAATATGTGGATTTTTGTTTTAATGGGACTTGATGAATATATGAACGATCCATTAACGACTATTAGCGGAGAATGAAACCGCGGACGAGGCGTCCGCGTCCCCTGCGCGGGTCCTGCATATTTATCGCGGGTCTATCGGGGGACTGTCGCGGGGCGTCGGTCATTCCACGCGGGTCTTTTTCTTCAGTTCGAAATCGCGTCCAAGGTAGTTTTGGCGCACAATAGGGTTGGCAGCCAGTTCCTCCGGCGTACCATGGAAGAGGATTTTCCCCTCGAACAGCAAGTAGGCGCGGTCGGTGATCATGAGCGTCTCGTCCACATTGTGGTCGGTAATGAGAATACCGATATTCTTGTCTTTCAACCGCCATACCACGTCTTGAATCTCCTGCACGGCGATCGGATCAACTCCTGCAAACGGTTCGTCCAGCATCACAAATTTCGGTTCGATAGCCAGGCAGCGGGCAATCTCCGTGCGGCGGCGTTCCCCGCCCGAGAGACGGTCGCCGAGGTTCTTGCGCACGTGGGCGAGGTTGAATTCCGAAATGAGTTGTTCCAACTTCTGTTTCTGGTACTCCTTGCTGAACTTGGTCATCTCCAACACCGCACGGATATTGTCCTCTACGGTCATCTTGCGGAAGACGGACGCCTCCTGCGGCAGGTAACCGATACCGAGTTGCGCCCGCCTGTACATCGGATACGAGGTGATGTCCTTGTCGTTGAGGAATATCTTGCCCTCGTTGGCGGTAACAAGCCCCGTAGTCATATAGAACGTGGTGGTCTTACCCGCACCGTTTGGACCGAGGAGACCGACGATCTCCCCCTGTTCGAGGTAGATGCTCACATCGTTCACCACGGTGCGTTTACCATACTTCTTGATTAAATGTTCAGTTCTCAGTACGTCCATTTCACACTTATGGGCTATTCCTTCGCACTTCTTTATAGGGGTCGAATTCGACCCCTATCGGAAACGGGAGGTATCAATTTTTGCTTTTGTTAATACTTATATCGATTGCCTATCCTAAGCGTATCCTATGCGCATCCTATGCTATTTGATACGGAAAAGGACGGGATAAAATGTTTATCTTAGTTATCAATTATTAACTCCACCGGGCAATGGTCGGAGTGGACGACATCCTGGAGTATCTTGGCATCTGCGAGGCGGGGACGGAGCGGCTCGCTGACCCAATGGTAGTCGATACGCCAGCCGGCGTTGCGCTCGCGGGCACCAAAGCGGTAACTCCACCAACTGTACTGCTCGGGACGGGTGTCGAAGAGACGGAACGAATCCACCATACCGCTGGCCTCCCATCTATCCATCCATTCGCGCTCCTCGGGCAGGAAACCGCTCACGCCCACTTGCCGCTCGGGGTGGTTGATGTCAATGGGCTTGTGGCAGATATTGTAGTCGCCGCAAACCACAATGTTCGGGCGTTCTTTGCGCAGTTGGAGCGTCCACAGGAGAAAATCCTCCAAGAACTCCATCTTAAACTCCTGCCGTACACCACCGGTAGTACCGCTCGGTATATAGACGCAAACAACGGTGATATCGCCGAAGTCGGCACGCAGCACACGCCCTTCGCAGTCATATTTCGGGTTGCCCATACCCGCAACAACGCAGTCGGGCTGCTGTCTGCTGAATATCGCCACACCCGAATAGCCTTTTTTCTCGGCAGAATGGATATAACTATGATACCCCAGTTCCTGCATAGCCACGGTATCAATCTGCGCGGGTTGCGCCTTGCTCTCCTGGATACAGAATACATCGGGGCTCTCCTGCTGCAACCAGCCGAGAAGCCCTTTGCCGATAGCGGCACGAATGCCGTTGAGGTTGTAGGAAATAATCTTCATCAGCGTACGATTTTCTTGCTTCCCTTGTCGGTACGCACGATATACACACCATGCGGCAACTCGCTATCCACAGGCAGGCTCTTACCCGTAAGGGTATAGATACCCAGCACCTGTTCATCCTCCACGGTCTCCTCTATTGCCGTCTCACGCGGTTCGGTACCGCCTTTGTAGGAGAAATAGACAATACCGTTTTCCTCTTTGATGTCCGTTATCGGGTGGTCGGCAATACCCGTATAGGAAGTGGCACCGGCAGGGAAAAGGTCGGTGGCCTTGTTGGTTGTAGAGGAATTGACCTTTGCCTCAATGAGGTCCACGCCCATATTGCTTGCCGTGTTATTCGGTTCATTTTTGTACCACTTGGAGTAGGAATAGTTGATTTTGGTCAGCATCAATCCGTGCCCCGCAAGATACTCGTCCCAACCTGTCTGCTGACGGTTCTCCAACAGATAGAAAGTGGTCGGGTCGGGGTCGTTGCCAATGAGATTGTGTTGGTCAGTAGTGGAAACCAGCAATACGGTATTGCTGCTATTCAGTTCGTTCAGGCTATAGTATGCAGGATCAACCAATAATTGGGGTGTTGCCCACCCGCAGAAAAAACGCTCGTAGCCGGAGAAAGCGCAAGGCGTATTGCCGTCGTTGTTGTAGCAACCATAGTCAAGTACATCCCAATCCCCGAGGGTGCGTGCGTTTTGATTTTCGGTATTGTAGAAGTCGGGCAAACCGAGTACATGGGTGAACTCATGGCAGAATGTGCCGATACCGTCATGGTAGCCCGATATACTGCTCATCTCGTTGCTGCAGGCGTATTTGTCAATCTTTTTTCCGCCCAAAGTGAGACTTTTTCCTGCTTCTGTCAGCGAATAAGCGTGCGGCCAAATAGTATTGGCAGCCCCGCCGTCCGCCTCGCCGTAACCGGCATAGAGGATATAGACAAAATCCACCGTATTGTCGCCATCGTTGTCATAAAGCGAAAAATCAATGCTGTACCGGTTGTATGCCAACCGGCACGCTTCCATAACCATCTCCTCGGGGGCTTGGTCGTTACCACTACGGTCGTTCTTTCCATAATAGGAATAGTTCTGGCTGACCGTTACAGGACCAACCACATCAAAATGCGGGTTGTACTGCCCGAACGATACATCGTGGAAATACTGCCGTGCCGAGCCTTGCGAAGTGATATTTTCGGTATATTTCTTTCCGTATGATGTATAAGAATACGAATACTCACGCGTATAGTTCTGCCCGTAGATCATCGAGTCGATCTCCGCTTTGTCGGTTGCAAAGGCTTTGTCTTTGAAGTTCACAAGGATAATCAGTCCGCGCGGAGCGATATTGGTGGGATAGGCTTGCGCGGTCTGCTGCGGCAAGCGGCGACCACAGGCACGGCGCACTTGTATCTGTTCTTCGCTTAGGGCAGGCACTGTCTTATATAGTCCGTCCGCGCCTTGCTCTATCCATTCCCCCTGTTCGTTAGTCTGCCAATGGAAAGTCTCATCACCATGGTTGTACACCATTATCTCTGTACCGTCGGCTTGTACCACCAATCGTCCTTCTCGGCGGGCAGGTACAGACCACACGCACAATGCTGCCGTGCAGCATAGTATTAAAATTGCTATCTTTTTCATTTGGGTCAGTATAGTATCAGTTCTTTCTTCACTCCGTGCCGGTCAAGCCATTTCTTTTCACGCACGGTGCGTTGCTCTTTGTTGTGTGCTTGTTTGCAACTCGCCACCACTTTTCCGCTTTTCAGTTGCTTGGCATAGCAGAGATAACCACGCTTATTCTCAAGCACTTGCCAGCCGTCCAAAGTCATCGTCCAGTGCATCCGCTCATCACCGCGCAAATAGGTCTGCAACGTATCACCGTTGGGCTGCACACGCTCAATCACTCCAGGATAAGCCGGCACACCGCGGTGCGGCGGCACCTTGGCATAACCCGCTGTGTATAAAGCACATATTGTCAGGATAAACAGTATCTTTTTCATTGTATAGTTTATGAGTTGATAGGTTTATGAGTTGATTAGTAGTTGAATTGGTTGAATGAGTTCAGAAGTTTATTTCATATTTATTCTTTGTTCATCGTTCTTTGTTCTTTGTCGGCAGCAATGCCCGCCGCCATCTTCACTTTCTTGAATAGGTCGCTGGCAAAGACAAAATCGTCCAACGCCTCGTTCCCTGTATGGAAAATGTCAAAGCGCGAACCCTGCCACTCTTTTTTGCCGTTTTTGAGGAATACGATATGGTCGCCTATCTCCATAATCGAGTTCATATCATGCGAATTGATAACCGTACACATATTATACTCCTCAGTCAGTTCGTGTATCAGTTGGTCAATCACAATACTGGTCTTCGGGTCTAGCCCCGAGTTCGGCTCGTCGCAAAACAGATATTTCGGATTCATCGATATTGCCCGCGCAATCGCCACACGCTTCTGCATGCCGCCGCTTATCTCGCTCGGCATCAATGCAAAAGCCCGCTCGGGGATATTCACACGCTCCAGGCAGAAATGCGCACGCTCCGTCATCTCCTCCTCGGTTTGCTTGGAGAACATCTCCAGAGGAAACTTTACATTTTCCAGCACCGTCATCGAGTCGAACAACGCCGCCCCCTGAAACAGCATACCCACATCACGATGCAGGAGACGTATCTCTTTTTCACTCATATTAGCCAAATTCTGTTCTTTTGCCACAGAACGGCTCATTCCCCTCTCCGAAGGGGCTTGGGGGAGTTGTGTCTTGTAGATTATCTTGCCCGAATCTACGGGATACAGACCGATAAGCGATTTCATCAGCACCGTCTTACCCGACCCCGACTGCCCGATGATCATATTCACCTTGCCGTCATACATCTCGGTGCTGATATGGTCGAGCACCACCGTCCCGTCGAAACTCTTTACTATATCTTGTACTTCTATCATAAAAATCCGTAGTATTCGGAAATTATATGGTTAATTCGTGGTAATTATATGTTCCTCCGATAATTAACGTCTAATCACACGATTATTAGCATTCCTTTATCACAGCAGCAACTTGGTCAGCAGTAGGTCAGCAAACAGTATCGTAATACTCGAGTTCACCACCGCGCTCGTACTTGCCTTACCCACTTCCAATGCACCGCCGTGGACGTTATAACCGTAGTAACTGCTCATACTCGTGATAATAAACGCAAACACCAGTGCCTTGATAATACCGTACCACACATAGTACGGATTAAATGCATACTGCACCCCGACAAGGTAGTCCTTTACGGTAATAATGTCGGTGAATGCACCTACCGCCCAACCGCCTATCAAACCGATGGTTGTGGAGATAATTACCAAAAAAGGCATCATTGTAACGAACGCCAGTATCTTCGGTAGTATTAGATAATTCGCCGAATTAACCCCCATTATCTCCATTGCATCTATCTGCTCCGTGATACGCATCGTACCTATCTCCGAAGCGATATTCGAACCTACTTTTCCCGCCAAAATCAGACAAAGGATAGTGGACGAAAACTCTAGCAACAGCGTCTCGCGGGTCAGCAAACCCGTTGTATAGGTAGGCAGCAGCGGGTTCTCGGTATTGGTCTTTGCCTGAATGGTCAGAATCGCACCGATGAACACCGAAATAATCATCACAATCGGCAGCGACTGCAAGCCCTGCTTCTCTAATTCGCACGAGTACTGCCGCCAGAACATACGCTGTCTGTCAGGCAAGCGGAACACTTTCCCCATTAGCAGAAAATACTCACCTATATGTCGAAAAAACTTCATAGCCGTATAATTTGCGCAAAGTTACTGCTTTTTTCTGACATACACAATATCCCTGCCAAATAGCCCTTGTTGCATCGTGTATTTCCCGACTTCACGTTTTCTTCATATTTCCTTCGCAACCACGTAACAAAAATCCTGTACTTTTGCACCGAATTTCAAAGCAAAGGTACATGATTTCAAAACCTAACTTGTGCAAACGGCACATTTTCTATTCTCTGCTGCTCTTTGTTTTCAGCAGCCTTCAAGCCCAAAACAACACTCAATCACCTGACATCCACCTGACATCCACCCGTGTGGGTCTTGTCCTCGATGCCGACACCCGCGAGCCCCTCATCGGAGCCGCCGTCCTCATCAGCGGCACCACCATGGGTACCACCACCGACTTCGACGGACTATTCGCCCTACCCGCCACCGCCTCCGACACCCTCGTCATCTCCTATATGGGCTACCAAACCGCCCGACTCACCGCCAAGCCGCAGCAAGACACCCTCAAAATCCTTATGCGTACCAACTCCGAGGTGTTGCAAGAGGTCGCGGTCGTAACCAAACGCCGCCAAAACACCGAGATGGGCGTTCTCCAGTCCACCAAAACCGCCCTCAGCGTCCAGACGGGCATCAGCAGCCAGCAGATACAGCGCACACAGGATCGCGACGCCTCCGAGGTCATACGCCGCGTGCCGGGCATCTCGCTCATTGACGACAAGTTCGTCATGGTGCGGGGGCTCTCCCAACGCTACAACCAGGTCTGGATCAACGGTGCCGCCGTCCCCAGTTCCGAAGCCGACTCCCGCGCGTTCTCTTTCGACCTCCTGCCCTCCTCGCAACTCGATAACCTGGTGATTATCAAGTCGCCCGCACCCGAATACCCCGCCGACTACTCCGGCGGTATGGTGCTCGTCCAGACCAAGGACGTACCCGAATACCGCTCGTGGCAAGTCAACCTCGGCGGCGCAATGAACGACCAAACGCACTGGCAACCCTTCCTCCGCACCAAGTCCTCGCCCACCGACTGGCTCGGCTTCGACAGCGGGCTGCGCAGCCTCAGCCACGGCATTCACACCGTCCTCAAAGGCTACCCGAGTACCGAAAACAGCGTCTCCCTCACCGGCAACCATTTCAACAACGACTGGACTGTCAAACGTATCACCCCCGTCAGCGACCTCAGCCTCGGCTTCAACGGCAGCGAGAGTTGGTCGCTCCCCGCAGGGCAATCGCTCTCCATGCTCCTCAGCGGCAATTACAGCCGCTCCTACAAGCACTACCGCGATATGCTCAACTGCCTCTTCGGTGCCTACGACGAAGCTAAACAGGAGAGCCAATACCTCCGCCAATCGACTGACGATCAGCAGACTATCCACACCCGCATCGGTCTGATGTTCAACCTCAGTTACGCCCGACGTGCCGGCAAAGACCGCATCGAGTTCAAGAATATCTTCAACCAACTCGGGCGCGAGCGATACACCTCCCGCGTGGGCATATCGGCGCAGAACGACGAGGAGCAGTCCGCCGAGTACAACTACCAGAGCCGCACCACCTACTCCGCACAACTCAACGGCAAGCACCTCTTCGCCGACGACGACATCGACTTCCGCTGGAACGCCGGTTATGCCTACTCCAACCGCAACCAGCCCGACCGCCGCCGCTACCTCGTCAACGATGCCCTCGAAGCGGGCGTCCTCCAACTCTCGTCCTCCAACGACATCTCCCGCGAATACACCTACCTCTACGAGCATATCGGTTCCCTCGCACTCGACTATGCGCAGACCTTCCACGCCGGCTGGTTCCACCCGCAACTCCGTGTCGGCGTTTATGGCGAGTACCGCACCCGCAACTATGCCGCACGCACGTTCTACTACAACTGGCACCAGGCGTCCAACACCCTGCCTGCCGACTTCCGCCAACTCGACATACCTACCCGACTGATGGTCGAGGACAACTATTCCGAAGACCGCCTCTACCTCCTCGAACAGGTTAAATGGCGCAACAACTATTCGGGCACCAACACCCTCCTTGCCGCCTACGCTGCTGTCAATATGCCTTTCGGACCCGTCAATATCTACACCGGCGTGCGATACGAGTACAACGACATGTGCCTCGTCCGCAACACCCGCGACCGCGAGTACTCGCCCCGCGCTGCCCACTACCGCACCTCCGACGCTTTCCCGTCGGCGAACATCACCTACCGCATCACCGACCAACACCAACTCCGCGCCTCCTACGGTATGTCCGTCAACCGACCCGAGTTCCGCGAAGTCTCCCCCTCCGTCTATTACGATTTCGACCTCGCCTCCAACGTCCAGGGCAACATCGACCTCACCGCCTGCCACGTCCACAACGCCGACCTCCGCTACGAGTTCTACCCCAAGGGCAACAAGGGTGAAATCATCTCCATCGCAGCGTTCTACAAGCATTTCCGCAACCCTATCGAGTGGACGTACACCGTAACCGGCGGCACCGACCTCACCTACAGTTATCAGAACGCCGACCGCGCCTACTCCTACGGGCTTGAACTCGACCTCCGCAAAGACCTCGCTTTCATGGGCATGCGCGGCTTCCAATTCACCTTCAACGGTTCGCTTATCAAGAGCCGCGTGCAGTTCCCTGAGGGCTCCCGCGAGACCGCACGCCCCATGCAGGGACAGTCGCCCTACCTCATCAATACGGGTCTCTTCTACGCCCACGAGCGCACGGGCTGGAGTTGCTCCGTCCTCTACAACCGCATCGGCAAACGCCTCATCGGTGTCGGGCGCAGCGTCGGACTCACAGGCAGCGACGATGCCATCACCATACCCGACTCCTACGAGATGCCCCACGACGCCCTCGACCTCAACCTCGCCAAGACCTTCGGCGACCACTGGACCATCCGCCTCTCCGCCCGCGATGTCATAGGCGAGAAAATCGTTTACCAGCAACTGGCAAACACCACCCTCTCCGACGGCTCCACCCGTCAAATCAAGCAAATCACCCGCTCCTTCCGCCCCGGTCGCACTTTCTCCCTCAGTGTAACGTGGAAACTGTAGCGGACTAATATGGAAATTGTAGCGGACAGCATCGGAACCTGCGTATAGGATAACCGATACATAACCGAAACATAACCGATAGATATGAATACTTTCGTAATACTTTTCAGCAAGGGATAAGCAACCCTTACGCAAATCATAGCATATATATTGTTTCTTAGCAGGCGATACTATCGCCGCACAACAAATAACAATTCAACAAACAAAAGGTATGAAAAAGAATTTTTCAAAGACCCTGGTGCTTTGCACCGCCCTTCTCGCAGCAGTCATGACCGCATGCGAACCCGAAAAAGAAGTGAACAATCCCGTACACGAGGAGCATGAGGACGGCGGACTTGTCGCTTCCAACGACCTCCTATACGCCGACAACACCATCGGCAACGGCGACGACGAGTTTGTCTTCACGGGCAAGCAGACACTCGCCAAAGGCACCTACCTGCTCAAAGGATGGGTCTATGTCGCTGACGGTGCCGAACTGACCATCGAACCCGGTACTGTCATCAAGGGCGACAAAGACACCAAAGCCGCTCTCATCGTCGAGCGTGGAGGCAAACTCTTCGCCAAGGGTACCAAAGACGCACCTATCGTCTTCACTTCCGAGATGCCCTGTGGACAACGCCGTCCGGGCGACTGGGGCGGACTTATCCTCTGCGGACGCGCACACAACAACCAGACCGAGCAGCAGATAGAGGGTGGTCCCCGTTCTAAGCACGGCGGCAACGATGACAACGACAACTCGGGTATCCTATCCTATGTCCGTGTCGAGTTCGCAGGCTATCCTTTCCAAACCGACAAGGAAATCAACGGTATCACCTTCGGTTCCGTCGGTAGCAAGACCCAAATCGACCACATTCAGGTTAGTTACAGCAACGACGACTCCTACGAATGGTTCGGTGGCAACGTAAATTGCAAATACCTCGTTGCTTACCACGGTTGGGACGACGATTTCGATACCGACAACGGCTTCTCGGGCAACGTGCAGTTCGGTCTCTCTATCCGCAACTCGCGCCTTGCCGATGTCAGCCAGTCCAACGGCTTTGAGTCCGACAACTGCGCCGACGGAGCAGCCGTATCGCCTTACACTTCGGCGGTCTTCTCCAACATCACCTTTGTAGGTCCCAAACTCGACAAGGACTTCCAAAACAACGCCGACTATATCACCGGCGGTGATATGTTCCCCAACAACGGTTCCTCGCTCGGACGCTTCCAGGCGGGTATGCAAATCCGCCGCAACTCCCACCTCAACTGCTACAACTCCCTCGTCATCGGCTGGCCTGTCGGTGTGATGATTGACAACGAGAAAGGCAACTGCTGGCAGGCTGCCAAAGACCAACTCATCAACGTGCAGAACGTATGGCTCGCTGACTGCGACATCGTCGGTTCCGATATGAACAAGCAGTACAAAGACTCCCTTGCGCTGGACTACAAGGCGAAGACCTTCGACCCCACCGCAAAGCACTCTTTCTCTACCGACTGGTTCCTCGCCCAGAAGGGCAACCAAACCAAAGACCTCTCCGCACTCGCAATGTCTGCTAATGCTTATATCCCCACAGCCTCCAGTCCTGTCCTGACCGCGGCAGACTTCACCTCCGCCGCCCTCAAAGCCATGGAGAAAGTCTCCTACCTCGGTGCTTGTGATGCCGATGCCGCATGGCTCTCCGGCTGGACCAACTTCGATCCCCAAAACACCGACTACTAATCCGCCCCCCTTATTTGGCTTATTCGGCTTATTAGTCTTATTAGTCCTATTCGCCCTATTGGTTCCATTGGTCCGATAGGGCTTATTTTATATACTGTTTGCCCGATTGAGAATTTTTGTGTATATCTTTGCACCCTATTAGTCCAATTAGGCTTATTAGTCCTATTAGTCCTATTAGTCTTATTCGCCCTATTACTCCTATAAAATAGCATCCTTATGCCCCCTCATACCTTCCTTCCCAAACGTGGCAACTACCATGGGTTGATAGCCTATCAAAAAGCCGAATGTATCTACGATATAACATTCTATTTTGTCCACACCCATTTGGATAAGAGCGACCGCACCATAGACCAGATGGTGCAAGCCGCCCGCAGCGGAAAACAGAACATCGCCGAAGGCAGTGCCGCGTCTGCCACCTCTACAGAAACAGAACTCAAACTAATCAACGTAGCCCGTGCCAGTTTGCAGGAACTATTGGTTGACTATACGGATTACCTGCGTGTACATACTTTGGAGCAATGGGCTATGGATTCCGAGAAAGCCCGGCAGGCTCGCCAAGCGTGCAGCCTGCACAATGATACGGCTTATTACCGTACAGCCATAGCAGAACGGAGTGCAGAAACCATTGCCAACATCGCTATCACGCTGATTCACCAGGAGGATGTGCTACTCCGCAAACTGCTGCAACGCTTGGAAGACGATTTTGTCCGCCAAGGCGGTATCAAGGAGCGCATGTACGCCGCACGCACAGGCTACAGACAGGAGCAAGACGCTCATCTCGCTGCCCTCGAAGCCGAGAACAAACAACTCCGTGAGGAAAACGCCCGCCTCCGCGAAGCCCTATCCGCCTTAAAGACCAATTAGTCCTATTAGTCCTATTAGACTTATTTGCCCCATTAGTCCTATTCGCCCTATTGGTCTTATTAGTCTTATCATTTATTTGCCCACCTCGATTATTTTTTGTATCTTTGCACCCTATACTATTACCCGTAACAATGTTTTATCGTCTAATCGAACATAAACGAGACCTTTGGTATGCTTCGTCTGAGTGTACTATCAAGGAACTGATACAATATATTGAGCAGCGCGCTGTGATGCGCGATGCCCAGATAGAAGCCATCAAGACCTACCTCTACCTCAAGATTGCGTGCCACAACAGACCATTGTACCAACTATTTACAAACGGAGTTTTTACAACTCTGGATATTGATAATGTCGACCTGACATCCACCGCACGCAATATCCTTAAAGACACACCTGCTGCAGTGGCTCTGTTGGAGTACGCACGCCTCACAGACCGCAACGGCAAACAGTTGGCACCGCAATTGGAGCGTCTTATCAAAGAGCACGCCGATGCTATCAACTATGAACAGGTCTTCCGCGACCTGTTCTATGGGGTGGACTATGCCGACTATCTCTTCAGCCTGCCTATGGGGGCAGGAAAAACCTACCTCATGGCAGCATTCATCTATTTGGACTTGTATTTCGCCATCAACGAGCCAGATAATCCTGCCTTTGCGCACAACTTTATGGTGCTGGCACCGTCAGGTCTCAAGTCCTCTATCGTACCAAGCCTGAAGCATATTATGGAGTTCAACCCCTCATGGATAATCCCCGAGCCTACGGCTTCGCAACTGAAACGCCTTGTCTGCTTCGAGGTATTGGACGAACAGAAATCCGGAAAACAGAGCAATCGCACCCGTAATCCGAATGCACAGAAAATCAATAACCACCAGCCGTTTGATACCCTGATGGGATTAGTGGCTATCACCAATGCCGAAAAGGTTATCTTGGACCGCATAGACACTGCGGATGCCCCTGCTCTGTTCAGTGCCGACGAGTTAGCTAAAATCGAGTGTGCCAACGAACTGCGTACTATCATCAGCCGGCTGCCCAACCTGTCTATCTTTATTGACGAGGTACACCATGCGGCAGACGGCGATATCAAATTGCGAAAGGTGGTAAACACATGGAGCAGGGAGCACACATTTTGCGGTATGCTCGGTTTCTCGGGAACACCATATTTGGAGAAAGCCGAACAAGTATCATTGGCAGACCAATTCTCTGTGAAGAATACCGACCTCAGCAACGTGGTGTACCACTACCCGCTTGTCAATGGTATAGACAATTTCCTCAAGAAGCCGGTCGTCAAATATGCCAATATGGAATCAGCAGAGATTATCCGCGAGGGAGTGGAGAATTTCTTTGCGCAATATGCTGGCACTATTTATGCTAACCATACTTGTGCCAAGTTGGCTGTCTATTGCGGGCAAATAGAAACCCTCGAAGAGCAAGTCTATCCTCTTGTCTCCGAACTGGTAAATGCGCATGGCATGAACCCTACAGAGGTGATTCTTAAATACCACGGAGGTAATTCCGCTTACCCGAAACCGGAAGGAGCGGAATTGGCTTTTGCCTCGTTGGATACACCGCTCTCCAAGGTACGCTTCATTCTATTGGTACAAATTGGTAAAGAAGGGTGGGACTGCAAAAGTCTGACAGGTGTTATCCTTCCGCACGAGGGCGTATGCCCGCGCAATATGGTGTTGCAGACCTCTTGCCGCTGTCTGCGGCAAGTGAGCAAGGGCGAACACGAAACGGCGCTGATATGGCTCAACAAAGCCAATGCCGACATCCTCAACAAACAACTCAAACAGCAACAGAATACCTCCATTGAGGAACTCAATGCCAAGAGTGCCGACAATCTTGTTGCGCTTCACCGTTACTCGCGTATGGCGCAACAGCACGTGCCGCCTGTCGATTTCTATCAACTCAAGGTGAGTTACGAGACACTCACCATTGACGAAACCAACGATGTGGCACAGCGTCTGCAATCGCCGTCGGTTATTGCACCGCAGCAGCCACAAAGCCTTATTTACCAACAGGACTTTTCCGGCAAACAATTGAGCACCTACGCACAGGAGAATGAGGAAACGGAAACTATCTCTTTCTCGCAATGGCTGTATTGCATCTCCAAAGAGAGTTTCGGCGGTGTCTGTGTCAACGACCTGTTGCAATATAAAACCATTCTCCAAAACATATTCTCACAGATAACCACATCGGTTGGTACTACCCGTTGCTATTCTCCGCAATACGACCAAGCGCAGATACGCTCCCGCATTCGGCAGGCATTCTCGCCTTTGCGCGATTTTACCACGCGCGAGGATATTCTCCCTGTTCAGGCGAACCTGCTCAAGATAGAACATCTCACATCGCCTCTCCTTATGGAGAAAACCCAAGCCGACAAGTATTACCCCGACCAACAGGCTGTGGACGATATCCATCGTTGGGACACCAATCCGCCTGTACTCTCCCCCGAATTGCAGCAAGCATGCGAACTGCTTCGGCAACAGGGATTGCCTGCGCCGTCATTGGATGGCCCGCGTCCCGAGCGCAAGCAGACCTACCACTATCTGCCGTATCACTTCGACAGCCGTTTCGAGGTCTCCTATTTTGCGGACTCTTTGCTGCCTTTGATACGGGAGAAACAATTGGAACTCTATTTCAATGGCGATGACACACTCACGGAGTTCAAAATCCGATGCTACCACCACGATGGCAAGCATTGGCGGTATATCGGTATCTATATCCCCGACTTCCTTTTGATACAACGGGACGCAAAAGGCGATATCCATAAAGTCATCATCATTGAGACCAAAGGCGAAGGCTTTGCACCCAAGTTCGCCGAGCGCAAACATTTTATGGAAACCGCTTTTCTCGAAAAGAACAATACCAAATTCGGCTATCGGCGATTCGATTTCCTTTATATCGAGGATACCCTCACCAGGGAGCAGCGCGAGCAGAAAACGCTCCGGGTAATCAACCGTTTCTTTAACGACTAATTCACAGGCTATATGGCAGTCAGATATATTCCTTTCTATCCGAATACACTCCAAGGACAAGCAGTATTGGACAATTTTGTACGCACGCAACGTGTTCTCCGTTATCGGGACAACAATGTGGTCTTCGACCATATCCAGCGGGGTATGCCCCTCTACGAGGTAGAAAAAACAGAGCAGGTAGGTGCTAACCCGCAAGGCAATCTCCTTATGCGGGGCGAATGTGTCTCGGTGTGCGCCTACCTCAAAGAGCAAGGCATTCAAGTGGACTTGGTGTATATCGACCCGCCTTTTGCCAGCGGTGCCGACTATGCCAAAAAGGTATATATCCGCCGCAATCCCCAAGTGGCAGAGGCTATCCGGCAAGCGGAGGAACAATTGGACATCGAGGAACTGCGCTCCTTCGAGGAGAAAATGTACGGCGATGTATGGAACAAAGAGAGTTACCTCAACTGGATGTACGAGAACCTGATGGCTATCAAGTCCGTTATGAGCAACACCGCCAGCATCTACGTACACCTTGATTGGCATATCGTCCACTATGTCAAAATCCTTATGGACGAGATATTTGGGGAGGACAATTTCAGAAATGATATAGTGTGGCATTATTCAGGGTGGAATAAGAAATTGAATGTATCTTTTGAGAAAAGACATGATACTATTCTTTATTACACCAAAGATAATAATGATGGCGGCTGCTTTAATTCTTTTTTTGAGCAATGGGAATCGGAAGAAGAATACATTAAAAGAAGGAAACAAAAACCTTTGATAGATGAAGATGGGCGCAAGTATGTACTATCTGACGCAGGGGGAGGGAGAAGAGTTGCAAGATATATTGATGAGGCTATTAAAGAGGGTGTTGTTGTTGATGATGTGTGGGATTTGGATAAACTAAATAATTCTGCTAAAGAATCTGTAGATTACGCCACTCAAAAGCCTGAAGCCTTGTTGGAACGTATTATCAAGGCGAGCAGCAACGAAGGTATGGTAGTGGCTGATTTCTTCGGTGGCAGTGGGGTTACGGCTGCTGTAGCCAACCGTCTTGGGCGGCGTTTTATTCATAACGACATCGGTATCAACAGCATTCAGACCACGCGCGACCGCCTTGTTGCCGCCAAAGCGGAGTTCGATGTACTGGAGATTCGCGATGGCGTGTCTCTGTATCGCAACCCCGTACAGACTATGGATAAACTCAAAAGTCTGATACGCGGTTTGCGCAATGAAGATGCCTTGGACAAATTCTGGGAGGGGGCTATCACGGATAGCAAATACGGTATGATGCCGGTTTATATCCCCAACCTGATGGATGGTACTACCCGCGTATTGGATAAGCCGCTAATGAACCGTATTCTGCGCGAAGCGTTACCCGACCTGCCCTCCGATACACGTCGGGTTATCGTGTACTATATCGATATTACCGACCGTGCGGAGATAGAGCAGTTTATACTCGAGCAAAACGACATGACCACTATCGAGGTCGAACTCCGCGACCTCAAGCAAGTGCTGGACGATGTCGTTATCGAAGACTATGTACAATACACCCTGTCCGAAGCCAAAGACGGATTGTTGGATGTATGGAAAGTGGAAATCACTTCTTTCCTTAGCGACCGTGTCTGCCAAAAGATAGAGGCAGTCAATCTCAAGGCGCAGCAGCAAGCCCTCAAAAAGCAGAAAGAGTTCCGCCCCATTGAAATCAGCGATAGTGGTTTGGAAACTATCGAGTGGCTCAGTTTGGATTGCACCACCGCAGAAAAGTCCGCTCCATGGCATAGCGACACGGAAATCAAGATAGACAACCTCGGCTACGTCATCCTCAACGGCAAACGTATCAATCAATTCTGGAACGGCACCATCTCCTCCGACCGCCGCCCCCTCCGCCTCCGTATCCGCAACATCTGTGGCGACGAAACTATCTATGTTCTATAACTAAATTTTGAATACTATGAGCACAAAATACAACCGCGGTTCAGAATGGCGCAAATGGGATTTGCATTTTCACACCCCTTCTTCTTATGATTATAAAGACAAAAGTGTTACCGATGAGGAAATTATAGCCACTCTTTCTGACAATGCTATTTCGGTCGTTGCTATAACAGACCACCACGTCATAGATATTGACAGAATTTCTAAACTCAAAGAACTAGGGAAAAAGAAAGATATCACAATATTACCAGGTATAGAATTTTGTTCTGACTTAGGAGGCTCTGAGTCTATTCACTATATTGCGATTTTCCCAGAGGATGCCGAATTAAATACGATATGGACAAAAATTCAGGCGCGATGCAATCTTACTCCTTCAGAAAGACAATCAAAAGGTGAAGAGCGCATTTGCTGCCCATTTGTAAACACATGCAATTTAATAATGGAATTAGGGGGAATCATTACGGTTCATGCGGGGCATAAATCTAATTCTGTTGAGGGTATAAAAAATAATTTGTTAGTTAAACAAGAACTAAAACAAGAGTTGTTATCTACATTTCGACCATTATTAGAGATTGGGAAATTACAAGACAAGGACGATTATGAAACGAAAGTATTCCCCGATATAAAGTTCTCATTACCAATAATTATTTGTTCAGATAATCATAACATTAAGGAGTATTCTGTAAAGCATTCAATGTGGATAAAAGCAGACCCTACATTTGAGGGACTTAAACAAGTCTTAAATGAGCCAACTGAACGCATTTACATAGGAGATATACCTGATATATTTAAATTAGTAGAACATAATCGAACAAAATATATAGACAAACTTACAATCAAACCGATTGATGGATATTCAGGAGCCTATGGAAAATGGTTTGACCATGTTGAATTGGAGTTAAATAAAGAATTAGTTGCTATTATCGGCAATAAAGGAAATGGCAAAAGTGCAATAGCAGATATTATTGCCAATTGTTGTAACTATAAATTTCAAGAGTATTTTTCTTTCTTGCATAGAGATAAATTCAGGGATGGTAAGCATGCAAATAGTTTTGCTGCTACCATTGTTTTTGCAGATGACACCACCCACACAAAAGGATTAGAATGTGGTATAGTAGAAGGAAGTTTGCAAACAATTAAATATCTGCCACAAGGGTATTTTGAAACTATATGTAACGATTTGAAGAAAGAAGGAAACCTAAAAAAAGAAATTGAAGATGTTGTCTTTCAGTATATAGATACATCTTCTCGATTAGGTGCTTCTTCATTCCAAGAACTCATACAGAAAAAATCAGAATCAATAAATACTGCTTTGTCTGAATTAAAAGAACAATTATCAGTATTAAATCATGAAATAGTTATTTTGGAAGATAAGGAAAATCCTCAATATGCTTCAGAAATTGCATCTAAAATCAAACAGAAAGAAGCCGAAATAACGGCTCTTGTAAAACCTACTGAAGTCATCAAGCCGACAATTAATGACGAGCAGGTTAAAACAATTATAACTCAAATCGAAAAAATAAATAGTAACAATATAGAAATTAACACACAGATAGAACAATTACAAACGGAGCAACAGCAGTTAGCGATCCATATCGAGAAAATCAAATCATTTATTAGCGATGTTAGCCAAAAGAATCGAAGTTTTGAAGACTTTAAAGAACAAAACAGGCAGATTCTTGCTTCTTTGGGCGTTGATATTGAAAACATTTTAGTGGTAGCAGTAAACATTGAACCATTAAATAGTATTTTAGTAGAAAAGCAGACACGGTATGATGCTATCAACATATTAATCCAAAAAGACTCCCAAGAGGAGACAAATTTATTATACAAGAAACAAAAAAACGATACAAAAATTCAAGAACTTAAAAAACATCTTGACGAATCAAGTAAGAAATATCAAGATTATATAAAAAGACTTACAGAGTATGAAGAAACAAAAAAGAGAATAGAGGGAAATAACGAAACCCCAGAAACTCTATTATGGTATAAATACGAACAGGAATATATTGATAAGCAACTTTCAACAGATATTCAAAATAAGTGCAAGGAGCGTAGTGATAAAGTAAGAGAAATATATCAGAAGAAAAAAGAAATCATCTCCTTATATCTCTATGTAAAACAAGAAATTGACAAAAAAATCACCGAAAATAAAGAGTTATTGGAGTCTTACGACCTCAAAATTGCTGCGTCGTTTAGCATACCGACAGGTGTAAGAGAGGAAATACTGCACTATATAAATCAAAATGTTAGAGGTTCATTTAGGGGGAAACAAGATGGAGAAACCTTATTATCAACTATCATTAGTAATAAAGACCTGCAAAATGAAGATGATGTAATCTCTCTCGGTGAAGAAATTATATATAAACTAAAAAATGAGAATGAAGAAAAACGTTTCATTGGAAATCAAGTGAGTGATAGAGTGAATTTTTACAACAAATTATTCGATTTGGACTATCTAACTTGTAATTACCATATTATGCAGGGAAATAAAGATTTGTCCATCTTGTCTCCAGGAGAAAAAGGTGCCTTACTATTAGTGTTTTACCTTTTATTGGATATGGATAATTCGCCATTAATCTTGGATCAACCAGAAGATAATTTAGACAACGACAGCGTAGCAAATATATTAGTGGATTTTATTAAGTATGCAAAAAAGAAGCGACAAATCATTATAGTAACTCATAATCCCAATTTAGCGGTGGTCGCAGATGCTGAACAAGTTATTTACGTCAGTATAGATAAAAAAGATGGATGTAATTTTGTGGTAGAATCGGGAAGTATCGAAAATCCAATAATAAATAAACATATTGTTGATGTCTTAGAAGGTGCAATGCCTGCTTTTAGGAAACGTGACAATAAATATATTAATCAATAGTTAGTTATTTTTTGCACAACATAAAGCAGATTTGTATGTATGAATAGTGTTTCTCTCATATCCACCTTGCAGGAGTACCACAGTTTAGGTATTCCCGAACAAATTGATTACAAGAAATTCTACTTGTATTCTATCATCACGCACTCTACCGCGATTGAGGGCTCGACCGTTACGGAGATAGAGAACCAACTGCTTTTTGACGAGGGTATTACCGCCCCCGGACGCACCCTGCAAGAGCAGATGATGAACCTCGACCTGAAAGCGGCTTACGAAGAGGGCATCCGGTTGGCACAGCAACATACTCCCTATTCGGTGGATATGCTCTGCCGTCTTTCGTCAAGGGTATTAAAGAACACCGGCAGCACCTACAATACGCCATTAGGCACTTTCTCCGCCGCCAAAGGCGAACTGCGCAAACTGAATGTTACCGCAGGTTTCGGCGGACGCTCATACCTTGCTTTTCAGAAAGTGCCACAAGCCTTACAGGATTTCTGTCTGTGGCTGAATAATGCACGTGCCATTACGCCAAAAGACAGTATATTGGCTTGGTATCGCTTGAGTTTCGAGGCACATTATCGCCTGGTTACTATTCACCCATGGGCTGACGGAAACGGCAGAATGTCCCGTTTGGTGATGAATATGCTCCAGTTTGAGCAAAACCTTGTTCCTGTAAAAGTACTCAAAGAGCAGAAAGCAACGTATATTGAGGCATTAAACCAAACTCGGGACAGCGAAGACATCAACATCTTTTGTGATACGATGTTGCAATTGCACAATAGCAACCTGCAAACCGAGATAGCCGAGTGTAAGGCTTCTATGCTACAAGACACAATACTTCCTGCTCCTGCAGATGTCACCCAAAGCGACACCCATGTCACCCAAAATGTCACCCAAAACAGCACCAATGTCTCTACAAAAGAACCTGCTATGCTAACTCCACGTCAGCAGCACATCCTGCAAATGATGCAAACAGACACATCTATTTCCGCGAGTACTATGGCAGCACAATTAGGCATTACCGTCCGCACTGTCCGCCGGGACATTGAGGCATTACGCCACTACTACAACATCCAATGGCTTGGCTCTTCCAAACAAGGTCATTGGCAGATAACCTTTTTGTGACATTAGTTGGTAACAAGGATATTAACCGACTTTTGTTATTATGTGGTTGTATATCCCGATAAAAAGCAGTACCTTTGTATAATTATCAAACTTATAAACAGCACATATTATGGCAAAGAAAAAAGCAAATGATGAATCCATGCAGTCTATGATAATAGGAAGTATATTGTATGACTTGGAGTATGAGGCACATCTGCCTGCCGAGTTTGTACAAGCATTGCGTGAGGAACTGACTGCACATCCTGAGAAATTGGGACTTGACAAGGAAAGTGAAGAAGAACAATGGACTGTGTTTCACGCGCTAATGACAGAGGTCGGACAAAGATTGTATGGTGATGAGTGGGCGAATATAGTTGCCCCTCTTATGGGTATGGACGAGGAAACGATACAAAAGTCCCAGTATCTGCCGTCGGATAATATACAGAAGTGCATTATCCGCATTTCGCTCAAGAATGTGAAGCCTATCGTATGGCGGAAGTTGGAAGTGCCCTCGAATATCACACTCTCCTACTTGGCGGAAGTACTCATATACGTTATGGGTTGGGAGGGGTATCATCTGCACCAGTTCCGGAAGAACGGCGTGTACTACAAGGAAATCACAGAGGATGACGAGTATTGGTTTGAGGATGATGAGTTAAAGGATGAGGCAGAGTGTACTTTGGGGCAAGTGCTGACACAAAAAGGCGACAAGATGGTCTTGGAGTATGATTTCGGTGACGGTTGGGAACATCAGGTGTCCCTTACAAAAATAGAGTCTTATGCCGATGAAGAGCCGCCGTTTCCACATCTTCTTAGCGGCAAGAACGCCTGCCCGCCCGAGGACTGCGGCGGTCCGTGGGGATATGCCGCCCTCTGCCAATACTACTACACCCGCAAGAAAGACCCCAACTTCCCCAAAGAGCATTACACCCTTGTGGACAAGCACTTCAACCCGGAATTTTTCCCGTTGGCAGAATATAAAGCAGACATTGAAGATATGAACAAAGCATAAAATCAAAAAACTGCCATTATGAAATATATCATTCTGGATTTCGACGGTACCATCGGGGATACACGGGCTCTGATTGTAAGAACGCTGCAACAGACACAGAAACAACTCGGGCTCTGCGTGTCGGCTCAGGAAGCCTGCGCCAAGACTATCGGACTGCGTTTAGAGGAGGCGTTCCGCGTCCTGACCCCCGCACTCACTCCCGCAGAGGCACAGCACTGCGCCGCCACCTACCGCGACATCTTCGAGGAAAACAAGCAGCAGATGATTATCTCCGCTTTCCCGCACGTAGTGGAGACACTGGCTCAACTGCACGCCCGTGGCAAGGTGCTCGCCATTGCCAGCAGCCGCAACCGCTCATCCCTGCTCGGATATCTCGACCAACTGCATATAGCCGGCTATATCTCCTGTATCGTGGCGGCGGAAGATGTGGCACACGCCAAACCGGCTCCTGATATGGTGTTCACGGTATTGGAACGCCTGCACGGCACGGCAGACGAGACATTGGTAGTGGGCGATATGGCATACGACATCGATATGGGGCGCAATGCCGGCACGAAGACTTGCGGCGTTACCTACGGCAACGGCACCCGCGACGAACTCGCCAACGCCGACTATGTGATAGACGACTTCGCTGAACTCCTTGATATTGTTAAGGAGTAAGAATATCATACCCGCTACTACCGGCAGACTGCATAAACTGTATAAAAGATGCATAAAAAGCGGCTTATCCTCCGTGGAAAAGCCGCTTTTTTCTACGTCCTTTCTACGTCTTTTCTACGTAATCGGTATTATGAGGTATAGGAACTGCATATTCATTGTATAGTATGCATATTCCGGGACAATGTATGTTTCGGCAAGGTGTTTCTGTTCCAGTCGAACCAACAGGACAAAAAGCAGACAGTTTGTATATTTGCAAAAAAAGTACTACCTTTGCAGGCAAATAAATTTGAGATTCTATGGAAAAAGAAGAACTTAGAAAACTGATTGCTATCTGGTTTGAAGAAGATATACGCGACGGCGACCATACGTCGCTCAGTTGTATTCCGCCTACGCAGATGGGCTGCCAGCAACTGATTATCAAAGATACGGGCGTGCTCGCCGGTGTGGAGGTAGCAAAAGAGATTATCCGCTATTTCGACCCCGAGTGCCGTATGGAGCAGTTTCTGGACGACGGTGCATTGGTAAAACCCGGCGACGTGGCATTTAAGGTATATGGCAAAGAACTGAGCCTGCTGCAGATAGAGCGCACGATGCTCAACGTGATGCAGCGTATGTCGGGTATTGCGACCACTACGCACAAATACCAGAGCCTGATTGCAGACACAGGCTGCCACGTACTGGATACCCGCAAGACCACTCCCGGACTGCGCTACTTGGAGAAAGAGGCGGTGAAGATCGGCGGCGGAATGAACCACCGTATCGGGCTCTTCGACATGATTCTGCTCAAAGACAACCACGTGGATTTTGCAGGCGGTATCACGGCTGCACTCACCCGCGCACGCGACTATTGCAAGGAAAAAGGCAAGAACCTGCGCATCGAGATAGAGACCCGCAACGAGGACGAGATACGCGAGGCACTGGCTACCGGTATCCCCGACCGCATTATGCTGGACAACTTCACGCCGGAGCGCACCCGCAAAGCCGTGGAACTGATACGCGGTTGGGAGAAAGAGAACGGCAAGCATATCGAGATAGAGTCGTCGGGCGGAATCACCCTCGACACCATCCGCGACTATGCCCTCTGCGGCGTGGACTTCGTCAGCGTAGGCGCACTCACCCACTCTGTCAAGAGCCTGGATATGAGTTTCAAGGCGGTAAAGGAATAAGGTGATTTACCCCGATTACGGAAACGATAACCCCGATTACACATTGTGAAAATCGGGGTTGCGTATATATGTTTTTCGTTGTAACTTTGCAGGCTTATTTAGACAGATATGATCAAAAATTATTCAAATAACCGATATTGAGACTTTTGAACAGACGGCTGCGCCGTATTATCACAAATTGGTCATAAAAATTTATATCGAACTGACATAAATACTGACATAAATAGAGTGAGTGCAATATAACGAAAGAAAGAGACTTTGTCGGTCAACAACTGACAACAACCAGTAAACAACAGGTAACAATATAGTAACCACGACAGATAGCAAACACGAATTGCCATTGAATTAATCACCAAGCGGCATTATAGGGGCGATATTGAACGGACGGCTGCGCCGTATTATCACAAATTGGTCATAAAAATTTATATCGAACTGACATAATAAGGTGAATTCGATATAAAAACTCCTATGCCGCAGAGCGGCAAGAAATCTAAGTCAATCTTTGACTTTACATCCATAAATTGCTATAAATCTTATCGCCTACGGCGGCAAAGTAAGACAATTTGCTTATATCGAACTGACATAAATAAAGCATTTTTCAAAAAAACAACGAATATGAAAGTACTGATTATCACAAGCAGTTTGCGCCCGAAAAGCAATTCGGACGAGTTGGCGAAAGAGTTTGCGCGCGGTGCCCAAGAAGCAGGCAACGAGGTGGAGACCGTCTCTTTGCGCGGAAAGGACCTGCGTTTCTGCAAGGGTTGTCTGGCTTGTACGAAGACCCTGCGTTGCGTCATTCGTGATGATGCGCCCGCTATGGTGGACAAGATGCACGATGCGGACGCCATCGTTTTTGCCACACCGATCTACTACTACGAGATGAGCGGACAGATGAAGACCCTGCTCGACCGTGCCAACCCGCTCTATTCGTCCGACTACCATTTCCGCGACATCTATCTGCTCACCACGGCATCTGAAAACGAAGAGATGACGCCCGAGGGCGCAGAACACGGTCTGAAAGGCTGGATTGCCTGCTTCGAGAACGCCCGTTTCGCCGGACACGTCTTTGCCGGCGGCGTAACCGACATGGGCGAGATTGCAGGACACCCTGCCCTGCAAAAAGCCTACGAAATGGGACGAAGCATCGGATAATGTGAGTTCGATATAAAACTTTGTATAGGTCAACAACTGACAACAACTATTAAACAACAGATAACAATACAACGTGAGTTCGATATAAAACTCCTTTGCCTCGTCGAAATGGACTTGCGACATTGAAACTCGTTATACGAGTTTATGGTCGCCGTCATTTCTCCTCTCTGTCTAAGGAATTCTACTCAAGCCACAGGCTTTCGTTTCGGAAATCCGCAAGAAAGCGGTATTTCCTTCACCACAAAATAAATTTTGCGAAGCCTCTGTAGGCAAGAAATCTAAATAATAAATCTTTGCTTTTGCAGCCATAAATCGCTATAAATCTTATTCGCCTACAGCGGCAAAGCAATTATGCTTATATCGAACTGACGTTATTTCTATATATTGCGCCCCGCTAACGATGTTTGATATCGTTGGTGGGACGTTTTTTGTTGACCAAATCGAACATTGATTTGTAAAAACAAGATTTTTTTCGTACTTTTGCACTTCATTCTGATTTGAAAAAATTATGCAGGTAGAATTGGTGCTTTTGGTGCTGTCGTTGCTGTTCTTCGCCAGTATCTTCACGGACAAGATAGGGTATAAATTCGGTGTGCCGGCGTTGCTGCTGTTTCTGGCAGTGGGTATGCTGTTCGGACCGGACGGCATCGGGCATTTCTTCAGCGAGAACGGTATGGGCTTTATGCTCGGTGTCAGTTCGGCACAGGCTATAGGTACCATAGCCCTCTGTATCATTCTGTTTTCTGGCGGAATGGACACCAAACTGTCGGACATACGCCCCGTGATGGCACCGGGTTTGACGCTCGCCACTATAGGTGTGCTGCTGACTGCCATCATCACAGGAGTGATCATCTATTTTGTATTCGGCTGGCTGAACGCCGTGGCGAGTGTGAGTATATGGGTGGCACTGCTGATGGCGTCCACGATGTCGTCCACCGACTCCGCTTCCGTTTTCTCTATTCTGCGCACCAACGGCGTGGGGCTGAAGCATAACCTGCGCCCGCTATTAGAGTTGGAATCGGGTGCCAACGACCCGATGGCGTATGTGCTGACCACGACGCTCATCGGGGTGGTAACCACAGCCTCAGCGGATATTTCGATGCTTGCCATCGTGCAGACGATTGTGGTGCAATTAGTGATGGGTGCCGTGATGGGTTTCCTGTTCGGAAAGGGCATTGTGGAACTGATGCGCAAGGTGCAACTGAGCAACGAGTCGCTCTACCCGATTATGGTGCTGACGGCGTGTATCTTCATTTTCTCTATCACTTACTACCTGCAGGGCAACACATACTTGGCAGTGTATATCGGCGGACTGGTTATCGGCAACAGCAAGTTCACCCGCAAACGCCAGACCCGCAGTTTCTTCGACGGACTGACGTGGCTCAGCCAGTTGGTGATGTTCCTCGTCCTCGGACTGATGGTACACCCGAGCGAACTGCTCAAAGTGGAAGTGCTGGTACCGTGCCTGGTCATCAGCATTGTGATGATTTTTATCTCGCGCCCTATATCGGTGTTCCTCTGTATGCTGCCTTTCCGCCAATACACCAAGCGCGACAAACTGATGCTCAGTTGGGTGGGACTCAAGGGAGCGGTGCCGATTATCTTCGCCATTCTCTGCAAGGCGGGCGGAGTGGCGCATGCCGACTTGATATTCAATATCGTGTTCCTGTGTACGATTGTTTCGCTGATTGTGCAGGGGACGTCCCTGTCGGCTATCGCGAAGAAACTCGGACTGGCAATGCCGCCTGTGCAACTGAAGAAATTAGTGCATTTCGACATTGACCTGCCCGAGGAGATAGAGGCGTCGGCAACCGAGATGGAGGTGGACACGCCGATGCTGGCTAACGGCAATATGCTCAAAGACCTGGCTATTCCCGCCAAGACGCTGGTGATTATGGTGCGCCGAGGGGAGGATTTCTTTGTGCCGACGGGCAAGTCGGAGTTGGAGATAGGCGACCAACTGCTGGTCATCACCGACAACGATGCCGCCCTCGCGGCGCAATACCGTGAAGCCGAGGAGGAGGAAGAGAACAACCACTGGGGTCCCCGCCTCATCAATGATACCAAAGACTTCCTGCGTGAGAAATGGCACCAGATAAGCCATCCGGGGAAGAAAGAATAACGGATAACTTTCGGTACAACGGCATATCCTTCCCACTAAAAAAGCGTATCGCAAACGAAATAAAATACCTATGAAAGAGATAGAGAACGCCACTACACAAAGCAGCATCATCATTTACCACACTGACGACGGCAAGTCGAGTGTGGTATTGTATGCCAACGACGGGCAGGTATGGATGAACCAGAAACAGATGGCGGAACTTTTTGCCACCTCTATACCAAACATCAACATTCATATTAACAACATACTGAAAGAGAGTGAATTAGATGCCAACTCAGTTATTAAGGATTACTTAACAACTGCCTCCGATGGCAAGCGATACGAGGTAACGTTCTACTCGCTGGATATGATACTCGCAGTCGGCTTTCGGGTACGCAGCAAGCGCGGCACACAGTTCCGACAATGGGCGAACAGGAACCTCCGCGAGTATATGATTAAGGGCTTTGTCATAGACGACGAACGGCTCAAGAACCCTAACGGACGCCCTGACTATTTTGATGAGTTGCTGGCGCGTATCCGTGATATACGTGCTTCCGAAAAGCGGTTCTACCAAAAGATACGCGACCTCTTTGCCCTCAGCAGTGACTATGACAAAACCGACAAAGCCACACAGATGTTCTTTGCCGAGACGCAAAACAAACTCATCTACGCCATTACAGGAAAGACAGCAGCAGAATTGATAGTGAGCCGTGCCAATGCGCAAGCCGCTAATATGGGACTGACCTCATGGAAAGGAAAAATCGTGCGCAAGCAGGATATCTATATCTCTAAGAATTACCTCCATGAAGATGAGATAGACTCGCTGAACCGACTGGTTTCCATATTCCTTGAGTCGGCGGAAATGCGTGTCAAAGAACGCCGCGACTTGACCATAGACTATTGGCGCAACAATGTGGACAGCCTGTTGCTATTCCAGCAGAAAGCCGTATTGCAAGGCACGGGTACTATCTCCACTGCAGAAATGGAGAAGCATGTGGAGAATATATATACCGATTTTGACCAACGTCGTAGGGCTTTTGAAGCACTTGAAGCCGATAAGGAAGATGCTGCCGAACTTCGCATCATAGAAGAACAAGTGAAACATCGGTTGCAATAAATGCCGGTGGCTCTGCTATATTAATAATATGATATAATATGCAACTGAATCATCAACAACTCTTGCATATTTGCCTAAAAACGTGTATCTTTGCAGGCGTAAATGGTGATGTATCAATATGATACAACCCGACAGACAAATAATAACAAACTAACAAACAAATTGCTTATGTAAACCACGTGCCGGCAGGCGGCACAATGACATATTTACAATATGATTATTTCTCGGGTGCAGTAGCATCCTCGATATAATGACATATTTTTAACAGCATTGGCTATTATTTCGCGTTTACCGAAAAGCGTAGGAAACTTTTTATTAGGAATAAAACAAGAAATAATAAGAGGCTCATCGTAGTATAGTATGAACTCTCTCAGAAATAAGTTAATGCCACGTCTTTTGGATGTGGGTTTCTTATTGGAGAGAAGGCTTCTATTTCCTACGCTGCCTTGGTAAACGCATAAGAGACTCACGTCTTTTTTTGCGTTTGCGTGGATTGATAGCATTGCACAAATCTATCAATCAGAATATGGCAAACCAATCGAATCTTAATCAAGCCAAGAAAGGAAAGAATGACGAGTTCTACACGCAAATAAGCGACATCGAAAATGAACTGCGGCATTACAAGACACAATTCAAGGGGAAAGTGGTATTCTGCAACTGCGATGACCCATACGAAAGCAATTTCTTCAAATACTTTGCACTGAACTTTAATCAGTTAGGGCTGCGGAAACTCATTGCTACATGCTATGACGGTAGTCCTATATCCGGCAATGAACTATTGCTTGACCTCGGCGATACGCCCAACCAACCCAAGAAAATCGCTTACAAAGTAGAGATTACAGAGGTGCGCGATATGAACGGGGACGGAGCAATTAACCTCGCTGATATTCAATATCTCATACAGAATGACAAAAACGTAATCTCCATATTGAAAGGCAACGGAGATTTCCGCAGTAAGGAATGTATAGAACTGCTCAAACAGGCAGATATCGTGGTAACAAACCCGCCGTTTTCACTATTTAGGGAGTATGTGGCGCAACTTATCCGATACAACAAAAAGTTTATCATCCTTGGCAATATGAACGCCATCAAATACAAAGAGATATTTCCTTATATCATTGAAAACAAGATATGGATTGGCTATGGTTTCAATCTCTCTATGGTGTTCAAAACCACATATCCGAATTTGTTGGAGGCAAACCGAAAGTATGTCCGTTCCAAGGGATATGACCCCGATAAGAACTTTGTCAAAACACCTGCGATTGCGTGGTACACCAATATAGATATTCACAAACGGCATGAGGAACTAATACTATACAAGCACTACTCTCCTGCAGAATATCCCCGCTATGACAACTACGATGCCATAAACATTGATAAAGTTACAGATATTCCTTGCGATTATACGGGACTTATGGGTGTGCCAATTACATTTTTAGACAAGCATAATCCTGAACAATTCGAGTTGGTGGGTGTTGCCAATCACGGAGTGGATAGCCAATATGACTTATTTGCCCCGAAGTTGAAAGGCAAAGAGTTGTACACACGTATTCTTATCAAGCGCAAGCAGTAAGTGTGGTATGCCAATCTTAAAATTTGATACTTTTTATCGGTTGCGCAAGGGTAGCCTATCCTATGCGCATCCTATGCTGATTGAAACGACTTTTTCACAGAGATGAAAGGGAGAGGAATCTTAACAAAAAGCACTTTTTCGAGAGCGGGCAATGATATTGCGTGCTGCGCACACAATGGTATTGTGCAATACCATTGCCCGAGTGTATCGAGAGGGCTAAAGTTATTAACGACAAATTAACAGGCAATCAGCGCAATTTTATCTACAAAGACAAACAGCGTGATGCGGTGATTACCACCGTATTGCGCGGGTTTCCGCTCAACGTGATGTACTGGGCGGATAACGGCAATGACACCTACGAGGTAATTGACGGACAACAACGGACAATGTCGATTTGCCAGTTTGTGAACAACGATTTTTCGTATATGTTCCAAGATTGTGGCGTGAACATCTTTGACAATATCACCGCCGACATCAAAGAGCGGATACTGGACTACAAACTGCTGGTCTATGTATGCAAAGGGACGGACAGCGAGAAACTGGACTGGTTCCGCACCATCAACATCGCGGGCGAGAAACTGAACGACCAGGAGTTGCGCAATGCGGTGCATTGCGGGGCGTGGCTGTCGGACGCCAAACGGCATTTCTCCAAGCAGAAATGTCCTGCACAGCAGTTGGCGGCAGACTATCTGAACGGTTCGGCGGACAGGCAGGACTACCTTGAGACGGCGTTGAAATGGATAGCAAAAGGCGACATTGACGGGTATATGGCGCGGCATCAGCAAGACCCGAATGCCAATGCGCTGTGGATGTATTTCAACAGCGTGATAGAATGGGTGCAGGCTACGTTTCCTGTCTATCGGAAGGTGATGAAAGGCATGGACTGGGGTGCGCTGTACGATACATATCACACGCAGGTGCTCGACACGGCGGCGACGGAGAAAGAGATAAGCGAACTGATGCAAGACAGCGAGATAAAGAACCAACGGGGGATATATCTGTATGTGCTTGACCACAAGGAGCAGCACCTTGACCTGCGGACATTCGACGAGAAGACACGGCGCAAAGTCTATGAGCAGCAAAAAGGGATTTGCCGCCTGTGCGGAAAGTCATTCGCATACGAGTTTATGGAAGCCGACCATATCCTGCCATGGGTGAAAGGCGGACGCACCACACTTGACAACTGCCAGATGCTCTGCCAAGAGTGCAACAGGCGGAAAAGCGGGAAATAGGTTTCAATGCACTATGCGTAATGGGGGGCTGTCCTGGTGGGCAACCCTCGTTGTATAAAGGATTTGCGTATTTGCTTAAAAAGCAGTATCTTTGCAGGCGAAAAGAACATTTCCGATGAAACAGACAGTCTTCTTAACCGGTGCCACGGGCACTATGGGATATGCGGGTATGCAGGAGATACTGCGTTACCCCGAGCGATATACACTGCGCATACTGGCGCGTCCGAGTGCAAAAAACAAAGCCCTTCTGGCACCGCTTGCCGACCGCGTGGAGATAGTGTGGGGCGACCTGACACGCTATGAGGACGTATTGAAAGGCGTGACCGGCAGCGACATCGTGCTGCACGTGGGCGGTATGGTATCGCCGCAAGCCGACTACCGTCCGACCGCCACCCGCAAGACCAATATCGCTGCGGCGACCTATATCCGTGATGCCGTGCTGGCACAGGGCGACAGGCAGCCGCGCGTAGTGTATATAGGCAGCGTGGCACAGATGGGTGACCGCCGCGAACCGCTCCATTGGGGGCGTACAGGCGACCCGATATGCGTGTCGGCGTACGACCACTACGGGCTGACCAAGGCGGCGGCAGAGTGGATCATCACCAACTCGCCCATCCGCCGTTGGGTGAGCCTGCGCCAGTCGGGTATTCTCTACCCCGCCATTCTCAAGAATTTCGACCCGATCATGTTCCACGTACCTATCCGCGGCGTATTAGAGTGGGCGACCGTGGAGGACAGCGGGCGGCTGTTGGAACGTGTGTGCCGAGAGGAGGTGCCGGACGAGTTCTGGAACAACTACTACAATATCGGTTCGGGCAAAGAGTACCGCATCAACAACTACGAGTTCGAGCGTCTGCTGCTGGACGCTGTCGGCTGTCCGCGCCCCGAGCAGATATTCGAGACCCAATGGTTCACCACCCGCAATTTCCACGGTATGTGGTATGCCGACGGCGACCGCTTGGAGAACTACCTGCACTTCCGCGCCAATGTGCCTATCCGCGAGTATTTCCGCCAAATGGCACAGGCGGACAGCCTGCCCGGTGCTATCAAATTTGCGTCCAAGACCAAGATTGCCAAGTTGTTCCCGCACTGCGTGAAGTTGGCAATGCGGGTAATGGCGAACTCCAAAGAGCACGGCACACAATGGTGGATACGCAATAACATCGAGCCGCGTATCCATGCCTACTACGGCAGCATGGACGCTTATAAGGCTATACCCGACTGGAAACATATTGACCTGAGCCACAACAGCGAGCAGGCAGTTACTCTCGACCACGGTTACGACGAGCAGAAACCGATGTCGCTGTTTACCATCGAGGATATGCAGAAGGCTGCCGCTTTCCGCGGGGGCAAGTGCCTGTCCACGGAGATGACGCAAGGCAACTGGGACACACCGTTGGAGTGGCAGTGTGCCGAAGGACACCGCTTCACCGCCTCGCCGCGTGTGGTACTTCTCGGCGGACACTGGTGCCCCGACTGTATGCCGTGGCCGTATCGGGACGAGCCGAATCCCCGCCCGTGGCACTGGGACAAAGTGGCAAAGCACAACCCGTTCTTCGCGCAGATATGGGCACCGCTCCACGCCCCCAAAGAGGACAACATATATGGTCCCGAGGTCTTCGACGGGTGGGAGAAAAAATAATGCAAAATGTACAATACAAATTATTAACAAAAGGAACTTTGGACGAGATGGAATGCACCTGCTATCCACCTTATATCCTCCTTATATCCACCTGTGTTTTCTATGTACAACACATAGCGTAGAATGCACTATGGAATCTTAACAAAAGGAATGTTTTTTGTCTGTCGCTTGGCAAGCGCCACCATATAATGTATAAATAGGATTTTGCTTGCAGGAACGGGATTTTTTGCGTATCTTTGTACGCTGAAAGAGATTAGAGGCAAGAGATTAGAGAATAGAAATTGTTATGTATTTTGACGAATTAGCATTATCAGACGATGTATTAGACGCGCTGTGGGACATGCACTTTGACACATGCACCCCCGTGCAGGAGAAGACCATACCCGTGATATTGGAAGGAAAAGACGTTATCTCGTGCGCCCAGACGGGCACCGGCAAGACGGCGGCATACATACTGCCCCTCCTGACCAACCTCGCCTACGACGACCACGACCCCGACAAACTGAACGCCATCATCATGGCACCCACGCGCGAACTGGCGCAGCAAATCGACCAGCAGATGGAGGGCTTCGGCTTCTATGTGCCGTTCTCCTCGGTGGCTATCTACGGCGGCAACGACGGCGGTGCGTGGGGTACGCAGGTAACCGGTTTGCAGAAAGGGGCAGACATTGTGATTGCTACACCGGGACGACTGTTGAGCCAAATGAACATCTACGACATCGACTTCTCGGGCGTGAAATACTTTATCCTCGACGAGGCGGACCGTATGCTCGATATGGGTTTCTATGATGACATTATGACCATTGTCAACCGCCTGCCCAAGGAGCGGCAGACCATCATGTTCTCCGCCACTATGCCCGACAAGATTCGCCAGATGGCGCGCGCTATCATGCGCAACCCCGTGGAGGTGAAGATAGCCGTATCGCGTCCGCCTGAGACGATACACCAGATGGCGGTGCAACTCTATGAGGCGCAGAAACCCGCTATGGTGCAACGCCTGCTGGAGGGACGCAACCTGAAGAAAGTGATTCTCTTTGTGAGCAAGAAGCAGAAAGTGCGCGACCTGACACGCGCTTTGCGTGCGAAGCATATAGACGCCCGCGCCATGTACTCCGACCTGGAGCAGAAAGAGCGCGACGAGGTAATGCTCGATTTCCGCAACGGAAAAGTGGATGTATTGGTAGCAACGGATATCATCTCCCGCGGCATAGATGTGGACGATATACCGTTGGTTATCAACTACGACGTGCCCCGCGACGCTGAGGACTATGTACACCGTATCGGGCGTACGGCACGTGCGGAGAACAAAGGCGAGGCGGTTACGCTGGTAAGTCCCGAGGATGCCCACTATTTCCAAAAGATAGAGCGTTTCCTCAAAAAGGACATCGAGCGTCTGCCGCTGCCCGAAGCCTTGGGCGAAGCACCCAAAAGCGAATTATACACCGCCCGAGCAGGTCGTAATTCCGGCATAGGTGGCTCAGGAAAAGGCACTTATCGAAAAGGAACATCAGCAAAGAAACCATTCCGCAAGCAACGCCCTGCAAAATGAATGTTCCGAATAATGGAATCGGGCATATAATTGGAAACGCAAATCCGTCACTGTTACTCAATGTCGTTGTGTGCGCAGCACACGATGACATTGTTTTGTTTTCAGACATTCCGCCAATCCACCGTTATGAGATATTGTTTCGCCTTAACAGGAATAGATTATTATGATTTGAAAGTATTTCTCCCAAAAAATCACTTTACCTGTAGTTTTTCGGGACGTTCTTGCGTCTAACAGATAGAATTGGCTAATTCAAAATAAATTCTTTGTGTAAAACTAACCGGCAGCAGCCCACCTGCCAACAACCGAACAAACTGATGGAACCAACAAAAGAACAACTATTTGCCCAACTCGTCCGGCGGCATAAAAGCACGATATACAGTATCTGCTATATGTTTGCGTCGGACAAAGACGAGGTAGCGGACTTGTTTCAGGACACTCTGATCCGGTTATGGGAGGGGTATGATACTTTCCGCAGAGAGAGCCTGGAAGCCACGTGGATATACCGCGTGAGTATGAACACTTGCATCTCGGCAGACCGTAAACGCAAGTCACGCGGCGAGCGTGTGCCTCTGAGTATGGATATAGACCTCTATACCGACCAAAACGATGACGCCCGGCAGGTACAGGCTCTGTACAGCCGTATTCACCGCTTGGGGCTGGTGGACAGAGCCATCGTAATGCTATGGCTTGAGAACCTCAGTTATGAAGAAATAGGGCAGATAGTGGGCATCAGTGCCAAGAACGTATCCGTCAAGTTGGTACGCATCAAAGAACAACTAAAAAAGAGTTGAACCCTTAATCAATCCTTACGACAATGGAAGAATTACAGGAAATGCAGGCGCAAATGGATCTGCTCAAACAAAAAATAGACAATGAAGAAATAGTAAACGACCGACTCCTTCGCGAGGTTACCCGCCAACGCACACGCAGGCTCAGCAGAGCGGTATGGATAGAGGGAATATGCGCTCTGTTTGTTGTCATCTTCGGCAACTTAGTCTTTTTGGGATTGGACTGCTCATGGTGGTTTATCGGCGGCACAACCGTGATGATGGTTGTATGCTTTCTTGCGACACTGCTACCGTTCCGCCGTGTGAAAGAAAACGAGATTATGCAAGGCGACCTTCTCACTGTAGCCAAACAAGTACGCCAACTGCGCCGGTTGTATAAAAACTGGATATGGATAGGATTATCTATGGCTTCCGTATGGTTTATATGGTTCTTGGCAGAGTTGTACATACACCATACCGATGACCTGACTTTTGTCATCTGTATTGCAGTCGGTGCAATAGCAGGCGGAATCGTAGGC
>CAKUYO010000007.1 GCA_934716995.1 uncultured Bacteroidales bacterium | reverse complement strand
TACGGGTCGTCGCAGTTGCAGAATACAACCTTGTTACAAAAATATTCTTTGTAGTGTTTAAGTTCCTTTGAGATGTCATCCAATTGGGTGTAGAACTCATCATTCCTGGCAATTCTTGCTTGCGTTAAGTTTTCTTGTGGCATAGATAGTGATAGATTTATGCAATGCTATCACTCGTGAACAATAAAAAAGGAGTAGCACTTTCTTATTGTTCGCCAAGGTATCTCACCACCTTCGTCTATGATAAGTCTGTGCACTCCACAGGAGTGTCATTAGCCTTATCCGTATAGACGAAAGTGTACAATACACCTTATCCTATTATTTCAAGAGTTCTTTAGTTGTGAGATTTCTGGCGAACGCGAAATAATAGCCAATGCTGTTAAAAATATGTCATGTGCCGCCTTCACGGCACCGGTTTACATAAGCAGTTTATTATTAAATTGTTGATACTTTATCGTTTATGCCTGCAAAGATACACAGTTTTTTTCAGGTACACAATACTTATCAAAAAAATCAATACTATTTATTACCAAACCATACAAGAGACAATACACACAATAATTATCAAAATACAAGCAACACGTACAAGACACTGATAAGAAAGGATAACAAGCGAATAATACGAAATAATTTGCATATATAAAAATAATGTCGTATTTTTGCAACAAATCAAATAAAAGAAATAGATATGGGATTAAAATTTATCGATACAAGTTTATGTAAACAGAAACTAAAATGCACCATACAATCCAGCGGAAAGTTAGGATTTCCTGTCGGTACTGCAGAGGCTATACAATTAGAAAAAGGGAAATACGTAAAATTTGCGCAAGACGACGAAAACAAAGATGTATTGTATATGGTTTTTGTAGCAGAAGAGGATGAGCAAACATTGAAAGTGGCAAAAGCAGGAGTATACTATTATGTTCCCACACAAGCAATGTTTGATTTGCTTAAATACGATTATAAGACATGGACATATATATTCGATTTATCTCGCGAAAGTGCTTTGGATTGTATTGCCGGCGGGAGCGTTTATAGAATGTCAAGACGGAGAACGAATAAGAAAAAGGAGGTGCACCGGAATAATGGAGATGATCTTTGAAAAGAAATCCCGTTTCAATCTTGCACATTGAAACGGGATAAAGACAGCGCGAGAAACAAAGGTTTATGGAAGTCGTAGGAACACTTTATAAAAGCCTTTTTAGTCACACCATCTATGGGAAAATCGGCTTGCAAAATTACTGCTTTTTTCATAGTTGGGCAAATTTGGAGTGATAAAAATGCGTTTTTCGCGCTATTATGTGCAGAAAATAATAGATTTCGTTTAACTACTAATTGGTTTAAGTATGAAAACAAGTAGTTCTATTTTTAATAATGGGCAGCGAAATGCAGAAACGCTATGGCTTGCGTGCCAAAAAAATCTACTAACAGACCCCAAGACGGGCGTACCAGTGATAGCACCTTATCAAGTAGGTGAATTACCCGATGTGTTGCTGAATTTTCAAGAGGCAATGAGTAAGAAATGCACAGATTATGATGCCGTAGTGCATTTTTATATACACGATTGGCGGTTTGCTCCGCTCTATCGGACACCCGAAAAGTATGTGGAGCGATTGCGGCAATTCAAATATGTGATTACACCCGATATGTCGCAATATCGTGATATGCCGTATTTTACACGCTATCACAATAATTGTATGAATAATGCAATGGGGGCGTATTTGCAGGCGTACGGTGTGAACATCATTGCCAATGTGAGTTGGTCGCTCCCCGATAGTTATGAGTATGCTTTTGCGGGTATTCCAAAATATACCACAATCGCCATCAATAGTAATGGTGTGAATTCGGATCCGATGGCACGAAATCTCTGGTTACGCGGTTATGAAAGGGCAATAGAGACACTGCAACCGGAGCGTATTATCCGCTATGGCACGAAAATGCCGAATGAAAATGAGGCAATAAGTGTCTATTTTGAGAACCCTATAATCAGGAGGATGCGCTATGGGTGCTAACGGAAGCCACGCTTCGGGCGTATTGGAAAGTACTGAAAATCGGGAGTACTATACTTTGTTTTCCATAGGAGATAATATCAAATTTTTGGAAATGAAGGCAAATGGACGAGGTGGTAAATTGCCGGAGGAAAGCCATACACCAAACAGAATTTATGTGTCATTCTATAAGGACGGAAAGAATGTAAAAGAGATAGCGGAGTATGATAAAAATGGTAAAAAGAAGTATTCTATCCATACTCACGACCACTATGGCTTATCCCCGCATTTCCACTATTGGAAAGATGGGAGACAAGATAAAGAAGGGCATCCGCTAACATCTGATATGCAAAAACTATACAAACAGATTATAAACTATGGCACTTTCTAAAGTAGAACAAGGTGTAGTCGGACGGGATTTGTTGGGCTATCCGTACAATATCAAATATCCACCGAACATGGCTAAGTACGGTGGTGAAAACTTGGGCTATGCCACGTGGAACCAACAGGTTTTCTTTTATGAATTCGCTGTACAAGGTGCCGATGTATCATTTTGGTATAACGGAGTACAATACTTTATTCGGGTGTACGAAGATTGTGCTTTTCGGACAGACGAGACAAAGAAACCTTTATTGGAGACTTTCCCAACTACTAATGCACTGTTAGAGCAAATGGACGTGGACGGGCATAAGTTGATAAGTCTTATTGACATAGTAGAGAATGTCGAGTTATGCTAAATGCCTATATCAGAGCCCTACTATCTATACGGATACATATACAAAAACGGTCAGTAGTCTATATAAACTGACCAGTTTTGTATCATCGTGGCATAGTTGTTGTGCGATTTCGGGAAAAATATGTTTACTATGAAGATTGTTGTATTTACCGGTGCGGGAGTGAGTGCAGAGAGCGGGCTGGGAACTTTCCGAGACGCAGACGGATTGTGGGAGAAATACCGCATAGAAGACGTATGCACCCACGAGGCATGGCTGCGCAACCCGCAACTGTGCGTGGATTTCTACAACGCACGCCGCCGTGATACGCTTGCCGCACAGCCCAATGCCGCCCACTTGGCGATTACCCGTTTGCAGAAAGCGTTTCCCGACACGGAGATCATCACGCAGAACATCGACGACCTGCACGAGCGTGCCGGTTCGACCCATATCATACACCTGCACGGCGAGATAACCAAACTGCGTTCGGACATCGACGAGACCGCTACCGTGCCGCTGCAAGGCTGGGAGCAGCACTACGGCGACCGGCACCCTGACGGCAGTCTGCTGCGCCCGTACATCGTGTTCTTCGGCGAGAACGTACCGTATTTTCCCGTAGCGTGCAACGTGGCGTCGCAAGCCGACCTGATGATCGTGGTGGGGACGAGCCTGAATGTCTATCCCGCGGCATCGCTGCTTGAGTACGTCCCCCGCACCGCCAAGATATATGTAGTTGATCAGGGGCTGCCCGACTTCGGCATCTACCGCAACAGAGTAACCCATATCCGCGAAAAAGCATCGGTAGGCGTACCGCAGTTGGTGGAACAACTAATCAATGCATAATGCGTAATGCACAATGCACAATGCACAATTATTTCGAAAGGTTGCGAACGGCTTTTTGCCTGTTTCGCAACCTTTCTTTTTTATTGACATACAACCGATTATGCATAACAGCACACTATTTTGAAACATCTCGAAACAAAAAGCGTTTCCGTTTGTTTGTTCACACGGCGGAATAGGCGTAACTTTGCGGACAAAGTTTTTACCTGCTTCAATTATGAAAAACAATCTGTCTTCCCAAATCTCGCTATCGCGCGTATCGCCGAAGTTGTACCGCACGGACGACGTGCTCGAAATGAGCCGCATCAGCCGTATGGAGAAAATACCCACCACCATCTACGAAACCGCCAAAGAAGGTTCCGTAGCGGTTGCCCGACTGATTGCCGACCGTATCCGACAACGACAGGCAGAGGGAGAGAAATTTGTATTCTCACTGGTTTGCGGGCGCAGTATGACGGACATATTTGCAGAACTGGTACGTATGCACGACGAGGAGAAACTGAGTTTCCGCAATGTGGTGCTGTTCAATCTCTTCGAGTACTATCCGCTGCAATCGCCTACGCAAGCCTGCTTCGGGCAAATCAAAGAGCAATTGATTGACCGCGTGGATATTCGCAAGGAGAATATCTACACTTTCGACGGCACAATGGACCAGCGCGACCTGATACCGATGATGTCGCGCTGCGAGCGCAAGATACAGGAGTACGGAGGAGTGGATCTGCAACTGCTCGGTATCGGACGGAGCGGCAACATCGGTTTCAACGAACCGGGTTCGTCGATGTCGAGCAACACGCGTCTGGTGGTGTTAGACAACATCTCCCGCGATGAGGCAAAGAATATGTTCGGTACTATTGAGCAGGTACCCGCTTCGGCTATTACGATGGGTATCGGTACGATACTGCGTGCCAAAGAGATAGTACTGGTGGCATGGGGCGAACACAAAGCCGACCGCCTGCTGGCAGCCGTGGAGGGACAACCCGACACCTCCTGCCCCGCCTCGGCACTGCAACTGCACAGCAACGCACATATCGTATGCGACCTGAGTGCCGCCACCCAACTGACACGTATCCACCATCCGTGGCTGGTTACGTCCTGCGACTGGGACAACCAACTGACCCGCCGCGCTATCGTATGGCTCTGCCAGCAGACCGGCAAACCGATACTGAAACTGACCAACCGCGACTACAACGACTACGGGCTGAGCGAACTGATCACCCTGCACGGGTCGGCATACAACTGCAACATACGTATCTTCAACGACCTGCAGCATACCATCACGGGTTGGCCCGGCGGTAAGCCCAATGCCGACGATACCGACCGCCCAGAGCGTGCCACCCCCTACCCCAAGGATGTGCTTATCTTCTCCCCCCACCCCGACGACGATGTCATCTCGATGGGCGGCACGTTTGCCCGCCTGATCAAACAGGGACATAACGTACATATCGCCTACGAGACCAGCGGGTGCATTGCCGTATGCGACGACGAGGTCATCCGTTTTATGGATTTCATACGCGGTTTCGACCGTCTGCACCCGACGGGAGGCGACCTCATAGAGAGCAAGTATCAGGAATATACGCATTTCCTTTCGCAGGAGAAAACCGGCGACAGGGACACGCGCGAGATACTTGACCTCAAGGCACTGATCCGCCGCGGAGAAGCCACTGCCGCCTGCCGCCATATGGGGCTTCCTACCGACCATATTCATTTTCTCAACCTGCCTTTCTATGAGACGGGAACGATCAAAAAAGGCAATCTGAGCCAGAAGGATGTGGATATTGTGAAACGGATTATTCTGGACGTACACCCCAACGAGATGTTCGTGGCAGGCGACCTTGCCGACCCGCACGGCACGCACAAAGTGTGCCTCGACGCCGTTCTGGCAGCACTGGACGAACTGAAAGATACCGAACCATGGTTGCGCGACTGCCGTATATGGATGTACCGCGGTGCGTGGATGGAATGGGAAGTGGATTTGATAGAGATGGCGGTACCGATGTCGCCCGAGGAACTGCGTTTCAAGCGCAACACAATACTCAAACACCAGTCGCAGATGGAGTCGGCACCGTTTATGGGCAACGACGAGCGGCTCTTCTGGCAGCGCGCCGAAGACCGCAACCACGCCACTGCCGAACTATACGCCCGTCTCGGACTCGCCAACTACGAAGCCATAGAGGCGTTTGTACAATATAAACTCAATTAACAAGTAAAAATTAGCAATTAACATACAGAGCGGATATTAACACTCTCAACTTATAAACTATCTCAACTTCTCATAAACTAATCAACTCCTCAACTTCTAAACTATTATGAAAGACATCATTTCGCAATTTGCCATTCCAAACGAGGTGGAGCAGCCGCAGCCGCTCAAGATCGGTTTTATCAACGACAGTTACATCGTCCGTGCCAAACACCCGGGCGAGACATCCTATTTTCTGCAGCATATCAACCACCACATTTTCGAGAACGTGGAGGGCTTGCAGCAGAATATACAGCGTGTAACCGACCATATCCGCCGCAAACTGCAAGACGCAGGCGAGACGGACATCGACCGCAAGGTACTGCGCCTGATCCCCACCAAGGACGGACAACTCTACCACCGCACTCCCGAGGGCGAGTACTGGCGTGTCTATGTGCTGATAGAAAACGCCTCATCGCAAGAACGTGTTACGCCCCGGTCGGCAGAACTGGCAGGCGAGGCTTTCGGGCGGTTTCAGAACCAATTGTCCGACCTGCCTTTCTCGGAACTATGCGAGTCGATACCTAATTTCCACAATATGGAGTTCCGTCTGCAGCAGTTGGACGAAGCCGTACAAGCCGACCGCGCGCACCGTCTGCATGACACGATGGATATACTCCGTGCACTGAACAGCCGCCGCGAGGAGATGTGTATGGCGGAACGCCTGTTCCGAGAGGGCAAACTGCCCAAACATATCAACCACTGCGACACCAAGGTGAACAATATGCTCTTCGACGAACAGGGCAAACCGCTCTGTATTGTCGATCTGGACACCGTGATGCCCGGCTATGTACTGAGCGATTTCGGTGATTTTATGCGTACTGCCGCCAACACGGGTGCCGAGGACGACTTGCACCTCGACAATATCCGCGTGGATATGGCAATCTTCGAGGCCTACACCCGCGGTTATCTGCACGAGGCAAAGTTTTTAACCCCCATCGAAAAGCAATTATTGCCATTCGGCTGCCGCCTGCTCAGTTATATGCAAACCGTCCGTTTCTATACCGACTACCTGAACGGCGACACTTACTACAAGATACAATACCCTGAGCATAACCTCGTCCGCACCCGCGCCCAACTGCGCCTTGTGGAAGAACAGGAAAAAGTGCAGGAAGAGATGGAACGGATTGTAGCAAAATACTAACTCGCTATTATCCAAGCAAAAACCGCCGAATCACATACGAATCACATACGAATCACATACACCCGATAGCAACACGGCAGGGTAAAGAAAAGGTCGCCAAACGCAATGTCCGGCGACCTTTTTGTATGTCTATCTTATATACTTTCCCCAAGCCCTTACTGATGTTGCGGGCGGAGAAGATCATTGACCGTCTTGACGGGATTGAAAGTAGAAACAGGTACTTCCACGAAGATCGTGTTCCAGTGTGCCATTGCCCCGTTCCACAAGCCGGGCAACTCCAAAGCCAGCAGTTCCTTGCCGTCCTTCGACTTATGGGAGATAAAGCCTGTCTGCGGATCCACATAGTCGGGCAGATGGAACTTGTTGCCCTGATAATCGCGAATGGCGCACACCAGATCCACGGGGTTGAAATGGGTCGATTGCGCCATCAGTTCGGGGTCGTTGATCTGGCTCGACTCCAGTATCTGACAGGATATGGAGCCGTCCGCCTCGCGCACCAGGAAGGGACCGCCACCGGGTTCGCCCGTATTCTTCACCACACCGCAGACACGGATCGGGCGGTTGAGACGCGCACGCTCCTCATCGGAGATTGTCGGGTCTTGCAGACGCTCGAAGATACGTTTCTGCTCCGTAACCAGCACACCAGCCAGCACTTGTTTGTAATGCACCGTATCCTTCTTCAAGCGGTCGGGCACCACATTGTCGATATTCTTGATAAACACAATATCAGCGTCTTGCTGATTGAGGTTCTCTATCAATGCCCCGTGTCCGCCCGGACGGAAAAGCAGATTGCCGTCCTTGTCTCGGAAAGGCGTGCCGTCGGTATTGGCAGCAAGCGTATCGGTAGAGGGCATCTGCTCCGAAAAAGATATATCATAGCGCACACCGTATTTCTCCTGATACTTCTGCAAATACCCGGCAATATGCTGGCGGAAAAGCGGCAGATGCTGGTGCGAAACCGTAAAATGCAGTGCCGACACTCCGTTGCTCGCGGCATAGAGGGCACCCTCTACCAAATGCTCCAATGCGGGCGTGCGTGCGCCGTCGCGGTATTTGTGGAAGAGCAGCAGCCCCTTGGGCAGGTCGCCATAGTGCATATCATACAACAGATGACGCACTGCCTCCTGCCCTGTCAGTCCCGCCAGTTCGCTTCCGAAAGCGAAATCATCGATATGCGTCAGAAACTCCTGCACGAACTCCGTTTCCACCCCGTCTTCGAGATACCGGAACAGGTTTTTGAACATTCGGCTTGCCGCACCGCTGGCGGGCACGAACTTGAGTATCTTATGCTTCCCGGCGAGGTACTGCTGCCATGCATTGATGTATTCTTCCTGCTCCTTGCGGGTGGGCGCAAGGATACCTTTGCCTTTCTTGGTCGAAGCGGGTGCCACGATGTCCAGTGCAGGAAAACCCGTGCGGAAATGCTCCATCTGCTGTTCGGCTTTCTCCAGCGAGATACCGTGTGCCTCCAGTTGCTCAATGTCTTTTGATGTAAATAATGTGTCCATAGTTTTGTCAGTTTGCCGCAAAGTTACGCATTTATTTGGATATGTGCAAAAAAAAGCGTAACTTTGTCCGCTGATTAACGTGGTGCATTGCGTGCCAAAAGAGACACACAGAATGAAAAATATAGCGTTTATTATCAACCCCATTTCGGGTACACAGAATAAAAAGAAACTCCCCAAGCAGATACAGCAACTGCTGGATCAGGAGCAATGGCTGCCCAATATCGTCTTTACGGAGCGTGCAGGGCATGCCACCGAACTGGCACAGCAGTTTGCCCGTATGGGCTTCGATGCCGTGGTGGCAGTAGGCGGCGACGGCACGGTGAACGAGGTGGCACGCGGTTTGCACGACACCGAGACGGCAATGGGTATCCTGCCGATGGGCAGCGGCAACGGTTTTGCCCGCCATATAGGTATCCCCGTGCAGACAAACCGCGCCATCGAGATGCTCAACCGCTCCGAACCCGTCCGTGTGGACTACGGGCTTGCCAACGGACGATTGTTTGTCAGCACTTGCGGCACGGGTTTTGACGCCCTCATTGCCGACCAGTTCGCAGGTTCCACCAAACGCGGCTTTAAGACCTATTTCGAGAATATCGTCAAGGACGTACTGACCTACAAGGCACAGACCTATCACCTGATAGGCGAAGGTATCGACGTAACGCACAAAGCCTTTCTGATTACGTTTGCCAACGCGAGTCAGTGGGGCTACGAGGCGTATATCGCGCCCAAGGCAAGCATTCAGGACGGCAAGTTGGACATCTGTATTATGAGCAGTTCCGCTCTTCTCGGTGCCCCCGGACTGGCATTGCGTCTGTTCACCAAGAGCATTGACAACAGTCTCTTTATGGATACGATCCGCACCCGTGAAATCACCCTCAAGCGAGAAGAGGCATCCCCCTTCCATATCGACGGCGACCCCGTGGAAATGCCCAAAGACATCCATATCCGCATCGTCCCTGACGGTTTGAAAGTCCTCGCCGAAAAACGGTTCTGATATTCCTTATTAATTATGAATAAGTGGATACAATATAGTATTGATTACGCCCGGCAACGTTCCTATTTGGACGATTTATTCCGCGTATATCCGACCATACCGGACGGGCTGCGTGAGATAGACACCGCCAAATGGAGCAATGTAGAGCATGCTTTTGACAAAAAAGACAATGCAGAACTGATTAAAAGCCTTTTGGCATTGGATTTGTTTCCCATAAAAGACAGTTACATTGCCTACCTTCGTCGCGATAAAACCGCAATAGAGCGCAACCCGAATACCGTCAATCGTCTTTGCGGGAGACTGTATGAATTGGGATTGAACAAACTCTATGAACGTTGCAGCGAACCGAAAGAAACCAATCGGCAAATCGGTCCGATGTTCAAAGACTGGGTGCGTTCTAAAGCCTTAGGCATTGCCCCTGTCGGGATAGACGAGTTTATTCGCACCACCGAGAATGCCATTTTGGATGCAAGCGATGAGGCTATGATGCAATTTGCCAAAGAACACCTCAACTATCACCACGAGAAAGGGTTGGACTTGGTGGCACGTTTCAACGGGCAATATGTGATTGGAGAAGCCAAATTTCTGACTGATTTCGGCGGACACCAGAATGCCCAATATAATGATGCCATCAGTACGATAGAAACCCAAGATGTGAAAGCCGTCAAAATTGCAATTTTGGATGGCGTGGTGTACATAAAAGGTAATAACAAGATGTACAGGGACCTCACACAAACCCACGGCGACTACAACATTATGAGTGCGTTGGTTTTGCGCGATTTTCTCTACCAACTATAATGAAAAACCTGCTTATACATAGCGAAAACATAGATGCCCTCAACTATCTTTTGGCACACGGCTACCGCGGGAATATTGATTTGGTATATATAGATCCCCCCTTTGCTACGGGAGGCAATTTTACCATTACCAACGGACGAGCCTCTACAATCAGCAACTCACGCAAAGGCGATGTGGCGTACAGCGATGTATTGAAAGGCAAAGAGTTTATCGAATATCTCCGTCAGCGTCTTCTCCTGCTGCGCGAACTGCTATCCGAGCAGGGCTCTATCTATCTGCATATTGATTACAAAATCGGGCATTATGTAAAAGTAATGATGGACGAAGTATTCGGTATGGAAAATTTCCGCAACGACATCACACGTATCAAATGCAATCCCAAGAATTTTGAACGAATCGGATATGGAAACATTAAAGATTTGATTCTTTTTTATACCAAATCAAATTCGCCGATTTGGCACGAACCGCGGGAAAAATACTCGCCTTCCGATATAGAAAAATTATTTCCTAAAACAGACAAACAGGGGAGACACTACACCACCGTACCCATTCATGCTCCGGGCGAAACCGAGAACGGAAAGTCCAATATGCCGTTCAAAGGCATTCTTCCACCCGCCGGCAGACATTGGCGAACCGATGTAGCGACTTTGGAAGAATGGGACAAACAAGGATTGATTGAATGGTCTGCCAACGGCAATCCGCGAAAAATTATTTATGCAGACGAGCGGGAGGGAAAACGTATGCAAGATATTTGGGAATTCAAAGACCCGCAATATCCCGATTATCCCACCGAAAAAAATGCGGACTTGCTCAACTTGATTGTGCGCACGTCTTCCGACCCTGAAAGTATTGTTTTGGATTGTTTCTGTGGATCAGGGACAACACTCAAAGCCGCACAACAAAACGGACGACATTGGATTGGCATTGACAAATCGGATTTAGCCATTTCTGCAACACAAACAAAATTAGGTGCAATCAAACAAACGCTGTTTGATACAGCCCCCGATTTTGAAACCATAGAATTGACGACTTCCAACCAAGCAATTTAGAACATTTCACACCATAGCAAAGTCAGGTGGATGAGCATAGGATAGGCTTAGGATAGGCTACCTTTACGCAATAGAAATATAGAACATTTATGACCATACGTTTTATCAACAAGAGCAACAATCCGTTGCCGAAATATGAGAGTGCGCAAGCAGCAGGAATGGATATCCGCTGCTTCCTGAGCGAACCCGTCACCCTGCAACCCCTTGAGCGCAAACTGCTGCCCACAGGGCTTTATCTCGAACTGCCGGAAGGTTATGAGGCACAGATCCGCCCGCGCAGCGGACTGGCACTCAAACGCGGACTGACCGTGCTCAACAGCCCCGGCACTATCGATGCCGACTACCGCGGAGAGATAGGCATCATCCTTATCAACCTGAGCAACGAACCGCAGACGATCGAGTCGGGCGAGCGTGTGTGCCAGATGGTTATCGCCCGCCACGAACAACCCGAGGTGGTGGAGGTGGAGAGTCTGAGCGAGACCGAACGCGGTGCCGGCGGCTTCGGACACAGCGGAGTGAAATAACAAATAACAAATAACAATTAGTAATTAATAATTAACATACATTCCGAGTTTGTATTTGGATGAAGCGTATAGTTTCGATATTCCTTTTCTCTGTTTGTGCTTTTTCGCTGTCGGCAAAGAAACAACAGCCGCAACCGTTGGGCATAGAGCGTGAGCAACAGTTCACCTACTATTTCTATGCCGCCAAGCAGAGTCTTGACGGGGAGCGTTTTCCCGAAGCATTGATGCAACTGCTGTTCTGCGAACAACTCAACCCGCAGGACGCCACCACGAAGGACTATCTCGGTGTGATCTACAACGCCCTCAAACAGCCCGAAAAAGCATTTGAGTATTTCCGCCAAGCCTACCTGCTTGACCCGCGCGACCATTGGTTCCACTACGCCCTGTCGCTCTACAAGAACGATGACAAGCAGTCGCGCAAGGAGTTGCTCGCCGTGATGAAACAAGCCACACGTCTCAACCCGAGAGATGCGTCCGTTTGGGACTATATGCGCCAAGCCGCCCTCGTGAACGGCAAATACAAACAAGCCATTCAGGCGCAAGACCGCATCGACCAACTGCAAGGCTACGACGGTATGAGCGCCATCAACCGCTATCGGATATATGTTATTCAGGGCAATTTGAAAAAAGCCATTCAGGCAATTGACGACTATCTCACTCTCTATCCCGACGACTTGCAGTTTCTCCTCTTCCGTGCCGAACTGCTGACCGCCACCCATGCTCCTACGGCGCAACTGCTGGAGAACTACGAGCATATCCTGCGTATCGACCCTGCGAACCTGATGATACTCAACAACTACGCCTACCTGCTTGCCACCACGGGCGGCGACCTGCGCAAGGCGGAGCAGATGAGCCAACTGACCATACGCGAACAGCCCGAGAACGCCACGTTTCTCGACACATACGCTTGGATTCTCCACCTGCAAGGACAGGACTCTTTGGCGGGTTTCTATATCCGCAAGGCTATGCAGAACGCCGCGCCCGACGAGCGCACGGAGATAGAAGCGCATTACCACGCAATCACCAAATAAATATGGACACACGTATCCTCAAATATATCCTGCGCGAGTGCCGCAACGCTATTCACCGCACGACAAGAAACGCCTTTGCCATTGCCACCAAAGTGGCGTTTGGCACGGCTTTTGAAATCGTAACAATTGTGGCTCTGTCGGCGGGTTTCTGTATCGGTTTCACGGGATGCCACACCACAAAGCATATCCCAAAAACCGAAACGCAGGTTGCAGAAGAACCCGCAGCACCGCAATGGCACACGTGCCTGATGCAGAACGCGCAGGCAGTGGTAACGCTCGGCGATGAGACCATGCGTGCCAACTGCACCATGCAGACCGTGCGCGACTCGATGATGGTATTGAGCATCATGCCTATGCTCGGTATAGAGATGCTCCGCATAGAAGCCACCCCCACGCAGGTTACGGGCATTGACAAGATCAACCGCCGGTATGCCGTTGCCGCCTACGACGACATCAACCGCTATCTGGCGCCCGCCATCACGTGGCACGACCTGCAAGCCCTTGCTACAGGCGAACTGCCAACAGGCGGGAAAGAAGCCTTCGTGGGCTATACGGCAGGCGAACAGACGATTATGCTGCGCCTCACCTACCCCGAGCGGCAGTTGGACGTACCCGTACGCACCCAGGCCGCCAACCTCGCACGCTACCAACAAATAGACATTCGCACTTTGCTCCAATGAAACGACTGCTCATATATATATGTATCTGTCTCCTTGCACTGAACGCCAATGCGGAGTCGGTCAAGAACCTGCAAAAGAAACAGCAGGAACTGCAAAAGCAGATTGAGAACACCAACAAGATGCTCAACCAGACCAAGCAGAACGAGACGGCGACACTCAACAAACTGCAACTGCTCAACAAGAACATCAAGACACAGCGGCAACTCATCCACACCCTCGGCAACGAGATAACCGCCCTCGACGACGAGATGGTACTCCTCGGGCAGAAACGCGACTCGCTCCAGTCCGACCTCGAGACCTACAAAGCCGACTACGCCCGTCTCGTGCGCGAGAGCCACTATGCACAAATGCAGCAGTCGCCCCTGCTCTTCGTATTGTCGTCCGACAGTTTCCAGCAGATGGTGCGCCGTGTGCGCTATATGCAGGAGTTTGCCAAGTTCCGGCAGGAACAGGTAGAGCGTATCGAGCGCACGCAAACCGAGATCGACATTCAGAATGACGCCCTGCAAGAACACCGCAAAACCAAACAAGAGGCACTCCAGAGCCGCAAACGGCAGCAGGAGAACCTTGCACGCGACGAGAAAAAGCACCAGTCGATGCTCACCCAACTGAAAAAACAGGAGAAAGACCTCGGTGCCAAACTCAAGAAACAGCAGCAACAGGCCGCCCAACTCAACAAGAAAATCGACGAGATGGTGCGCAAGCAGACTGCGACCAAGACCACCCTTACCAAGGAGCAGAAACTCGTGGCAGGCGGTTTCGAGCAGAACAAGGGCAAACTACCGTGGCCGGTGGAAAAAGGCTTTATCAGCGGGCGGTTCGGCAAACAGCAACATCCTGTGTATGAACACGTGGTAACCGACAACAAGGGTATCTATCTGCAAACCACCGCCGGGGCTTCCGCACGGGCGGTATATAAAGGAGAGGTTACAAGTTGTTTCCTTGTGGGCAACACCTATGCCGTCATTGTGCAGCATGGCAACTACCGCACCGTGTATTCCAACCTGAGCAAACTGGCGGTCAAGCAGGGCGACAAAGTAGAAACCAAACAGAAACTCGGTACGATCTACTCCGACCCCGAGCAGGACAACAAGACCGAACTCTATTTCCAAGTATATCAGGACCGCACAATCCTCAACCCGAGCCTGTGGCTATGCAAGTAGGGACAATGGACAAAGAACAATGGACAAAGAACAAAGAACAAAGAACAAAGAATGAATATGAAATATAAATTTTTGATACTTACTTTCTTTGCGGCACTGCTGGCAGGCTGCAAGGAGAACCAATGGATGGACTGGAAAGCACAGAACGACCTTTGGTTGGAGCAGAACATCACCGCCCACGAGGGAGATTCTAATTTTTATGTGCTATCCGACGGACTGCAATATCGCATTATTGCCGACCCTACACCCAATGAGACACGTCCTAACGCAAGCAGTACCATAATATGCGACTACACGGGCAAACTAATCAACGGCTATCAGTTCGACGGCGGGACAGCACAATTTACAATGTCAAATCTTGTAAGCGGTTTCTCGGAGGCATTGCGCAAGATACATACCCACGGCGACATTGAAATCTATATACCATACTATCTCGGGTATGACGAAGAGGTCTTTACCAACGACAAGATCGGTGATGCCGAAGGGAACGGAACGGAAGGAACATCCAGTTATATTCCCCCCTACTCAGTAATGATCTTCAACGTCCATCTCAGCAGTGTAAGTAACTGATATGCAACGTCTGTGGCGGTACATATTGCCTGCTTTGCTCTTTCTATGCTCCGCCTGCGAAGATACCACTTTCCGCAGTTCGGTGCCCACCTACCCTGTTTCCGCAAAGATAGATACACGCTTGGCATTCTTTGTACATTTCAAACCGACCAACATCTATTCTTACACCATACTGGACAAGGACGGCTACCACTTCAACGGGCAGACTATGCCCCGTCAGGCTACGGGAGACATGTTCGGCTATGCGGGCGTAGTGGTCTATATATCAGGCAACAGCGAATACTTGGCATACGACCTGTGCTGCCCCAAATGTTTGCGGCAAGACCAACCGGTGGAGATTAACGGACTATTCGCCACCTGCCCGGTGTGCGGCGAGCAATACAACTTAGACGTATATGGCACGCCCTCACAGGGTATCTCCCATGAGGCACTCCGCCGCTACTCCACCCTCTACTCGGGTGAGATACTCACCGTCCGCAACTAACGCAACACCACAAACATGTAACCATAAACGTACAACCACAAACGCGCAGCCACAAACTATGATTTTACCCGCCGAAGTGATACAGATTGGCACGCTCCGCCGCCCGCACGGCAAACAGGGCGAGATACAATGCCAGATGGATAACGAGTATTGGGACAATGCCGAAGCCGACTTTCTTATTCTCGACATAGACGGTATTCTTGTGCCGTTCAGGGTAGAAGACTGGCGCGGCAAAGGGGCAGACACACTCATTTTCCGTCTGACGGGTGTAGATACCGAGGAACAGGCTGCACGACTGACCGGTTGCACCGCCTATATGCTCCGCCGCGACCTCACCGGGGACGAACAGGAACAGATGACCTGGCAAGACCTGAAAGGATACACCATAGAGGACGACACACAGGGGACATTGGGCAAAGTGCTGTCGGTGGACGAATCGACCATCAACACTCTCCTCGAAATGGAAGACGGTCGCCTGTTGCCTATCCACGAAGACCTAATCCGCCGCATTGACGACCAACAGCATATCCTCTATGTCTCTCTGCCTGAAGGATTGTAAAACGCCGTAGGCGGTAAGATTTAAGGTAATCAGAATAAGAGATTTATTAGATTTCTTGCCGCTTGCGGCAAAGGAGTTTTATGAAAAAACTATCCACACAAGAGATGAACCGCCTCACACCGGAGGCATTCCACCAAGCCGAGAAACTGCCTTTTGTGGTAGTGCTGGACAACGTCCGCAGCCAGCACAACGTAGGGGCGGTGTTCCGTACTGCCGATGCGTTCCTGTTGGAGGGACTCTGTCTGTGCGGTATCTGCTGCTGCCCGCCCAATCCCGAGATACACAAGACGGCACTCGGCGCAGAACTGACGGTGGATTGGCAGCACTTTGACAACACAACGGATGCCGTCCGTGCGCTCCACGAGCGCGGTTATCGCGTCTATGCCATCGAGCAGGCACACGACTCCATTACCCTCGAGCAAGCCAAACAGGACTTGCTCACCGAGAAGACCAAAGGTATTGCCGTCGTATTGGGGCATGAGGTGTTCGGTGTGCAGCAGGAGGTGGTGGATGCCTGCGATGCGTGTATAGAGATACCGCAGTATGGCACCAAACACTCGCTCAATGTGAGTGTTACCGCCGGCATCGTGCTATATGAACTCTCCACCGCGCTACGGCAATAACAAAAACGGAATAGATACAAAAACGGCTGCCTGACGAGTGTCAGGCAGCCGTTTTCAGTATATTATTTTATATTTTTATATTGCCACAACGGGCTTTTATCCCAAATAGGTCTGGAGCGTTTTGCTGCGTTGTCCCGTATAGAGTTTGCGGATGGCTTTCTCCTTGATCTGGCGGACACGCTCACGGGTAAGGTGCAGTTCTTCGCCAATCTCTTCGAGAGTCTTCTCGGGGGTACCGATACCGAAGAACTTACGCAGGATATCCGCCTCGCGCGGAGTAAGCGTAGCCAAAGCACGGGCTATCTCGGTAGAAAGCGATTCGTTGATCAGTCCGCGGTCGGCATTAGGCGAGTCCTCATTGACCATCACATCAATCAGGCAGTTGTCCTCGCCCTCTACAAACGGTGCGTCCACACTCACGTGGCGTCCGGACATCTTGAGTGTATCGGCAATCTTGTCCACCGGAATATCCAGTTCCTCTGCCAGTTCCTCCGCCGACGGTTTGCGCTCATGCTCCTGCTCAAAACGCTGGTATGCCTTGTTGATCTTGTTAAGCGAACCCACCTGGTTGAGCGGCAGGCGCACGATACGGGATTGTTCTGCCAACGCCTGGAGGATAGACTGGCGAATCCACCACACGGCATAAGAGATGAACTTGAAACCACGTGTTTCATCGAATTTCTCCGCCGCCTTGATAAGCCCGAGATTACCCTCGTTGATCAGGTCGGGGAGACTGAGCCCTTGATTTTGATACTGTTTCGCCACCGACACCACAAAACGCAGGTTTGAGCGTGTCAGTTTCTCCAACGCGGCACGGTCGCCATTACGAATACGACCTGCCAATTCCACTTCTTCCTCTACCGTGATAAGTTCCTCCCGACCAATCTCTTGCAGATACTTGTCAAGCGAAGCCGATTCACGGTTCGTAATGGATTTAGTAATCTTTAATTGACGCATAATTTAGTTTGGATGTCTGCCGCCATATGCGCAATAAATTGCGGTACAAAGACGACAACAACAGCCCGAGAAAGGCTATGCTGTCATCTTTTTCAGCGGTCTTCCACCGTTTTTTGAATAAATTAGGTGATCCGGTCGGGATTCGAACCCGAGACCCACAGCTTAGAAGGCTGTTGCTCTATCCAGCTGAGCTACCAGACCTGTCGTCGGAGTGTGCTACGCGAAAGAAAACTCGCTTTGCGAGTTTTAGCGCTCCGCAACTCCTCCTCTTCAACAACAAAAACGCATTTTTGTTGTTGATTAGTGCAACTACACTATATTATTCCGCAACAGAAACCCGCTGCGCGGGTTTTATGCTACATAAGTTTCTCCTCTTCAAAATGACAAAACAAGTTTTGTCATTTTGATTTGAGTGGTGCAATACACATCATATATAACATATTGCGTTACTACATAATATAATAATGCAAAGGGTCATCGACTTGTTTGCACACAATTTTGCCTGTTTAGGGTATTTGAACAAGTCTAATCGGACAAAAAGCGCGCAAAGGTACAACTTTTTTTTGATATTTCCAAATGAGAATCGCGTTTTTCTATATAAATCAAGAAATTAGGACTCAAAAATAAGATGATACACCCTAAAAACGATGTACATAATTTCAGAAATATGCCGACATAATCTGGACAAAGAACCCCAAACTGGAAAGAATAATTTGCATAAAAAGTGAATATTATGCATAAAAACGTAGTTCGAAAGCCGCACAAACTCGAATTCTTTCTACGTCCTTTCTACGTCTTTTCTACGTAATCGGTATTACAAAATATAGAAATTGTATATTCCGTATATACAATGCATAATGCCACAGCCTGCTATTTAGTGAGGAATAGTGCTGCCAAACTGTCAGTCGGAATACTGCCAAAGATGGCAAATGACTTTTTGGCACAGAGTTTGAGAAAGAGAGAGCGGGGGCGTAGGAAGGCAGGGTATGGAAAGCCGACCGAAGCCCGCACTTTTGACAATGCGTAATGCACAAATTTACAAATTCTAAAAACTAAAATATCATGAGTAAGATTCAACCGTTAGCAGACCGCGTATTGGTAAAGCCCGTGGCTGCAGAAGAGAAAACCGTAGGCGGTATCATCATCCCCGATAGCGCAAAAGAGAAACCGCTTCGCGGAGAGGTTTTGGCTGTAGGCAAAGGTACCAAAGACGAGGAGATGGTGCTCAAAGCAGGCGACCAAGTGCTCTATGGCAAATATGCCGGCACAGAACTCGAATACGAAGGCGAGAAATATCTGATTATGCGTCAAAGCGACGTGCTCGCAGTGCTCGGGTAATGCTAATTATGAATTTAGAATTATGAATTCAGATGAGTTCATTTTTCTAATTTGCACATTTACAAACTTACAAATTGACTTACAACTATGGCAAAGGAAATCACATACAATACAGAGGCTCGCGAGGCTCTGAAAAAAGGCGTTGACCAGTTGGCTAATGCAGTAAAAGTAACGCTCGGTCCGAAGGGACGCAACGTCATCATTGACAAGAAATACGGTGCTCCGCACATCACGAAAGACGGTGTTACGGTAGCCAAAGAGATTGAGTTGGCTGACGCAGCAGAGAACTTGGGTGCACAATTAGTGAAAGAGGTAGCATCGAAGACCGGCGACCAGGCAGGCGATGGTACAACGACGGCAACCGTACTGGCACAAGCCATCGTAGGCGTAGGACTGAAAAACGTTACCGCCGGGGCTAACCCGATGGATCTGAAACGCGGTATTGACAAGGCTGTCAGCACCGTTGTGGCTGAGATAAAGAAACAGAGCGAGGTAGTAGGCAATGATTTCGACAAGATTGAGCAGGTGGCTACCATATCCGCCAACAACGATGCCGAGATCGGCAAACTGATTGCCGACGCTATGCGCAAAGTAAGCAAAGACGGTGTGATCACCATCGGCGAGGCCAAAGGTATGGACACCACGATCGATGTGGTACAAGGTATGCAGTTCGACCGCGGATACATCAGTCCGTATTTCGTAACCAACACCGAGACAATGGAGGTAGAGATGGACAAGCCGTATATCCTGATCTACGACAAGAAGATATCAAACCTCAAAGAATTGCTGCCCGTACTCGAACCCGCAGTACAGAGCGGTCGTCCGTTGCTGATTATTGCAGAGGATGTAGATAGCGAGGCACTGACCACGCTGGTAGTCAACCGTTTGCGTGCGCAACTGAAGATATGTGCCGTCAAGGCTCCGGGCTTCGGCGACCGCCGCAAAGAGATGCTGGAAGACATCGCTATCCTGACGGGCGGTACCGTCATCAGCGAGGAGAAGGGTATCAAACTCGAGAACGCCACCATTGATATGCTCGGCACGGCAGAGAGTATCAACGTCAACAAAGAGAACACCACGATTGTGAACGGTGCGGGCGACAAAGAGGCTATTGCCAACCGTGTTGCACAAATCAAGGCACAGATTGCGGCTACCAAATCGACCTACGACAAAGAGAAACTGCAAGAGCGTCTTGCCAAATTGGCAGGCGGTGTAGCACAACTGAACGTAGGTGCAGCCAGCGAGGTAGAGATGAAAGAGAAGAAAGACCGTGTGGACGATGCGCTGAGTGCAACGCGTGCGGCTATCGAAGAAGGTATCGTAGCCGGTGGCGGTGTGGCATATATCCGCGCCCAGAAGGCTTTGGATACGCTCAAAGGCGACAACGAAGACGAGCAGACAGGTATCGAGATTGTCCGCCGTGCTATCGAGGAGCCGTTGCGTCAGATTGTTACCAACACCGGCAAAGAGGGTGCAGTGGTTGTGGACAAGGTTCGTTCGGGCGAAGGCGATTTCGGTTACAATGCCCGCGAAGACACCTACGAAAACTTGAAAGCGGCCGGTGTAGTTGACCCCGCGAAGGTTACCCGTGTGGCTCTGGAGAACGCTGCTTCTATCGCAGGTATGTTCCTTACCACCGAGTGCGTCATTGTGGACAAGAAAGAGGAGAACCCCGCTCCCGCCGCTATGCCCAACCCCGGTATGGGCGGAATGATGTAAACAATGCGGAATCAACATAAGTTTGATATAAAACTCCTTTGCCGCAAAGCGGCAAGAGATCTAAATAAATCTTTGCTTTTGCATCCATAAATTGCTATAAATCTTATTCGCCTACGGCGGCAAAGTATGCAATTGTGCTTATATCGAACTGATGTCAATTGAAAACAGAGTGTGCTGCTGATAGTGCACTCTGTTTTTTGTTTGTGTATCTGTGCAAAAAGCACTATCTTTGCACAGAAATTTGCAAAGACTGTGTACACAATACGGAAAGCGGAAATAACGGATTTGCCGCAGTTGGAAAAAATATATGCCGTGGCAAGAGAGAAGATGCGGAGCGCGGGGAACCCCAACCAATGGGGGAACAATTACCCGTCCACAGAACTGATTACCAAAGATATACAACTCGGTCGCAATTATATAGTATTGGATAACGGCGACATTGCCGGCACGTTTGTAATGCTAACCGAACCCGACCCGTCGTATAGCCAAATAGACGGTGCGTGGCTGAACAATGCACCTTATGCCACCATTCACCGCCTGGCGTCGTTGGAGGGGTATCACGGTATTTTTGCGGCAGTAGTGGAATACGTAGCAAGCCGATACAACAATGTACGCGCAGATACTCATCAAGACAACCTGCGTATGCAACACCTGCTGCAGAAATACGGTTTCCGCTATTGCGGCAACATCCTCTTATCGGAACGGCTGCCGAAAGAACTCCAACCTGTACAAGAATATATACAAGCCGACAACCCGCTGTTCCGACTGGCATACCAATTAAGCAAATAGCAAACAAGAATAAAAAAAGAGACTGTCTGAAATATCAGACAGTCTCTTTTTTATTTACACTTACTATTATTACAAGGTTTTAGCCACTTCCACCTGCTCGAAGGTCTCAATCAGGTCGCCCACAACGATGTCGTTGAACGACTTGATGCTCAAACCGCACTCGGTATTGACACCCGCCTCCTTGATATCATCTTTACCATGCTTGAGCGAACTCAATTCACTGGTCTGGATTACGATACCATCACGGATGACACGGCATTTATTACCACGTTTCACCTTACCTTCACGCACGATACAACCGGCAATCGTACCCACCTTGGATATATGGAAGGTTTGCAGCACCTCGAGCGTAGCGGTAACTTCCTCTTTGATTTCGGGCGAAAGCATACCCTCCATAGCGGCTTTGATTTCCTCGAGGGCATCGTAGATAATGGAGTAGATACGTATATCCACCTCCTCACTGTCCGCCATCTTGCGTGCCGTAGCGGTAGGACGCACGTTAAAGCCGACGATGATGGCATCGGAAGCCGCAGCAAGCAGCACATCGCTGTCCGAGATGGCACCCACAGCACCGTGGATGACGTTCACCTGAATATTCTCGGTCGAGAGTTTCAAGAGCGAGTCGGTCAGCGCCTCTACCGAACCGTCCACATCACCTTTGACGATGATATTGAGTTCCTTGAAGTCGCCAATAGCCAGACGACGGCCGATCTCTTCCAATCCCACGTGTTTCTTGGTGCGGATTGACTGCTCGCGCTGGAGTTGCTCACGTTTGTTGGCAATCTCTCGCGCTTCCTGCTCGGTAGCCATCACGTTGAACTCATCACCAGCCTGCGGCGCACCGTTCAAACCGAGAATCGTACATGGTTCGCCAGGCAGCACCTCGGTGATTTTCTGCCCGCGCTCATTGAACATTGCCTTTACCTTGCCATGGAATGTTCCTGCCAAGACAATGTCGCCCATGTGGAGAGTTCCGTCCGCCACGAGCAGCGTAGCCACATAGCCACGTCCTTTGTCGAGCGACGACTCGATAATCGAACCTTTGGCGCGGCGTTTCGGGTTCGCCTTGAGATCAAGCATTTCCGCCTCAAGGAGCACTTTCTCCAAGAGTTCGAAGACACCGTCGCCTTTCTTAGCCGAAATCTCCTGGCACTGGTACTTGCCGCCCCAGTCCTCGACCAAGATATTCATATTGGAGAGTTGCTCTTTGATCTTGTCGGGGTTAGCACCGGGCTTGTCACACTTGTTGATAGCGAAGATCATCGGTACTCCGGCAGCCTGTGCGTGGTTGATCGCTTCGATAGTCTGCGGCATGACGGCATCGTCGGCAGCAATGATGATGATAGCGATATCGGTTACTTTCGCACCACGTGCACGCATAGCGGTAAACGCTTCGTGTCCCGGAGTATCAAGGAACGTAATACGCTGTCCGTTCTTCAGTTTCACATTGTAGGCACCGATATGCTGGGTAATACCGCCCGCCTCACCGGCAATGACATTGGTGTTACGAATATGGTCCAGCAGCGAGGTCTTACCGTGATCGACGTGTCCCATAACGGTAACAATCGGGCAGCGCGGTTCGATGTCCTCCTCGTTGATTTCCTCATCGGCATTGAGTTCTTCTACTACGTGTGCACTGACATACTCGGTAGAGAAGCCGAATTCCTCGGCTACAAGGTTGATGGTCTCGGCATCAAGACGCTGGTTGATGCTGACGAACATACCGAGCATCATACAGGTGCTGATGACTTTGGTAACCGGCACGTTCATCATCACGGCAAGGTCGTTGGCCGTAACAAACTCTGTCAGTTTCAGCACCTTGGACTGTGCCTGTTCCGCCTCTTTCTCGTGCGCTACTTTTTCGCGCTCGAGTTCACGACGTTCACGCTTGTATTTGCTGGTATTGGTTTTACCTTTCTGCCCTTGCAGACGCTGGATAGTCTCCTTGATCTGACGCTGTACCTCCTCGTCATCGACCTCCACTTTTACACCCTTTTTCTTGGTGCCGGGCTTACCTTTCTGGTTGCGTGCATCATTGATGTCCACCTTGTTTTGCTTGATGCGCTCGCGTTTCCGTTTCTCGGTAGCCTGCTGGTTAGCCTGCTGTTGCTGCTGTTGGCGTTCCTGACGCTCCTTGCGTTTTTCCTCCTTGGTTTTCTTGGTGGGGTGAGTAGATTGGTTGATACTGCTCAAGTCAATCTTCCCGACCACTTTCGGAGCATTCTTGAGCACAGGTTTCTCCAAGCGGAAAATCTCCGTTTTCTTAGGTTCCTCCGGCTGAGAAGCCACCTGTTCCGCCGCGGCTTCGGGCTGTTGTTCTGCGGCTTTGCGTGCGGCTTCCGCCTCCGCCTTTGCTTTGGCTTTTGCCTCTGCTTCTGCTTTCGCCTTGCGTTCAGCCTCCTCACGAGCGATACGCTCGGCTTTCTCGCGTGCAGCAGCCTCCGCCTCCGCTTTGGCACGTGCGGCAGCCTCTTCGGCTTTGGCTTTTGCCTCGGCTTCCTCTTTGGCCTTGCGCTCTGCGTCAAGATCGATCTTACCCACTACTTTCGGTTGCGGCACCTCGGTAGGGATATGCACAGGTTCTTTGGGTTTCTCAATAGAAACCGTCTGAGGCATTTCGCGTTCCTGGCGTTCCTGCGCCCTGCGTTCCGCTTCGAGTTTGAGTGCCATATCCTTGTTAAATTCCTTGGCGAGAAGCAGATACAGGTCGTCATCAATGCGGACATTGGGGTCAGCATTGATTTCCTTACCCTGCTTTGCACAGAAGGTTACGGCGGTGGACATACCGATATTGAGTTCTTTACAAGCCTTGATAAGTTTTATTGCCATGCGAAATGTGTATTGGTGTTGTTGTTTGTTTTAGTTGTTTCTTAGAAAGCCTAGATATTATAGTTGTCCTAGATATTCCAGAAATTCCGGTTTATTATTTAGTCGTTTGCGAACTCGGCTTCGAGGATGCGGATAACATCGTCGATAGTCTCCTCTTCGAGGTCGGTACGCTCCAGCAGTTCTTCCTTCGGGGTATTGAGCACCTGCTTTGCGGTATCCAGCCCGATAGCCTTGAGCGCATCGATCACCCACTGGTCGATTTCGTCGTTGAACTCGTCCAAGTAGATATCCGAGTCGTCGCCGTCCATCTCACGATATACATCAATCTGATAGCCGGTAAGCATAGAAGCCAACTTGATGTTGAAACCACCCTTACCGATAGCGAGACTTACCTCATCCGGCTGCAGATATACCTCGGCTTTCTTTTCCTCTTCGTTGATATTCATAGAAGAAATCTTGGCAGGAGCCAATGCACGCTGGATAAAGAGGTTGGTATTGCTTGTATAGTTGATGACATCGATATTCTCATTGCGCAACTCGCGTACGATACCGTGGATACGTGCGCCCTTGATACCCACGCAGGCGCCAACCGGATCGATACGGTCGTCGAACGACTCGACTGCCACCTTGGCACGCTCACCGGGGATACGGGCGATATTCTTGATAGCAATCAGTCCGTCGTGCACCTCGGGCACCTCTTGCTCGAAGAGACGTTGCAGGAACAGCGGCGATGTACGGCTGAGGATGATTTTCGGGTTCTGGTTCTTGTTATCCACCTGCACCACTACGGCACGTACGGTTTCACCTTTGCGGAAATAGTCGTTGGGTATCTGGTTCTGCTTGGGAAGATAGAGTTCGTTGCCGTCCTCATCAAGCAGAAGCATCTCTTTCTTCCACACCTGATAGAGTTCGCCCGAAACGATCTGACCGAGCATATCGCTATACTTGATATAGATATTCTCTTTCTGCAACTCGAGAATCTTGCTGGCAAGGGTCTGGCGCAGGTTGAGGATCATACGGCGACCGAAAGACTGGAAGTCCACTTTGTCGGTTACTTCCTCACCGATTTCCGCCTCGTCGTCAATCTTGAGTGCGTCGCTCAGTGCGATTTGCGTATTGGGGTTAGCCACATCGTCGTCCTCCATCACCAGGCGGTTACGATAGACCTCCAAGTCGCCCTTATCGGGGTTGATAATCACGTCGTAGTTCGCATCCGAACCGTACATTTTTGCAATCACATTGCGGAACGAATCCTCCAGCACATTGATGAACGTCTGGCGGTCAATGTTTTTGAGTTCCTTGAACTCCGAGAAAATGTCAATCAGGTTGATTGAATTTTGTGCTTTTGCCATTGTTGTATATTTGTTCTTATTATTAGTCGAATAGGGATAATTAATGCGAGTTCGAAATAAAAACGCCTATGCCGCAAGCGGCAAGAAATCTAAGTAAATCTTGGATTTTTACATCCATAAATTGCCATAAATCTTATCGCCTACGGCGGCAAAGAAGACGATTCTGTTTATATCGAACCAGCGTTAATTAGAATTTGAGGTCGTATCTGGTATATTTCACCTCGTCATACCTGAAAGTATGTGTTACCATCTCGTGCTGTTTGCGTTTCTTGCCCTCGACGGCAACAAGCGTATCCACCTCTACAGCGAATGTATTTTCGTCCACGCTCACCAACTGCCCGCGCAGTTTCCTGCCCTCATTGGTCAGCACTTCGACATCGTGTCCGAGGTTTTTCTCGTACTGCATTCTGGTTTTGAACGGATCTGTCAGACTGACACTGCCTACCTCAAGCGAGTAGTCCTCTATGCCCGCGGCGTCCAACTGCTCCACCATATATTGGTTGAGCGCACCACAGAAATCCACATCAACGCCCTGCAGCCGATCCACCTCAATCAAAATCTCATTTTGCGGGTTGATATCCAATGTAATCAGTGCATAATCGGTATCTTTCAGATACGTTTGCACAAGGTTTTCTACCAAAAATCTGTCCATATTGTTGCTTCGCGTTGGTGGTTTTACGTTTATGGTTGCACGTTTGTGGCGGTGCGTTTTGTATGCCCTTTATCTACGAAATTGAGGGAACCGCTCGGTCCCCTCAATTCGAATCACGCTGCAAAGGTACAACATTTATTCGGATTACGCAAATAATCGCTCATTTTTCCTGCAAAAAGGTGTGGATACAGCCTCTATGGCAAGCGTCGGCGGTTGACAGTGGCGCGTGCTGCGCACACAATGGTATTGTGCGCCACTAAGCGGGCTGAAAAGTATTCACACCGCGGGCGAGGCGCCCGCGTCCCCGGCGGAATGTGCGCCACTATGAGCCGAGAGGGCTTATTCTATCGGGATTGAGGTGGCTACCCAGCAGTTGGCACTAATGTCTCCTATGCCGCAAACGGCAAGAAAAATGGAAGAAAATTGGCAAAAGATGTCCTACGCACTCGCTATGCGGTGCGAGAGAAATTAAAGAAATAAAGGAATTTATAAAACAAAACAAACAAAACCTTGTCTTGCGGCGCAACACGCGCCGCGCTCATAGTCATACAGACACTTGGTGTCAACTCCTGGGTAAACGCCTACTATCCTATGCAGAATCACCCGTTAATCACCCGTTAATCACCCGATAATCACCCAAGAATCACCCAAGTTTAACCTATGCTTGTCAGCACGAAATCAAACGGATGGCAAACGGATATATTTTGTTTTGCTTAACAAACAAAAAAGGAGCGGGCAGAATGAACTCTGTCCGCTCCCCAACAACTACTAACTAATTTCTTATTCTATCACACTCATGTTTATTCTATCACACTCATGTTTATTCTATCACACTTATGCTTATTTTATTGCACTTATGCTTATTTTATCGCACTTATGTTTATTCTTATTCAATCAGTTTTATGTTTATTCCATCGCCTGACCGAGGGCATTGTAACGGATGCCATCGCGGATGATAACCATCTGACCATTGATGACAGTCTTTTGCGCTTTCTCTGCAACTGCAGTATTGCGGATAGCCGTTTCGGTATCTTTGTAGAAATAGACGTTGTCGAAATAACACGTAGCGGGCATTCCGTCCCATTTGAGTTGGAATATCTTAGCGAGTTCTATCCCCGGATATTTTTCAAGGAGGTCGATATCCAGACTATTCCAACCGGTAGTCAATGTATAGGTAACCATTCCGCCGGCGCCCCAAATAGGTTGGAACATAATGGAACCCGGCTCGGCTACATAGATATCCATATGCAGATAGGGATACTCCGCCAGTTGAGCGACAGCGACATTGGCATTAAGTTCCCATCCCATATAGTTGCTGTTGGTGCAATAGAAGGCCTTGTCGGTTTCAGAAAGATTTACCTCCTCTATTTTGGTTTTCTGTCCCCAGCCACCGACAGCCATAGCCGTGCCGGCGGTATAGGCATCGGAATAGATAGAGAACACATCTGCAGCCGCACAGGCGGGAGCGGTAGCAGGTGCGGGGTGCTCAACCGGTTCTACCACAGCAGCCTCTCCTACCTCTTTGATAGAGATATTGCTGATAGTGATTTGCGTTCCTGCTGCCGCATAGCCAAAGTCAAAGACCATAATTTGGTTGTTTCCGGCAACGCCGTTGCTTTTTGCAGAGGTGAATACATAGTCGGCATCCGCGGGCAGTGTGATTTCCTGATTTGCGTAAACGACCTCGGCATTGTCGTCCATTTTCAGGGTAACACCCCCCAGTGCTTTATTGGAGTGGAATTTTACAGAAAGGACATAACTTTTAGCGGGGTCAAACGTTACATTGTGCGAGAATTTCACCTGTCCCTGCCATTGTGCGCCGAGATTGCTCGCAATAGTGACGGAAATAGTGCCCGTTGCGGCATCATACGTTGCCGAACTATTGGCATCCACATTCCAACCGGGAGCGATGTAGGTTTCTTTGATAGAAGCGGCAGAAGGATCAAAAAGTTCTTTTTCCTCTGCGAAAGCCGCGGTACAAAACAGCATAGCGGCTACAAAAGTAAACATCTTTTTCATAAAACTTTGTGTTTTTGTTAATTAAACGATTATTTTCACACCTATGCCAATCATTCGCATAAGGTATTTTTGTCGGTAGTTTTGCGGGATTTATATTGCCTGACGGCGATACCCAATATATATAGCCCGAGGAACAGCCCGCACCATATATCCATATCGCCGACGGGCATCCATATATCAGGGTTGACCGGGTCTTGCCCGCCCGTAGTAGGCGGCTTGCGCCGTCCTGCACGCGAAGCCGCTGCGGGGGGGGTATAAATGCCATTCGCAACAGGTTCGCTAACATCAAACGGTTGCATATCACCACTTACCGCCCACACTGCTTCGGGGCGACCGGCACCAGGCTCGGCAATGGGCGTTTGAATCTGCACATCACTGCGACCGGAACCATAGTAATAACCAAAACTCTGCGCATTGACCGCCCCTATGCTACACAGGGACAGTACGATAAACAGGATGCGTTTCATGGTAGTAATCCGGTTATCGGGTAATATACACTTTGTATGCTTCAGCACCTTGGCGCACGATATAGAGCCCGGCGGGCAGGCGTTGCAACAAGGTATCGTATTCACCGGAATTGCGGAATTGCCCTGCACACAAGCCAGCCACCGACCATACGGAGCCGGTTTCTATCGCCGTTACGGGCGGAGTCTGACCGGTAGGAGTAGCCGGTTTGCGGTTCAACGCCAAACGGGGCATAGCGCAGACGGTTTCCTTCTCGGCATTGACCGCACACTCAAACGGATAAAGCAATACCGTCTCCCCCGAGCGGAAATACAGCCCCTCGTCATCCAACACATACGCAGAGCGCAACAGCCACGATTTCATCGTATTATTGCCCGAATAAGCAAACATCTCCGTTTCTGTGGGCGTCCTCACTATGGTGGAATAGACATCATCTATCGTCTGATAGCCCACGCCATGGAAAACGATATACTTATCGGCATAGTAATGGGTGTCGTCGTCCGGCACACGCATGATATACGGAACATTCCGTTTGGGCTGAGCCGCATCGGCAGCAGTAGCCTCGATGTCGTACCAGTTTTGCTGGAAACCGGCGGCACTCACTTCCTCTTCACGGAAATTGCGCAACCAGAAATTGCCCTCGACCGTGGTACCGTTATTATTGTATTGGGCGTAGAGTTCAAACTCTCCGTCCTCGTCCGTTACCGTAATGCGGTTGACATCAAACGGCAGCGAGAGAGTCTCCCATATATCCGGGCGGAACTTGCGTTTGTAGAGGATCGGCTGCAAAATACGTCCTCCGGCGAAAGTATAGACGGCTCCATGCTCGGCGTTATCGGGCATCTGGTCGTGGTGATAAATAACGAAATCACGCTCGGCACACCCCGATCCGTCCAAATAATAGAACTCAGGGGTGGTAGCACGCAAGCCCCCTGCATACTCAAACTTGACACCAAAGCGGATAATACCGTCTGCACGGTTTTTGAAAAAGGCGACAGGGGCTTTCCCTTTGAACACCTGCGTGTCACCCACTCTATCCAGACGCATTTCCTGTACCTCTAGCGTCTCATCGCGTTGCGGATAGTTTTGCAGAAGAGCCGAAGTAGCCGTCTGGTCGGTATCCAAGAACTCCGCCGTAATCCAAACAGAATCTTTGGTGCTATTGAGATAGAGCAATACATTATACCCTGTAGTAAACAAAGAGCCGACGTGTGTTTGACCATCGCCTGCCTGTCCGGCAAACGTACACTGCCCCTCATAGACTTCCTGCCAACTCCAAGACAATGTAGGCAAATCGAAAATAAAAGAGGCTTTGACAGAGGAGGAACTTACGCCGCTGATGGACTGATTGGCTATCCAAAAGTCGTCCCAAAATTCAGAAGGTGCTTTATCATGCCCGTTGACAAAAAACATCTTGATGATTTTATACTCACCCGACAGATTGATATTGCCTGTCCACACCGCCTGCGTACCATTCCACGTACATTGTTTGGCATCGGCGGGGATATTCCAGCCATCGCTTACGGCGGTACCTATGACAAAAAGGCTGTCAGCCGAAGAGGCAAAGTTGTTGACGCCCCGTGCATAGAACGTAACATCGGTGTCCGCAGGAAGCATCAGCCAGTGATCCTCTTTAGTGCAGTCCGTATTAGAACCGGCAGACAACTTATATTTGTGATTACCCTTGGTAAGGCGACAAGTAAGCGAATAGATTCCCTCTATACCGGTTTTGCGGAAACGATAGGCATCGTCCTTGAAATTCCAACCGTTCATATCACCCGCCAGCCACAAGTTGGCCTCAGCGCACTCGGTGGAGAAGCGCACCCTTGCCGAGTTGTCGGATTTTTTCCCTGCCTGATTGACCGCCCAGACCTCCAAGGAATGTTCGCTACAAGCAGGCATATTCTCCAGATGCAGGATACCATCGGTGGCAGAGAGTTCAAAACGATATACATTCCCGCCTTGGGTAAGGATACACTCGTATGTAAGGTCGGCAAAAGGTGTTACGGCATCGGTGGCACTGACGCGGATTTCAGCCGTAGAGGTAGTAGCACTCTCGAAAGAGGCAAAGATCATCCGCGGTTTGTCGTCGTAGGTACAATCGCCATAGACCTCGAAAGTATAGAACGACCAGTTGTGGCGGGTATTTTCTCCCGTTAGTGGCTGCATACGCAGATAGCGTCCGATAGCAGATATAGCATAGCAATTATGCCCCAAGGAAGGCGGCGTATCGCTTACGAACAACGGCGACCAACTGCTATTATCCAGCGATGTCAGGATTTCATATCCGTCCACCCAGTTCGCCTTGTAGTCCACACGAATGGAATCTATGGATCTGACCTCTGCCAAATCCACCTGCCACCACGCCTGTCCGGGAGACGCACCATAACTGCTCCAACAGGTAGTGGAACTGCCATCCACCGCGTTTTTAGCATAAAATTCTCCCTCCGTAAAACCGGCGGTACACTCACGCCCCAATGCCATATTGCCGGCAGGCGCCTCAAACTCGATATGCTCCGCATTGTCCGACTCGACATAGTCCACCGCCCAGACCTCCACTTGGTAGTCGGCACAAGGAGTAAGATCGGTAAAAGTAACACGGTGGCTGTCATCCGTGGTAGCGAAACGCACCTTACCGGTCAGTGTATTGAGCAGGCGGAACGTATGAATATCCGATGTAACGCCATCTTTCGTCTTGGTGGCTTTGAGTTCAAGCGTTACACTCCCTTGCAGTTGGTCAACCGAAAGGATTTTCGCCGAGACCATATCGGGTGCAATCTCGTCGGCTTCGGCAACGCCGATGCCAAACACACGGAACTCCCACATTCTCATTCCATAGGCGTTGTCCAATGAGTTTTTATACGACTTGATACGCACATAACGCGCCACACCCGCTACGGTATATTCGTTCTTGGCGTCAGTCTCGGCATTATCGGGCAGATTTGTGTGTTTGGGTTCGCCCTCAAAGGCGTAGAGCGTCTGCCAAAGGTCATCGTCCGCCACATCGGTTGGCAGAGTTTTCGCCCCCTGTATGATAAAATTAGAAGAATAGGCATTCTCCCAATAGATTTCTATTTTATTGAGATGGTAGCAGTTGCCGAGATCGACATACCACCAGTCCTGAGTATAGTCTTTTGCGGCACCATTGGAACCCCAACGGTCGCGGTAATTGCCGTTATTCGCATAGGTAGGATTGTCCCCGAAGCCTGCTACCGCGATTTTGCCAAGTGCCAAGTTGGCAGTCGGGTCGAAAGGAAGGTCGGGGGTATCGCCGCACGTACCCCATTCTATATCTTTTATCTCACCAAAATTGACCTCACCCGGCATCAAGACATAGAGAGGAGTATAGAACTGCGGTGCTGATGTAGATGTGATTTTGCAAGTGATGGTATTGTTGCTGACGGTCTGAACGGTACGTAATTCCAAGTTTTGATCAGAACTACCATTGATATGACAGAAAGAACCGCCCAAACCCGACAATGTAACCGTATTATCCGCTTCGATAGTCAGCGTATATACGTTATCGGATGTTTTTTCACACGTAAGATAAACAGAGTTCGCTCCCGATGTCAGTTGAGAACGGCAATACTGCGTGGCAGAAACAGCAAACATATTCAGCCACAAAAACAAGAAGGCAAGCAGAGGTCGAGAAATGTGCGTTTTCATAGATAGTTGGTAACTATATACGGGATTCTAGGTTGCGTTTTGGAATATATAAGAAAGTATTGCCGGCAGCAGGCAGCAGATGCTGCCGGCAATACGGGAAAGGTTATTCAGATTGGTCAAGCAGAGATTACTCAATCACTTGCCCTTGTGCGTTGTAGCGGATGCCATCGCGGATGATGACGAGTTGTCCGTTCTCGATGAGTTTAGAAACAGAAGCAGAGTTAGTGGCTGCATCCAGAATAGAAGTAGATGTACTATTCTTCCAAGCATAGACATTGTCGAGAATAATCAGGCTCACTCCATTGAAACCTTCAAATTTCATCCAACGGAGATTGTTGAGTTTTTCAGCAGCCAATACATTCAGCGGCAAATCAATAGAGTTCCATTCTCCGCCTTTGATAGCACCGAGTTCTGCCAAACGATCGTTATTGACGGTCATCACACCCGATACAAAGTCAGCGTCCACAAACATATCCACGTGCAGATACTCCATAGAGGAAATATCCAGACCTTTGTTGGTACCATCATTGAAACCGTCAGCGGCAATAATAGCATCGTTGCCGTCCCCGTTGCTTCCCCATGCAATCCAAGTGGATGTGGCAGTATAGAGAAGGTAATGGTTGTTTTCATCAAGCGTTATTTCCTCATATTTGATACCACTCCAAGAGTTTTTGCTGAAATCGTGTGCAAGAGCCGAAGGATAGGTATCCGAATAGACAGAACGGACATCCGCCTGCTGTTTGACAGGAGCGGCAGGAGCGGCAGGATAATCCAATGTCTTTACATCTGTTACCGTAGCCGAATTGGCGGATACATTGCCAGCCGCATCTTTGGCGGTAACGACAAAGGTATAGGCGGTGCCAGCCGTAAGACCGGTGATAACGATATTTCCGTTGTTGGGAGTAAAATCTTTGTCCACTCCATTTGCAACAACATGGTAACGCTTTACTGCTACATTATCAGTAGCAGTTACCGCTAATGTAATGGAGGAATAAGTAGCCGATACAAACGTAGCCGTTCCCATTACAGGTGCCTCTTCATCGGCAGGACCTTCTGCACAATTCGCTGTCCAGTCGATGTCGGTGATTGCTGCCAGATTGAATTCCACCAAACCGCCGCCCACTTTGGACAAGCAAATATACTGTCCGTACAAACCTGTAGGCTGTGATGCTGCTGTGGCTGTTTCAAATTCAAACGATGCGACCTTACCATCGGCAGAGAAAGTCCACCCCGCATTAGCAAAATAGATACCCGCTCCTTCAGTTTGATTAACGCCACAATTGACATTATAGGCACTCTCAAAAGCCAAATCGCCTTGCGCAAGCAATTCTATAGCATACGTTTGTTCCGAAATGTGTTTCAATGACAGATGGGCTGTATTTTGCCCGTCATTTGCCGTAATCGGTTCCTGGCAATACTGTACTGCAGAAAACAGAGACGCTGACATCAGAACCACTGCCACTAAAGAAAAAAGTTTTTTCATAATAGTTGTAATTTAAGAGTTTGTTACTTGCGCCAAAGCGCGTTTGTTAATTGAATTGTTTTAATTAGTTGTTTATTGTTTGTTAAAAATAAAGTTGTCTTATCCTAAGCCTATCCTATGCGCATCCACCTTACTTTCTTAATGACGAATTAGGAATTAGGAATTAAGAATTATTTGCATGTAGATTCATCGCAGGGTGAATTCAACAGGTGTGCCTTCGGAGGAGTCGGGGGCTATCCAAAGGAGGAAGTCGCCCGTTTCGGCGGAGCGGGTGTAGGCACCGTCGGCACCGAGGGTGATGCCAGAGGCAAGGTGCCAGTAGGCGAGGTCGTCCTCGGTGAGCGTGAACGAGATGTCGCGGCTCTCACCTGCGGGGATAGCGATGCGGTCGAAGCCTTTGAGTTCGCGGACGGGGCGTGTGAGCGAGCCGACGAGGTCGCGGATATAGAGTTGCGGCACAGCAACAGCATCGGTGTTGCCCGTGTTGCGGATGGTGCAAGTGGCGGTAAGAGACTGCGCTTTGCCCATATACAGAATGGTGTCGGAGAGGACAGGGGTGCTGTACTCGAAGGTGGTGTAGGTGAGTCCGTAGCCGAAGGGGAAGAGCGGTTCGACACCATACTCAAGCCAGTAACTGGACTCGCCGAGAGAGAACTGCGGCGCACCGACGGGTATTTGGTCAATAAGAACAGGGTGGTCGGTGGGACGCCCCGTATTTCGATGATTATAGTACATCGGGATTTGCCCGACCGCCTGCGGGAAGGTCATCGGCAAGCGTCCCGACGGAGCGACTACGCCCGTGAGAAGGTTTGCCAATGCGGGACCTTGCATGGTGCCGCCGTGGAAAGCATAGAGGACAGCGTCTGCGAGAGCGACCTCCTCGCCGATACAGAGCGGACGTCCTGCCATAACGGTGAGGACGAGGGGTTTGCCTGTGGCTTTGAGGGCTTTCAACTGGGCAGTCTGGTCGCCCGGGAGATTGAGATGGGCACGGCAGCGGGCTTCGCCGGAAAGGATACTCTCCTCGCCGCCGAAATAGAGAATGATGTCCGCTTGTTTGGCTTTTTGCACCAATTCATTTATGTTGCTTGGGTTGACCTCACGCGACCAATGTTTGCCCGTCTGCTCGATGAGACGGATTTTGCCCTCTTTAGCCAATGCACGGAAAGCCATCAGCGGAGTAACAGTCATCGAATCGACCTTGTCGAAGCACCAAGTGCCGTTTTGGTCGTGCTGAGAATTGGCGAGAGGACCGCAGACAAGCACGCAGGGCGTGCTTGCGTACCTTTGTGTAGTTTGCGTTGTTTTCGTATTTTGCGTAATTGCTGTCTGAATAGGGAGAATGCCGTTGTTTTTCAAGAGGACGGCGGATTCTTCGGCGGCACGTTGGGCTGCGGAGAGGGCTGCGGGAGTGAAATAGGCAGCACTATCGACTGCGCAATAGGGGTTGTCGAACAAACCGAGACGGAACTTGAGTCGGAGGATGTCGCGCACACAGGCGTTGATTTGCTCCTCGCTGACTCTGCCGCTTTCGACCAGTTCTTTGAGATGCAAAGGATAACCGTGCCCCTCCATATCCATCTCCATTTGAGAATTGATACTGAGGAGCGTAGCCTCTTTGAGGTCGGTAGCGTTGCCGTGGGCAATCATATTCGCCGACGATGCCCAGTCGGACACAAGCATACCATCGTAGTGCCACTCGTTGCGGAGAATGTCCACATTGAGATGACGATTCGCCGAAGCAGGCACACCGTTGATGTCGTTGAACGAGCACATGATAGTGGCACTACCCGCATCAATAGCCGCCTTGAACGGCGGGAGGTAGGTCTCGCGCAGTTGAACCTCGGGTATCCACGTGGTGTTGTAATCGCGTCCGCCCTCGGAAGCCGCGTAGCCGGCGAAATGCTTGACGCAAGAAGCCAATCGAATTGGCTGACCGCTTACGCTGTTAGATGTTAGAACGCTTGCGCTGTTAGAACGCTCACTGCGTTCGCTGTTAGATGCAGGGTATTGATATCCTCGAACGCAGGCGGCACCCATGACAGAGGTGAGATACGTGTCCTCGCCATAGCCCTCGGCGACACGCCCCCAGCGGGGGTCGCGCGAGACATCAACCATAGGCGAGAATGTCCAACGGAGACCTGCTTGGATAGCCTCGTCGGCAGTGAGACGGGCTGCCTCTTCCACCAAGGCGGGGTCGAAAGTGGCCGCCTGACCGAGAGGGATAGGATAGATAGTATGGAAGCCGTGAATGATGTCGCGCCCGAAGAGCATAGGAATACCGAGGCGGGTCTCCTCGACGGCAATACGCTGGTAGTGGTTTGCCTCCTCACCGACGCTGTTGAGCATAGCACCAGCACCGTTGCGCACCTGATTCTCAAGGTCATCGGATATCCATCCGCCGCAGACCTGGGTCATCTGACCTATCTTCTCGTCGAGGGTCATCTGCGAGAGGAGACGGTCGATTTGCTGCTCGGTGGAGTCCTTTTGTTGGCAGGACACTAACAAAAGAAAGAAAAGACCTCCCCCAAGCCCCCTCCAAAGGAGGGGGAGAACAGAACGGAACTTATCGGATAATCTCATATTCAAATATATTTTTAAGTCAACAACTTGCAACAACAATACCAACAATGACCAACAACTATTCAGGTAAGGTGAATAATAAAGTCTTCAATGCGTTGGCGGGCATAGGGACAGTAGTCGTGTAAGTGCCGATTTGGAGGGGAACATTTTCTGCGTGGTCTGCACGGTTGAGGATATTGACCGAATAGGAGCCGTCGGGTTTCTCTACGGCACAGACGTGCAAACAGGGTTTGCCGGCGGGGGCGGTCATACCCAAGACGACATCACCAGGACGGAGCGAGCGGCTCAGTTGCTTGAGGGCGTAGTAGTAAGGGGTATAATAAATAATATCATTCTGATAATCAATCATCACAGGTGCGGCGGCATAGTTACCCACGTGGTTGGGACCGCCGATAGAGTCGAGGACGATATTCCAGTCGGCAAGACCCGTCATCCAATGATTCACCCCATCGATGATATATTGTGCATAGCGGTGAACGGCAGCATATTTGGGGTGCCAGTCCGGCCAGAAAGGCGTGGAATATGCCCAGTCGGTTGCCTCGGGGTTCCACCAAAAAGCATCGTTGTTGAACCAGCCCGACTCGGTGAACCCTTCGGGGTCGGTAACACCATCCCAAGCGGGGCAACCGAGGTTGTCGATACAGCCTTCGGAATGGAAGATGGTCTTGTCGGGATAGAGGGCGTGAATGGAATCCAGCACCTCGGGGAAGCAGGAGACAGTGCTGCCATACCAATGCACCGCCATTCCCGACGTGTAGGCGTTTGCCTGCGGGTCGCCGTAGATGGCTGAAGTGTAGGGTCCCATCTCGAAGATGTTCTGGTCGAAACCGAAGATCTGCACATCACCGAAGCCATGTGCCGCCATAGTAGGACCGAGATATTTGCCGATAAACTCCGCCTCAACAGCGGGGGACATCTCCATACTCTCCCAGCCGCCGTCGTTGCCCATCGGTTCGTTCTCGGGAGTAACCGCCCAGAACGAGACACCCTCTTCGCGCCATGCTTCGAGGTAACGGACGATATAGTCAGCATACGTTTGGTAGTACTGCGGCAGCAACATTCCGCCCCGACGCGCCTCGGCATCACGCTGGTAGTAACGACCGTTGTCCTTCATCCAAGCAGGGGCTGTCCAAGGCGAGGCAAGTATCTTGTAGGTCTTATCCTGCTGGTTCTGTTTGATACGGGCGATGTCTTTCATCAGATAGAAGAGGTCGTAAGTGGTATCCTGCACTTGCGGGTACTTGGCACAGGAGAAACCCTCTTTGTCACGGTTGAGCGAGAAAGACGCAAGGGCGGTATCGCCCGGCTGCTCCGCCAACGAGTAGAGCCCCTCCACCGAGAAATCACTGGCACCAATCTGCGTACGGGAGACAGAGAAATTCGCCCCCTGCTCGCCATATAGTTCTTCAAGAATGGACTGACGCTGCTCGGGCGAGACACATGCCAAGACAAAAGCGGAGGACTCGGTGAGCGAACCACCGATACCGTCAATGGTCTGGCGTTTCTCCTGCGGGTTGATAACAAAGGCATCGGTGGCTGTACCGCGGGTGAAGACTACGGCTTCTGTAGCGGCACATTTGCTGCCATCTGCGGAAGTTAGCAATACCTGCGAGGTACGGACTTGGCTGCAGGAACACAGGAACAATAAACCTCCCCCCAGCCCCCTCCAAAGAAAGGGAAGAACTGAACGGAATATGTTGGGTACTCTCATAACGGATATTGTTTTAGACTAATATGGTCAAAAATTATTCAAATATAGATTTTAAGTCAACAACTTATAACAACTATATCAACAATTATCAGCAACTACTACGAGGATATAGTTTCAATTATTGTTTGATGTTTACGATGACTTGTTTGACTTGGGTGTCGCGGGAGAAGATGTGACGAGCGAGAGAATGCGTAATGCACAATGCGCAATGCACCGTTTCGCCGTTGCTCATCTCGATATCAATACCGTCGTGGTCGGAAAGGCGATAGACGAAAGGCGTTTGGCAATAGGTGAAACGCAGTTCGCCATCCTTGAACTCTTCGGGGCGGAGCATTGCCGTTTGGATATGTATCTCGCCATTGATGACATGCAGACCAAGTTCAAAGAAACGAGAGATAATGTCCTCTTTGACTTGTCCTGTCATACCCGGCTGTTGGCACCCCATCATTGTGGGCGTATGCGAATAGGCGTCAAAGGGGAAGGAACCGTATTCGGCAGGGGACTTGTGGGCACCGATACCCTCTTGCACAGCGGCATAGTGGGCTTTGAGACGGTCGATAACGGCTGCGTCAGCGTGGGTATCAAGGGCACTTTGGATATTCTCACCGATAGCAACAAGGAGTTTGCTGACCATGTGCCAATAGATACAACCCAAGCCCTCGTATTTGTAGAACGTACCGGAACGACCCGTGAAGGCGTGGTGGTTGAACATACGCTCATAGAGGTCAAGCAGTTGACGGCGTTCCTCTGCGCTGACGGTCTCCTGCGAAGCGTCGATAGCACGTGCAAGAAAATCCGCATTATTGAAACCTGCATTGAAGTGTACCCCACCCTCGCAGTCCTGAACGAGAATGTCTGTGGCATGGTCAGCCAACAGACGTTGTACTACGGGCAGTGTGAGAGCGTCCGCAGGGAGGTTGTTCTTCTCCAAGAACGAGGGGCGGCGACGGTTCGGGTAAAGCATATAACTGCGCTGGTCCGGACGGTAGAGGGCAGACTGACGCATTGCGTCCAACAGGTCTGCCGCCTCGGCAGGAGAAAGAACACCCGCAGAGAGGACTGCGACCTGTCCTTCGAGCATCTCGTAGAGATGAGTGACTTGGACAGTTGAGTGTTGAGAGTTGAAAGATACAAGATTGTAGGCGTGATAGAGTCCGTCTTTGCGTTTATTGACGGCGATGGAGGCGTCTATATAGGTCTGTACTTTGGTAAGGAATTGGAGCAGGAGGTCTGTGCTTAACTCTACCTTTTCGCCCGAATGACCGGCATAGACAGCATTGCGGTAGGTCTCGCCGGCACGACCGACGGTGTCGATAAAGGTGCGGCGGGACTCGTCGGTGAACGACAAGGGTTTGCCTGCACACTCTATGTCGTGGGCGGCAAAGGCACTCAATATATCACGCAGGAAGACGACAACCTCTTTGGAGAGTGCATACGAAGCGTCCACACCTGTGTACAGTTGCTGCAAGAACGCTACGAAACGGCGTATATAACAGAGCGTTACCATTGAGGTACCATATCCGACGAGGGCGTTGTTCGCATCGTTCCACTCGGGGCGGAGGGTGTTCATCCATATACCCGCCTCGGGAATGAAGTTGCTCAGTTTGGTAAGCAGGGTGATAAGTATCTTCTCTGTGAATGTAACCAAAAGCGGTTGGTTGTGCTTTATATCCAGCACAAGGCGTGCGTCCTGTCCGTAGGTGGGCAGGAGAGCGAGGATGTGCTTGTGCAGGTCGGTATCGAAACAGATAGAGTCTTTTGGGTTTGCCACTATCTCATCGTAAGAACGGAAGCGGTATGGCACATTGGCAAAGGCAAACTCCCGGTTGCCCAACATATCGCGGAGGGCGGAGGGGTCGTGTGCGAAACTGAGTTCGAGCAGACGACAGAGGTAGATAATCTGGTGGTCTCCCCAATAGCCGATATTCGACCACGGGTTCTCAGGCTCAATGACCTCCCAGTCGATACCCTCGGAGGTTACTTTGTAGGGGTTGTAGCCATCGGCGGTGGTGGCATTGAGGAACTTGGCTATGATACCATTGACATAGTCGGGATAGGAGAGCGAGAGTGCTTCCCAGTTCTGGAAGATGTCGCGCCAGTTGCCCTGATAGGAGATGAGACGCTTGCCGTTCCGATCGTTCACACGAATGTCAAACATATTCCATGGTCGGCTCGGGTCTCCGTGTCGGCGGGAGAAAGTGAGCGGCAAGTACTCCATGAAGAGACGGTGCAGTTGGTGGTCCTGCTGCGCAAGTACCAGTTCCTCAAGGCGGCTGTACGTCAGTTTCTCGGGAAGCCCGTTGAGGAAGCCGCGGTATTGCTCTGCGAGGGCGTGATTGAAGATGTCTATATGTTTGGCAAACGCCCGTGTATCAATCGTATAGTTGTCGCAATAGAAGCCTCCACGCATGGTATTGAAAAGCGTGTTGGCGAAATGGCGTGCCATACCCGCTTCGTCGGCTGTCTGCTGGATACCGTCGTTCTGCCCGACGATAGCACGAAGGGTCTCAGTGGCTTGGGCAATGGCGTTTTCTATCTGTGCGGTAGCGTCCGGCTGCTGCATAAAACGCAGACTGCTGCGCACCTGTGCGGCATCCTGCATGACATCACAGACGTTGTACCACGTACGGGAGTCGCCTGCGTTGAGGGTCTGCACGGTATGCGCAAGGACAGCCCCGCGCACACCTTTGGACTCGGGTTCGGCAGTGATGGGTTCGCCTTTGCGGAAGGCATCCAGTTGGCGGGAGGAGGTGAGGTATTCGGCGTTCTGCAAGCCCAGTGTATAGATGCTGTTGCAACGGAGGGATTCACTCGGTTCGGCTCTATCGACAAGGATAGCCTCCATGCGGAACAAGACCATACCTGTGTTTGGCACCTGTTCGGTTTTCTTGTAAGCATCGACAAGGGTGGAGAACACGTTCTGCGTCTTCTGCTCTACGCCCGACGGCATCACGTTCTGCAAACCATCCAATAGTTCCACCGTGATGGGTTGGTCGGTGTCGTTGTGGAGCATCGCGCGGCGTACCCAACCGAAACGGTCGGCTGCCGTCCACAGGTAGGAGAAGGTCAGTCCGAGGTCAAGGTTCTGCTCGATGAAGAGCAACTTGTTGCCCGTGACGGATTTGGCAATGCTACGATGGACAGAGTAGAGACCCATGTAGCGGTCGGAGAAAGGTTCCCAGAGAAGCGGGACTCCCCCCGTCCCCCTCTTCGGAGAGGGGGAGTTGGCAGTATCGGACACTATTCTGATGAGGGTTTTGGCGCCGGTGTGCTCGTAGTTCTCGGTGACCTTGTCGTCGGTGTAGTAAGGGAACAAGACTTGCTCGGGATTGCGACGACCACAAGTAAGACCGCCCGTGGAGGATATGTACATCCAGAGGTCGGTATCACTGGCAAGACTGATAAAGAACGGCTGCATTTGGTCGTAGTTCTCTATCAAATAGTACTTTTCGCCGTTGATGGTCAGGTAGCATCCTGCTACATTTGTATTTTCTGTTGCGTTCATTGCTGTATTTTGTTTAGTATCCTATGCCGCAAGCGGCAAGAAAAATGGACGAAAATTATCAAAAGGTACTCTATCCTAAGTGCATCCTAAGCCTATCCTATGCGGAATCACCTATCAATCACCTATCAATCACCTATTGTTGCAAGCACGAAGGTATTATTCTGCGGCACGGCGCTCTTCCAACTCTTTTTTCATAATCTCCAGCGTAGGTTTGTCAATATTGTAGAAAGCGAGGAGGATAGCACACGACGCATAGAGGACACCGGGGACTATACCGAAGAGCACGTGGATAGTGGACATAATCTCGGGAACCGCCTGTATCTCAGAAGTAGTCATAGTAGCCGGATCAAAGCCCACATTACTCATAATAGCCCCCAAAATAGCCGCACCGACAGACCAACCGATCTTCTGCGCAAAGACCGCGGCAGAGAGACAAAGCCCCGTGGTGCGGCGGTTGAACTTCCAGTCGCCATAGTCCGCTGCATCGGCGAGCATAGTCCAGAGAAGCGAGATTGCGGGGGCATAGGAGATCTTGGCAAGGCAGTTGAAGACATTGACCAGCACAAAGTTGGTGCCCGCAAAAAAGAGCAGACAGAAGAATAAACCCGACAGAAGCGAGCAGACGATATAGAGGTTACGCCCGCCATAGCGTGCGACAAGGGGCTTGGTGAACGGGATGGCAATGATAAGAGCGACAGTACCCAATAGGTTGAACAACTGGCTCTTGGACTCGGCATCACAGAAATACTTGAAGTAGTAGGTGGCGGAGATGTTCTGGATAGCGAACATAATAAACGACACGATACCTACCAGCGTAAGAACCACCCACGGGCGGTTTTGGAAAAGCGAACCGAAATCACGGAAGAGATTGGTATCCTGCTTGGCAGCGGGAGCGACACGCTCGCACGTGGAGAAGAACGTAAAAAACAGCAGCACGACGCTAATCAGACCAAAGATAGCCACGAGACAACGGAAACCGTACCGGTAGGCACTGCTGACCAAAGCGGCATTACCAGCGGACGCTTCGGCAAAGAGTTTGCGGGCTTCGTCGTTTGCCATAGTGGAATAGTCAATACCCGAGACGCACAGCGTACCGAGGTAATAGACACCATAGAGCGCAAGCCCCGAGACAATGAGTTGCCCGATATTCGCCGCCACAAAACGATAGGAGTTGAGCCCCGCACGCTCGATAGTGTCATTGGTCATCACCGCACCGAGAGACGAATAAGGGATATTGACGATAGCATAGATGACACGGAGCATAACAAACGTAACCAGCACGTAGGCTATCTGCGCATTGCCCGTAAGCGACGGTCCCCAGAAAGCGAGAAGGGCGCAGAGCGCAAAAGGAACGGCACCGAAGAGAATGAACGGACGGAACTTACCCCAACGGGTATTGGTGCGATCCGCCCAGATACCGACGATCGGATCCATAACGGCATCCATAATCGTACCGAGGATAGCGATGGTTGTCGCCCAGCCGATACTGATACCCGCCACATCGGTGTAGTAGAAAATCAACCAGAAATTGACCATATCCCACACAAAGTGGGAGGCGGTGTCACCAAGGCTGTAGCCGAGTTTTTCTTTGACGGAGAGATGCATTGGTAAGAATTTGTAAATTTGTAAGTGTGTAAATTTGTAAATGGCATTTGCTAATTTAACGTGAGTTCGAGATAAAAACTCCTTTGCCCTTTGGGGCAAGAAATCTAAATAAATCTATAACTATACAGCCATACATTGCCCTAAATCTTATTGCCTACGGCGGCAAAGAATACTATTAGTTACGTATATCGAACTGACGTTAATTTACACATTATTTATGTTGATAGACACGGATGTAGTCCACGTACATCTTGACGGGAGTGCCGTCGGCGGGAATACCTGTAATCTGTTGGAAATTGGGGTCGTCCGCCGTAACCACTTCGGGGTACTTGGGCGTGGTGGGCAAGCCGGGGAAGAAGCCACCCACGGCAAGGTTCAGCACGAGGTAGAAAGGCTTGTTGAAATAATGCCCGGGCTCATTGATGTCCTTGTTGCGGAGTGAGAGGGCGAAGTAGGGGGCAACATCGGGGTATTGGTCGAGGTCAAGGTACATCGCGAGGGTGTCCGCAGTCCAAATGACCGTAAAGAGATGAAAACCGCCCTGCACGGGGTACGGAGCCTCGCACATCCCCGCTTTGTTGGGGTACTTGCCGTTGTTGAACGCTTCGCCCCAGTGGGCTGCGCCATTGAAATAGCGGTCTTGGATACCCTGTTCGATACCTGTCTTATGCCCCATCTCCACGATGTCGATTTCTCCGCAGCGGGGCCAAACACAGCGTCCTTGGCGGGCGAGTTCGGTTGCGCGGGTGTCCACATCGTCATTGTTGCCGAGGTCGGTAGCAAGGTCGTTGCCGAGCATCCAGAAAGCAGGCCAGATACCGTTGGCGGTGTAGGGAAAAGCGATGCGCGCCTCGATTTTGCCGTATTGGACAGTAACCTTGTCCTGCGTGTTCATACGCACCGAGGTAGCAGGGCGGTTGCGGTAGTCCTCACGCTTGGCGTTCAGCACGAGGCAGGTCTCGCCAGTTACAGGGTGCCGCTCAATAGTGGCATTGCGCGGGGTGTAGTACTGCATCTCCGCATTGCCGCCGCCGCGGGCGTTGTCCTCGAGGTTCCAGTAGGCGGTGTTGATGGTGTCGGCATCGAAATTGTCCTCCCAGACGAGGGTGTAGGATTCTTTCGGCGTACACGACGAAAGAAAGACAATGAACAAGGAACCAAGAGCCAAGAACAGATATGTACGTGTGTATTCCATATAACTTACTTTTTACTCCGTTTAAGGGCGTTATAATTCTCCATTTAAGGGCGTTAAAAACACCATTAAAAGGCATTATCGGGTATTTTTATTCTCCGCTAATTGGCGTTAATTATTCGTTAATCAATTCACCCAAAAGGTTGTACTCTGCACCATTGTAGAGGATATGGATTTCGCCGTTGCGGAGAACTTTGCGAGCCTGGTCTTTTACAGAAGGAATCTGTATAGCCGTGGCATCCTCCAAAGGTTCGGAGGCGACCTTTGATTCGAAGGTCTCGCCTGCATCGCCACGCTGGTAGATACGGAGATAGTCGATATACATTGCGCGGGAACCATTCTGCAAGGCCGTAATCTGATTGATATTGTAGATACCAGGGAAATTACCACCGACAGCAAGATTGAATATAATGAAGTTAGGACGGCTCCATATCAGTTGGCGGTTGTAATCGTCATTGTCGTTGGGTTCCAACTTGGCAGAGAAATACGGTTTGGCATCGGGATAGATGTCCTTGTCCACAAACATCTCTACGGAGGTGGGGGTCCACTCGCACGAGATGGTATGGAAACCGTCCTCCACAGAATAGTCGTAGGTAACAGATTGCGCATCGCTCCATACGGCATCCCAACGAGAACCCACATGCATAGCACCATTGAAATAGCGGTCTTGCGTCCCGTTGGCAAAGGCGTTCTGATGCCCGAGTTCGATGATGTCCAACTCGCCGCAACGCGGCCAGCCGACCTCACTATAGTTGTTGCCCATCATCCAGAACGCCGGCCACAAGCCGTTGGCTGTCTGCGGGAAACAGATACGTGCTTCCACTTTGCCATAGGTAAAGAATACCTTACCGAGCGTATTCACCCGCCCCGAGGTGCAGGCTTTGCCTTGGTTGTTCTCTTTGGTAGCGGTGAGAATAAGGCAGTGCTTGCCCGTAACGGGTTCCACGCCAAGGCTGACACCTTTCTCGCAATAGTACTGCAACTCGTTGTTGCCGCCGCCATCGCCGTTCACCTCGATATTGAACGCATCCGAATTGAGCGATGCGCCCGTGAAATCCATATTCCACACGAGTTGATAATCGGCTGCCGGGTTTGCATTGGAAACCAATGCAAACAACAGCCCGAAACCAATCAACAAAACCTTTTTCATATCTAATTTTTTATTTTTTGTAGATTTATTACTCCTTTCAGCATCTCCACACGCACCGTATGCCGTCCTTTTGCACACACGACATTGGTATTCAGTGTATTCCACGTATTCATATCACTTGTCTTCGGTACATCAACAATGGCTTGCGCCACCTCGTCCACATAGACACAGACTTGGCTGCTTGTGATGGTGGCATAGGTCAGTTGCAACGGTTCACCGGATGTAACCTGCACTTGATAGTCCACCCACATTCCCGCTTGCAAACCCTGTATGTACGGGGTCTTGTTCTCGGCTACACGCAAGGAAATTGTATTGCTGCTCAATGCTATATATTGATGTGCGCCCACGCCATTCGATAAGGGGAGATAGGTCCTCTCGTCAAACGAAGAGAATTGCGTATATAGCACGCCCAAGTCCGTCAGTTCTACGGGCGAGGTATGCGTCAGCAACTGCATATAAGGTGCGCTGTCCACCGGTTTGCTTTCCCGCGGAATAAACCACGCATACCGCTCCACTAACGGTTCTTGTTCCAGATAATTCAGCACTGCACACATATAGTCCATTTGGCTTTCCACACTACCCGGCACAGGGTCCCATGCACAAAATTCCGTGAGCCAAACCGGTTTGCCATATTTGCGGAACATCTCTATATAGTTTTTCACCGCCGATGGCGAGGACATATAGCAATGCACTGCTATAGCACATACATCATCTACCGAGACAGTAGGCTGTGCAAAGAACTCGTCAAGCCACTTTACGGGATCGGAATAGCCCGACAACGTGCCGTAGTTCATAGCAGGCGATACCAGTTGCAGCCCCAATTCTTTCGCCAATGCTACTACCTCACCCCAACGCGCAGCCGCCTCAGCAGGTGTCATATTGGCTTGGTCTGTCAGGTTTGGTTCGTTGAAAGCCAGCAGGTACTTTGTTTTCGGGTGGGCTTTTACGTAATCACGGATTTGGTCGGCATTATAGTTTCCGTTCCATGTCATAGGACAAAAGTCCATATCATTGGTATCGAACCAAAGTGCCGCATCGTTGGTCTGCGTATTGCCCCAGTTGTACGCCCACGAACAGGACGGCGACAGCAGGGGCAAGTCCTCAACTTGCTTAAAGTTGAACGCCACACCGCGCTTGGCACTCTTATGCATCTCCGAGTGGGTGCTCTCGTCCACTTGTCTGCCTTTGCACGCACTCAATACCACCATTGCGCCCATCAGCACCATTATCACCTTATACCAACTGCCGTGCCTCATCACTCTATTTCTTCACGTTGGTAAACACGTACCCAGTCCACTTTCATCAAACAGGGAGTAGCAAAGATAGCATCGTTGACATCACCTCCCAGATTACCACCAACAGCCAAGTTGATGATAAAGAAATGCGGCTTGTTGAACGGCCAATAGTCGTTGTCATCTATTACCGATTCCACTTGCTCTGAGAACACATTATCGTCCACATAGAAACGTATGACATCGTGTCCCTTCTTTTCTTCCTGTGTCCACTCTATACCGTACACATGGTAGTTTTCCTCTATATTTTCGCCCCAATATGCCTTGCTGCTTTTGCTGCCCGAACGGTCTTTGGTGGAGTGCAACGTACCCAATATACGGTTCGGTACATTCCCCACATACTCCATTATATCTATCTCGCCACACTGAGGCCAACCTCCGCTGTTACCCATCATCCAAAACGCAGGCCACAGACCACCTCCAGAAGGCAAAGAGATACGCGCCTCCATCTTACCATACGTAAAAGTCTTTTTGTCCTTAGACATAATACGGGCAGATGTGCATTCATTTTTATCATATTGTTCCTTGCGTGCTTCTATAATAAGGTTGCCGTCTTCCACACGCAAATTCTCATTGCGCCCTGTATAGAATTGCTTTTCGTTATTTCCCCAACCTGCACCACCGGTTTGTATCGTCCACACCGACTCATCCAAAGCACTGCCATTGAATTCATCGCTCCATACCAACTTATACTCTCCGTATTGGTGCTCTACAGCCACCAATGCCGTAACTGTCTCAATGTTAGTCGCCAGTGTGATAGTAGCATTGCCACTCTTCAACGCAGTAACCACCCCATCGCTTGAGACTTTGGCTATCGTCTCATCACTTGATGTCCACGTCATAGGCAACTCATAGGAATTACCATACTGAAATTGAAAAGTCTCCCCTTTCTTGAGCGATACCATCCCCGGCGTTATACGTAGCGTAGCCCCATCGCTACCACTCACAAACACATGGCAGTTGACCTCTTTCTTGCCCGAACGAGCCACAATCGTTGTTGCACCTATTGCCTTAGCGGTTACTACACCATAATATACCGTAGCCACCGAATCGTTGGATGAACTCCACGATACATCGGTTGCATTGCCCACCAACTCAATCGTCTGCATATCCCCCACTTTCATCTGTATAGAATTAGGGTTCAACGAGAAATCGGGTTCGCTCTGGCAAGCCGATACCACTACCGCACAAAGCAATAACAGAAAATAAAACTGTTTACGCATAATCATTTGTTTTAGGGCAATGAGGAGGTAATCAGCCTCCTCAAAGCAATAGGAAAGTGTTACTTCTTATAAAAATACACAGCATCAAGATTCAACTGTGAACCTGCCTGTGCACCGGACAAGCAAGAGAAAATATCGCAACCGGCGTCTTTGATATCTGTTTTTGACAATGCTGCAGCAAACTGAGCCATAGGCACATCAAACTCATACCAAGCACCATCACGAGTAAAATCGCCAATGACAGCACCTTTTTCGATAGTAGCAGTACCAACAGCAAAAGAATTATCTGCATTTCCAAAAGTATAGAATTGATGGTTACCTGTGGTGGTTGCTTTCATTGCAAGATGCAAATAAAAATCATCAGGACTTGCAACAATTGCGTCACGCAATTCTTTCATTTTGCTGATATTGGCTGCACCAATATTAAAACCGCAACCCGACCAACCGGCAGGAGCCACTACTGTCAAAGAAACATATCCTTCGTTATTGCCAAAGAAATTCACACCTGTTCCTTCACCCTCAGCATAAGTTTCACCAGAATTCCATACATACAGATTGTTGACAGAATCATCAATACGGAAATCCGCAACGACTTTCGAAGCACAGGTTTCATAGGTAACACCATCTAACACAATCGGCCAAATTTGGCTACCCTTTACAGTTTTTGCATCTCCGCCACCTTGACCTTCTTTCTCTACTTTTACCACGCAAGTCTTGGTCAGACCGTTAGCGGTAGCCGAGATGATGGCCGTACCTTCTGCCACTGCGGTTACGAGACCTTTGTTGTCCACAGTAGCCACTTTCTCTTCCGAAGTAGTCCAAGTCTCAACGGTTACATTGGCAACCAGTTGATGGGTCTCGCCCACTTTCATGCTAATAGAAGTCTCGGTCAATTCGAGTTTTTCACTTTCCGGTTTCTCGCAAGCGGTGAAACCAACCAATGCGAATACTGCCAAAGCAGCCGCAAAAATTTTGTTTGCTTTCATACAATGAAAAAAATTAATGGTTAATTATTGTTATATATTTTTCTCTTTTTTGTTCATAAAATACTCGTATCAAACAGCATAGGATGAGCATAGGATGAGCATAGGATAGGCAACCCTTGTGCTACCTTTGACCTTCCCATACATATTCAATCTTATTAACATTTACATCAATATCCGTTATTCTGTTCCATTTGTGTCGGGTTGAGTTGAATCTCCTCCTGGGGAATAGGGAAAATCTCGTGTTTGCCTTTTACAAATGCCTGGATATGCGATTGAGCGGCTGCCGATTCGGTCTTTGCATAAGCGTCCATGTGTTCTTTCAAGCCTTTTCCGTCCACACCCTGCCAGCGCACAAGGTCGAACCAACGGTGTCCCTCCATAGCCAATTCCATACGACGCTCGTGGCGCAAGCATTGTTCCACAGTCGGATTGGCAATCTCTGTACCGTTCAACTTGAATGTGTAGGTACCCACCTCGCCAAGACCGGCACGCTCACGCACTTTGTTGATATAGGTCTTTGCCGTAGCCTCATCCCCCGTACCCAAGCAGGCTTCTGCGTACATCAGCAGCACATCGGCATAACGAATCTGCCGGTTGTTGAGCGGGCCACGACTAGCATGGATTCCCCATTGTCCCCAACCTGCACCGGAGACGGCGGTATCACGATACATAGCGTACTTATTGTTCAAGTAATGCGAACCTAAATAGTTTTCTTGAGCCGGTGTTTCTATCAACGAATCTGCGGGGTTCAGTATTGCTACATCACGGCGAACCGAATCTGCTTTTTCGAACTCAGCATACAGATTTTGTGTCGGCTTGTCAAAACCCCAACCGCCACCGATACGGGAAGAACGGGAGCGCATCAATATCTGCGTAAACGAACCACTGGTATGACCGAAGTTGATAGGATCTTGCCCATCGCCATAGTCTCCCCACTCTTCTTCCGCATATTGGATTTCAAATACCGATTCTTGCCCGTTCTCACCTGCAAGAGTAAAATTATCTTCATATTTGGGACACAGAGTGTATTCCCCCGACGATATGATAGAATCGCCCCATGCTTTTGCGTCCGCATAACAGTCGGCTTGCGCCTTGTTCACTTGGCTGCTCCAATAAGGTGATGCCATATAGAGATTGGTCTTCAGCAACATAGCCTGCGCTGCACCTTTGGTAGCACGACCCAAGTCATCATCTCCCAACCGGCTACGCACCCACAAGTACTTGTTTGCCATTTCCAAATCCGAGAGTATCTGTGTATAGACAGCATCCACGGACGCACGCGGTTGCCCCCAACGCGCCGCATCGTCAATCACATCGGTTACCAACGGCACACCCGCATATACACGCACCAAACGGAAATAGTAATAGGCACGCAGATAATAGGCTTCGCCCAACAGACGCTCTTTCATAGTCTGCGTGAAGTCCTTGTCTGTTCCGACCTCCATATTGGAGATGTACTGAATAGCCAGATTGCAACGCCCGATACCTATATATTGAGCACGGTAGAAATCCAGCAGCAACGTATTCTGCGATGTTGTACGCCAGTTCTCCATGTCATAAGCGTCTGCCATATCAGAAGTGCTACCGCCACCTTTAAGGGCATCATCACTCACGACATCACCTATAAACCACTCCGAGCAATAGGTCTTGTTGTACTCCCACATCATCGGTACATAGCAGCCGTTCACATTAGCCGTTGCTGCTGCAGTGGAAGTAAAATAATTCTCCAAGCGCGTCGTCCCCGGTTCTATCTCTGTCAGATAGTCCTTGCAGCCCGTCAGCACCGAGCAACCTATCAACACCAACGCTATATATTGTATCTTTTTCATAATAAGTACCAATTTATTCTTCGTTCTTAATTCCTTTGTTCGTTGTTCATCACACTTTAGAACGTAGCATTCAGACCAAATGTGAATGTACGGCTCTGCGGATAATTACCATAGTCCACACCGTCTCCCACTTCCGGGTCATATCCTGAATACTTGGTGACAGTGAACAGGTTGCTTGCCGTAACATAGAAACGCAGACGGCTGCACAGGAACTTCTGCGTGATATTCTTGGGCAATGTATAGCCTATCTGTACGTTCTTCAAGCGGAAATAACTGCCATCCTCGATAAAACGAGTAGAATGTTCCGTATTGGTCGGACTGCCAAGCGGGTTAGGAATAGTACCTTGGCGATTTTCCATTTCCATCCAATTCACACCTTGGTTCAACAATGCATTACGTACCACATCGGTATAGCCTACCCATACATTGTCTGCCATATAAGTTGCCAAAGCGTTGCTTGTACCATCTCCCTCCAATCGTTCACGAAGCGCATTGTAGATTTTATTGCCATACACTCCCTGAAAGAATAACTGGACATCCACACCGTAAAACTCTGTACCGAGATTCAAACCATACGTCAATTTCGGGAACGGATTACCGATATTTGTTCTGTCGTTCTCGTCCAACTTTCCGTCACCGTTCAGGTCAGTATAGCGCGCATCACCTGCATGCACACCGATAGTCTCACCGGTGTAGGCATACAACTGTTCCAATGCCTCCTCGTCCGATTGGTAGATGCCTTCATACTTATAACCCCAGAATGAGTTGAGCGGCATACCGACATCGGTCTTGGTATGTGTACCCCACAACGGAGAACCGCCATTGACTGCTGTCAGTTCGTTGTGGATGTAACTTACATTACCTCCGATATTATAATGCACTTTGCCGACTTGATTATCGTGGTTCAGCGAAATCTCAACACCTTGATTACGGATGTTGCCTACATTCTTTATCATAGAGCCGCGGTTACCCACATGTGCGGGAGCATTCACGTACAGGAGCGCGTCCTTGGTATCACGCAAGAAATAATCCACCGTTCCACTCAATTTGCCGTTCCAGAAAGCAAAATCAATACCGGCATCCCACTGTTGGTTGGTTTCCCACTTGCCATCGGTATTGACCTGAATCTGTACGGCGGCACCCGTGGCGGAAGTCTGACCGATACCCAGCGGGTAACCGAAGAACAATTTGTTGCCGGACTCCATATTTGCTACAAACGAACTCGAAGGAATACCATCGTTACCAACCTGACCGAAACCGGCACGCAGTTTCAAGTTGTCGAGCCACTCTACCTCTTTCAACCAACTCTCCTCACTCATACGCCATGCCAAAGCCACTGACGGGAAATAGCCCCATGGGTCTTTGCTGAAGCGGGAGGAAGCGTCGGCACGGAAGTTTGCAGTAATCATATAACGGTCGCCATACGAATAGAACGCACGCCCTAAGAAAGAGATACGACGAATACGCGATACACCGTCGCCAGTAGGCATTTGGTCATCGGTAGCGTTACTCAAATACCAGTTACTGGGAATCGGGTTCATAATCTGCGAACCCGAACCGCTGATACTATACGTGTTATACTCCTGCCATGTTTGTCCTGCCATAATGGAAAAATTATGTTTGCCTATCTTCTTGGCATACGTAATAGTTGTTTCCTCAAGCAATGAACAATCGCGCTCCATAGAAGATGTGATAGAGTTCTTCTCCGAATAGTTGTACGAAGTATACGTATTCGGGTAGGTAAAATTGCGTTCACGAATCAGTGCATAGTCCATTGAGAAACTCGGACGAATCGTCAATCCGTCAATAGGTTTGATTTCCAAATAAATATCTCCTACGGCACGTTCCGTTTTCTTTGAGGGTTCCGTATTATACACCATCTGGTATGGGTTGGTTACATTCTTGAAATTAGACCCCGCAGCATAGTGTCCTGACAAGTCTTCGCCATTTACGTTTGTACTACCCTCGGGATAATATACGGGATCCCATTGCCCCATTGCCAAAGCAGCAGAGATAACAGATGCACCTGCGGACGAACTATTGTTCATTGCATTACGTCCGGAAGAAGTCATAAAAGACAAATGCTCACCGACTTTCAACCACTTGCGAATCTCATAATCCGAATTCAGACGAATAGTGAAACGATTATAGTTACTGCCGATAATAGTACCCTCCTGCCCGAAATAGTTGGCAGAAAGAGCATAATGCCCCTTATCATTGCCGCCGTCCACACTCAAATTATAATTGTGCATAAAGGCATTGCTATTGAACACCTCGTCCTGCCAATCGGTTTCCTGATGAGAATAATCGAAATTGTTGGGGTAATAAACCGATTTTCCCAATTTATAGTTTTTGAGCCATGCAGAAAAGCCGTTCGTATTATAATAGGCTATCTCTTCCGCACCATTACGCATAGCACCGATACGCAATTCGGTCTCTGCTTGAGCACGCGAATCCATCAAATCCAACTTCTTCCAACGGTTCTGGAAACCCCAGTAGGCATCAAATGTAATGTTGGGCTTTGCGCCGGTCTGTGTGCCGGATTTGGTGGTAACAAGGATGACACCGTTTGCACCGCGGCTACCATAGATAGCGGTTGCCGAAGCGTCCTTTAAGATCTCCATAGATTGTATGTCATTCGGAGCAAGGAACGAAATATCACTCGTGATCACACCATCCACTACATACAGCGGGTCATTACCGCCGATAGCGGAACCGATACCGCGGATGCGGATAGTAGCCGCCTCACCCGGCTGACCGGAGTTGGTGGTAACCGTTACACCCGCTGCCCTACCCTGCAACGCTTGGTCGAGACCCGAAACCGGGGCTTTCATCAGTTCGTCTGCACTAACCGATGTAACCGCACCTGTAAGGTCGGACTTTTTCATTGTACCATAACCGATAGCGACGACCTCCTCGAGCATCACGTTGTCGGGCTTGAGAGTAATGCGCATAGGGGTTGCGGTGGCTTTTACCTCCTGGGATTTGTAGCCCATATAAGATATAAGCAATATGTCTCCGCTCTTGGCTTGGAGGGAGAAATTTCCATCGAAATCGGTAATAGTACCATTGGTGGTGCCCTTAACCATCACATTGGCACCAATAACTGGATCGGGTTCGCCCTCTGCCATCACCACACCGGTAACGGTAAGCGACTGCGCCCACAGACTAGAAGGAAAGAAAATCGCAAGTAGTGCGAATAAAACGGGGGGGGTAGATCTAAACATCTTCGTATTAAATTTAATGTTATAGTTCATATAACTCAAATCAAATCAGGTTCGTTTTGAAAAGCGGTGCAAAAGTACAGCATATTTAATAAGGAAACAAATTTTGAAAATATGTTTTATAACATAATTCATATTTTCACAAACTACTCAACACTACTACACACAAATTATAATCAATTGATAATATGCAACATAAAGCAATACATCAGTTTCACAACACCAATTAACACAGAGCAAATACGATGTGTATTCGTGTAGTAGAATAGAGAGAAAGAAAACGGAATATAGCAGACATAACACTGCTCCCCCGCAAGCAAAAAACTTACGAGGGAGCAGTGTTTTAGTTGAGTATTGAGAGATTAGAGATTAGGGATTAGCAACTCTCAAATTGTCGGAGGAAACGTACGTCGTTCTCCGAGAAGAGGCGCAAGTCTTTGACGCGATATTTCAAGTTGGTAATACGCTCCACACCCATACCGAACGCATAGCCGGTATAAACTTTGGAATCGATACCACACGACTCAAGCACATTCGGATCAACCATACCGCAACCAAGGATCTCCACCCAGCCTGTACCTTTGCAGAACGAACATCCCTTACCGCCACAGAGGTCGCAGGAGATGTCCATCTCGGCAGAAGGTTCCGTAAACGGGAAATAAGAGGGGCGCAGACGAATCTTGGTATCGGGACCGAACATCTCCTTGGCGAAATAGAGCAACACCTCGCGCAAATCGGCAAACGACACATTCTTATCCACATAGAGCCCCTCCACCTGGTGGAAGAAACAATGCGCACGCGCAGAGATAGCCTCATTGCGATAGACACGACCGGGACAGAGAACACGGATAGGAGGTTTCTGAGCGGTCATCACACGGGTCTGCACGCTACTGGTATGCGAACGGAGCAGCACATCGGTGGGCTTCTGCACACCGATTTCTTTCTCGATAAAGAACGTATCCTGCATATCGCGTGCGGGGTGCTCCGGCGGGAAATTGAGCATACCATATACGTGCTTGTCGTCCTCCACCTCGGGGCCCTCTGCGACCGTAAAACCGATGCGGGAGAATATGTCGATAATTTCCTCACGCACCAATGAAAGCGGGTGGCGTGTACCCAACTCGATAGGATCGGGCGTACGGGTAAGGTCGAGTTTATCCTGCTGCGCACGGGCGGTTTCAAATTGCTCACGCAGCCCGTTGATACGTGATTCCGCCTGCCGGCGCAGTTGGTTGAGCGCCTGACCGAGTTCTTTCTTTTCCTCCTTAGGCACCTCGCGGAACTCGTTGAACAATTCGGTTATCTCACCTTTCTTACTGAGATACTTGATACGCAGCGCTTCCAATTCCTCGGCATTAGCCGCCTTCATATCGCCCACCTGCTCCAACAGGCTCTGTATGCGTTCTTTCATTGACATAATAACACCATTTTATAAAAAGCGTACAAAATTACGACTTTATTTTGATATACGCAAGCCTACCTAACATACGCGCAAGAAAAAGGCAGAAAAGCACCGGCGTCGGATAGCGGCGCGTGCTGCGCACAAAGCGGTGCTTTGCGCCACTACCCGACGAAAAACATGGACGTTTGTCTCACCCTTTTTTATTTATAAACATAAAGAACGTGCGTCCGATATAAAAAAACTCCTTTGCCCTTACGGGCAAGAAATCCAAATAAATCTGGGACTTGATATTCCTATATTGCCTTAAATCTTATCGCCTACGGCGGCAAGTAAGATGTTCTACTTAAACCGACATTACCATAAAAAAACTCCCGCCAAGTTTTTCGCTTGACGGGAGGTTTTATTTATGGATTATCCGATAGGATTACTCTTCGTTGAGGGTAACACGGCGGAAATCGGTAATCTGGACATTGTTCTTTTTCAAGATGTCCTTTACCAACTCTTTGGTATCGCTCATAATGTAAGCCTGCTCTACGAGCGTGTTCTCCTTGAGGAACTTACCAAGACGACCTTGGGCAATCATCTCCACTTTCTTCATATTGATAGCAGCCTCTGCCTCTGCAGGAACATCGGCACGGATCTGGCGCGCCTCAGCAGCCTGCTCAGCGGTGAGCCAGCCCTTGGCGGTGTTGGACTCGATATGCTCTTCGCTATCAGCATGTGCAGGATTGATACCTGCTTTGCGGAGTGCATTCTCCACGGCTTTGTTGACCTCATCCTGTTTGGTTTTCTCGATAGCGACAGCCAACTCTTTGTCCTTAACCTCTTGTGCGACATGGTCAGCATCCAGGGCGATAGGAGCCATAGCAGCGACCTGCATAGAGATACCGTGAACGGTCTCCTGGTCAGCATCTGCATTAGCCACAGCGACGAGAGACGAGAGTTTGTTACCCAAGTGGTTGTAGGCATCTACTTTGGGAGCAGAGAGGAATGTGTAATCACTCAGTTCCATCTTCTCGCCCGTAACGCCGGAACGCTCGGTAACGATTTCGTCAGCGGTGAAATCACCGATCTTGAGTGCCTTGAGGGCAGCCAAGTCAGCCGGACGCCGGTCGATAGCCGCATCGAGAAGCAACTTAACCATTGCCACGAAATCAGCGTTCTTTGCCACGAAGTCGGTTTCGCACTTAACAGCCACGATAGCGCCGAAGCCATCTACTGCTTTAGCCAGAACACAACCCTCGCTTGCCACACGGTCGCTACGCTTTGCAGCGATAGCCTGACCACGCTTACGGAGCAGGTCTGTTGCTACTTCAAAGTCGCCATTAGCCTCTTCCAAGGCTTTCTTGACGTCCATCATACCTGCGCCAGTGATGTCACGCAGTTTTTTGATATCTGCTAATGTAACAGCCATAATTCAATTTGTAAATTAACAATTTGTAAATGTGTAAATTACTCGGCTTTAGCCTCTGCGTCCTCTGCTTTCTGGGCAGCAGGAGCGGCTTTGCGCACACGCTGGCGACGCTCTTTGGGAGCAGGAGCCTCGGTATTAGCCTGAGCCTGAGCAGCCTCTTCGTCTGCTTTCTCCACCTTGCGCTCTTCGATACCCTCTTTGATAGCATCGCAAACAGCAGCCATAATCACGTCGATAGACTTGGTAGCATCGTCGTTTGCAGGGATAACGAAATCGATATTGTTGGGGTTCGAGTTGGTATCCACGATACCGAATACAGGAATACCCAGACGGTTAGCCTCTGCTACAGCGATATGCTCCTTCATCACGTCAACCACAAAGATAGCGGACGGCAGGCGGGTAAGGTCTGCAATAGAGCCGAGGTTCTTCTCAAGTTTCTCACGCTGACGGGTAATCTGGAGTTTCTCTCGTTTGGAGATGTTGTCGAAAGTGCCGTCGGTCATCATCTTGTCGATGGAAGACATTTTCTTGACAGCCTTGCGGATAGTGGGGAAGTTGGTAAGCATACCACCTGCCCAACGCTCGGTGATGTACGGCATACCTACCTCGGTAGCGTGCTGTGCAACGACTTCTTGTGCCTGTTTCTTGGTACCAACAAAAAGCACTTTGCGACCTTGTTTTGCGAGGTTTTTCAAAGCCTCAGCAGCCTCATCGATTTTAACGGCGGTCTTGTTGAGGTCGATGATGTGGATACCGTTGCGCTCCATATAGATATAAGGAGCCATTGCAGGATTCCATTTACGTTTAAGGTGACCAAAGTGGCAGCCAGCCTCGAGAAGTTGATCAAAATTTGTTCTCATTTTGATTGATGTTTTAGTTTGTTTGAATAAATTATTGTTTATTTCTCCGTACAATCGACTAACCTGCGACTCTGCTTCCATCAAGCGGCAGAGCAAGCGGCAAAACGCGGCTTTGAGGTAATCGAAAGAACCACGCGGTAGTCCCGAAAGAGTCCGCGTGGTTTGGAGTAGGTAAAGCAAATTAACGTTTGCTGAACTGGAAATGCTTACGTGCTTTGGGTTGACCCGGTTTCTTACGTTCCACTTCGCGAGCGTCACGTGTCATAAAGCCTTCAGCCTTGAGAGCGGACTTATCTTCCGGATTGATTTTAACCAATGCGCGGGCAATAGCGAGACGGAGCGCCTCTGCCTGACCTTTGAAACCGCCACCTACAAGATTTACCTTGATGTCGTATTTCTCAGCAGCCTCGAGTTTGTTAAGGGGCTGGAGAACGATATAGCGGAGAATAGAAGAAGGGAAATAGGTTTCGATGTCGCGACCGTTGATCGTAATCTTACCTGCACCTTCACTTACGTAAACACGAGCGACTGCCGATTTACGACGACCTAATGCATTAATAACTTCCATATCTTCTATTATTTAAGAGTGTTGATGTCAATTTGTTTGGGTTGTTGTGCCTGCATATTGTGCTCTGCACCTGCAAACACGTGGAGATTGGTAATCTGGCGTGCGCCAAGACGGTTCTTGGGAAGCATACCTTTTACCACCTTGGTAATCAGACGATCTGCACCTTTCTCGAGCAACTGAGCCGGAGTCATCTCACGCTGACCACCGGGGAATCCCGTGTAGCGGATATAGATGCGGTCATTCCACTTGTTGCCGGTAAGTTTCACTTTGTCGGCATTGATAATGATTACGTTGTCGCCGCAATCCACGTTAGGTGTGTACGAAGGTTTGTACTTACCACGAAGCAACTTAGCCACTTTCGTGCACATACGACCAAGTACCTGGTCTTGAGCGTCGATAACCACCCATTCTTTCTGAACGGTAGCCTTGTTAGCCGACACTGTCTTGTAACTTAAAGTATCCATTAGTTATTATTTGTTTTAGGTTGAACCGACAGACATCGTTTACGTTTCGCAATTAGCCGACCGCTGACGTGCTTGCACCGCATTGCCGACGCGAAGCCACTGCCCAGTTCAACGTTGATAAAATATGCTTTTATGTGGTTTTATATCCGTGCGGACACAATACACCCGAAAAAAGCGTGCAAAGTTACGACTATTTTTCGAGATACACAAATAAATGTTATGATTTTTATTGCGAAAGCGAATTTTATACAATGTATGCACTGCAAAAAGTGCATAAACGCATAGCAAAAACGTTTTCTTTCTACGTCCTTTCTACGTCTTTTCTACGTAATCGGTATTACAACTCCACAAATTGCATATTATGCATATTTCCCCCGACAGGCGAAAGGACGGGCGGGAGTGTATCGGCAGGATAATCTTGCGGAAGACCCATCAGATAGCGGACAGGCAAGCCGTGCTGCAGTTCCCACCAAAGGTCTTCCAACGATTTTTTCTGCGGCTGCGGTTCGGTCTCCTCCGCCTGCGTATTGAGCAGGGTCTGTTTCAGTTCGTGCTGCGCACGCCATTCGTCGCGGTCGGCTTCCAAGTCTTTGACCACACGGGGATAGATCTTGTCGAAACGCTGCGGGTGGTTGGTGTACCAGACGAGCGAACTGTCGAACTGCGCCTGCGTAATGCCATGGGCGTCCAATATCTCTTGGTAGTATTTTGCCACCGCCTCATCGTGCCCGTAGTTGTAGCCCGCCACCTGCAAGACCGCCTCGGCGTGGTGCAAGTCGTGGAGGACACTGCGCATCTCGCCCGACGAGATAACTCCCCGCGGGCGGCAGCCGCAGAGGACAATGCACAATGCACAATGCACAATGCACAATGAAGCATATCGGATTGGACGGCGCATATTATTCGGTCTTTGAGTCGCTTTGCGGAGCGTGCTTGTCCTTTTTCTCCAGCGAGTCGTTGAGGTCGCGACGATAGAAAAGCAGGATAATGATTACGGCACAAGTGATACACGAGTCGGCAAGATTGAATACCGGTCGGAAAAACAGCACCTCGCCTGCGCTATTATGAATCAGCGGGAAATAGAGCATATCCACCACCTTGCCGTACATCCAGCCTGCATAGCCGAAGATTTTGCCATACGCCACGCAATCCACGATATTGCCCAATGCACCGGCAATAATGAGTGCCAACGAGACGAGGTAGCCCGTGCGGGGATGGTGTTTGCGGATAAGGATGTGGATATACCAACCGAGCAAGCCCACTACGATAATACGGAAGAGGGTCAATGCCAACTTGGAGAACCATTCGATACCGAATGCCATGCCGTCGTTTTCAACGAAGCAGAGCCAGAACCACGAGGTTATCGGATGTGCCTCACCGAGGGCATAGTGGGTGCGGATATAGATTTTGAGTGCCTGATCAAGTGCGACTGCCACAAGGACTATCGCACCGACCAGCAGACTTTGTCTGACGGGTTTGGTCATAACTTAAAGGCTTTACGTATTTCTTCCACGCGGTTGAGTTTCTCCCACGTAAAGAGTTCCACTTGTTTGGTAATCGGCTTGCCATTCTCGCCGACGAAGTTTTTCTCCACGATCTCCGGTGTGCGCCCCACGTGCCCGTACTTGGCAGTCTCCTCGTAGATCGGTTCGCAGAGGTGCAGATCGCGTGCAATAGCCGCAGGACGGAGGTCGAACAGGCGGTTGATAACACGCACGATATCCGCGTCTTTGATACCCTTTGCCGCCGTGCCGTAGGTATCGACAAACAGGCTCACGGGTTTGGCTACGCCGATGGCGTAACTGACCTGGACAAGCATCTCGCGTGCCACACCTGCCGCCACCATATTCTTGGCAATCCAACGTGCCGCATACGCAGCCGAGCGATCGACCTTCGAGGGGTCTTTGCCCGAAAAAGCGCCGCCGCCGTGTGCACCGCGACCGCCATAGGTATCCACAATGATTTTGCGCCCGGTAAGCCCCGTATCACCATGAGGACCGCCGATCTCGAAGTTGCCCGTCGGATTGACAAGCAGTTTGTACTCCCCTTGCAGCAACTGGGTATAACGTGCATCGCGGGTAGCCACACGCGGAAGGACGATATCAATCATATCCTGGCGGATCTGCTCCTGGCTTACACCAGGGTCATGCTGGGTGGAAATAACGATGGTATCGATACGCACGGGTTCGTTGTGTTCATTGTACTCGATCGTAACCTGGCTTTTCGAGTCGGGACGGAGATAGGTCATCTCTTTGCCCTCTTTGCGTATGCGGGCGAGCGTATAGACAATAGTGTGCGCCATATCGAGGGTGAGCGGCATATAGTTCTCGGTCTCGGCAGTGGCATAACCGAACATCATACCCTGGTCGCCTGCCCCCTGCGCCATACGCGTCGCGCGGCTCACGCCCATATTGATGTCCGCCGACTGCGAGTGGATAGCGGTCAGGATACCGCAACTCTCCGCCTCGAACTTGTACTCCGCTTTGGTGTAACCGATCTTTCTGATGGTATCACGCACCACCTGCTGGATGTCCACATAGCCGCTGCTGGTGATTTCGCCCGCCACAACGACCTGTCCGGTAGTAACGAGGGTCTCGCATGCCACGTGGCTGCGCGGGTCTTGTGCCAGAAAATTGTCCAAGATAGCATCACTGATCTGGTCTGCCACTTTGTCGGGATGTCCTTCGCCGACGCTCTCTGATGTAAATAAGTAGTTCATAATCTCTGTATCCGATAGGGATATAACAAAAAATAAGCCACAAGGGACTGTTTTGGTCTTGTGGCACAAGGTTTTAGCATTCTTTTATAGAGGTTGCAAGCAGTCAAATCCATCCTCTTTCTTATAATTTGTAAATCAGGAAATGTGTAAATTTTCCTAATTGGGCTGCAAAGGTACGACTTATTTTTGATATACGCAAGAGGATTGCCATATACACAGGGCAACTGCATCAAAATAATAGCATAATTAACGTGAGTTCGATATAACGAAACCTATAAAAACAAAACATTCAAAACCTTTCTTGCGGCGCAACCGACATCCCACTGCGCATTGCTGGTGGGAACCCTGTAACACGCGCCGCACTTTCTATGTAAATATGGTCAAAAATCATTCAAATAGCCGAGATACGGGATGTTTTGAACAGACGGCTACACCGTATTACCACAAATTAAGCATAAATACATCCAAAATTATGTCGAAAAATGGGAACAAGCAGAACAGATGACAGCGTCCGATGTCGGAGGTATCGCCCTACCACTACCCTACCACTCTTTGTTTTTGTACTGCTATTGTGCTTGTTTGTTCTATACAGGGGAAATACAAACGGCAGGCTATAGCATTACAGATGCGAAAAAATAATAGAGCAGAGGGGAATAAGGAGGGTGATTGTCCAGACCATCAGGCAGTTGGCAAGCGGGAGGACTATATCAGGGGAACAGAAAGTCAGGAGATAGGGAATGAGTAGTTTCTGGATAAGGACTACAGCCGCAGCGGCAAAGGCAAAGCGGAGAAGGCGGCGAGACCATTTGCCCGACACAGAGAAACGGATATAGCGGTGCTCAACGAACCAACCCGTGAGCACACCGAAAGCAAGACCGGCGGCATAGTAGCAGTCGGTTATCATTTTCTTGGGTTCGACAATGAGTTGTCCGGCAGCGTTGTAGTCCATCGGATAGGGCTTGAAGGAGACATAGAGGAGGTAGGCTATGAGAAAGGCAATACCACCAACCAACACCCAAATATCTTTGTCAGGATTACGCTCCAGCCAACGGAAGAGAACACTGAATGCCCAGAGCATGAGGATACTCTCGACAATCGCCACGCCGACATCGTAGGGCGTATGCACACCGAGGTAGTTGCGCGAGAAACCGATGACCAGTACCGACAGGATACAGAGCACCCATACCCACCAGCGGCGCAGCCAGAGGGCAATAGATCCGAAGAAAGTAGTGGCATACTCGGTATGCCCCGACGGGAAAGAGTAGCCCGTGGCGGTCTGAATAGAGTTGCCGTACGGCACAATAGACGCATCACGTATCCAGGGGCGGTAAATGCAGCAAGTGTTCTTGAGCAACTGATTGACCACACAGGTGCCCCACATGGCTGTCATCATAAAATAGCCCTGACGCTTGTCGATACAGAGATAGACAAAAGCGATGATGAGAACAGGCAGAACGCCGACGATAAAGTCGGAGGCAGCAAGAAGAAAAGGCGAGAGCAGGTTGCCGGTCGCCTCGCGGAAGTGCTGGAGGAAAAGGAGGTAGGGCATATTTAGTTTATGGGTTTAGAAGTTTATGAGTTTATGCGTAGTTTAATTCGTTTAAGAAGTTGATAAGTTTATTTACTGGATAGTATGAGGGTATCGGGGGTGGAGGTGATTTCTATGTTGTAGCAGAGGGAAAGGATACGGAGTGCTTCGTTGATGTCGTTGGCGGGGAGCGTACCCGTGAAGGGTTCGTCGGAGATAGAGGTGTAAGAGATATGCACGCCATATCGGTCAGCCAACTCCGCCATCACATCACGCAAGGGCGTTGCGTCGAAAGCCATCAGTCCTTTGCGCCATGGTGCGCAGTCGGGCATATCCGAATGGCGCAAAGAGACCTCACCCGTAGTGCGGTTGTGGGTAATCTTCTGCTTGGGTGTAACGATATAGTCGGCACCCGTATCGGAGACACGGAACGACACTTTACCCCGCTCGAGAAAGAGCATATCGGCAGCGGCATCCGTGCGGGAACAGAGATTGAACGCCGTACCGAGGATCTGCACGCTGACAGAGGGGGTGGTGATGACGAAGGGGGCTTTGGGATCGGTCTGCACATCGAAATAGGCTTCGCCGTCCAACTGCAACGCACGTGAAGACGTTGTAAAATCGGCAGGCGAATACGAGAGCGTGCTGTTGCCGTTGAGCACCACCCGCGAGCCGTCGGGCAGAGAGAGCGTACACATCTCGTCGGCAGCAGTCTGCACACAGAGCATACCCTGTGCGTCGTGCTTGGCAAAAAAGAGCAGCCCCGCGGCGAGACAGAGAACGACTGCCACTGAGGCGGCAACGGCAGAGACGATATAACGGCGGCGGTGCGGTGCGGCTACCGGCACGGGAGCCGACTGCATCCAAAGGCGGCGCATCTCTTCTGCAAGTTGGTCGTCGGTCATAGTATCCGTCTCGCGGCGCAGGTCGCGGAGGTCATCGGGCGTAAGCCTGTCGGTAAAATACTTCTTGAACAAATTCACTATTGTATGCGGTTTTGTAGTTGTTGACGAATCTCTTTAAGGGACAAAGAGAGGAGGTTGCGGGTGGTCTGCTCACTGAGATGCAGTTGGGCGGCTATCTGCTTGTGGGACAAGCCTTGCAAGCGATGCAGCACAAAGACGGTGCGTTGCTGCTCGGGAAGCGAGCGGATAATCCCGGAGACGGTATGACGGTACTCATCGTAGAGCATCGGTTCGCGGAACGTAGAGAGCCGTATATCGTTGACATACTCGACATAGTCTTCGTACTGCGGCTCGTGGATACGGCGGCGGAAGATGGTAATGAGTTGGTTTTTGACGACCGCAAAGAGGAAAGAGGCTATCCCCGTGCGAACCGTATCGCGTTTCTCCCAGAGGACAGCAAACGCCTCCTGCACCAGATCCTGCGCATCTTCGGCGGACTTGGTGATATTGAGGCAGTAGGCGTTGAGGCGCGGTGCGTACTCACGATAGATGAGTTCGAACGCCTGTCTGTCGCCTGCGCGGAGCCGTGTAAGCAACTGTTCTTCGGTCATTATTCTCCGTATAATTCTCTTTTTGCTCCATTAATGCCCGTTAAAGTTCCATTAAAAGGCATTATCGGGTATAGAGATGTCCTACGCGCCTGCGCAGCGGCGCGAGAGAAATTAAAGAAATAAAGGAATTTGATGTATTAAGTGTATGCAAAATATAGTTTCTTTTCTTTAATTTCATTTATTTCTCTCGCACCGCATAGCGTGTGCGTAGGACATTTGTGCAGCACAAGAGAGATACTTTGCACCCTGTCGGGATAACAGGGTGCAAAGGTACAAAGAATTATTTTAGTGTGCAATGACTACCTTGCGGTTATTGATGATGTAAATGCCGTTTTCAAGATTATCGGTTGCTTTGTCGGCAGCCACGGCGCAGCGGATAAGACAACCGTCGAGGGTATAGACATTCACCAAAGCAGGTGCAGTAGCAAGGTCGGCAATGGCAGTAGGGTTCTCCGGTTCGGGAGCGGTGTAGGTAGTCCAAGTAAGGTCGTCGATGACGAGGCGGAATTTGTTCTTTGTACCCTCGTAAGGTGTGCGGTTCTCAAAGCGAATGACGAAATTCCCTTCGTGCCTGATGTTCTTTACAGAATAAGTGTAGAAAGGAGCCTCCGACTTATATTCATCAATATGATAAATACCGCCGACCGAGTCTCCGTTGATATAGATACGGATGTCGAGGTCGCAGTCGGCATCGCCGTTGGAGTTCCATGTAAATGCCAGACTGTCGATACCGCCCGAAATAGAATCGCTTTCGATATAGCCGAAACCTGTCTCCGAAGACTTGGCAGCACGTACAACGGCTACATAATTATCGACTCCCATATTGCCTTGGTTTTTGCAGACACCGCCGTAGAGGGTTGTCCAAGAAGCCTGTTGGCAAACCGAGGTGTATGCCTCGGTGTTGTAGGTCTTGTTGTTGTTCGTTTCTTTGGGTTCAAACGTTTCGACACGGGTTTCCGCAGTGGCGGAGATGGCAGCAAGAAGTGCCATAGAAAGAAAAAGTTTTTTCATACGATTAGTTATTGAGTTGTTTTTATTGTTTGTTTAACGTGAGTTCGATATAAAACTCCTTTGCCGCAAAGCGGCAAGAAATCTAAGTAAATCTTTGTTTTTACATCCAATTGCCCTAAATCTTATTCGCCTACGGCGGAGAAATATGCCAACTATGCTTATATCGGGGTGAAAAACGGATGTCTATCATAAGCGCATCCTAAGCCTATCCTATGCAGAATCACCTACTAATCACCTACTCTTATTAGCACGATGTATAATAGTTCCTAACAGATTGTAGGTGGCAGTGCCGTCGGTGATATAGATTTGGTGGTTGTACAGATACTTGCCAAACACGGGTGGTTGACGGGTGGATGTCGGGTGGATAGCCTGCGGGGCTTGGTACTCAACAGAGCCGATAGTGGCAGGCGAAGGGCGTGGATTGCCGAGGCAGTCGGTGGTAAGGGCAGCATCGAGTACGCCGTCGGCGGTGATGTCTTCGCCGAAAGTCTGCTCGGCGAGGTCATCAGCAAGGAGGCAGACGAGAGGAATACCCGCATAGGTATCTTTGAGGAGCGGCACAAAGGGCATGTCGTCTTGATAGGAGATTGGTCCGATGGCGGCATTATCGGGTTGCTCCGCTGTATAGACGGTATGGACGTCCGCAAGGTGCCCGGCTTTGTCGGAGATGTATAGATCGGACTTCGCTGCAGTAGAATAATGATTGACTATCAGGCTGTTGTAGGTCTTGAGTTTGCCCTGCGAGAGGACGACCGCCGCACCATAATAGTTGGATACGGGTGCGCCTGCGGTAGTGAGACAGACGTTGGTATCACGGGTACAGGTAGTGTTGATGAGCGTGAGGACGGTAGCCGTATCGCCATAGACACGCAGAGACGAACCACCGAAAAGCGGGTTCTTGAACGACGAGGCGGCATGGGAGGTATTCTCGGCAAAGGTGCAATTGACGCACTGCAGGTGCGCAGCGGTAGTGGGGTCGTTGAGCGAGACGGCACCTGTCTCGGTAGCGTGGTTGCGGACAAACGCCGACCGATGTATGCTTATCTCCTCAGTCTTGGTAAGATAGAGGGCGGAACCATCCTTGGCGGAGTTGTCGGAGAAGACACAGTCTTGCAACATTGCGCCCCAGTAGTTTCCCACTTGGGCAACCGCCCCACCCTGTGCGGCGGTGTTGTTGGAGAATAGACAGCGGGTAAGATCAAGACGTCCGTTGCTACTGACAGCCGCCCCCGAGAGGTCGGTAGTGCAGTCGGTAAAACGGCAGTCGGCAGCACGCATGGCATAGCCGTTGGCAGCGATGGCCGTAGCGGAGTGTGTGAAAGTGCAATGACTCACATGCAGCGCATAGGGGACGGTAAGCGTACAGCCGTCAAGAGTGCCGTTGGTGATGGTCAGGAAATGCGGTATCTTGATATTCTCGTTGCTGACAGTTTGCCCGCCGAGGTCGATAGTGTCGCCGGGAGACGAAGCCGCGATGGCAGCAGTGAGCGATGTGATGACGGGGATAGTCTGCGGACGGCGGGTAAAGACCACCTCTGCCATCAGGGGCAGGTGGTCGGACGGCGTACAGGAACGACCGTAGTCCTCGGTGATCATCGTATAGGAGAGGGCACGATAATAGCGACCATAGAGGTGGTCGATACGGTGGGTGGAAGAGGGCTGCCAGTTGCAGTAGGAGCCGTCTGCATTGGGAGCGGTCTCGGCTATGTCGTAGGCACTTTGGAAATACGCCTTGAAGGGCAGATGGACGGCATCGACAGAGGACTGCGAGTTGAAATCGCCCGCTATGAAACAGGGATAGTCGCCGGCAACAGCAAGCATCTGCTCAACCACCAGCGCCGCCCCTTTGCGCTTGGCAACCTGCCCCGCCTGCTCGAGGTGGGTGGCGCAATAGAAAAAGATGTCGCCCGTGGTCTTGTCCTGCAGTTGCGCCCACACGGCGAGGCGGCGGAACTTGGCATCCCATGCGACAGCCGACTTGGTGATGTCGGGCGCGAGGAAGAAATGCCCCGAGGACAAGAGACGGAACTTGTCCTTGCGGTAGAGGACACCAACCCCCTCTCCCACATCGCCGATGATGTGGGAGTCGCGCCCCCATGACTCGATCTTATAGTCGGGCAAGAGCGAGAGGAGGTCTTTCTTCTGGTCGGGTTTGAGTTCGTTGAGCGCACAGACATCGAAAGCATAGTCGGTGATGATCTGCGCCACATACTGCTTGCGGTTCGCCCATGCACGGTCGCCCGTGTCGGAGGTAGAGTTGAGACGGATGTTGTACTCCGCGAAATGATAGGACTCCCCCCTAACCCCCTCAGAGAGGGGGAGGAGGAACAGCAAGATTCCTAAAAATATCTTTTTCATTTGCGTATAGAAACGTTAATTATCGTGTAATTAGACGTTAATTAAACATATAATTAGCCATTAATTGACCATTAATTTCTCATTCTGCAAGCCCCTCTTTGAGGGGGTTGGGGGAGTCATTTTGATTACCACCAATCTATGGTCGGAGGGAAGGAGGGGACGACCGTAATCCTCGGCAACGACATGGTAGGAGCGGACGGTGGCATTGAGGACGTAGATAAAGTCGATACGCTGGGTAGTGGAGACGGGCAGCCAGTTGGAGAACGTACCGTATGTGCCACGGGGTTTGGTGCGGCTGACTTGTCGTGCATCTTGGAACCCTGCAGCGGCAAAAAGCGAGTGGACATCGGTCTCATAGGGCTCGGCATTCAGGTCGCCCATAATGACGGCGGTGCGCCCTTGCGCAAGGGTCTGCGCCCGCTCAATACAGAGTGCCGCCCCCATACGGCGGGCTTCGGTACCTTTGTAGTCGAGGTGGGTGGACATGACGAAGAGTTCCTCACGGCTGCGCTTGTCCTGCAACAACACCCACACCGCCACGCGCTTATAGGCAGCGTCCCACGCCAGACCGGGGCGGTCGGGGTTCTCGGTGAGGAAGAAATGCCCGCTGTCCAAAAGGGTGTATTTCGCTGTACGGAACAGCACGCCCACCCGCTCGCCATGACTGGCTTCGGCGGACTCACGCCCGTACGCCACCAGGGTATAGCCGGGCAGGAGCGTACGGAGGTCGTCTTCCTGCGTATGGTTGGCTATCTCGTTGATACCCAGTATATCCAACCGGTTATCCGTTATCGTTTGTGCCACAAAAGGTTTGCGCACCGACCAGTTCTTGTCACCCACATCACGCTTGGTGGCAATACGGATATTGTAGGTGCCTACCACGTGCGTAGCGGCGTTGGCTGCGAGAACCAACGCCGTGAGCACAATCAGAACAACACTTCTTTTCATTGAACAGGCGTACCTAACAGATTATAGTATTTACCCTCGGAGAGAATGAGCAACTGCCCGTTGCGAACCACTTTGACCGCTTTCCGGTCAGAGCGGACAGCAGGCAGGGCGGTGTACGGATTGGCTTTCGGGTCCATGGCGCCACGGACAGCCACCGCCTCGCGCAGGTAGCCGCGTCCGTCCAGAGCCACATTGACCGAGACGGGGCAGCCCCAGTCTTTGACACATTTTTCGAGGTCGGCAACGGTAGCCCCTTCGATTGTCTCTACGGGCTGAATAGTGGAAGCGAAACCGCCGTTGTCCGTGGTAGGCTCGTTAGTGCCGAAATAGTCGGCATAGTGGCGCACCTGCGCAGGAACGGTATAGAGATCGTTGGGACGCCAGCAGAACGCCCAAACAGAGTCTTTATTGTTCTTCTCGCCGTTGTTGAACGTACCGAGGTAGTTGAAACCGCCCGAAGTGAAAAGGGTATCAAGGGAAATACCCGTGAGTTTCTCGGTATAAACGGTAGGATTGGTTTTGTCGCCTTTGTCCAGATCGCCCTCAAGCATCACAGTATTGACGAACCACAGTTTGTCGTGCTGGGACATACGCACGGATGTGCCGTAGGCAAAGGGCTTGTTGGTATCGATGCCCACACGGAGACAGGTGTTGTCGCCAAGGGTGCAACTGATGAGATGTACATCGTCGGTACCGCTCATCGAGATACCCGCACCATTGCAGTATGCCACGTTCTTGGCGATGGTAGTGTTCACACCCCAGAAATGCCCTGCACGGATCTGGACAGCCGCACCGTATTTGCCGTCGGCACTGGTGGTAGAGAGGCTGTTGTAGCAGAACGAGCAACGCTCTGCCACGCAGGTGGACTCCGTAACGACCGACTTGTCCTCGGAGGTGTAGGTCTGCATCAGCATCGCCCCGCCACGACTGAAAGCCGTGTTGTGGTGGAGGTTGCAGTCGATAAGATGGAGCATACCGCCCTCGAAAGTGAGTCCCGCACCGCCGTTGCCGTCGGAGAGATTGTTGTATATTTGGCAGTTGCGTACCACCACATTCGCGCTGTTGCGGATATAGAGCGCCCCCGCACCATACGCCGTCTCGGTCTCGAAATAGCAGTTGGTCATATCGATACCTTGCAGTACGACCGGTTCGGCACACTCGATCCAAACCACGTGTTGCAAGTCGCCGTCATCGGGTTTGCCGTTGGCGTTCTTGTCGCCCGAGAAAACGGTAGGGGTAGCAGACGGATAGGCAAGCGACGGAGTGGCAGTACCCTGCAGACCGGCAGGATAACCGCCGATGAGCGTTACGGACGTCTTGATGGTATAGATGTCGGTGTTGCTGACGGGGGTATATACTCCGCCTGCAAGGTGGAACACATCGCCTGCTTCCGCCATACCGCCGGTAAGCACTTTCTGAAAATCAGCAGGGCAAAGCGCACCCTCCCACGACTGACCATCGCCCTCGGTGGAGGTAAGGTCGGGACGTACGAACCACGTAGTGGCGGACATCTGTCCGGCAAAGAGCAGGACGAGAGATAGAATGGATAGTTTTTTCATTGGTGTTTTATTTTTAGTTTGTATGTGTTTCTTGAACGGACGGCTACGCCGTATTATCATAAATTAGACATAAATTTTATGCAAAACCGAATGCTTTGGTCGACAACTATCAACAACAGATCAACAAATCTCGTTGCCGTGTGTTTTTAAGGAGTTCTACTCAGCCCACTGGGCTTCGTCTCGCTACGGCGCTCAGTGTGCTACGCACACCCGCCTTACGCTTCACGTTGCCGTAAATGATACACTCAATTAATGGCTAATTAACGATCATTAACGGAGTCTTTTTATGGAGTTTCACTCCCAGCCGGGGTTTTGCGTGAGGGCGTTCTCGGTAAGGATAATCTCGGTGAGCGGGATAGGATAAAGGTAGTGTTTGTCCTCAAATTTCCGTCCTCCATCGGGTTGCTCCAACGTGCCGTGCACGAGTTTGGCACCCCTATCGCCATCGGGATAAAGCACGATGTCTGTGCCTATTTTCAGAAATATCGATGTCAGGTCAAAGGGTTTCTTGGTCTGCCAAAGAATCAGATTGGATTTGCCGTCGCCCGACAGGTCGTATTTGCCTTCTCCCGCAAAAGCGGCACCGAGCATCGGTTGCGCCAGGGCTTCGCCCTCCGCCCAACGCATAAGGTCGTCGTAGCGGAAGCCCTCCAGCACCAGTTCCACCGCCCGCTCACGGCGCACCTCCAGCACGGCGGCACGTTGCGCCGACGGGGTGCGGGTGATATGCGGATAGAGGGTTTGCAGATACGAGTCCTCTGCGGTAAGCGACGAGAGCGTGAGGTGCGGCATACCGACACGGTCGCGCAGGAGGTTGAGCGATATATCAAGGTCGGCTTGCGTAAGCGTCCCGAGTTCGGCTTTTGCTTCGGCATAGACAAGGCACTGCTCCGCCAGGCGGAAAAGTGGCATATCGTTGTCGGACTTATTGTAGCCATAGGAATCTTCGAGGACATACTTGATGAGTTGGTAGCCCGTAGGCGATGTGGAGAACGTGTAGGGCTCAACCTCGGTCTTGTTGAGCGCAACATACCGCCCCGGTACGAATATGGTCTGCGCCAGACGCGGGTCGCGGTCAGACAGTTCGCGGTGGAGTGAGATGGTGTCGTAGCCCTCTATGTTGGTATAGGGTTCGCCTGTTGCGAGCAGGTACTGGTTGAGCAGATGCTTGGTAGCCCCGCACTGCCCCTCGGACTGACAGCGCAGGTTGGAAGTAGCGTTATGGGTAAGCGAGATCGTGGCGTTGTAGGCACGGGCGAGGATAACCTCGTCGGGGTCGGCAGTGAGCGATGCAAACAGGTCGCGATAGGGCTGCGTGCCACCGATATGGAGCGAGTATCCGCCTTGGGCGAGGACGGAACGGGAAGCCACAGCGGCTTGCGTGAGCAGGTCTTGGATTGTCTGCTCGTCGCCCTGCTGATGGTAGCGGAGCCATGTCCCCTCGAAAAGGGCGATACGCGCTTTGAGGGCAAGAGCGGTATAGCGGTTGACCTCGTAAGGCGTGTGGGCGGTACGCATAAGCGGCACGACACGGTCGAGATCGGCTAATGCCTTTTGAATGACCTGTGTGCGGTTCTCGCGCGGGCGGCGCAGTTGGGCGATGTCGCTGCTGCTGACAGGTTCGTCATACCATGGCACATCGCCGAAGCGGCGCACTTTGTCGTAGTAAAACAAGGCACGGAAGAATAGCGCCACGCCCGTGTAGTGGTTACGTGCGACAGTGTCCTCGGTGCATTGCCCTACATGCTGCAAGAAATAGTTGATATGGCGCAGGTCTTCCCATTGCCAATACGCTTCGCCCGAATTGATGGTGCGCGTACCGAGAACCACGTCGGCAAGGCTGTTGCTGATCGTGAGGTCGGACGGCTCGTTGTAGAGGTCGGACGCAGCGGGCAGCATCGTATAGAACTGCGTGGTGTAGCGGCGCAATTCGCTCTCGTTGCTGAAGAAAGTAGCGGAGTTGGTGGTGTCCTTGGGGACACGATCGAGAACACTGTCGCAACTTGCGAGAGACAGGAGACCGCATAAGATTAAAACAAAACTTGCAAAACCTTGTCTTGCAGCGCAAACGACATCCCACTGCGCGTTGACACGCCCCCCGCGCTTTTCTATATTGTGATTCTTCATAAATGTATCTCTTTAGAAATCAATACTTGCGCCTATGGAGAAGGTGCGGTTGAAATTGTAGGCTACGCCCGAGTTGGCATACTTGGTGTCGGAAGAGGTGGCCTGCTCGGGGTCAACGTACTTGGAGTGTTTGCGCAACGGCGAGAAATAGAAGAGGTTTTCGCCCGACAGATAGAAGCGCAAGTTGCTGACCACCTTGTTCTTAGGCAGCGGAACGGTATAACCGAGCGTGAGGTTCTTCAAACGGAAATATGCCACATTCTGCAGATAGCGGTCGTTGGTGGCATTGAGCGAATAGCCCTCCTCAAGTGCCTCATAACCGCGTGCACGGGGGAAATAGGCACCGGTGTTGTCCTCCGACCAAACCTGAGAAAGGAAATTGGTCGGGATAAATGAGCAGTACGGACGGCTGTACGGTCCCCAGAAAGAGATGGCATTACCACTCGGATACCAGTCCTGATGCCCCACGCCTGTAAAGAAAGCAGAGAAATCGATGCCGTTCCACGCCAACGACAATTTGATATTGTAGTTGTAGCGCGGAAGGGTGTTACCAATCACTTTCAGGTCCCCGTGGTTGTCGAGGGTGTTGGCTCCGTAGGAGATGACACCGTCGCCGTTGAGGTCGGCATAACGGATATCACCTGCCTGCAACCCCGGTGTACCGAGAGAGCCGTGCATGATATTGTCGTACATAGTAGAGTGGTCCACATCGACGGCTGCCATATAGGCATTGACCTCCTCTTGCGAGGCAAAGAGTCCGTCGGCGTGGTAGCCCCATATCTCGCCGAGACGCTGACCGGTATAGTAGTCGGTAAGGATATTCGAGGGGTTGTTGTAGCGGGTAACGTCGGTTACATAGTCGCTCAGACCGAAACTGATGCTGTACTCAAACGGGTGCTTGCCCGCACGGAACGAGTCCGCCCAGCCAATAGAGAACTCCCAACCGCGGGTGCGCATATCGGCGATGTTCTGCCGCGGCTCGTCGGCACCATAGACCGACGGCAGTTTCATACCCGCACAGAGCATATTCCTGGTATCGCGGATATAGCCGTCAATGCTCATGGTCAGCCGGTTGCGCAGGAAGCCGAAGTCCCAACCGAGGTCGTAGGTGGTAACGGTCTCCCATGTCAAGTCAGACGCTTTCGGGTCGTCCTCCCTGGCAATATATGCCAGTGTCTTGCCATCGAGGGTATATTTGATGGTCTCACCGGTGCGGATACTCTCGATATAGGTGTAGTAGTCGTCAATGTTCTGGTTACCGAGGCTGCCGATGGAGAAACGCAGTTTGCTGTTGCTCCATGCGTTGCTGATCGGCTGCCAGAAACGTTCTTCGCTCATACGCCAGCCCAGCGAGGCTGACGGCACAAACACCCAGCGGTGCTTCGGTGCAAAACGGGACGAACCATCGCCGCGTGCGGAGAGTTCCACGAGATAACGCCCTGCGTAGTCGTAGTTGGCACGCAGAAAGAAACCGAGTGTGGCATATTCGGCAATACTGCCGTCGAGGACGGTAACCTCGCCCGTAGCGAGGTTGAAAGCGTCGAGTTCGGTGTCGGACAAGTCCAGTTGGCGCGCCTTGCTGCTGCGCTGCTCGTAGGTCTCGAACTGCCCGCCACCCGTCAGTTTGAGCGAGTGTGCGCCCGCAAAGGTATGGCTGTAGGTGGCGTAGATATTCAGATTGTGGTTCTGTACACGGTAGTACTGCTCCTGATAATAGTCCTGCGCTTTCTCGGTAGTGAGCCACAACACCTCGCCCGCTTTCTGCGAATACGGCACATTCGCCGAGCGGTTGCGGTACTCGCGATAGCGGAACGAATAGGCATACTCGGCGGTAAGCGTCAAGTCGGGGATGATGTCAAAATCAAAACGGTTGCGGGTAACAATCTCTCGGTCGAGATTGGTGTTGCGATGTTTGTTGTTGATAAAGATAGCACTCACGCCGTCCATCACCGTAGAGGTACGGTTGGCATTGGTGTTGTAATAGACAGGATAGCCCTCGGGCGTGGTGGCAGGAACGCACGCCAAAGCGTGGGCGTAGGTCAGACGCAGCATATTCGCCATAGACGACATACCGGGGAAAAAACGGTGCGAGGCGAAAAAATTGGTATTGGTGGTAAACCGCACCCACGGTTTGATTTGTGCGGTGAGTTTGGCACGGACGGAGTAGTTCTTGTAGTAGTCGTTGACCTGCTGAAAGATACCGTCCTGGTCGAAATAGCGCCCCGAGACATAGTATTTGACTTTGTCATTACCGCCGCTGATACTCAGGTTATGCTCCTGCTGCATACGGTTTTGGCGGTAGGTCCAGTTGTACCAGTCGAAGTTGGCATAGTACTTGTAGGTGCCGTCCGCCTGCTGCACCACCCACGGCCGCGCCGGGTTCTCGGTCTTGTCGTTGAGACGCGCCTCGAGTTCTGCATAGTCGGCTTCGGTGTAGCCCGTATAGTTGCGCCCGTCCTTGGGCGTCATAAACATATCGTTGATTTTTGCCGACCAATAGCCCGTAGTGATATAGTCGGTGGAGGTGGTGTTTTGGCTCCAGCCCGCACGGTAGGAGTAGGAAATCTTCGCCTTGCCCTCCGCACCGTTCTTGGTGGTAACGAGCACCACACCCGCTGAGGCTTTTGCACCATAGATAGCCGACGCACTGGCGTCTTTGAGGATAGAGACACTCTCTATATCGTTGGCATTCAGGCGACTGAGACTACCCTCCACCCCATCAATCAGCACGAGGGGCGAAGCACCGCTGGTGAGCGAACTCACACCGCGGATATTGATCTGCATACCCGCATCGGGCGAACCGCTGTTGGCAACGATGTTCAGTCCGGGGTCGGCACCTTGCAACGCCTGTGCGGCATTGGCGACGGAGCGGTTGGAGATGTCCTTGGCGTCCACCACGCTGACCGCACCGGTGAGGTTCACTTTTTTCTGCGTACCATAACCCACGACGACCACCTCGTCCAACTGCTCGGTATCCTCGCTGAGCACCACGCGCATATTCTGCGCCGCGGCTATCTCCTGCGACCGGTAGCCGATATACGACACCTGCAGGCGTTGTCCCGCTACGGCTTCAATAGAGAAATTCCCATCGAAATCGGTGATCGTACCCGTGGATGTGCCGGCAATAATGATGTTCGCACCGATAATCGGTTCGCCTTGTTTGTCATACACCGTACCATTCACCACCGCGGGAGCGGCAGTGGCTGCGGTTTGCTCCTGCTTGCGCAACACGATATGGGTCTGCCCCGCCATCTCATAATCGAGTCCGCGCGGGGGCAGCACCTCGCGCAGCAGGTCGCGCACCGAAAGGGTACGCTGAATGGTGATGTTGGCGGAGTCGTTGCTCAGCACCGCCGTGCGGTAGGAGAAGCGATAGTCGGTTTGCGTCTCGACAGCGGTCATCACCTCGCGCAGGGATGCACGGCTGAGGTTCAGGCTCACCACTTTGTCTTGCGCCATTGCCTGCAGCGACAGCAGAAAGCACAAAGCAACAATCGAAAAGAGTTTGTTTTTGCGTATCATTAGTATTATATGTTTGCAAGGGTTTCTATAAATAAAGTCGCAAAAAGAAAGAGCATGTACCGAAGAATTTATATGTTATACAACATAGTTTTCTATATTTTCCTATACCCGCAGCGGGAAAAATATAAAAACAAAGCCCGTTGCGCAATGTATAATTGCGTAACGGGCTATAATAGGGAGAAAAACGTAGTTTAAGCCGTTTTACCTAATTCATAGAGATACTCGGGAGCGAAATCGGCTCCGTTCTCCCATTCTACCGTATTAAACTTGATTGAAAAACGCTTAAAATACTCAATGTCTTTCAATGGAGCAAACACTTCTCCATTAAGAGACGAAGACAAATCAACGACCCTCGTCTCACCATTATTGAAAGTGAGCCGTAATTTGTAGCCTTCCAGATATTCGGCATGTGTAACTTCCAAAAACATAGTTCCGTTTATTTAAGAGGTTCTATTTTGCCGAGTGGAGCACCGCTCTGTGCCAACTCCCATTTTTCCATCAACTCATCACGATGCAAATCCAACCACTCCAAAATCATTCGAAGCGCACGCCCCCCGGCATCTCGCCTTTTACCACCCCGTCTTTGATATTCACAATGCAACGATAATCGCCATACCATGCATGAAAATGTGGTGGCATGTGATCCTTGTAGTTCATCCAAATCAAAATCCCGTAAAAATCACTTATTTGTGGCATAACTATATGGTATATTTTGTCTGCAAAACTACTGTTTTTTTTCGACATATGCAAATTTTATTCTTGATAATTGATTTTTCAAGCCCCATAGCCCACTTGCACTAAACTAATGTGCAATGGGCTAAAGGACAAGGTAACCGTATCAAAATATCCTTCCAAAATTATGCAGAATATGCACTCTCTTTCTTCGTAATACCAATTACGAAGAAAAGACGTAGAAAGGACGTAGAAAGAATTGGCTTTTGCAAGGCAAATAAGCCGCTGTTTATACAGTTTATGCATTAAACATATTGCATAAATTGTATAAAGATATTACTTTAATGTGAGTACACCGGGTATCGGTCTTACTTACTTGCCGGCGATGAATGAGGGGGAGAGATAGGTCTGCTCAAGAGCATCGATGGCGGATATTTCCTCGGGAGTGATCGTGCGGGAGGAGGTGCAGAAAGAAGAAATGAAATAGTCGGAGAGAGCGTGGATGTCGGTCAGGGCGGCTTGTGCCTTGAGGTCATTAAGGACTTCAGGGGCTTTCAGGTCTTTTAGGTTGGCGACACGCTGGCGGACGGATTGGACACCGTGTTTGGAAAGTTTCTCACGGCTGGGAGTGATGGCTTGCTGGAGAGCCGCAAAATCAACATCGAAGAGCATAGTGCCATGGACAATAGTGCCTGTGGGCAGGGCATAGCAGGCATTGCCCGACACTTTGCGGTCGCCGACAAGGACATCGTTATGCTCCGACTTGGCAGCCGCAAAACCGAGTTGCTGCAATGCGCCCGCCACACTATCCAAATAATGCTGAAACACCTGCTCGGAACGGGTATCGGGAGTGATATACGACAGCATCAGATTGCCCGCATCGGAATAGACACAGCCCCCCCCGCTCTTGCGGCGATACATCTGCACCCCGTTGGCACGGCAATAGTCCATATTCACCTCGTCCTCCATCACCTGATGGCGACCGAAGATGACCGTAGGAGGGACTATCCATGTGAAGAAGGACTCCTGCCTGACCTCCCCTCCCCCTCCTTCAGAGGAGGGGTTTTCAGTATCGGATATGTGTTGGGCGAGGTATTCCTCCATAGAGAGATACCAGACGAGGCGTTTGTTCGGCGGGGTGATGATATGTTGCATGGCAGGGAGAATTTGTAAGTGTGTAAATTTGTAAATTGTTCCTTTGTCAATTATCAAATGGTACAATCGTTTGTCCCTGGCAGAAACGGCGGATGATTTGGCGGTCGTCGCCCGTGTAGACAAACTGCTCCAAAGCAGAGCGGGAATCGGGGTGATGCTGCCCGATGAGCAGGGCATCGAAAGCATAGCCTTTCTCGAAAGAACCCACCCTGTCCATACCACAAGCGGCAAAGAAATTGCCAGCGGACTTGGTAGCGAGATAAAAGGCCTCGCTCAACGTCAGGGGTGCCAACTGCCCCTCGGAAGCAGCATACTGCATCTTGGACATCTGGATCACATAACGCAGCACCTCGAACATCGAGAGCGTATGTCCGCCGGAGATGTCCGAGCCGAGGACGACGGGTACATTATGGCTGAGCAACCGGCGCACAGGCGCAATGCCCGAAGCAAGATTGCAGTTGGAGGTCGGGCAATGGACGGCATATACTTGGTGGCGTGCCATAAGATCCAATTCCCCGCCGCCGGTATAGACACAATGCGCCATCAGCGTAGGCGTATCGCCGAACAGACCATAGCGGCGGTAGGCGTCGCCGTAACAGGTTGAGGCAGGTTCCAACTCTCTGACCCACGCTATCTCGGAGCGGTTCTCGCTCAAATGGGACTGCACGGGCAGATGCCGGGTGTGTGCCAGAGTGCCGAGGGCAGTCATCATGGCGGGGGTACAACTCGGTACAAAACGGGGGGTTACGATAGTACCTACACGCGGCATAGACGCCGTGTGCGCCAACAGGGCTTCGGTATCACGTACCGTCTCGGCAGGGGTATTGCACAGGTTGTCAGGACAGTTACGGTCCATACCGACCACACCCACCAAGGCACCCAAGCCCGCCTGATCGAGACAGTCAGTAAGGATACGGGACGATTCTCCGTGGACGGTAGCAAAAACGACCGAGCGCATCGTACCGAAACGGATCAGATCCTGTACAAAACAGCGATACACCTCACGGGCGTACCCTGTATCGGCAAAACGCGCTTCCTCGGGGAAAGTGTAGGTATTGAGCCAAGGCAACAGTTCGAGGTCCATCGCCAACCCCATATTGCGGTACTGGGGGGCATGGACGTGCATATCGTTCATAGCAGGGACAAGCAGACTATCCCCGAAATCAATGACGGAGACACCTGCATACCGCTCCGGCAGGGAGGTATAAATCCCCTCGACAAAACCGCTTCCGCTGACCGCGATATAACCGTGGTCGATTACCTCAAAGGCTTGCGGTGTGGGGGTAAAAAGGATATTTGCCTTGTAGATCTGCATATTCAGCCTTTCTTTTCGGATTTCTTCTTGCCATAGAAAGGTACCAGCACAAAGTAATTGACGATACCCGCAAGGGCGATGGCGACAATACCCGACAATTCCTCGGACATCCCTATATATATAAGGAGATGGAGGAAGCCGAGTTGGATAAAATAGTTGACCAGCCGCCCAAAGAGGAAACCGCCTGCGTTCTTGATATTAGGACGCGTACGGAAGGTATAGAAACTGGTCAGCAAATAATTGCTAATCATCTCAATACCAAAGCCCAATGTAAAAGCGAGCGTTACTTTGACGCTCATCTCGGGACAGAAACGCTCAAAGAGCGAGAGGAACAGATAATAGATACCATACTGCAGTGCCGTTCCGAATGCGCCGACGCACACGAAACGGACTGCAGAACGATATTTCTCCGGCAAATGCCGAGTGAGAGTCTTCAAGTAATTATGAATGAAGAATTAGGAATTAGGAATTATTACCTCAGCGGTACTTTCTTATTTCAGTGCGGCGAGGAGTTCTTCCATAGCGGACCGGAGACCTGCGGTATTGCGACCGCCGGCAGTAGCCATCCAGGCTTGTCCGCCGCCACCGCCCTGAATGTGCTTGGCAGCCGACTTGATCATCTGACCGGCATGGAGACCGGCGTCCACAAGCGGTTGCGAAAGGAAGACGGAAATCATCGGTTTGCCTTCCCACTCGGTGGCACCGACCACAGCAAAGCGCACGTCGGTGAACTTTCCGCGCAAGAGCGGCAGCACACCACGAACCATATCGGGTTGCACCTCGCCCTGCACACGGACGAGTTTGATACCGTTGTAATCCTCGGCACGCTCAATAAGGCGGTCGCGGTACTGCTCCAGTTTCTCCGCCATATAGGTCTCAATCTCTTTCTTAAGCCCTGCATTCTCGGCAATGGCTTTCTGCACGGCACCTGCCAAATCGGGCGCATTGTTGAGCAGACCGCGCAGGTTGGCAAGCATATCCTGCTGGGCGAAATAGAGTTCGTCCACCTTGGCGGCAGTAACCGCCTCGATACGGCGTACACCGGCAGCAACACTCGTTTCCATCAATATACGCACCGCACCTATACGACCGGTGGACGACACATGGCAGCCACCGCACAACTCGATAGACGGACCGTATTTGATGACACGCACATCATCGCCGTACTTCTCGCCGAACAACGCCATCGCACCCATCTCACGCGCCTTGGCAATAGGGGTATGGCGGCTCTCTTCGAGGGCATAGTCCATACGGATAAACTGGTTAGCCAACCGCTCCACCTCACGCAGTTCTTCGGGCATAACTTTCTGATAGTGGGAGAAATCGAAGCGGAGCGAGTCGGGCGTAACGAGACTGCCTTTCTGCTCTACGTGCTGCCCGAGGACGGTACGGAGGGCATAGTGAAGGATATGGGTGCAGGTGTGGTTGCAGGCGATAGCCTGACGGCGGTCGGCGTCCACTTTGGCTACCAACGGTTGCTCGATGGCATCGGGCAACTCGGTGCAGATATGCACGGCGAGGTTGTTCTCACGCTTGGTATCGATGATACGTGCCGTACCGAGCGAACCCGTATCGCCTACCTGACCGCCCATCTCGGCATAGAAAGGCGTCTTGGCAAGCACCACCTGGTAGAACTCTTTGCCTTTCTGACTGACTTTGCGGTAACGCAGCACCCGGGTCTCGACCTCCAACGTATCGTAGCCGACGAACTCGGTATCGCCCTCACGGAGGATTACCCAGTCGCCGAGGTCCTGTTTGTTGGCGGAGCGTCCCATCTCTTTTTGGTGCTCCAGAGCCTTATTATACTCCTCCTCATTGGTGGTAAATCCGTTCTCGCGGAGAATCAACTCGGTGAGGTCGAGCGGGAAACCGTAGGTATCTTTGAGGGTGAAGACATCGACACCCGAAATCTCTTTGCCTTTTGCCTCCTTCATCAGTTTGTCGAGCAAGGAGATACCCTTGTCGAGGGTGCGGAGGAATGCCTCCTCCTCGCTCTTGATGACGGGGATAATCTGCTGCTCCTGCTTGCGCAGTTCGGGGTAGGCGTCGCCCATATCTTCGATGAGTTGCGGCACCAAACGGTACATAAACGCCTCGCGCTGACCGAGGAACGTATAGCCGTAGCGCACGGCACGGCGCAGGATACGGCGGATAACGTAGCCCGCTTTCTCGTTGGAGGGCAACTGGCCGTCGGTGATAGCAAAGGCGATAGTACGTATATGGTCGGCAATGACGCGCATAGCAATGTCGGTTTTCTCGTCTTTGCCATACTCGCAACCGCAAATCTCACCTATCTTATGAAGCATCGGTTGGAAGACATCGGTGTCGTAGTTGGACTGCTTGCCCTGCAAAGTGCGCACGAGACGCTCAAAGCCCATACCGGTATCAATAACCTTGTTGGGCAGCCCCTCGAGGGAGCCGTCCGCCTTGCGGTTGTACTGCATGAAGACAAGGTTCCAAATCTCGATGACCTGCGGGTGGTCTTTGTTGACCAGTTCACGCCCGGGCACAGCGGCTTTCTCCTCTTCGGAGCGGCTGTCCACGTGAATCTCGGAGCAGGGACCGCAAGGTCCGGTATCGCCCATCTCCCAGAAGTTGTCGTGTTTGTTGCCCTCAAGGATATGGTCGGCAGGCAGGTGCTTCGCCCAGATAGCCGCAGCCTCGTTGTCGCGCTCCAGTCCCTCTTCGGGCGATCCCTCGAAGACGGTGGCATAGAGGTTCTTGGGGTCGATATGCAGCACATCGACGATATACTCCCACGCAAAGTCGATAGCGCCCTCTTTGAAATAGTCGCCGAACGACCAGTTGCCGAGCATCTCGAACATAGTGTGGTGGTAGGTATCGTGTCCGACTTCCTCGAGGTCGTTGTGCTTGCCGCTGACGCGGAGGCACTTCTGCGAGTCGGCTACACGGGGATATTTGATAGGGTCGTTGCCCAGAATGATACCCTTCCACGGGTTCATACCGGCGTTGGTGAACATCAGCGTCGGGTCATCTTTGATAACCATAGGAGCCGAGGGGACGATATGGTGCCCTTTGCTCTCCATAAAATCCAAAAAGGATTGTCTGATTTCTTTACTTGTCATATTTAGTTTTTATATTTTATTCACATTTCAAAGTATTACCTATCCTATGCCTATCCTATAACCATCCACCTTACTTTTGTAAGGAACTTATATGGAAAAGGCATTAACTTATTTTATAGTCTTTATCTCTATAAGAAACAAAACCTGCAAAACTTTTCTTGTGGCGCAACCGACATCCCACTGCGCGTTGCTTGCGGGAACCCTGTAACACGCGCCGCGCTTTCCGCTAAATGTATTTCGGTCAACAACCATCAACAACTGACCAAAAACATTTCCTTTATTTCCTTTATTTCTTTTATTTCTCTCGCACTGCGGTAGCAAGTGCGTAGGACAAAATCTCCTGCTCGCTGCGCTCGCGAAAAATTGAGAAAATGAAAGAAAACTATTTTGTTCGGTTTTCCTTTATTTTTCTTGCCGCTTGCGGCATAAGAGCCTCTAACAAACTATTCGGCGGAAGTGGCGGGGGGAGTGGTCTTGAAATCGACGAACTCACGGCGCGGACGGCGGTCTTCACGTTCCTCGTGCGGGGTAAAAGGCAACGGGTTCTTCTTCAACTCCCGGTTGAGCGCACGCGTATGCAGAAGGTCAATAGCCATATAGAGCGCATGAGCGAAACTCTGGTGGTTGGAAGCGTTTTTGCCCGCGAGGTCGTAGGCGGTACCGTGGTCGGGCGAAGTGCGGATAACGGACAGCCCCGCCGTATAATTGACGCCGCTCATATCCAGCACCTTGAAGGGTATCAGCCCTTGGTCATGGTACATAGCCAGCACGGCATCGAAATGAGCAAACTTGCCGCTGCCGAAGAAACCGTCCGCCGAATAGGGTCCGAACGTAAGGATTCCCTGCCCGTTGGCTTTCTCCACCGCAGGGCGGATAATCTCCTGCTCTTCCTTGCCTATCAAACCGTTGTCGCCGGCATGGGGGTTGAGCGCAAGGACGGCGATACGCGGTTTTTCGATAGAGAAATCGTTTTGCAGGGTGGTATTGAGGACATCAAGTTTGGCAAGGATGCGTTCCTCGGTGATCATCTGCGGCACACGGGCAATAGGCACATGGTTGCAGACAAGTGCTACACGCATTGTCTCGCTGACCATCATCATCAGGCTGTCCTGTTGACCGTCGCCGAAAACGGATGTGAGGTACTCGGTATGCCCCGAGAAACGGAACGTGTCGGACTGGATATTCTCCTTGTTGATAGGAGCCGTAACGAGGGCATCGACGAGCCCCGCTTTCAGATCGGCACACGCACGCTCCAAGGACGCAAACGACGCCTTGCCCGCCTCGGGAGTGGACTCGCCGAAACTGAGCGGCGTATCATCGGCATAGCAGGTGATGAGGTTCAAACGACCATCTTTCGCCTGCTTGGGGCTGTCAATAAGGTTGAACTGAATGTTGGAATACTCCTCGCCGAGCGTGTGAGCGTGCCGGCGTGCCACTTTGGCATTGCCGTACACCACGGGGCGGCATATCTCGCAGATATGCGGGTCGCTGATCGATTTGAGGATGACCTCGTAGCCGACACCATTGATGTCGCCGGCTGTGATGGCTATGATGGGTTTCATATTCTGACTTCGTGTTTTTGGTTTGCTTGCGCAAACGTTAATGGTTGCACGTTGGTGGTTTGCTTAGACAAACGTTGATGGTTGCACGTTGGTGATTTAATGTTAGCGGTTTGCGTTGCAAACGTTAGTGGTTGCACGTTGGTGATTTTATGTTAATGGTTTGCTGCGCAGACGTTAACCTTTATTATGTTTTATATTCGTTCTTAGTTGTCCTGTGGATGTCCTGTGGATGTCCTGTGGTTAGCGAGTTTTTGTGGTGTTTTATATTAACATTTTATAATATTAACAGATAAACTTTCAAAAACAAAACCGACAAAACCTTTCTTGCGGCGCAACACGCGCCGCACTGCACATTAGTGAAAGGATTACTCTGCAAGCCCCTCCTCCAAAGGGTTTTGGGAGGTCTCCCAATGTACTTTTTGATAGGGAAGTTTGTCGAGGTCATAGGGGCGGCGTTCCTCGTCTTTGTAGCCGAGCGAGATGACGCACAACACATTGAGGTTCCCGGGGATTCCCGCCAGCGAGCGTACCAACTCCTCCGCACCTTCGCGCTGATAGACATGGCACCAGCAGGCACCGAGCCCCTGCTCCGCCGCAGCCAAGAGGATATTCTGTGCGGCAATGGCTCCGTCCGCCTGCCATGTGTCGGCAAGCGAAGCGTCCAATGCCACGACGATAGCCGCCATAGCGGTATTGAACATACCGCTTCCATAGGTGCGGCAAGCCGACAATTGACGCAGTTTGTCGGTATCGGTCAGCACATAGAACTCCCACGGGTTCAGGTGCTTGCCCGACGGCGACATCAGCGCACAGCGCAGAATATAGTCGAGTTTTTCTTTCTCAACGGGTTGATTGGTATATTTGCGGATAGACCGCCTCTGTTGGCAGAGTTGTTCAAAAGTTTCCATATTCCGGTTATTCTATCATTCTATGTTTTGCACAATGCGCACAAAACAAGCGTGCAAAGTTACAATTTTTTAGCAACATACACAACCCCGCCCCGTTTTTTCTGCATATTTTGGGGGCTTCCTGATTTTTGCCGGTCAGATAAAGGTACTATGTGAAACAAAAAAGGAAGCACCATACGGAACTTCCTTTTCATATTGTGTCGGTCATCTATCAATCAAACAAATCCGAGTGCGTACCTGTATCAATCAATATCAGCACCAACTCTTCATCGTGTTGTTCCCACACCAACAACCAATCGGGTTGAATATGACATTCCCACAGGTTGGCATATTTCCCGACCAATTTATGAGGTCTGTATTGCGCAGGAAGAGAACCAGTGGTGGACAAAATAGTCAAAACCTCCGTCAATAATGCAGCATCAAACCCACGTTTCAGGCAACGTTTATAGGCTCGCTTAAACGAACCTTTCACTTTAATTTCGTACTGCATACTACGAATTTAAGTAGTCCATCAATGCCTCAACAGACTTGAATGTCTGCAGATCACCTTTCTGCACATCCTCCAATGCCAAATCCAACTCTGTTTTTTTCGCTTTGGCAGAAGGTTTAATCATATCTGAGACAGGATTTACAACATTCTGCGACACCTTTTTCCATCCCATTCGTTTGCTCAGGGCATTCAAAAACTTCACATCCACAGCAGGCATACACAATGTAACCGTCTTCATCTCAATAGCATTATCCATAATCTTTTCTCCTTTCTCGCTGCAAAATTACGACTTTTATTCCACATATGCAAGAACTGACAAGCGTATCCGTTAATTGCCATTAATATAATAAAAATCAGCCGAGATGTCTCGGCTGATTGCATTCATCATTCATAATTCTTCATTCATAATTCTTTATTCCACATTACTCTACAGGGCGGAGGGTGATGGCGTAGCCGCCGGAGGGGGCTTGATAGAGCGAGAGTCTGGATTTGGAGGTTACGCGCTTGGTGGTGACAGTGTATGCCTGCGGGTTGGTGCGGTAGTCGGCGTCCGGGGCATCGGCATAGATAGTGGCGATGTACTTCTTGCCTGCAGGGAGGAAATCCAAACGGATGTCCGAGGTACGCGCCTGCTCGCCGTTGGTGCCACCGACGAAATACTCGTCCTTGCCCTTGGTCTTGCGGGCAACGGTGATATACTCCAGCGGTTCCGCCTCAAGGTACCACGATTGGTCCCAGTCGATTGCCACATCGCGAATGAATTGGAAAGCATCGGGGAACCGCTCGTAGTTCTCGGGGAGGTCTGCCGCCATCTGAAGGGGTGAGTACATAGTTACGTAGAGCGAGAGTTGGTTTGCCAAAGTGGTGAGACAATGGTTGTGGTTGTTGGGGTTCATCTTGGACATATCCATCTCGAAGATACCCGGGGTATAGTCCATCGGTCCGCCATTGAGACGCGTGAAGGGCAGGATACATGTGTGTCCCGGGCGGATACCCATCATAGCCTGGTACTCGGTTCCCATAGCCGACTCGTTGCCTATCCAGTTGGGGTAGGTACGGCATATACCCGTGGGACGTGTGGCTTCGTGGGCATTGACCATGATATGGTGCTTGGCTGCCTCGGTGATACAATAGAGGTAGTGGTTGTTGAGCCACTGGGAATAGTGGGTCTCGCCGACAGGAACGATATTGCCTACATATCCAGATTTCACGGCAGGATAGTCGTATCGGTTCATAAACGTGTAGGCGGTATCAAGATGACGCTCATAGTTGCGAATGGATGCGGACGTCTCGTGGTGCATAATCATCTTGACACCCCGCTCCTTGGCATATCGGTGGATTTTCTCCACATCGAAATCAGGGTACGGGGTAACGAAGTCGAATACATAGTCTTTCTGGTGTCCGAACCAGTCTTCCCAGCCGATGTTCCAGCCCTCGACAAGGACACCGTCGAAGCCATACTTGGCTGCAAAGTCGATATAGCGGCATACGTTGTCGGTAGTGGCACCGTGCTTGCCGTGCGGTGTGGCGTGTGCATAGTCGGTCTGCCCTATCTTGACGGAGGGGAAATCGTCGGTGTAGGACCAGTTGCTCATGCCGTTGATCATCTCCCACCATACGCCGACATACTTCATCGGACGAATCCATGAGGTGTCCTCTATCTTGCAGGGGTCGTTGAGGTTGAGGGTCATACGGTTTGCGAGAACCTCACGCGCATCGGTTGCTACTTGGACAGTACGCCACGGGGTATGGCAGGGTGTCTGCATATAGCCCTTTTTGCCTTGGTCGTCGGGGGTGAGGAACGAGGTAAAGACAAGATTGGTGTCGTTGAGGTTGAGGTGCATACACGAGTAGTCGATGAGTGCCGCCTCGTGGATAGTGAGCCATACGCCGTTGTCGGTATGGAGCAACAGAGCCGTCTGCACGCCTGTATCGGAGAAACCTGTCTGGCTGAGGTTGCCGAGACGCTGTGCCTCACTCTTGGCGCGTATCTCACTGAGACGGGAGCGGGTGTACATATACTCCTGCGTGTCAAAGTCGCCCGGTATCCAGTAGGCGGTAAGGTCGGAGGGCATAGCAAACTCCGTCTTCTCTTCGAGGATAGTGAAGTAGCCCAAGCCGAGTTGCGGGAACTCATAACGGAACGCCAAGCCCTCGTTGAAGAGACGGAAACGCATATAGATATAGCGGTCTTGCGGCATCTGACGGAGAAAAACACACAACTCATTGTACCGGTTGCGGATTTTGTTTTCTTCACCCCAGACAGGAGTCCATATCTCGTCGAAAGTGCTACGCTCGGTATTGACTATTTGGAAGCCTGTGAGGAGTTGGTCGTTCTCAAGAGCCAAGCCCAAGTGAGACGGACGGACAAGGGTGTCGCCCTGCATGGTGAGGCAATAGGTCATACGTCCGTCGGCGTCGGTAGAGAAAGACATAGAGAGACGGTTGTCGGGGGAAGAGAGTTGCTCTGCCGCCGACAGCGAGACTGTCAGCAGCAGGGTAGAGAGGATTGAAAGGATTCTATTCATTGTAAAGACCGCCTTGCGGCTGTTAGAGATTAGACGTTAGATTATTCTGCTTTGGTGAGGCGGAACACTTTGCAGCCGTGGGAGGGAATGGTGTAGTTGAGATTGCGTTGTCTGCCAAGGTCGGTATGCTCCCAGAGGTCGCGTACCAGCATAGACTCTTCACCAAGAGTATTGATAGCAAAGAAGCGTGTCTGCTCGGTATTCTCACGGTTGAAAAGGGCTACTATATAATCGCCATCTGACATCTGCCCCGTCCAAATCTGACTGTCGGTACTGTTAAGGTCGCGCGAGAGGGGTTGCCCCGCAAAGCCGTCCTTGTTGAGGGCAAGCAGTTCCTCGTTCTGATAAAACTGCACACAATGGTCGATATTGGTGGAACTATACTGGTCGGCACACGCCACGGGACCGCCCGCCACCAGTTGGAGCGAGATGACGGATCGGCACTCATCGTCGTTATTCAGCGTGGTAAGGCGGGTGAAGTCGCCGTCCATAATAAGTTTGCCGCGCCCTGCGATGTCCGAGAAATAAACCATACCATCGAATACGTTGTAGCAGGTAGGCCATTTGTCGTCATCTATCTGTCCGCGGCGGCGGAAATAAACCGACTCGCCATAATGCTCGTAGTTTTCGTCGGGGTCATCGGGGGTAGTACCTGAGAAAGCACTCCATCGCCCGCAGAACGAGTCGGCAGTAACACGCATCATATTGGTATAGCGCGCTTCGGCTTCAGCATGGTTCTTCTGGTTGGGCATGACGATAGAGGTGAACACACCATACTTGGTTGCCGATTCGTTGATGTATTGGAGGGCAAGCAGATACTCATCGCGTCCATAGCCGCGGGCATCATTGCCCATACCCGTACCCGTCTCGAAAAGGCACATAAAGTCCATACGGATAAAGTGTACACCAAGTTCGGCATAGTACTTGAAGAAACCGTCGATGTATTCTTTTGCACCGGGGTGAGAGGGAACAAGCCACTTAAAGATCTCGTTCTCGGCAGGCGCATCAGGGCGAAGAACATTATCTTTCTCGGGGTCGTAGGTGAGACTGCCAAGGCGGATATTGGTGCCGTCGATGATGATGTCGTCGCTGCCGTGAATCCAAAGCGGGTTGTCATAGACACCGAGTTTGAGCCCGTACTGCTTGCACAACGCCACCAACTCTTTGAGCGCGTAAGGACCATAGTGGGTCATATAGCCCTGACTGTTTGCCGATGGCACGTTGTACATAGACATAAATCCGTCGGTAACGATCATATCATATCCATAAGGAAGCAGGTTCTCTGACACCCAACGTATATTGGCTTCCCATATATTCTTGGGCATATTCTGGTCGGTACCCGCATGTTCCGCCTCGAAACAGTATTCGTACACCGTCCAATAGAGGGGCGCATGCTCCTGCACCTTGACAGGTTCGACGACAGGATCGTCTTTTACTTGGTCGATACTCCAGCCGGTGTCAATCTTCTGCTCGCATGCCGAGAGAGCGAGTACACCAAGAGTTAATAGAAAGATATTCATTCGGTTGCTCATTGTTTTTCGAATTTAACAGTAAGACTTAATACATCAATCGTTACTTTGTACTTACCGGGGGAAGTAACCACCCACTTGTTGTCAGGAGTGCCTTTGGAAACATACTGCATAGCATATTCCGCCCCGTCTTCGATTTCCGTCCACGGCTCAAGTGCCATAAAGAAAGGTGCATCAGCACTATTGTTGGTACCGTCATAGAGCGGGAACTTAACGGCTTTCTCGGTGCCTTCATTGGCATAGAGTTCGCCTGTCCAGACAAAGATACCCCGTCCCTCGGAAGGCGTATAAACAAACTTCTCGTGGAAAGGATAGTTCCAACCCGCAGGAGAGCCGTCGCCCCAAATCCAAATCTGTTTGTAGGGCAGTTGTTCAAAGTCAGCATCACGGGTAAAGGTAGCCTTGTGCTGTGCCAGATCGATGTCTATCTTGTACATTCCCGCAGACGGTACCTGCCATTTTTGGTCGGGATTGCCATCTTTGACAAACATCATATCGGAGACACTGTCGGCAACGGCATCGGGATTAGCCGCCATATAGAATGCGCCGTTGAAATCACGCAAAGCGGGATCCGGTTCGCAGAGGAATTTCAGTTCCCCCGCCGAAAGGATACCACTCCATGTGAGGGTGCTGCCTGTGATATTGGTCATAGGCGTGGCATCGGGCAAAGACCAGCCGCCCTCGGTGGCAGAACCGAAGAGAAACAGCGGTTCGACACGCGCAAGACTCATATCCGCCAGCGAAGCGGTGAGAGTATAGTAGCCTGCGCGGGAGACAGAGAAGGTCTGTGCCTGCGCTATCGTCTCCCGATAGGCAAGGACATCTTCGGAGGACGCTTTGCCATAGACCGCCGTAGTGTCGGAGCGGTCAACCAAGAAAAGGAACCCTCCTTCGTCCAATGCGCCCGTCCACGTATAGGCATCCTGCCCTGCGACCTTGCTCATAGCAAGCGCCTTGGTGTAGTCGGTGCCGACCGAGGTGGCAGAACCGGCAAGGTAGAGAATACTTGCATACCCCATCGCCTCGAAAGTAACGGTACTGAGCATCGGTTTGGTATAATGGTCAAGTCCCAGCGGGGCAGCAATGACTTCGGCATCAACAGCCGCCCAAGTACCGGTAGTAATGTTCCAGTTCTCGAGCATCTCATTGATTTGCTTGTGGGTAAAAGCGATGCTGTTGCCGCCGTCCACCGACATCGGCGAGATAGAGGTGGCAAAGCCATTACCCGATATGTCCATCTTGAAATAGTATTCGTAACCGGTAATGCCGTCTTTCAGCGCGGGAATATCCCACGAGAAGACCACTGCCGTATCAGCCGAAGCCGCTTGGCGCAGTTGGACACGCTCCACCGAGACACGGATATGCATCTCGTCTTCCAACTGCGGAATGTCGAAACGTACGGTCTCGGGCTTGCAGGCGACAAGCGATAGTGCCGCAAGGGCGATATATAGAAGTTTTTTCATAGAGTCTGTAATTTATATTTCCTTTGCCGCAAGCGGCAAGAAATCCAAGTAAATCTCATTGTGGGAAACAGTTGAATTGCCATAAATCTTATTCGCCTACGGCGGAACAAAATCAAGCACTTCCGCTATTTCCGTTTATCGGGTTATTTCCAGAACGGGGTTTGGACGAGTTTGGCGTTCTTATCCATTTGGTTCTGGTGAATAGGGAACCAATAGTAGGACTGACGGTACACACGCGTCTGGTAGGCGGTGAGTTGGAAAAAGTTGGTTTCGTCCTTGCCGCTGAAGTTCATACCGTATTGCGGTCCGTTGAGGACGGTCTCCGCCAGTTTCCAACGTCGCAGGTCGTCGTAACGCAAGCCCTCGCAGCAGAGTTCCACGCGGCGTTCGCGGCGGATAGTCTCGCGCATAGCGTCCTGTGCCATATCCACGTGTATCTCGGCAGAGTTGGTAGCCCCCGTGGTGTAGGTGCGGACGCCCGCACGCTGACGGATCTTGTTGAGATACGTGAGTATCTCCGCATTGCCGGGGTCGCACTCGTTGAGGGCTTCGGCATAGTTGAGATAGGCTTCGCCCAAACGGTAGAGGACACCCGGACGGTATTGGAAATTGCCCTCTTTGACATGGGTCTTCGGGTGTACTTTCTTGCGCAAGAGATAGCCGTTCTGCGGCGCATCGTGGGTGTGGATATTGTCGGCACCTCCGTTGAGGAAATTGAAGGTACGCTCCTCCTGCGTGAAGTAGGAATTGTGGAACGAGACGGCGACATAGAAACGCGGTTCGCGGTGGCAATACATCTTGCAGGTATGCGGATAGGTAACAGCCCCGCCGTTGATCTCCTCGTCCCACGAAGTGGCATCATTGGTTACGGCGTTTTCCTCAAAGCCCGTGGATTCATAGTGGGAATCGGGGTCGGAGATGGGCAGACCGTTCTCCATAAAGAAAGCGTCCACGAGGGACTGGGTAACGCCCAGACCGCCCGATCCGCCCGAGTTGGCAGGGGTGATATGCTTCTCGTATTCGGTATAGTCGCAACCGCCCGGACGGGCAAAGAGAATCTCGGTATTGCCCTCGTCGTATTTGGCAAGCAGTATGTTCTGCACAGACATGAATGGGTCGATGTCACCGTTTTTGTTGCGCTCGATATAAAGTTCGTAGCCCGAAGCCTCAGCCGTCTCGATGAGCAGTTTGCAGGCATCGGCGGCTTTGCGCCAGCGCTCGGGGTCGTAGGTCTGCGAGAATATCTCCACACCGTCGGCATTGGTATAACCCGCATAGTCGGTATTGCCGTTGACCAGCGGCGAAGCGGCATAGAGAAGCATACGGGCACGAATGGCAAGCGCCATAACGGAAGTGGCACGCCCGTATTTCTGCGCACTGCTGTACTTGGCGGGCAGCCTGTCCGCCACATTGAGCAGCACGGAGTCGCACCAGTTGATGACCGTATAGTAAGGCACTTGCCCGATCTGGAGGTCAGCGGCAGCGGCATCCGTTGAATAGATAACGCCCGGGGTGAAGGGGATAGCGCCATAGGTATTGACCAAAAGCCAGTAGTAGTAGGCGATCATACATTGGCACTCGGCTTTCATATACTCAACCTCCTGATTGGAGATACCCTGGTCGGGGAGGGCGTGGACGTTCTCGATAAAGATGTTGGCTTCACGGATACGCTGCGGAAGCGAAGCCCAGTAGTTGCCGTCCCAGTCGCTGGTAGGTGTCCATTCGCCAAGCAAATAAGGTATGACTTTCCAGTTCCACTGGCGCCAACGCTCCGAGGGGGTCATATCATCGCCGAGGATATCCCACCCGAGGAAACGCGCGTAGCCCATATAGGGATCGGGTATGTCGGAATAGACATTCGCCAGCCATCCCATAGTGCGCGTCTTGTCGTTGAAGACCATCTCGAGGGTTAACTCGGTATCGGGCTCCTTGTCCAAGAAACTGCACGATGCCGCAGGAAGCAGCAAAAGGGCGGTAAGAATGGTATATACTATTTTTTTCATATTCAATTAACAAGTAAGAATTAACAATTAATATGCCGTGCTGACGAATATTCGGGGCTGATACATTCTGCTTGAAATACAAGCAAAAACAGCCCAATCACATACGAATCACATACAAATCACATACGTTTAACATAGACTTGTCAGCACCAGGTATAAGACATACTATACGTCTTAGAAACCGACCTCCAATCCGATCATACCCGACCGCATAGCGGGATAACGGAGACCGTTGTTGGTGGCGAGTTCCGGATCCCAGAGTTTGAAGGACGAGAAATAGAAGAGATTGTTGCCCGATACAAAGATACGGAAATTCTTGGCGTGCATCTTCTGCAGAGCCGACTTGGGCAAGGTGTAGCCGAGTTCGATACTCTTGAGACGCAGGAAGGACATGTTCTTTTTCCACCATGTGGACGCCACATTGTTGTTGGTGTTGGTGGACTCGCTCAAGCGCGGCCAGAATACGTCCTGCGAGGGGTTATCCTCCGTCCAGCGGTCGTTGTAGTTGGTGAAGACATTGCCAAGCACGCCCTGACCGGAACCGGGAATGAAATAGTCGTCGCCGCCAATGATACGCCACGAATCGCCCGTCCCTTGGAAGAAGAAACTGAGGTCGATACCCTTCCAATCGATGTTCGCCCCGAAGCCATAGACGATACGCGGGTCGTTGGTGCCGCCGATATAGCCCTGGTCTTCGTTGGTGATTTTGCCGTCGCCGTTCATATCAAGGTATTTGATGTCGCCCGGACGGACGGTTGCGCCCAACTCGGGCACAGGAAGCCCGGAAACGAGATTGCCGTCGGCATCAAAGTCCTCGGCGGTATAAAGCCCGTCCGCCCAATAGCCGTAGAGGGTGTTGATCGACTGCCCCGTCTGGCTGCGGTAGGTGCCCTTGACACTCTCCGGTTCGTCGATTTCGAGAATGGTATTCTTGGCATAAGTGAACGTACCGCGGAAAGAGAGATTTACGCCCGCTTCGAAATGGTGGTGGTAGGTGAGCGAGAGATCGACACCGCGGTTGTCCACCTTGCCGAAATTGGCATACGGATTGCTCAGGAAACCTACCTGGGTAGGAATGGTATTGCGCTGCATAAAGATGTTGCTGCGCAGTTCCTGGAAGAAATCGACCTGCAGGTCGAGGTCGTTGAAGAGACCGAGTTCGAAGCCCACATTGGCTTTGCGGGAGGTTTCCCACGTCAGGTCGCTCACGCCCACTTCGCCCTCTTGGATTCCCTGGTACCAGACATCGCCCGTGTAGCCCCAGTTATAGCCGTTGGCATTGCGGTTGATGGTGGTGATATAGGCGAAACGGCGCGAGCCGCCGATGTTGTCGTTGCCGACCAAACCGATAGAAGCACGGAGTTTGAGTTTGGAAAGCACATCGCGTGCGTCCTCCATCCAGTGTTCCTCCGACATCAGCCAACCTATCGCCCCCGAGGGGAAGAAACCATAACGTTTGCCTTTGGCGAAATTCTCCGAGCCGTTGTAGCCGAAGTTGAACTCCGCCACATAGCGGCGGTCATAGGTATAGGAGAGACGCCCTGCGATACCCTGGTTGCGGTAGGGCTGGTAGTCGCCGTTGTCGTAGGAACGGAGGTTGTAGAGGAACATGGCGTCCACGGCGTGCTTCTGCGCAAAAATGCGGTTGTAACTGAGGGCAGCCTCGAAATAGATGCTGTTGTTGCCATAGTCGGCATTGCTGCTATGGTCAAGGAACTCGGAACCGTATTTGAGGATACTATGTACCAGTTCACCCTCGTCGTTGCGCGACTTGGCGACACTATAGTAGTCGGGGCTTTTGCCGCGCGTCATATAGGTCTGCGAGAAATAGTCGAATGAGAAAGTGGCTTTCGCTTTGAGTCCGGGGGTGATGAACTTCAAGTCCTGCTCGATAGCGAAGAGGGACTCAAGTTTGCCCGCCGTGCTGCGGTAGTAGCCATTCTGGGTACTCATTGCCCACGGGTTGTAGCGGTTGGCAGAAGCGATAGGTATCGTACCGTCGGAATAGATGGCGGGGTGGACGAAAGGCGGGGTCTCGAAGGCTTTGGCAAAGACATCGTCGGTGGACGAATTGGACTTGCGCAGTTGCTGCAAGTAACCGCCGATATTGAAACGCAGGAGCGTGGTCTTGGTTACATCCAGATCGACATTCGCACGCAGGTTGAAACGGTTGAGTTTGGAGCCCGTGTCATAGGACAGGGTCTCGTCGGTCGCCATGATACCTTTCTCGTGGTAGTACGACCCCGTGAGGGCATAGCGCAGACGCTCCGAACCGCCCGTTACATTCAGGTTCGCGCGGGTGGAATAAGCGAGGTCGTTGGTGATGGCATCGATCCAATCGACATCGGGATAGAGGTCGGGGTCGTAGCCGTAGTAGGTCTTGAGGATCTGATCCTTGGTGAAAAGACGCTTGTTAGGGTCGGACTGCAGGTTGTTGAGCAAGTCCATATACTCGGCGGCACCGATAAACTGCGGCAACTTGGTCGGCGTGGAGAACGACTGCTCCACACGCAGCGACACCGACGGCGGAGCTACGCTACCGCGCTTGGTGTTGATAAGGATAACACCGTTGGCACCGCGCACACCGTACATAGCCGAGGCTGAAGCGTCTTTGAGCACAGAGAACGCCTCAATCTCGGCTGGGTCGATGTCGTTGAGCGAACGCTCGACACCGTCCACCAGCACCAGCGGGGAGGTATTGCCCGAGAAAGAAGCAATACCGCGAATCCAGAAATTGGAGTTGTCGTAACCCGGCTCACCCGAGGGCTGCACGGCGATGACACCCGCCAACTGACCGGCGAGGTTGTTGCTCATCGAGCGGGACGAACCCACCTGCAGTTCTTTCGGTTCGAGGGCTTGGATAGAACCGATGACAGAGAGTTTCTTCTGGTTGCCGAACCCGACCACGACTACTTCGTCGAGCGCCTCGGAGTCCTCATCAAGGGTAACAAAGAAATTGATTTCGTTGCCGACACGTATCTCCTGTTTTTTGTAGCCCACATAACTGATCTCCAAGACGGAGCGTTTGTCCGGCACATTGAGGTAGAAATGTCCGTCAAAGTCGGTGATGGTACCGATAGAAGTACCCTGCACCAGAATAGAGACACCGATGAGCGGCTCCTTCTCTTTATCCACTACCGTACCGCTGATGCGTATCTCGGCAGCCGCCCGCAAGGGGCAGCATACCGAAAACAGCAGCAGAAACAATACAGCGCGGAGAACATGCGTTTCTCGCTTGCGCATAATGTGTTGTTTGAAAAATTAATAAATGATATTACCTAAAAGGTCGTAGGCAACGCCGTCGCGGAGGAGCAGCACCTTGCCGTTGCGGAGCACTTTGGCGGGAGAGACCGTCTCCGAAGACTCAGCGAGAGCCGTGGGAGTGGTATTCACCACCACATTGAGCGTCATTGCCTTGATGTCGAGGGTGAGCGTATAATTGCCTGCTTTGGCTACTTTGAACTGGTCGTCAATCGCCCAACCGTCAATCACTTTCACAGCCATATTACCGGCAGCCAGTTCGGTATCATTCGCCATAGCCCCGAAAGAATCGGAGTTCCACACCCACCATTTGCCACAGAATTTCAGCGAGCCTTCTGCCAAATCGCCTGTCCATGTCCAGACACTATCCGACGCAAGCGTCATCTCTTTGGCATTGTCATCAAAATTATAACCGCCGGTAGCGTTACCGATAATCCACATAGTGGTGAGTACTTTCACCGGAGCCGTAGCAGGAGTGAGCGTCATCTTGCCTGCAGAAATATCGAGTTGTGCTTTGAAATAGGTGTCCGCGGTGAACGTGGTGTGGTATTTTGGGTCGCCTGCTGTGGCTTTCACAAAAGAGAACTCGCCTGCGGTTTTCACCTCTTCACCATCGTTTTGAGGTCCGTACTGAGTACCCTCAAAAGCCTTTTGTGCGAGGAACTTGAGTTCGAGGTTTTCGCCCTTTTTGATATAGAAACCACCTTCGTATTTTCCATACTCGGTTTCGGTCATCTCAACGGCATTGGCTGGTGTCCAGCCTGCCTCGGTGGCATTGCCGATGGCATACAAGGCTTCGGGATAGATGTCGGCAGCGGCGATACGTTTGTCTGCCAAACCGGTGCCGTCAGCCACGACAATAGTCGGCGTTTCGCCCAAGGTAATCGTCAGGCTATAGCGACCGGCCGTAACGGCAAACTTGTTGTCCACACCATCTTTGTTCTCACCAAGTGCCATAGTACCGATGGTCAGAGGTGCATCGGCTGTCGGTGCACCATAAGAATCGCCGAAGGACATATTAGTGAGCATAAACTTGAGGGAACCATCTTTGAGGTCTCCGACCCAGACATAAGAGCCGTTCTCCTCGACCATCATATCCATCAGGTTGAGAGCCCAGCCTGCTTCGGTGGAGGTACCAATGAGATAAAGACGTGTAGCATTGGCTACAAACACGTTGCACACCAAGAGGGTGGCAACCAAAAGAGCGTAAAGTTTCGTTTTCATACGCAATTAGATTAAACAGTTAGTAGTATTGATTGTTGATTAAATTACATCGCCGGGTTTCCAGATAATACCGTTACCCACCCCCACCGAAGCGGGAGCCAGCATAGCGTACTCTGCGGACAATGGTATTTGCTCCGTCCGGGGAGCGATATAGGAATGTTTCATTTTTCTGTGTATTAAATGAGTGAATAAAAGTCAGGTGGATGTCAGGTGGATGTCAGGTTGATATAAGGTGGATAGACCTATTTCAGCACCACCGTTTTTGTTCTGTTTCGGAAGTAAACGCCCTGCGGCAGTTCGCGGATGTCCTGCGTCGGATAGACACGTCCCGTCACATCATAGATAGGTCCACCGGTCTCTGCGGTCTCGTCCGGCAGCGACGTAGTAACCTCTTGTGCAAAACGGATACGCACTTTCTGCACTGCGCTCTGTGCCTCGTGGGCTACCAGATAGGCTTTGTACTGCGGCATATAACCGCCCCTGTATTCATAGAACGCTACCACGTTGTCTATATCGCCCAGCACATACGTCATCACATTCTCATCGCGCGTAATATCGGCAGTAGCCGCACCTTGCAGGTCGTTGGTCATTGCATAGTAGGCTGTGGCGTTCTCCGATGTAGCCGTTACATCATACATATCACGCATTTGTGTATCATAGAGGATCACCCCTGCCTCGGCAGGTACGATACCGTCCGCAATCCTGCTCAACTCTATATCCCCGTTCTTCCACGCACCCACATACGCATCCACGCCCTCGGGAACAGCAAAACCGTTAGCCCACGCAAAAGACGCATAGCCCTTGTGGGAACGGATGGTGTAGGTATCCTGTTCCACATCAAAAGCATCGGTTTCCTTCAGTACGTGTCCGTTCTCGTACACCATTTGGAACTTTTGGTCGGCGGTATAACCGTTGTCGCTATTGGTCATCTCATTGGTCCAGTGTGCGCCATCGCCACACCATTGTCCATAATTATCCGAACAGGTTTGGATAATGAATTTCACTGGGGCTACAGCCTGAATGGTAGCGGTATAGACACCGTCCGCATCAGCAGCAAGCGTCTGATAGAACGCATGGTCATACGCATTTGCGTCATCTGCGTCCTGATAGTACATCCAATAACGGATGACCATGGGCATATCCGCCCAAGCCGCTTTGGCCTGTGCGTCCATCTTAAATTGGAATATAATGTTTTTGGAGACTTTGAGTACGTTGCCGTGTCCATTCCGAACATCTGCAACGATATGATATTCAGACTCTTCGGGGGGGGTAACGCGATATTTGTTATCTCCGTCGGTTTCCCATCTTCCTTCTATGGAATAAACACCCATACCCGCAATTTGCTCTGCATATGCAGCGGGTCCATACTGATATTGGGTAAACTTCTGCTGGTTTAGGAATTTCAACTCACCCGATGTATTGATTGTCAAATCACCCTCATAAACTTCCGAAGCGAACCCCGTTTCCACAAGTGCAAGACTGCTTTTATCATTCCAGCCCACCTCACAGCCGTCTCCCACCGGATAAATCTGTTTTGGAAATGTAGTAATCTTACCCGTGTACGTATTCACACGCAACGTATAGTAGCCTGCTCTATCAATTCCAAATTTGTAATCGTCATAGTCTGTACTTTCACCATTAGCAAAGAACTGCAAACCATAAGTACTGCGTTGCACCAACTGATTATAAGAAGTCTTCTTGTCCGTACTTTCTGTAGAATAGTCATCGTGTGCAGGACCATACATCTGCCACCAATTTCTTTGCGTCAGAAATTTCAGTTCACCGACTTGCAGCACACCCGACCACTCAAATTCGGCATCGTTGATTTTGGTCATCACAACTGCATTTTCAAGAGTCCAACCGGCATCTGTCGCACTACCGATCAGGTACATATTGTCCCATGCCAAAGCGGGGACTGCGCAAAGAAAAGATAAAAGAACTGAAAAAAGGAAATGTTTCTTCATGTTTCAAATGGTATTACGTTGTGTTTTTATGGTTTTGATATCCGCTGTCTTTTATCAAGACGCTGCAAAATTAGTGTATATAATGT
>CAKUYO010000006.1 GCA_934716995.1 uncultured Bacteroidales bacterium | reverse complement strand
GCAGGCAAAGACTATAGCGAGGAAAGCAAGTGGTACGACCCCGACAAAGTACGCAACTCGCAGTTCGACCTTGCACTTATTGAGAACCAGTCGCAGGGTGTATTCCGTGCGCAGAACGAGAACTTGCTGATGATGTTGTTACAGAACGGAGCAATTGATGTGGAGACCTACTTGGAGAGTAGCACCTCGCCTTTCGCTGACAAAATGTTGGAGCGTATCAAGCAGAAACAGCAGGAAGCCGCCGAAGCGCAGGCTATGCAACCACAAATCGCAGTGCAATAAGGTAGAGGATTGATAAAGACTTTGAATAATTCAAGAACGAAATACAGGAATACATGAAGACGTAAACTTCAATAATGGCAGAGAAAAAAAGAAAAAACTCTCTGTCAGTAAGAACACAACATTCAGAACGTTTGCAGACAGATGAATGTTATATACAGCCACGTAGCCGCCCGACAGAGAGTAATAATCTATCGCGGCTACGTGGCATTATTATATTTGGTGGTGTCTGCGGCTGCAAAAACTGCTGATGTATGAATTACAAGAGTATGATAGAGACCGCCGTTAAGAATGGCGGTGGCGAGAAAGTGATGTGGAAATCGGTGGAGACGACCAATGCGGCTATGGAGTATATCCGGGAGAAAGACCCTGCCAAGTACCATTCTCTGTTGCGAGACCTGCACGAGGACTTGTGTGGCGCACACTATGACAAAGAGTTTGCGGAAACCGATGTAGAGAAAATCCACTACACCGACAAAGACGGCAACGAACACCACGGCGTACACTGGACTATGGAGCAGATAGAGACGGCTACACAGGGCAAGAAATTTCCCGAGGGGACTACTCCGTGGGACAGGTATGTAGCATACAATGCTGCCTATGCGGATTTCTGTAAGAAATTCGATGATGAGCAGGTAATGGATATTGCCTATCTGTTTTTCTTTGCGGACGAGGACTGGAACGGCAAAGGCAAGGTGTGGGAGTATATGTCGCTGAACCGATAATCCGGATATTACATTTTGCCAAATAAATAATCAATCACCTGTCGGTTGGCGGAGTTTGCCCTATCCCAGTTGAAACTGATATAGTATTTTTCTGCCGTACTTTTATCCGAATGTCCGAGTGCTTTGCTGATGACATCGTGCGGTACACCGATATTGTCCGCAAAAGTTGCCCACGTATAGCGTGCCATATAGAAATAGATGTGGCGGTCTATCTGCTTTCCTATATCCTCTAATAGTTTGCTCATTTTTCTGCGGAATGTCTCATATTCATACCGCTCTGCGAAATACAATAAATGCTCTTTTCCCGTATAACGGTCTATTATCTCCTGTGCTTCGGGTTGGATATGTAGATGTATCGGCATAGGTTCAGTATGCGCTATCTTTTGTCGCACAAAGGCAAGATTTCCTTTTTTGTCTGCTTTTGGGAAATGAAACAAATCGGTAGGATTGACACCGCAAAGGTAGAACGAGAGCAAAAAGAAATCACGTGCCGTCTTTTGCATACCTTTCAGTTCAAGTGAAAGCAACGCCTGCATATCTGCCAAAGATAAGAACTCCTTTTCCTTATAGGCTTTCTTTATCGTGAATTTACGGAATGGGTAAACACTTGGAGACAACTTGTCGGCTTTGATTGCCGCATTGAATACCGAGCGGATATACCGAAAGATAGCCCCACGGGAATTGATAGACAAACCTCGCTGCTCCAACCACCTGTCAAATGCGACCAGTGTCGGGTAGGAGAGTTCGTCGAAATAGATAGTGCTTTTCTTCATATATTTCCCGAGCATATCACGTGCATACTCATACCCTTGCCTTGTTTTGTCGGCACGGCACGAAGTTATATACCTATCCATTTCCGAGGAGAATGTCGTTTCGTTTATTTCTTCTTGATTGCCTTTGCGCTTTACATAGTCTTTGATACTTGCCGCCGTTGCACGTTGGAGTTTGCCTGCGTAATCCAACTCGGTAATAGCGTTCATATATTCAAGGTACATCTGTTTCACACGTGCATTGATAGCGGACGCATTGGGAAAACTCTTATCCACCACTTTTTCGGGTGTGCCGACAAATGCTTTTTCCGATACAAACATTCGCGTACTTACCGAGGTGGAACTATCCGCATTGCATATTTGTATCTTGATAGGAAAGAGACCTTGTGTGTTATGTGTACGCTTGTCTAAAATAAGGGTTAGTTTTGCCATAATAATATCTATAATTTTGATAGGTTAGAAAAAAGTTGCAAGGAAGTTGCAAGGTTTTGTGTGTTTTCATTTGTACCCTAAATGTACCCCAAATGTACCCTGTTTTCCCTTTATTGGTGCGGGATTGAGCGCAAAAGGTCAGCGGATTTTGCCGATAAAGCAAAAATGAGGCATTACAAAATTTGTAAGTACCTCATTTTTAATATGTTATATTTGTGGTCTCAGTAGGGCTTGAACCTACGCCCCCCTGATTAACGATAATTATATATTGATTAGTATATCGGCTGTATATATTATCGGTGCTTAAAATGGTTGTTAATTTTCTGTTAATTTGTCTATATGCTATTGTGAGTTTTTTGAAATAGCAGTACTTTTGTACCCGAGAACGTGATGATGATTGTTGCATTGACCTTCCGAGCAAACATCCCACTATAAATGATACACCTCGCTTACATAGTGCGCCCTGTCTGCACAACGCTTTTCCATACGGCGGCTCGCTGTATGTTCGCTGCCAACACAGCGGTTACGTTGTCGGCTATGCGTATGCCGGCTTTTCGTAAGGTGTATTCGCTTTCGTTATAAGGATTTCCGACCTCGTGTCCGAAATCCTTTTTCTTTTTATGTATAGTGCATCCTGCAGGAAGAAATGAACAAAATTAATGGTCAAATTAATGGCTCATTATATGTTCTATAAAAAATTAACGACTAATTACACGATAATTAACGTCCTTGTTTCCTTGGAAAGAATATGCAGTATCTTAACAATCGTACATTTCCCCATTTCGTTCCAAACAGCATAGGATGCGCATAGGATACGCTTATGATAGGCTACCTTTGTACCACCCTTTCTGTTTCCTAAATCTTAACAAAAAGCACTTTTTGCTATCTCATAGTTGTGTTGTAATTTCTAACTTTCTATATAATGAAACAATTTAGACTACTTCTCACCCTCCTCACCCTGCTGGTTGTAGGGAGTATGAATACTTGGGCAGAAACAATTACCTTGAGCACTTTTTCTGCCACATCTGCTTCTATGGACGCCAATATCTCATACTCCACTGCTAAGGGAGGTGGAACTGCTGATCCCAAGGTTACTGATAATACGATTTACCTTTACCAGAACTCAAACGGAACCGGTGGTGGTACAATCACCGTAACAGCGGCAGATGGCTGTACAATACAATCTGTTACCATAGGCTCTTCTATGGCAACTAAAGTTGCATACACATTGGGTACAAGTACTACAAAAAGTACTACTGCGAGTGTAACAGCCAATGGAAAGTACACTACTTCTGACTTAAGTGCAAGTAGTATCACTTTTTATTGTATGGGAAATAGCAAGACTAGTCGGTTATACGTAAACTATTTAAGTGTTACATATAGTTCTTCAAAAACGAACGTTTCTGTGAACCATACTTTGACAGGGGTAAAAGAGAAGGCTGATAACCCAACTACAATACAGAAAACAGATGATGCTGCTACTTTCTATTACGAGGCAGAAACCGGATACGAATTGCCGGACATAGAAGGAGTTGTTGTAAAAATAGGGGCGACAACAATATCGGAAGATGACTATATATGGGATAAAACAACAGGTGAGTTGATGATAATGCCAACAGGTGGCTTTTCTGATGATATAAATATCACTATCACAGGTGTTAAGAAAGCAGCACAGAAACTCACACTCACATGGTCTGAAAATGGTAAAACAACGACTACACAAATAGACGAAGGTTCTGCTATAGGTACATTGCCTGCGACCCCATCTGCACCGAGTGGCTGCTCGGACAAAGTGTTTGTAGGTTGGACTACCACCAACAACGGTGCAACACCCACCAACGATAAGCCCGAATTCATTACAGCCAATACCATACCCACAGGCAACACCACCTATTACGCCGTATTTGCAACAGAAACGACAAGTGAAGGTGCAACAGAAAAGATAACGCAAACATTACAATATGACACATGGACTTATTCGGGAACAACAACGGATAAAACATCATATCGATTGTTCGGTAATGGTAGTTATGTAGAATCTGCTGCTTTTGAGTTAAGTACATTGTCAAAGGTCGTTGTTTATGGTGGTACTTTTGGTGGGAGTTCATACAATGCAATCACGATTGCAGGTGTAGTGAATGGCACAACATCTACCATATGGAAAAGTGGAACTGTGTCGGGGAGTAGTCAAACAGGTACCAATACGTTTACCTCAACCACAACTCTTTCTGGTAAAGGAACATTGCGAATAATAAGCAACAGTGGTGATGGAAGCAAGCAAGGCATTCGAATATCAAAAGTTGAAATATACACAAAAGGTAGTGTTATTTCCTATACCGATTATATCACCGAGTGTGTAGATTGTACCGCCCCTACAGAAGCATTGGCATTGACCCTGTCTCAGGAGACAGCCAATTTAGGAGAGGATGGCACAGCACAGATAACCTTTGGTACCACAGGCGGTAATGGTACCGCGGTTACATACGCTGTTACACCCACCACAGGTGCAACATTGAGCGGCACCACTATCACATTTACGCAAGCAGGTACCTACACGCTGACCGCCTCGCAATCATATACAACGACAAATGGTACCACCTATTGTGGCGGAACAGACAGCAAGAAAATTGTAATAACCAAAACTCCGACACTATACTTCACCACCACTCCTGCTGATCCGATAGAGTTTCCCGAGGTGGAGTGCGGTGGCAATACCCCGCTAAGCCAGAAGCAACAAATCAGTGTACAAGGTTACAACCTGACAGGCGATGTTTCCGTTACCGTTGCGGGCGACTACAAAATTGCCCGTACGGCGAGTGCAGCATTGTCGGAATATACCACGGAACTCACTTTGCCTAAAATAAGCAATGGCACTATAAATAGCACATATACAACCGTTTATGTGCTTTCTACCCCCCCCGAACAGAGTAATTCCGCTACTACAGGTACTATCACATTTACTACCGCCAACGGCAACACATTGACGGTACATCTCTCCACGCCCGCCGTTACCTGCCGTGAGTACACGCTCACGCTCAACGACCGCGGCAGCAAGACCACCTACGGCAATTACTATGCCGGTGCGGAAGTGCCGCAGCCCGCAGACCCGACAGGCGTATGCACCGAGCCGATTAACTATGTTTTCGACGGTTGGGCAACCGCCGAGGTGGCAGAGGGCAGCACTGCCTATACCAAGGTCTCTTTCCCCTACACCATGCCCAAAGCCAACACCACCCTCTATGCGGTGTATAAGTACACAGATAGTGAAGCAACACAGATAGATGGCTATGTGTTAACTGCCGAATTGCCATCAGCAGGCGATTCGGTAGTTATAGCAGCTAAATCCACATCGGATGCTTGGTATGCCTTAAAGGCTTCCGCAGGAAATACGGTTTCTGCTCTTTCTGTAACGGATAATGTAGCAAAACCGTTGGCACAGGCATTCTTGTTGGAATCTAACGGAAACAATTTGATGTTAAAGGCAGGTTCTAACTATGTCCATTTTAATAGTTCGGCACTAAATATCACTAATAGTACCTCCAATGCGGCATTTAGTTTAACTGCTGACAATGGAATGTTCTTTCTCACCAGAAGTGATAGTAAACGGTGGATGAGTGTTAGTTCTACTACTAACAGCGTAACTTTTAGCGTTACTTCGACATCGGTCAGCAAAGGTAATTTTTATATATTCAAGAAAGGACAAATACTGCCATATGCATACACCACCTCCCCTTCTTGCAGCCCGGTTATAGAGGGCACGGATGATATTACGGTAACATCGGCAAAGGGCATTTGGGTAGAAGCGGTGGAACCGCTGAATATCACGGCAACCAATCTTGACAAGAATGCTGACGGAGCCAATGTAACCATTACCGCCACATCTTTGACCGACGGTTTTACCCTCAAAACACAGGGTACCAATGGCAGCGGCAGCCGGTCGGTAACACTCGAAACCGGCTATAGCAACAGCACATACAACGCCAACTTGACGGTCGTCTATACTCCGTCGGCGGACAACATCATCGAAGAGGGCAAGATTGCGCTGCGTGTCTATCGTACCGGCGGCACAACGACTTATGCGACAGATACTATTGCCGTGCGTGGTCGCTCCCTGCCTGCCGAGTTCGTACTGGCAGCCAAGACCGCCGATGGTTGGGTGGCACTCCCCGCCGATCTGGGCAGCAGTTCTTCCGATGCCGTGAAATACCCGTACAGTATTACCGTGGACGACGAGACAGCCCCGACCAAGGCTGCCTTGGCTCCCCGCTCTGCACTCTATGCTGCGGCTCTGCGCTCCATGGTCAATACCATACCGACGGGGCTGCGCTTTACCGCAGGCGGAAAATACCTGCAAGGCTCTACGAGTACAACCACCACCAATGTGTGGCTGTCCGCCACCAGCAGCGAGCAGATGCAGACATGGGAACTGCATAGCAGCGACCTGACCAACTATTTCGTGCACCTGCAGGCAGCGGAAACAGGGCGAAACCTGTCGTATAATGCTACGCAGGGTAAGATTGCCAACTACAAACAGGAAAGTCGTTTGCGTATCTTGCCGGTGGAGCAGACCTGCGTGCGCTACGATGCACCGGATATCGATGTGCATGCACTTGCCTCCACAAGCGTTACTTTTATCTGGGAGGCGATAGCGGGCGTAACTGCCTACGAATATAGCACAGACGGCGGGCAGACATGGCAGGCGTGCGGTGACATCGAGACCCACGGCACGGAGGTCAAATGGACTTTGCCCAACCTGACCTCCGAAACCCCATACACCGTGTCTGTCCGTGCTATGGTGGCAGACGACGAGACCAACTGTTCGGCTTCCGACAGCGAGACTTTCACCACTACCACGTGCGATGATGTGCCGGTCGATCTGTGGGTGTCGGCAACCGCCAATACCGCCACTATTACATGGCGTGCCACAGCGGCAACGGCTACCGTCCGTATCTATGCCGACGAACAGGGCACAACGCCTGTCAAAACCGCGGAAAATGCTTCCTCGCCCTGCAAAATAGGCGGGTTGGAGCAGAATACGCACTACTATTACCAAGTGCTGGCAGACGGTTCGTGTGCTTCGGCAATAGCCAACTTTTGGACGGAATCCAACGAGGTGAGCATCGTCGAATGGGAGAAAGAAGCCGTTATCGTGGACTTGAATACCGAAGTAACCGGTGCCGACGAAGTCAGTATCTTGGTGGAAGGTCAAAAGACCCACGGAGGAAATACAAAGAATGTGGCAGACGATCTGTTCTTCAGTAAGTACTACGAGGCTTCGGGAAATTTGAAATTATTGGGCATTTATAATGGTACAAAAGATACATTACCCCTTACTGATATTAAAATTAAGATAGGTAATGGTACTCCTATTCCTATGAAATCCTATGGACGGAAAAAAACAGGATATATTGCGCCTGATGAAGAAATTATCCTGTGGCATAAAGGTTCATATATCCTCAATAATTGTGTAGAGGGAAAAATGGATGTCAATATAATGGATGAAAATACGTTAATTAGTTTTGGCGGAAAGGCATCTATTGCATTGTTCAGAGGAGATAATATGATAGATCTTATTGGCGCAGGAACGATAAGCGGTTTGTTGCAGGGGACTTGCCGTCCCAGTTGGGGCGATGATCCGGGTTGGTGTGGCAAGGGATATAATATAGAAAATAAAACAGAGGAAATCGAACTATCCACCAATCGTTGTTTGTTGGTGCGTAGTAATCAAGTAAAGTCGGGTGCGAATGCAGTCGCTAACAATACAACCGATTTTATTACTTTTACTAAGGATGAATGGCTCGGACGTCAAGTTGATAAAAAGGATGAAGAGCAATCCTCTTGCGAAGGCTTTGCCTATGTGGCGGATTTCAACTACAACGACTATTATACCACCTACGACTCGATTGCCAATTTGGAGATAAAGGGCAACCGCAATGAAGACGGTACCTATACTATCCCCGTGCCGAAACTTGACACGATGGCTTGCTCCAACCTGCGCCTGCAACTCAAGAAAAACGGCACTATTCTGGCTACCCGCGAGGAGAAAGTGCCTATTATCATTGACCGGGATGCCGACACCAAGAGTACTACGTTCTTCGGTGACAAACTGACCGACGAGATATGCAAGACCTGCGATGTGGTCATTCGCGACAAATCGCAACTCTCCCACACCGAGGGCGGCAAGCAGCAGTTCCGCGATATGTATGTCTATACCGGCAGCAGCCTCCTTATTCCTGCGGGGCAGGCTATGTCGCTCGACAAAGTGCGTATGTTTGCCACCAACGACAGTGTCTCCTATGCTATTGTCAATAACAGCACGGATGCCGATGCGGCTATCTCGGTCAAAGAGGTGAGCCACGTCAAGCGTATCGACGGACGCTACTGGTACCCGTTCTCGCTGCCCTACGACTGCAACATAGCCGACATCGACCAACTCAACGGACAGCCGCTCGGCGTCTATGGTATGGACTGGGGTATCAAGTACTACGACGGGCAACGTCGCCAGAGCGACGGCAACAGCGAGACGACCTTCGGCGAGGTGTCCAAGTACTGGACGATGATGCCCGAGGACGGTGTGCTGAAAGCCTATACGGGCTATATCATCGGGCTGTTTGTACCCGCTGCCGACGAACCGCTGATGAAGTCGGTTAATTTCCCGCCCGCTGCCGAGAGTGCCTACACCGAGAGTGCGGACAGCAAACAGACCACCGTTACCAACTGGGCGGACAACCTCTCGGCGGACAAACGCCACCACGGGTGGAACTTTGTCGGCTCGCCGTATATATCCCTCTTCGGTGCCGCAGAGGGCGAGGGATTGTACAACACCGGTCTGAAGATGGGCTATACCGACCGCCAAGGCGAGCAGCAGGATATGGAGCATATCTATGTCTCTATCCCCGACGGCGGCAACAAGAATACCTACACCCAGTCGCTGGCAGAGGGCGTAACGCTGCGTCCCTTCACCGCCTATTTCGTCCAAGCCGTTGACCCGACTGACGGGCAATCAAACACCCTGCCGCTCACCTACAGCAAGACGCAACGCCTGTTGCTTGCCCCGCAACGCCTGCAGCAGACAGGGGAGGATATGCTGGTGGAACTGACGCTCGCTAATGGCAGCGCAACCGACAATGCCGGCCTGTGGGTGGGCGATGACCATACCGACGAATATGAGATCGGGCGCGACCTGACCAAGATGTACTCCGCCGACCGCAAACCGCAACTCTACACCGTTGCGCCCTATGGCAGAATGGCATACCAAGCCTTGCCGGACGCACAAGCACACGCCGTTCCGCTCGGGATATATGTGCCCGCCGGGGGCGACTATACGCTCTCGCTCAACCGTGCGGTAAGCCGGGTAAGCGAAGCGGAGTCGGTCTGCCTGCTCTACGAGGGCAGGGTGGTGGCGGATCTGCTCCAAGCCGGTTATACCCTCTCCGCTGCCGGCAAGGGGCTTGTGAACGGCTACACGCTGGATATACGCCGCTCGCCGAAAGTGGTAACCGGTATTGTACCGGCTGCGGGCGATGCGCCCTATCTGGTAGGGCGCGACGGGATGATTACCGTCGCCAACCTGCCCGCTGGGGCGGTGGTGCAGGTATATGATGTCCTCGGACGGATATGTTTCTCCGCACCCGCAGGCGCACAGACCATAGAGGTGGCTGCGCCGCAAACGGGTGTTTATACGGTGGTGATTGCTGCCGGAGACCGGCAATATATCCTGAAAACATTGCTTCATTAAATTTCATAGATACTGACCTGATATGAAAACGAAACAATCTTTGTTCTGCCTTGCGGCATTGTTCTGCGTATTGCCTGTGCGGGCGCAATACGCAGGTTCCACGGCAGGTATGGTGGAGAATATGGTTTCCACTTCGTCTTATGCCGTCTGTGGACAGCAACCCGATACAGCGGCGTGCGACTATCGTGTCTGGACACCTTCGCACAACGGCTACCGTATTACCGAGGCGGGTGCGGAGCGTCCGCATATACTGGGCGCGGTGCAGACGGTAGGAACGGCAGTCCGCCCCGTGGATATGCACCGTTTTACGGCGCAGGCGCTGAGCGTGAGTCTGTCGGCTGTCGGAGCCGAATCTCCCTACGGGGAGGCGTCCACGCCTGCCGCTATGACCCGTCCGCGCCGTGTGAGTGCCGAGGGCGGTTTGGGAGAACCGGGCGCAAAAGAATTGCCCGTCGGCGATGTGCCGTGGCTGTGGGTGCTACTCACTGCTGCCGCCTGTGCCCTGCGCCGCTATAGCAAGTGCAAAATGGCACATAATCACATAGAATAATAGAAATATAGAATAATAGAAATATAGAAATATAGAAGAATAGAAATATAGAATAATAGAAAAGGGACTACCGGACAACTAATGCGGTAGTCCCTTTTTGTATTTCTGTCAGCATACCTCCCTTATCCTTGTGCTGTCAGGTCTATGTCATTTGTATGTGATTTGTATGTGATTCGTATGTGATTCGGCGGTTTTTGCTTGTATTTCAGTGAGTTATTATTTATATGTCTGTTAATGAGTGATTTATCGGCATTATGAATAAAAAGAGACTGCCTGACAAGTGCAGACAGTCTCTTTTATTATGCTCTTGGGTGTGGAGACGACGCGTCTCGCGTCGTCAAAAGCGGTCTTTTTCTGAAGAATAGGCTTTCTTTTTTACTTATTAGACAGTCTCTTTTTATGCCAAATACAATCTCACGTTCTTTTCTTTCAGGCGGGTCGCCATACCCTGCGGCAGGTTGTTGTCGGTTACGATGGCTTGTATCTGTTCCACGTTGGCGATGTGGCAAAAACTGCGTTTGTTGAATTTCGACGAGTCGAACACGGCTATCGTCTCGCGTGCCTGTGCAATCATCGCCTGGTTGAGCATCGCCTCTTCGAGGCTCGGGGTGGAGATACCCGAATCGAGCGAGAACGAGTCCACACCGAGAAACAGTTTGTAGTTGGTGAAATGGCTGAGCGTATTGAGCGCAAGCGGACCGACGGTGGAGTGGCTGTTGATACGCACATGCCCGCCGAGGATAATCACCGTAAACCGCTTGTAGCGCATCAATTCGGTGGCGATATTCATCGCATTGGTGATGATGGTCAGGTTGCTGAACCGGTCGAGATGGCGGGCAATCTCGAGGGTGGTCGTTCCCGAGTCGAGCATAATGTTGTCGCCGTCCTGTATGAGTGTGGCGGCAAAAGCGCCGATACGCTCTTTCTCGCGGAAATTGAACATCCGTTTCTGCCCGATGGCGGTGTCCTCGTTCTGATTTTCTATGGGGCGGCGTATCGCCCCGCCGCGGGTGCGCACCAGCAGGTTTCGATCCTGCAAAATTGTCAGGTCTTTTCGTATGGTTACCTCCGAAGTGTGCAAATTTTTGCTCAGTTCGGTTACCGTTACCTCGTTGTTGCTTTCCAACAGGTTGAGTATCATTGCTCTGCGGCTCTTGGCAGAGGTGTTTGTCAGTTGTGTCATACGTGTTTCGATTTTGCGTTTCGCAGCAAAGATACGACATATTTTCGAAATATGATAATCGCTCTTTTTCTTTTCTTTGTTTCGAAATGTTACGAAAAAGATTTTTGGATAATTTTTGTGGTGTAATATACTGAAAATCAGCATATTGATTTACCCCCCCCATAAACATGTTTTTCAACATGTTTTGTGGCAAAATTGTTGATTTATAAAGCAGTAATTTTGCAGCGTCTTAACGGGTAAATACACACAAAAACTATGGATACATTTACACACAAAGAGATTCTGCAACAACCTGCAGTATGGCGCAAAGAGTACCGGTTGCTGGTAGAGAAAAAGAGTGAGATACAGGCGTTTCTGGCAAAATATCTGACGCCCGAAACCGATATTGTTCTTACGGGTGCGGGTACGTCTGCGTTTATCGGTGATGCTATCGCTCCCGTTTTGCGCGGAGTGTGGGAGAACGTGCGTGCGGTGGCTACTACCGACCTCGTTACCAATGCAGAGAACTATCTTGATGCGAACAAGCCGCTGCTGCTTGTCAGTTTCGCCCGATCGGGTAACAGTCCCGAGAGCGTGGGGGCGGTTGGCTTGGCAAACCGTATATGCTCCAATATCGCACATATATATATTACGTGCAACAAAAACGGGCATCTCGCTCAGACCGGCAAAGCAGAAAATGTGCTGACCCTTCTGCTTCCGGATGAGACCGACGACAAGAGTCTGGCTATGACCAGCAGTTTCTCCACGATGCTGCTGACCTGCCTGATGTTGAGCAGGATTGATACCATTGAGCAGGAGAAAGAGGCGGTGGAGCATACGGCACAGAATGCGCAGACGGTTATCGACCTCTATGCCGCTTCGCTGCAAGAGATTGCCAACCGCAAGTTCGAGCGTGCGGTGTTCCTTGGTTCGGGGCCGATGAAGGGTATCGCCGAGGAGTGCCATCTCAAGTTGCAGGAACTGACCGATGGCGGCGTGGTCTGCAAGTTCGACAGTTTCCTGGGCTTCCGCCACGGACCGAAAGCAGTGGTGAACGAACATTCGGTCGTAGTCTATCTGATGCAGGACGACGAATACATCCAGCAGTATGAGCGCGACCTGATCAAACAGGTGAACGACAACAATCGTCTCGTGGCGCAGATCATCGTTATCGCCGGCAAGCGTGTGGTGATCGACGGCGTCAAAGAGGATTTGCAGGTCGTTATGCCTTTCGGTAGTGCAGAGACGGGTATCTATGGTATTCTGCCGTATGTGCTGGTGGGCCAGTTGCTCGGCTACTATACTTCTCTGAGCCACGGGCTTTGCCCCGATACGCCATCCGTTTCGGGCAATATCCACCGCGTGGTAGAAGGTGTGAAAATCTATGAATAAATAGTATGGGTCTAATTGGTCCAATTGGACTAATTAGCCTAATAGGACTAATATAGAACCCCTAAAACTAAAAACAACTATGGCAAAGACAGAAAATATCCTCCGCGTGATGGAGGAACTGAAAGAGAAAACCGGTGTACCCCGCACTTTGTTTGCGGCTTGTCCTAACTCGTTGTCGGTAATCCGCGCGTCGTTCCGCGCTGCCAAACGCAATAATGCTCCTATCTATTTTGCAACCACCCTCAACCAGGTGGACTGCGACGGCGGTTATACGGGTATGACCCAGGCGGAGTTTACCAAGGTGCTGCGCCGTGAGGCGGAGGCGGTTCATTATACCGGTCAGTATGTGGTGGCTATCGACCACGGAGGTCCGTGGCTCAAGGACAAACAGTCGATCGAGCGTTGGGACACCGAGCGTGCCATGGAGGGTGTGAAGAAATCCTATGAGGCAGCTATCCTTGCAGGCTACGATTTGATTCACGTCGATCCTACGGTGGATATTTTCCTGCCGAAGGGACAAATCATTGATATTCATGTGGTAGTGAAACGTACTGTGGAACTGATTCTCCATGCCGAGAACTTCCGCAAGGCGCACCATGTCGCTCCTATTTCGTATGAGGTGGGTACCGAAGAGGTACACGGCGGACTGGCAGACGAGAAGACCTTCGATACGTTCCTTACCGGACTGAAAGCCGGTTTGGCTGAAGTAGGCTTGGCGGACGTATGGCCTTGCTTCATTGTGGGCAAGGTGGGTACCGACCTGCATACCACCACTTTCGACCCCGAGGTGGCACGCGAACTGACCGCCAAGGTGCGCCCCTACGGCAGTTATATCAAAGGACACTATACCGACGATGTCAGCAACCCCGAGGAGTATCCTCTTTCTGGTATGGGTGCCGCCAACGTGGGCCCCGAGTTTACGATGAACGAGTATGACGCTTTGGCTGAACTCGAAGAGGAGGAGAAAAAACAGTTTGAGGCAGGTCGTGTGGCACAACTCAGCCATATCACCGACGTACTTTGGCAGAAAGTGTACGAGTCGAACCGTTGGAAGAAATGGCTTCACGGCGAAGAGGTGGGCAAAGACCTCAAAGAGGTGGATCCGGACCGTCAACTCTGGCTTGTGAAGACGGGTTGCCGCTATATCTGGCAAACTCCCGAAGCCTTGGTGGCACGCCGGATGCTCTACGATAACCTCGAGCACCTCGGTATTCACGCCGAAGAGGTGGTGCTGATGCGTATCGAGCACAACATGGACAAGTACTACCGTGCTTTCAATCTCATCGATTTGAACGATTACATTAAATAATAGTTAATAGGTTTAGGAGTTGATTGGTTTATGCGGTGTTGAAAAAGTAATGGGTTGAAATAGTTATATTCTGAATAAACGCATTAACTTGTTAAACCAATTAAACCACGCATAAACTCATAAACCCATCAACGCATAAACTATGAATTGTGCATTGTTTGATATCATCGCCCTCGGTGAACTGAATGTGGATTTGATTCTCAACCAAATCGACGGTTTTCCTGAGATTGGAAAGGAGAAGTTCGCCCGCAAGATGACGCTCACCCTCGGCAGCAGTACTGCTATCTTTGCTGCCAATGCCGCTGCATTGGGCAGCAAGGTGGCTTTCTGCGGAATGATTGGCAACGACTCTTTCGGCGACCTCGTTGAGACCTCTCTCCGTCAGAAACACGTGGATACGCGCTACCTCATCCGTACCGACAAGTACGCTACGGGCGCCACTATCTGTATGAACTACGACGAGGATCGTGCCAACCTTACCTATCAGGGGGCTATGGACGCGATGGGGCTGTCTGACATCAATCCCGAAGTGTTCAAAAACACGAGGCATATCCATATCTCGTCGGTCTTTATGCAGAGTGCGCTCAAGCGCGACCTGATGCAGATCCTGCGCCTTGCCAAGGAGAACGGCGTTACCACCTCCCTCGATACCCAGTGGGATCCTATGGAGCAGTGGGATCTGGATTACCGCGAGGTGCTGCCGCTCATTTCGGTTTTTATGCCTAACGAGAAAGAACTCTGTGCGCTTACCCGCAGCAAGACGGTCAGCGAGGCAATCGACAAGATTATGCCCTATATCAATGCCGCTGTCATCAAGCAGGGCAGCCGCGGCTCGCTCCTGCTTACCAAAGACGGGCTTCGCCACCGGCAAGAGGCTATGCTCAACACCCAAGTGGTGGACGCTATCGGTGCGGGCGACTCGTTCAACTCGGGCTTTATTTCGCAGTTCGTACAGGGCAAACCGCTTGAGGACTGCCAGCGTTACGGCAATATGACGGGTGCAGTCAATACCACCGCTGCCGGCGGCACGGGGGCTTTTACCTCCCGCGAAGACGTGGAGCGCGTGGCAAAAGAACGTTTCGGTTTCGAAGCCTGATGCTATCCTTTACGAAAGATATACGAAGGATATACGAGAGATATACGAAGGATAAAGCATGCGATAAGCATCTTTTAGAGATACATTAACCCAATAACATACTCTGCTTGTCCCCCTCTCTGAGGGGGTGCGGGGGAGTCCCAATTTGAATATGAAAAAAACACTTATAATCGGTCTTGCCGCTTTGGCAATGGTGGCTTGCACCAACCAACCTGCCACCAAACAGGTGGAGAGTCCTATGGATACGATCCTTCTCAACGACTATCGTCCCGTCAATGTCAATAACATTCCCGAGACCTTTGTCGAGAAAGCCAAGTTCCCCGTTATTGACCTCCACTCCCACGACTATGCCACTTCCAAAGAGGAGGTTGCCGAGTGGGTAAAGACGATGGACGCTTGCGGCATCACCGAGACCCACGTTATGCACTGCGCATGGATAGGCGACCCTGTGGAGACTATCCTGGAGCGTTATGCTGATTATCCTGACCGTTTTAAGGTATGGTGTTGTTTTGATTATACCAAGATGCTCGAGGACGGTTCTGCCGACGAGGCAATCGCTTACCTCGAGAAATGCCACGACCTCGGTGTCGTCGGTGTCGGCGAGATGGGCGACAAGGGAGAGGGCGACCTCTACGCCCGTCCCACCGAGGGGCGTGGTATTCACCTTGACGACCCGCGTCTGCAACCCGTCTTGGCAAAGTGCGGCGAACTGCACATGCCTATCTCGATCCATATCGCGGAGCCCTACTGGATGTACCTGCCGCAGGACCGCTACAACGACGGTCTGCCCAATGGTGCTATCTGGCACGTGGATACCACGGTGGTCGGCTGCCTCGGCTACAACGGTCTGATGGCTTCGTTTGAGAATGCGGTGCGTGAGAACCCGAATACCATCTTCATTGCGTGCCACTACCTCAATATGAACCAGGATCTGCCGCGTCTCGGTGCGTTGCTGGATAAGTACCCCAATCTGTATGTGGACATTGCTGCCCGTGTGGCTGAGGCTGCGCAGACACCGCGTGCTACCCGCGAATTCCTTATCAAATACCAGGACCGTATTGTCTTCGGTACCGACAACGGAATGGGTGCGGATATGTACCACAATATCTTCCGTGTCTACGAGACGGCAGATGAGCATTTCTATATCCACGATTTCAACTACCATTGGGCTCTCTCGGGCTTCTATCTGCCGGATAGCGTACTGGAAAAGATCTACAACAAGAACGCCGAGCGTATCCTGAAAGAGTACAAGTAAAAAGAAAAGATCCTATATTTTCTATAATTTATAGAATCTCTGGAATATAAAGAAAAAACAAATGAAAAAAGTTTGTTGGTTAGTAGTAATTGGTATTGTAGCACTTGCTGCAGGTTGCAGTTCACCTAAACCTGAAACCGACCTGCTCGAGTGTGATGCGGCTACGATGACTCGGTTCCCGTACTCCGAGAACGGAGTCATCGTAGAGAAGCATCAGACCTCTACGCCTGTTGCTGCCTACCCGGGTCTCACCCGCATAGAGACCTACTACGTCAATCGCGGCAAGCCCATTACCGTCCGTGCCTACGAGATGTGCCGCACTGCTGTTTTGCCCGAGGACACCGTCCTTTGGTCGCTCCAGCCGTCGTCCACCTCTGCGCGTCTCGACTGGGTGCTGCCTGTCCGCGAGGGCTTCTATAAGCAGAACTACCTCGGTATGAACAACTGCGACTACGGAGGCGGTATCCCTATGCTGGATCTCTGGACGCGCAATGGCGGTGTCGCTATCGGTCTCTTCGAGCCTGTCCTGCGTCTCATCTCCATGCCTGTGGAGTGGAAACGCTACGACGACAAAGTTACCATGTCGCTCCGCTATGAGTTTGAGCAGCCGCTGACGCTCAATACCGGTGATACCCTGCGTTGTTTCTCGGCGTTCCGCTATGAGCACAAGGGCGATTTCTTCAATGCGCTGCGTACGTTCAGTGAGGTGATGCAGGCGGACGGGAATATCCGTATGCAGCCTGCCGAACCCGAGGCGTTTGAACCCGTATGGTGCGCGTGGGGCTATGAGCGTCGTTTTACAATCGACGAGGTTATCGGTACCCTCGACAAGGTAGCCGAACTCGGTTTCCGTTGGGTGGATGTCGATGACGGCTATCAGATAGCCGAAGGCGACTGGGAGACCAACAGCCGTTTTCCCGGCGGCGACCGCGATATGCGCCGCCTGACCGACGAGATTCACCGCCGCGGTATGTATGCCAAACTCTGGTGGGCACCTCTTGCCGCTGACCCCGATACACGTGTTCTCAAAGAGCACCCCGAGATGCTGCTCCGCACCTACGAGGGCGCACCCGAGTATATCACATGGTGGGATTCCTGGTATCTTTCTCCTGTCAACCCCGCTACCACCGCTTATACCGACGACCTCCTGCATCGTTTCCTCGATGTATGGAATTTCGACGGACTGAAAATTGACGGGCAGCACCTTAACTGCTGTATGCCCGACTACAACGAGGCTTCCGGTCTCGAATATCCCGACCAGGCTGTAGAACAGTTGCCTTCGTATTTCGAGAATATCTATACTGTGGCACGCAAGAGCCACCCGCACGCAGTAGTACAGGTTTGTCCTTGCGGTTGCTCGATGAACTATTACCTCCTGCCGTTTATCAACCAGGCGGTTGCGTCCGATCCCACTTCGTCGGCACAGGTGCGTATGAAGCGTAAGGTGTATGCTGCTATGGTGCCGCAGATGGCGTACTATGGCGACCATGTCGAACTCACCGACGGTGGCACCGACTTCGCTTCGCAGATAGGTACAGGTTCGGTCATCGGTACGAAGTTTACCTATCCGAAGGACAACCCGTATGCTTCGGCATCATTTCTCCTTACACAGGAGAAAGAGCAACTCATCCGTCATTGGATGCGTATCTATAAGGAGAAAGACCTCGCACGCGGCGAATATCTCAACCTCTATACGTATGGTTACGACTATCCCGAAGCGCATGTTATCCGCCGAAACGGTGCGATGTACTACGCTTTCTATGCCGACCGGTACACCGGTCAGATCGAGTTGCGCGGTTTGGAGCGCGGAAAGACCTATACCGCCTCTACCTACACCGCCGAGATGCCTGTCGAGTTCGAGGTGAGCGGCGATAATCCGGCCTTCTCCGCCGACTTTGTCGGAAACTATCTCCTCGAAGTAAAAGAGAAATGAATTGAGAATAAAGAACAATGAACAAAGAACGAAGAATAAAGAATGAAAATGTGCTGTGCATTTGAAAATTCATAATTCCTCATTCATAATTCATAATTAAATAAAACCCTAAAATAAGTACAGATGAAAACATTTCATGTTATTTGTATGGCATTGCTCTTGGGTACCACAACCGCCTTTGCGTCGATTACGGTCAAAGGACAGGTTACCTCTGCTGAGGACGGTCTCGGTATGCCGGGAGCAAGTATCGTAGTCAAGGGAACTACAGCAGGTACAATCACCGATTTCGATGGCAACTATGAGATTGAGGTGGACAATGGTGCTACGTTGGTGTTCTCCTTTATGGGCTACAAGTCCCAGGAACACAAGGCTACTCCGCACTTGAGCGTTACTCTCCAATCCGACGCTATTATGATGCAGGAGGTTGTCTCGCTGGGTTATTCGTCGGTGAAGAAAGCCGAGTTGTCTTCGGCTGTCGTTACCGTTTCGGCTGACCAACTGACCGATGTTACCACCTCTGATGTGGGTAATATGCTTCAGGGTAAGGTGGCAGGCGTGCAGGTTACCAATGCGGGCGGACAGCCCGGTGAGGCGGCGCAGATCCGCGTGCGCGGTACCGGTTCTATCACTGCTTCGAGCGACCCTGTCTATGTGGTCGATGGTGTGATGGGCGCTTCTTTCAACCCGCAGGATGTGGAGACCATCTCCGTCCTCAAAGATGCAGGTGCTACGGGTATCTATGGTGCTGCCGCTGCAGGTGGTGTCATCGTCGTTACCACCAAGCAGGGTAAGAAAAACGACAAACTGTCGGTGGACATCAAGGCTACCGCAGGTGCCAAGCAAGCCCTCTATCAGAACTACAAGATGATGAACTCCGCCGAGTTGTACAATTTCCATAAGTCGCTCTATTCGAAGACCGTCTTCAACAGCCAGTACCCGAAGAGCCTTTTGGAGCAGGACTACAACTGGCAGGACGAGTTCTTCCGCACCGGCGTGGTACAAGACTACTATGTTTCTGTCAAGGGAGGTTCGGAGAAGATCGGCTATTATGCAGGTCTCAGTTACTACGGTGAGGAAGGTACCCTCAAATGTACGGGTATGCAGAAAGTGAGCGGTCAGTTCTCTATGAACGCCGACCTGACCAAATGGCTCGATATGAGTGTGCGTGCTTCCTTCTCCAAGTCGTCGGTGGATTATGCGCCGTCGTGGACTATGCTCGACGATGCGTTCAACAAGATGCCGTGGGACAACCCCTACGAACTCGATGCTGACGGCAACTCTACGGGCAAGTACCTGTACGTGAACGGTGATACCCGTTCCGACAATGGCGGCAAATGGTGGTCGCAGAGCAAGTGGAACGCACTCAATACCACCCAGTACAACTACTCGAAATCGAACAACTTTGATTTCAATGGTACGCTTGTCTTCAATGTGCATTTCACCGACTGGCTGCATTTCACTACCACCAACACATTCGGTACAGGCTACTATAAATCCACCGAATACCGCGACCCGCGTGCGTTCGACTCCGAGTATGCCAACGGCTACCTCTACAACAGCATCGGTTTGAGCAAAAGTTTCGGTACAATCAATATCCTCAAAGCCAACGGACAATGGGGGCAGCACAGCCTGAGCGGTATGCTCGGTTATGAGTACAGCACATGGAAATCGGAATACACCACCGCTGCCGGTACGGGTATGCCGAACGGTGTGGACGCCCTCAACTCCACCACTCCCTACTCGGTGGGCGGTTACGAAATCCCGGGTGCCAGTTGGGCAACGTTTATCCAGGCGCAGTACGACTATGGCAAACGCTACTTCCTGACGGCTACGTTCCGTGCGGAGGCAAGCAGTATCTTTGCGCCGAACAACCGCGTGGGTTATTTCCCCTCGGTGGCTGCTTCGTGGCTTATCTCCAACGAGGAGTTCATGAAATCGCAGGATGTCGTTTCCTTCTTCAAACTGCGTGCTTCCTATGGTATCACGGGTAACAACAATATCCCTGCTTACAAGTATCTCGCTACCTATGCGCTCAACAGCCTCTATCAGAACAAGGTGGCTGCTACGCCGAGCCGTTTGGCGAACCCTGTCCTCCATTGGGAGACTGCCAATATGGCGGCTGTGGGTATCGACCTCACGTTTATCGACCGTATCGATATGTCTATCGACCTCTACAATACCGACAACACGGGTCTGCTCCTCAATGTGCCGGTGGCTCCTTCTACCGGTTTCTTCGAGGTTACCAAGAATGCGGGTTCGGTGCGCAACCAGGGTATCGAGTATCGCTTGGATGCCAATGTGCTCAATATCGACAAATGGAACTGGAATATCGGCTTCAACATCGGTTTCAACCGCAACCGCGTAACCAATACCCCGAACGGTCCGTTCTTGCAGACCGCTTCCAGCGTAAGCCAGCAGGTGAAAGAGGGACAGGACATCTACTCTTGGTATATGAAAGAGTGGGCGGGTGTTGACCCTGAGAACGGCGACCCGCTGTGGTATGTAGTGGACGAGAATGAACAATATGTGTTGGACGAGAATGGCAACAAGACCACTACCAACGACTACAATGCTACCAATGCACACGTAGTGGGCAAGGCTACTCCTCTCTTCTCGGGCGGTCTCAATACCCAACTCAGTTGGAATGGTATCTTCTTGAGCGTAAACACCAACTTCACTTACGGCAACAAGATCTACAACTACACCCGTATGTCCACCGATGCCGATGGCGCCTATGTGGGCTACAACCAGATGTCTATCGAAAACTCGGTACAGGGCTGGTCGCGTTGGGAGAAACCGGGCGACATCGCTACCCACCCGAAGGCAATGCTCAACGGTAACAAGAACTCCAACGCTATCTCGTCGCGTTATCTCGAAGACGGTTCCTATTTCCGTATCAAGAACCTGACCGTAGGTTATGATTTCCCGACCAAACTCATCAAAAAAGCCCACATGACCCGCTGCCGTATCTATTTCTCGGCAGACAACTTGTGGACGGCTACCAAGTTCTCGGGTATGGACCCCGAAATCACGCTTACTACATCCACTTACGACCTCGCAGGTATGTACTCCAACACCTATCCTGTAGGACGTACCTTCCAGGGCGGCGTGGAAATCAGTTTCTAATTCTAAAAAAGAAAGACGAATATGAAAAAGATAATTTTATCTATGACGGTCGTCGCCGGTTTGCTCCTTTCGAGTTGCAGCCTCGATTTCTTCCCGTCAGACGAATTGAACTCCGATGCGCTGCTCCAGGACGAAGCGGGGGCGGAGTATATCATGGACGGCTGCTATGCTATGCTCAAAGACGAGGTGGAGTATGTCGGCTATGCCAGTGGTAACACCTATGTGCGCCACTATACCCAGATGGCGGAGTTCCCAGCGGACAACGTCTGCTTGGCGGGCAAAACCACCGACCCGCTCTACGAGGCATTGGCATATATGATGACCGACAACCTCAAGAATGTCAGCACGCTTTGGATGCTGGCATACAAGGTCATCTATATGTCGAATACCGTCATCGAGACCCTTGAGAAAAAAACAGACCTCAGCGATACCCAACTCCTTGGCGAGGCATACTATATGCGTGCCTTGATGCACCTCCACATGGTTACGCTCTACGCCAAACCGTATAGTCATGGCACCGACAATATGGGTGTACCTTTGATGACAAGCACTGCTTCTGTTACTACCCGTGAGCCGGTAGGCAAAGTGTATAACCAGATCGTGGAAGACCTCAAGCAGGCTGCAAAGTATATGGTCAAGGGCAAAGAACGTGGTAATGCGGGCTATCCGAGCCATGATGCCGCTCTCGGTCTCCTCTCGCGTGTCTATCTCTATATGGGTATGAACGATGAAGTGGTCTCTACGGTCGAGGAAATGCTCAACGGTGCTACCGCAGAGAGCAAACTCGATCCCGATCTGGCTAACTATTTCGCCAATGCCAAGACCTCCTCGGAAACGCTCTTCTGTATTGCTCACGAACTGACCGATGACAAAGGACAGTCTTCCGCAGGCTCTATGTACAACGGCGACGGCGGTGGCTGGGGTGAGATCTATCCTTCCGATCCGCTGCTCTATCTCTACGAGCGCTATCCTTCCGATGTCCGTTATACGGCATTTGTCAAACCGCAGTTCCCCGAGACGGTCTCGCCGGACTATAATGTCTATTTCCCGGATCCCGAGACTCCCGATGATGCTTCCGGACGTCAGAACATCGTGATGAAGGTTACTCCGAGTGGTGATAACTTTACTTTCACCGAAGACGGAACAACCTATACGGTGGAGAAACGTACCGTACAGGGCGAGTACAGCGAGTATCACGTGGTCTATAAAGGCGAAGACTGCCTGGCACGTGTGAGCCACCCGATGACCGACCGCTACAACTATCCGAAGTATTTCGTTACCAAGTTCGGTTATCAGGAGGGCAGTCCTACTCTTTCGAGCCCGGTATTCAGCCGCTGGGGTGAGGTCATCCTCAACCGCGCCGAGGCGTATGCCAAACTCGGACAGGACCAGAAAGCACTCGATGATGTCAATGTCATCCGTAAGCGTGCGGGTATCCCCGAGGAAGGTATGTTCTCCGCCTCGAATATGCACGGCTATGCTTCCGTTTTCGATGTCGTAATGGACGAGCGCCGTCTGGAACTCGCTTTCGAGGGCTACCGTATGTTCGATGTCTATCGCAACGGCTTGGAGATGGACCGCCGTTACCCGGGTGCGCAGCCTTGGGCAGTGGTCAAACCCGACTACAACCATATCCAGTACCCGATTCCGAATGCCGAATGGACGGTAAGTGGTATTCGGCAAAACCCCGGATATTAAGGGACTATATTACAAGCATAATTGCATACTCTGCCGCCGTAGGCGATAAGATTTATAGCAATTTATGGATGTAAAAAACAAAGATTTACTTAGATTTCTTGCCCATAAGGGCAAAGGAGTTTTTTAATCTTGAACTTACTTAAATTGATTAAAAATCAATCAACATACAATTACAATCAACAACATTAAAAACACAATTTCATTATGAAAAAGTTTCAATTTGCACTTATGTGCGCAGCAGCACTTGCTTTCGTAGCATGCGACAAAAACAATGATCCTACACCGACTCCTGAACCCGAACCCGAACCGGAACCCGAGTTCGTTTCGAAAGTCAGCACTTCGGATAAATCCGCTGCCGAGTGGGATAACCTGCCCGCAGAATATGTATTCACTGCTACTTCCGCAGCCAACCCTGTTGAGAACCGTAGTGCCCTCAAGAGCGTAAAGGTCTATAACGACAAGATGTACCTCAACCTCCTTGTTGAGTGGGATGCTGCCAAAGTTACCGACCTTTCGTGGGTTCCTTTCCACATCTATATCGATGCTGACAACAGCGACGCAACCGGTGGCTACAATGACGAGTTCGCTGTAGGTAGCGTAGATGTATGCTTGGAGACCGCTATCCTCTCAAAGGGTGATGACGGTGTCTTGGCAAGCAACTACAACCCCGCAGTATTCAAATGGTGGGGCGAAGTTGGCGGTAATGGCTGGATTTGGTCTGATCCTTCCAAAGATCACGATGCAAGCGACAAATGGGGTGCACTCGTTGGTGAGGGCGACCTGCCAATCGGGACATCGCAACTCATTGGCGACAATATGGCAGAAATCCAGATCCTCCGCGAACTTATCCCTGTTGCTATCGCAAACGAGTTCAAGATTGGTTTCGATATTCAGCAAGCATGGTCGTCTGTAGGTGTACTGCCTAACGCCGACCAGGACGAGACCGGTGCAGAGGTTAAGGCTAACCTGATGACCGTTAAAACCGACCTCGCTGACTAATCTTTCCCAAAGTATCGCTGCCCTGCTTGTTTGCAAGAGGGTGGGGCAGAGATGCTTTTTACACTTAAATAATGTTGGTTGAGAGTATGGGTGTCGGGGTGCATAACCGCGCACCCATACTTGTTTTTTCTTTTAATTCCCTATTTATAACAAAATGAACCGTTTCCTGTCTGTTTTGCCGCTGTTGGCTCTGCCTTTTATGGTGGGGTGCAATACGACTCCAAATCCTCCTCAGGAGGAGAAAGACCCTGAAGGTACAATCTATTATACCGAATCCGACGAGATGTTTCCTAACCCCGAGCGCGGCTTCTATGCCCACGTTTCGTACAACTCTTCGGATCTGAACGCCCACGCCTCGGCTGCTACTATCGCAAGTGTGCGCGAAACGGGTGTGTCGCTTATGCTGCATATCTATTACCTGACCGACTATATCGAGAGCGAGATACCGCAGGCGTATCTCGACCGTATGCAGACCAATTTCGATGCCCTTCGTGAGGGCGGATCGAAAGCCATTATCCGTTTTGCATACAAAGACGGCTATGCCAACAATCAAAAACCGTGGGACGCAACGCCCGAGTGGGTTTCAAAACATATAGACGCCGTAGCCCCCGTGCTGCAAAAGAACGCCGATGTCATCCTCTGTATCCAAGCCGGTTTCATCGGTTCGTGGGGTGAGTGGTACTATACGTCCGGCTTCCCCTCCAGCCCCAAAACATCGGAGCAGTATGAGCCGCGCTGGCAGATGATCGACCACATGCTGGAGGCTTTCCCCGCCGACCGGCAAATATGTCTGCGTACACCGGAATACAAGATGCAGTATCTTGCCGACCGCAACCTGTCTGCCGACCCGCTCACCGACACCGAAGCGTATCAGAATACGCCCAAAGCGCGTCTCGGCGGGCATAACGACTGCTTTGTATCATGCAGCAACGATGTCGGTACCTATCGCAATAATGCCGACCGTGAGTTCTGGGAAGCAGATACCCGCTACACGATGATGGGGGGCGAGACCTGCAACAAGTGCGCCCAGTCCGAGGGTAGCAATGCTATTGCACAAATGGAGCGTTTCCACTGGACATACCTCAATCGTGACTACCACCGTGATATTCTCAACTGGTGGATTCAAACCAAGCACATGGATGAGGTCAAACGTCGTCTCGGTTATCGTTTTGTGCTGGATAAGGCATACCCCACCCAGGACCCCAAGGCGGGCGAACACTTCGCTGTCGTCCTCACGCTCCGCAATGTCGGTTTTGCCGCACCGGTCAACAAACGCTCTGTCGAACTGATACTCGTCTCTGCGTCCGACCCCGCCAAGAAATATGTCTATCCGCAGACCAATATCGATCCGCGTTTCTGGTTCGCAGGCGACACTGTTACCACTACGCTCCATGCCAACCTTGCCGGCAGTCTCTCGGGTGAGTACAAGGTTTATCTCAACCTTCCCGACCCATACGCTTCTTTGCACGACAACCCAGACTTCTCTATCCGCCTTGCCAACAAAGACCTTTGGGACGCTGCCACAGGCTACAACTACCTCACCACCATCACCCTCTAATCTATATAGAAACTATATTGCAGGTGTATGTGATTCGTATGTGATTCGTATGTGATTCCGCTTAGGATACCCTATTGATGGTCAATTAATGGCTAATTATATGTTCTATAAAAATGAACGTCTGATTACACGATAATTAACGTTCAAAAATACGATTATGAAGAAAATACATTTTGTTCTTTGTTCTTTGTTCTTTGTTCTTTGTCCTTTGTGGGCGCAGCCCGCAACCTGGTGGTGGGGCGCGTCTGTCGGTCTCGGTGCCAACCAGCCCTACACCGACCAGCCCGCTTTCGACCTCCATACGCAGGACGAGAACAATCAACTCGTGCCGCTATTCCTCTCCTCCGATGGCACGTATATGTGGTCGGACAGTGCCTTTGTCTTCTCTGCTGCCAACGGCGGGATACATACCTCCTATCCGCTCACTACCGTCAAAGCGGGCAGCACCCTACGTGATGCCTATCTTGCCGCGCAGGCGAAGTATTTCCCCGCTTCGGGACTCCTGCCCGATACGCTATTCTTTACTATGCCGCAGTACAACACGTGGATCGAACTGATGTACAACCAGAACCAGGCGGACATACTCCGTTATGCCCATGCTATCATTGACAACGGTTTTCCTGCCGGTGTCCTGATGATTGACGACAACTGGCAACGCTACTACGGCAATTTCGACTTCAAGGCAGAGCGTTTCCCCGACCCCAAAGCCATGGTGGACGAACTCCACGCCCTCGGCTTCCGCGTCATGCTCTGGGTATGCCCTTTCGTGTCTGCCGACTCGCCCGAATACCGCGAACTGGCTGCCAAAGGCTATCTCCTGCAGACACCCGACGGCGGTACCGCTATCCTCAACTGGTGGAACGGCTACTCCGCTTGCTACGACCTTACCAACCCTGATGCCGCAGCATATCTCGTCTCGCAACTGCGCAATATGCAAACCGAGTACGGTATCGACGGTTTCAAGTTCGATGCCGGCGACAACAACTGCTATGCTTCGGCACCCATCAAGGCGTTCAACCCCGCTGCCACTACCGTCGATCATACCACCTCGTGGGCGAACATCGGTCTCTCTTTCCCCTTCAACGAATACCGTGCAGGCTGGAAAATGGGCGGGCAACCGCTTGTCCAACGCCTTGGCGACAAAGACTATTCGTGGACGGCTGTCCGGTCGCTCATTCCCTGTATGACCACGGCGGGGCTGCTTGGTTATGCCTATACTTGCCCCGACATGATCGGTGGCGGGCAGTGGGCGGCTTTCCTGGGTATCGCTTCCGACGGGTTCGACCAGGCGCTCATCGTTCGTTCCGCACAGGTGCATGCGCTTATGCCGATGATGCAGTTCTCCGTTGCACCATGGCGCGTATTGAGTGATGAAAACCTTGCTATCGTCCGCGATATGGCACATCTCCACGCCCGCTTTGCGCCTTATATCATGGAGTATGCCCATCGTGCCGCTAAGACCGGTGAACCTATCGTGCGCTGTATGGAGTACCAGTTCCCGCACCAGGGGTTTGCGGAGTGCAAAGACCAGTTTATGCTCGGGGACAAGTACTTGGTAGCCCCTGTAGTAACCGACGCGCTTTCCCGTACCGTTACCCTCCCCAAAGGCACGTGGCGCGACGAGCAGGGCAAACGTTACCGCGGCGGTCGTACCTATACCATCTCCGTCCCCCTTGCCCGTCTCCCCTATTTCGAAAAAATCAAATAACCAATGTCCTTAAAGACCCTAAAGACCTTAAGGACTTTAATAGTAAAAAACAATGAAAAACAAACTCTGGTTAGTCTTTATCCTCATCACCGTCGCTACGTGGGGTGTATGGGGAGCCTTTTCGGGGTATCAGATCCAGCACGGAATACCTGATACCATAGTCTATATCGCATGGGCGGTCTCTATGATTCCCTGTGCCATCGTTGCATACATCATACATCGCCGCAAGACTACGCAAACTACGTGCGCAAAGCGCATTCTCCTCGGTTGCGCCGTCGGTTTCCTCGGCGCCGGCGGACAGTTGGTGCTCTTTAAGGCACTCACCCTCGGTCCTTCCTATATTATCTATCCTTTCATCTCTATGTCGCCCGTTATCGTCATTACGCTGGCGGCGGTCTTCCTGCATGAGAAAGCCACCCGCTGGCAGATGGCGGGTATCGCTGTGGCTTTGGCGGCAATCCTGTTGCTCTCGCTCGAGACCAACACCGAGGGCAGTCCCGTCTCGGGCTGGTTGTGGATAGTGTTGGCGCTGCTTGTCCTTCTCGCTTGGGGTGTACAGGGCTTCTTTATGAAGTTTGCCAACAACTCGATGGATGCCGAATCCATCTTTGTTTGGATGACCATCACCGCTGTGGTGCTTGTCCCCGTGGCATATTTTATGACGCCCGATGCTGCGGCTTTCTTTGCAGAAGAGGGGGCTTGTGTTCTGTTCTGGTCGTCCTTCGGCATACAGATACTCAATTCAATCGGTGCCCTCACCCTCGTCTATGCCTACCGTTACGGCAAGGCGGTGGTTGTTTCCCCGATGGAAGGCTTGTCGCCTATGGTTACGGTGCTTCTCTCGCTGATCATTCTACAGGTCATTCCCAATCCGCTCCAGATAGCCGGTCTGTGCTGCGCCGCTTTCGCAATGTACGCCCTGTCCAAATAAAGAACTCTTATATACAACAAAGAGGCTGCCCTGCTTACTTGTCAGGCAGCCTCTTTGTTGTATAAGTGCGTTGGTCTATTGCAGGTATTTCTTTCCGTCTCGGATAACAATACCTTTGTAGTTCTCATCCACTTCCATACCCCACAGGTTGTAGGTATTCCCGCTCAGAATGACAGGAGTTTGGATAGCGGAAGGCGTCTGCTCGTAGATGACATTGATGCCATACAGATTGACACCGCTCTTGCCGCTGCCGATATACAGGGTTGCCGTGCTGCCTGTGTAGTTGTATGTCAGTTTGCTCAGTTCGCTGCCCGGTACATTCTCCCATGTATGGAGCGTATTATCCCACTTGTCTTTTGCCAATACAATCGGGCGTGGTTCGCTGTTGTTACCGCTCATTCCGTACACCTCTATCGTGCAACTGCCTTTCACCTCAAAGCGCAGATGGCGGTAGGTCTCACCCATAGTGCCGCCTAATTTCATACGTGATGTAAACTTTAGGTTCTCACCATATGTCTTATTGTTGGCATCTACGACTATCGATTTCCCGCTTGTTGCAACTATCGTCAGTCCGTTGATAGTCTTCGTCTCTGTAATTTCCCCTAATCCCGCAAACTCGCTGTCGGAGAAGTTCCATGTTATATCCCCGCTCGGTTCGGGTTCGGGTTCGGGTTCAGGATCTGGATTAGGTTCAGGAGTCTCTCCGCTGTCGCAACTGCTGCTCACGCTGCCGTCGGTCTTCACTGTCAGCGTCGCGCCCGCACCGCAACTGCCGGTAATCATCGCCTTGGAATCATCTGCTGTAAGGGCCGTATAGGTATAGGCAGGGGTAACCACCGTGCGGTTGCTTACATCCGACGGCACACCGTTCTTCGAGGTGCAATCCACAAACTTTGCCCCGTTCTTGCCGTTATAGTTCTGGTAGAAGATCTTGTTTGATTTGGGTGCACCTGCAAACGTGCAACCTTCTATATAGCAGTCGGCGTTTTCCGGACCGATATAGTAGTGTGCCACCGACGAGTTCCAGTAGCAGTTCAGAAAATGCAGACTTGCATTGCGGCAGCGCAGCATACGTTCCACGCACCCCTCGTCCCACCAGCAGTACGCCCATGTCATGTTGTATGTGCCGTCGGCGGGTTTGTCGGAGGAACTCGAACCGAGTAGGTTGCTGAAACGGTGGTCGTCGCTGCCGCCGCTGCCGCCCGCCTTGGGCGTCTTCAGGTAGCGGAAACGGCACCACGATACCGTGATATTGTCCGTCTTTCCTTTGTTGTCAAAATTACCATCGCAACCGTCCTGAAAATCGCAATGATCCACCCATGCATTCGTTACACCGTCAAAGCATAGCAAGTCCCCGCCGTTGCAGTCGTATGCCCCCGGACCGACCAGCGTCAGGTTGCGCAAGATCAGATTCTTCGAGCCGTCGGAGAAATAGAGGATACCGGATTTGTCTTCGTTCTGCTGTGTGGAGATAAGTTGTACCCCCGGCAGCGCAAGCAGCGTCTTGTTGATAGCCTTCACTTTCAGACACGATGTTACGGTGATATCCTCGATTATGACAATCACTTTCTCCCCGTCGGCTTTTAGTGCATTCTGCAACTCGCTCGCTGTGCTGACCAATGTCGGTGTGGCATTTCCTCCACCGGTGGCACTTTTCCCGTACCCGACAGGAGCCGTAGCGCAGTATTTTACTTGTGCATTGGTCGTCAGAAAGACCGACAAGAATAACAATGTGAATAGTTTTTTCATTTCTTTGTACCATTAAATGTACCGCAAAGATACAAAAAAAGTTTCTCCCGCACCAAACAAATGGTGCAGGAGAAACAAAAAGCGTCAGTTATTTCACACTCCGCCCATGGCGGAATAGGTCGTAACCTTTATTCCTCTACGATCGTTTCTGCTTTCAGGTCTTCGTAGAAATGTGCATGAGCGGCACTTACATACGGTTGCAGCCACAGCAGACCGATGCCTGCGGTAAACAGGCAGAGAATACCCCAACCGATAAACGTCAGATCCAGTACAAACAGATCCCACTTGTGTCCGCGCATCATCTCCCGGCTGGTACGAAGAGCCTCCGTAGCGGTCAGTTCGGGATAATCGCGTAGCAGATAGGGCACCATAGCATAAGCATATTGCAGGATAACCGTACCTATAAACAGAGTAATAATACCGAGTCCCACTTCTGCCAAAGCGGCTAAAAGCAAGGCGGGTACGCTGCGCGAATAATCACGTTTGAAATAGTCGAACATATCATTCGCGGGAGCGCTGTTCTCGCGACGGGCAAGCGACAGCATTGCATTGTTGAAACCGTAGGTCAGTGGCACAATCAGCAGCAGCGAAACCGCTACTTGTACACCCGAAAGCGAACCTTGCAGCCACAATATCTCTTGTGGTACTACCGCGCTGCTCACACTGAAGATACAGGCAATAGCCATAATGACCAGATAAGCCACTGCGGACTCGTTCCATACGCCGCTCAAACTCTCTCGTGCCATAGCACGATACTCGGAAGAAGATTTCATCATATCAATTGTATTTGTGTTATAGAAAAATTAACGTTTAATTATACGACAATTAACGTTTTATCTTCGCCAATGCCAAGTCCTCTTTTCGTGTCATCTCCGCTTTTGTATCGGGTGTCTTGTCCCCTTGCCCTGTCAGGTGCAGTACGCCGTGTATCAGTATCCGCAGCAGTTCGTGCGGATAGTCGGTGCCCACCGTCTCGGCATTCGAGCGCACTGTATCTTCCGAGATAAAGATATCTCCGTTCAGGCAGGAAGCGGTGGTGTAGTCGAAGGTTATCACGTCGGTGTAGTAGTCGTGCTGCAAAAACTCCCTGTTCACGGCAAGTATCTTCTCGTCGTTGCAGAGGATGTAGGTAATGTCCCCTATGCTGAACCCGTAGTCGGCAGCCACGCTGCGTATCCACCGCTCAATGTGCCGTGCGGAAAACCCCAGTGCTGCCAAGTCAAACGCCACCAACTCCTGCGCCTCGTTATATGTAAGAAACCGTATCATAATCAATGGAAAAACAAATACCCGAGCAGTATCGCCGCCACTATGCCGCAGAAGTCGGCAATCAGTCCGCACACCACCGCATACCGCGTATCTTTTATGTTGATACTCCCGAAATACACCGCCAGTATATAGAATGTGGTGTCCGTGCTGCCCTGTACAATGCTCACCAGCCGCCCCACAAAACTGTCCGCTCCGTATTGCATCATCGCATCCACCATCAGTCCGCGTGCTCCGCTGCCCGACAGAGGGCGCATCAGTGCGGTCGGCAGGGCGGGTACAAAATCCGTGTTCAGTCCCATCCGTGCAAACAGCCACGCAATGCCGTTTACCAACAGATCCATTGCTCCGCCGGCACGGAACATACCCACTGCCACCAGCATCGCAATCAGATACGGTATGATCCCCACGGCGGTCTTGAAACCGTCTTTCGCCCCGTCTATGAATGCGTCATACACGTTGATTTTCTTCACCATCCCCGCAATGACAAACCAGCAGATTACTCCTAACAGCAGTACGGCGGCAATCACCCCTGACCAGCGGCTTACGGTTTCCTGCGGCAGCCGCATCGCCGCCCATATCACCAAACCCACAAACAGCGTCAGTCCGCCTAATGTGCCGAGAATGACTTTATCCAAGAGGTTGATTTTCTGTATAATTGCTACCGAGATAAATCCTGCCATTGCTGCAAAATAGGTGGATAGCAGTATTGGTAGAAATACATCGGCGGGGTTGGCTGCCCCCATCTGTGCCCGATAGGTCATTATGCTTACGGGTACGAGCGTCAGTCCGCTGGTAACCAGTACCATAAACATGATCATCGAGTTGCTGGCTTTGCTCTTGTCGGGATTTGTCTCTTGCATCTCACGCATAGCCTGTAGTCCGAGCGGTGTAGCGGCATTGTCTATACCGAGCATTGTGGCGGAGATGTTCATCAGCATGCTCCCGAAAGCAGGGTGCCCTTTGGGCAGTTCGGGAAAGATACGGGTGAAGAACGGCGTTACTACGCGCGACATCTGTCGCACCACGCCTGCCTGTTCGCCTATTTTCATAATTCCCATCCACAGCGACAGCACACCCGTCAGACCGAGCGAAATCTCAAAGCCCGTCTTGGCGTTGGTAAACGTCGAGTTGAGGATAGCCGAGAAAATATCGGTCTGCCCGAAGAATAGTGCCTGCACGATACCCGTTACTACCGCAAGCAAAATCAGCCCTATCCATATATAGTTGAGAATCATGCCGCAAAATTACAAAAAAATGCCGATACGTCCAAAGAAATAGTCATAAAAGCGTAGATTCAGTTTGACCTCTCTTTGCCAAACACGTAACCGTGTCAACCTCAAAACGTATAAAACACCGTTAAAGCACCATTGGGTTTCGTTTACCTTCCGGGTAACAAGCATAGGTTAAACTTAGGTGATTCTTAGGTGATTCTTGGGTGATTCTTGGGTTATACTTGGGTTATTCAGCCGTCAATCCCGATAGAGTAAGCCTTCGGCGGGCAGTGGCGCACAATACCATTGTGTGCGCAGCACGCGCCACTGCTATTATTCTATTGGCCTGCCTGTCTATATTTTGTCTGTTTGCAAAAAAAATCGTACCTTTGCCGGCAAATCGTAATTTGTTGCGTTATGAAAACTACAGCCCCTCTTTTTCTTGTCTTTTTGCTACTTATTCTTGTCTCCTGCGGACCCAAACAGCCTACTGCCGCCGAACGCCGTGCCGAGAAACACCGTCAGGACAGCATTGCCCTTACGGAGCAGGAGCGTTCGTTGGCGTACTATGATTCGCTGTATCAAACCCTTTTGCCTGTTGCCGACTCCCTGATCAAAGAGTTCCGGTACGAGAAGAACGAGCAGTACGAGCAAAACGGCAAATACACCCATCGCCTCCTCCGTACCACGCAGAATACAAGCCGCAACTATATACAAGCCTGTGTCAGGGATGATGCCTCCACCGAGGTCAAATTCTTCTACTATGGAGCCAAGCCGGCGGACTTGCAGGAGGTGGTTTTGTCCGTTGACAGTCTGCAAGATACCTTCCGCGGTTCCACCCACGCTTTTGAGGCGGAGGGTTGGCACGAAACGCTCACTCTCGGTCAGGACGATGCTCTCCGTTGTCTGCATTTCGTGGATGTCTATTCTACAGCACGTATCCGCGTCAGCCTCACCGGATCCAAATCACGTGCGGTCTTTTATATCTCCGACAACGACAAAAAAGCCCTTATGAGCACCTACCGCCTCGGCATCACCATGCGCGACATACGCGACCTCGAGACCCGTATCCGTCTCACCTCGCTCCAGATAGAGAAGTACCAGAAACGACTTGAGGACAAAGAATAAAGAACAAAGAACAAAGAATAAAGAACAAAGGACGAAGAACAAATATGTCTCTTGTGTTCGGTTTTGCCAAGCCCTATCAAAAAAATACCCTTTATGACCCCACAACAACTCAAGCAATTGGAAGACAACCTCTGGCACTCGGCGGATATGCTGCGCGAGGGTGCCCATCTGGCAGCGAACAAGTACGGTCAGCCCATACTGGGGCTTATCTTCCTGCGCTATGCCGATATTCTCTATAAGCAGCACCGCACCGCCATCGAGGCGGAGTACAACCGCCATGCCGGTACCCGCACCGAGCGCAGCATGAAGGACATCGCTATCGAGCAGTGCGGTTTCTTTCTGCCGGAGTGCGCCCGGTTCGACACCATCAACAACGCCCCTGACAATGCGCAGAAAGCCCTCCTTGTGAAGCAGGCGATGGAGGCTATCGAGCGGGAGAACCGCAGCATGGAGGGTGTGTTGCCCAAGGAGGTGTACGGGCAACTCGTCCCCGACGAGGAACCCGAACTGCTGAGCAAGATTATCCGCGTCTTCAAAGACATACCCGAGGATATATCTATCGACATCTTCGGACATATATACGAGTATTTCTTGGGCAACTTCGCCTTGGAGGAGGGGCAGGGCGGCGGTGCATTCTACACGCCTGCCTCGGTGGTGCGCTATATGGTGGAGGTGCTGCGTCCCGAACCGGGCGACAAGAAATTTCTCGACCCCGCCTGCGGTTCGGGCGGTATGTTCGTGCAGGCAGCCCGTTATATGCACAATCATAACCGCAGTATCAACGGCAACCGCGAGATGATGAAGTTCCGCTGCTACGGTGTGGAGAAAGAGAGCGACACCGTCAAACTCGCCAAGATGAACCTGCTGCTCAACAACGTCCGAGGGGAGATAACCGAAGCCAACTCGTTCTATGCCGACCCCTACAATGCCGTCGGGGCATTCGATTATGTGATGGCTAATCCGCCCTTCAACGTGGACGAGGTGGCGGTGGACAGGGTGCTGACCGACCCGCGCTTCAATACCTACGGTGTGCCCCGCAACAAGACCAAGTCCGCCAAGAAAGCGGGCGACAAGCGCGAGACCGTACCCAATGCCAACTACCTGTGGATAGGCTATTTCGCCACCGCTCTGAATGCTACGGGCAAGGCGGCTCTCGTAATGGCGAACTCCGCCTCCGATGCGGGCGGCAGCGAGCAGGAGATACGCAAACGACTGATAGAGGACGGCATCATCTCGCAGATGGTTACCCTGCCGAGCAATATGTTCTCCACCGTTACGCTCCCCGCCACGCTCTGGTTCTTCGACCGTGCCAAGACCCGCAAAGACGAGATACTCTTTATCGATGCCCGGCAGATCTATACCCAGATAGACCGTGCGCACCGTGCTTTCTCCGACGAGCAGATACGCAACCTCGGTATGATTTCCCGCCTCTATGAGGACTCCGCCAATGCGGACTATGCCGCTACGGGGGTACCTGCGTTCTGGGAGTTGGTGCAAGAGTACCGGCGTGACGGCAAGGAAGCGGAGGCAAAATGGCTTCTGGAGCGTTTCCCCGACGGGCTGTACCACGATGTGGCGGGCTTGTGCAAGGTGGCGAAGATAGACGGCGAGGACGGCATTGCCGACCAGGACTGGTCGCTCAATGCGGGGCGGTATGTGGGTGTCGTGATTGAGGACGACGGTATGACCGCCGACGAGTTCCGGCGCGAGATGCAGTCGCTCCACGCCCAACTCACCGACCTTAACACCCACGCCGCCGCCACTATGGCACAAATAGAACAGAACCTAAAAGAACTATTCGGATGAAAGATTGGGAAGGAAATAGAATAGGTGATATTGTTAATTGCAATCCTTCCGTTAAATTAGAGAAGGGGAAATCATATCCGCTGATTGATATTGACAAAATCATTGTCGGTAACAAATATGTAACCAATAAAACAGAGATTTTATTTAGTGGGCAAAGCGGCTCTCGTTTTGAACATGGAGACACTCTAATGGCTCGTATAACTCCATGTCTTGAAAATGGGAAAATAGCACAGGCAAAAATAGAGGACAAGGGTATCGGTTCTACGGAATTATTTGTATTCCGTGGTATTGATGGGATAACGGATAATGATTATGTGTACTATCTCTTCAAGCAGCAATATATTCGGAACTTATGTGCAAATAGTATGTCGGGTGCCAGTGGCAGACAAAGGGCAGATTTGAAATTTATCAAAAATATCAAAGTTTCCCTTCCACCTATTCCTCTCCAGCGTCGTATTGCCTCTATCCTGTCCGCTTATGATGCTTTGATAGACCTCAACACCCGCCGAATCCGTCTTTTGGAGCAGATGGCAGAGCATCTCTACCGCGAGTGGTTCGTCCGTTTCCGCTTCCCCAACCACGAAAACACCCCTATCGTGGACGGACTGCCACAAGGGTGGAGAGTAGAGACTGTAGATAAATTTTGCAAGGTATTTACGGGTAAAAAAGATGTCAATCAAACCATAGAGAGTGGAAAATATCCTTTCTTTTCCTGCTCGGCACAAGATTATCGGTCAGATGACTATATCTACGATGGCAAAGCCATTCTGGTGGCAGGCAATGGAAACACAGGAAAGTCAAAATTCTACGATGGAAAATTTGATTTGTATCAGCGCACCTATGCTATTGTCAATGAAACAGATTTTATCTATTATCTCTATTGGCGATTTAAGACCGATTTTGAATTGCAATATGCAGGAGGTTCACGAGGCACTGCCATTCCATATATAGTTTTGAAAAATATCACAAAGTATAAATTTGTGTATAATCAAGAGATGATTGAGAGATTTGTTTCTATTGTTAAACCTATGATGCAACAAATTTCCCTCCTCCAGCGTCAGTCCTCGCTTCTTGCCCGCCAGCGCGACCTTTTGCTTCCGCGCTTGCTCGGCGGGAAGATAGAGGTGGGGGAATAGGAGAATAGCGGGCTTGCCCCTTGATAACAAACGAACTACAAATGCATAATAATATATCGATATGGATAAAATCAGTTTAGAATATAATGAAGCCGTTCAAAGGCTAAAACAACTAATTCTTGAGAACCAACTTGCAGCCGCCCAAGCAGTCAACAAACAATTGCTTGCATTGTACTATAGTGTAGGAAAGTTTGTATCAGAAAATTCCCGCAATCAAGCGTGGGGTACGGGGGCAATCCGTGCTATTAGTGAACAACTCCAACGCGAATTACCCGGGCTGAAAGGTTTTTCGGAAGAGAATATCAAAAAAATGCGTCGTTTCTATGAGCAATGGGCACCCATTGTAAATCGGTCGCCGTCGGCGACCGATTTACAGTTGTCTGATAATCAGTCGGAACAGACCGATTGTGAATTGCTTCTGGTAAATCGGTCGCCGGCGGCGACCGATTTGGATTGGGCTGATTTTTTTGCCATCAGTTTCAGTCACCACATGGAAATTATCAACAAGGTTTCCAATAACCACGAAATCTGTTTCTATATTCATACTGCCGCAAAAAATCATTGGGATAAATATACTCTGCGTGATTATCTGAAAGCAGATTTGTACCACCATCAAGGCACTATGCCTAATAATTTTATCACAACTCTATCCAAGAAACAAGAGGCGTACAAAGCCATCTCTATGTTCAAAGATGAATACCTGCTTGATTTTATCAACGTAGAAGAGTTGGGTGCAAATGCAGATGATATGGATGAACGCGTGATAGAAAACACCATTGTGCAGAATATCAAGAATTTTATCCTAACATTCGGTAAAGATTTTGCTTACGTCGGGCATCAGGTTCATTTAGAAAAATTCAAACAGGATTTATGGGCGGATTTGCTGTTTTATAATCGCGAATTACGTTCGTTGGTGGTTGTAGAATTGAAAAAGGGCAAATTCAAACCTTCTTATTTGGGGCAGTTGGCTGCCTATATGCGCATACTGAACGATGATGAACGCAAACCCTGTGAAAATCCGGTAATAGGTATCATTCTATGCCGAGAAGCAAATCGCTCGTATGTGGAATACTTGTTGCAAGACTATAATCAACCGATGGGAGTAGCCACATATCAGACTATGCCTGACCAACTAAAAGCCGTATTACCCAACGAAGAAAAACTGTTGGCATTAATGGATACCGACCAAGAATAACTCCACAACGTATGAAATCCTTTATCTCCGAAGACGATATAGAGCAAGCCCTTGTCGGAAGGCTCTGTGAACAAGGTTGGACGCATATCGCCTGCGACCCGTCGCCCGACAAGCGGGACGACACCGCCCTCACCGGGCGCGAGTCCGCACACCAGTGCGTGCTTCCGCAGGTGCTACACGAAGCCCTGCTACGGCTCAATCCGAAGATTGACCCAGAGCAGATACGCACCACGTGGCAGATGCTCTGTCAGGACTATTCGGGTGCCGACCCCGTGGAGACCAACTACCGCCTCTACAAGTATATCCGCGAGGGCATACGCGTTACCACCCGCGTGCAGGACAAGGAGGACTTTGATTTTATTCACCTGATTGACTTTGAGCACCCCGAGAAAAACTCCTTCCACGTGGTCAACCAGATGTGGATAGCGGGGCACTACAACTACCGCCGCCCCGATGTGCTGCTGTTTGTCAACGGTCTGCCGGTGGTGTTTATCGAACTGAAGAACTCGACCGTCAAGATAGAGGAGGCATACCACAAGAACCTGGTCTCCTACCGCAAGGACATACCGAATATCTTCGCTTTCAACCAGATATGCGTTCTATCCAACGGCTTTGAGACGCGTGTCGGAGCGTTCAATGCGGGCTATGCGTTCTATTTCGAGTGGCTGCGTGCCAACGATGAGAAAGAACCCGTCAACCGCGAGCAGACCGCCCGAACAGGCACCTCTATCGTTACCCTTGCCGAGGGTTTGCTGCGCAGGGAACGCCTGCTGGATTATATCGAGAACTTTATATTCTTCGACAACAAGTCCGCCAAAATCATTGCCAAGAACCACCAGTACCTCGGTGTGAACAACCTGATAGAAGCGACCCGCCGGCGCGAGGAACTGCGGGGCAAACTCGGTGTATTCTGGCATACACAGGGTTCGGGCAAGAGTTATTCGATGGTTTATTATGTCCGCAAGGTGCAGCGCAAATTGCATGGCAACTGGTCGTTTCTTATCGTTACCGACCGCGAAGACCTGGATACCCAGATACACAAGACTTTTGTCCGCACCGAGACGGTCGGGCAGAAAGACGAGACACAGCCCAAGAACTCCGAGCAACTGCGTGATTTTCTGCGCAGCAACAAACCGCTGCTTTTCACCCTTATTCACAAGTTCGGCTACGACCGGCAGCAGCGTTATCCCCTTCTCTCCGACCGCAACGACATCATCGTCCTGGTGGACGAGGCGCACCGCACACAGTACAAGCAGTTGGCGGAGAATATGCATGCGGGGCTGCCCAATGCCAACTACATCGCCTTTACGGGTACGCCGCTACTTGGCAGCAAACGGCTGACCAACCAGTGGTTCGGCAACTATGTGAGCGAATACAATTTCGCCCAAGCCGTCGAGGACAAGTCCACCGTGCCGCTCTTCTATTCCCGCCGTGTGCCCGAGGTGGGGCTGCAAAACAACTTCCTGGACGACGATGTGGTGGACATCATAGAGGAGGAGAACCTCAACGACCGCGAGCAGCAACTATTAGAGAATTCCTCGTCGCGTATTCTCGAAGTCATCAAGCGCGAGGAACGCTTGGACAAGATTGCCCGCGACATCGCCCACCATTTCCCGCGGCGCGGGTACTTGGGCAAAGGTATGGTGGTCAGTGTGGACAAGTTCACCGCCGTGCGTATGTACGACAAAGTGCAGCATTACTGGACGGAGGAAAAGAAAGCCCTCGTGGCGGAGCGCAACGAGACAACCGACCCCGCCAAGCGGCAAGAACTGACCGAGCGTATCCGCTTTATGGATACCACCGAGATGGCGGTGATTATCTCTGCCGAGAACGACGAAGCCAAGCGTTTTGCCGACCACGGGCTGAACATCACGCCCCACCGCGAGAAGATGAACGCTATCTCGCCCGACGGACTCGACATCGAAGACCGGTTCAAGAAAGCCGACGACCCGCTGCGGCTGGTGTTCGTGTGCGCCATGTGGCTTACGGGTTTCGATGTGCCGTCGCTCTCGACCCTCTATCTGGACAAGCCGATGAAAGGGCATACGCTGATGCAGGCGATAGCCCGCGCCAACCGCGTCTGCGAGGGCAAGACGTGCGGTCTGATTGTCGATTACGTGAATGTCTTCAAGTATATGCGTCAGGCATTGTCCGACTACGCATCCACCGACGGGACGGACGATTTCCCCGCCAAGGACATCGACCAACTGCTCCGCAACCTTGATGCGGCGATTGAGCAGACCGACCAATACCTCCGAATCGAAGGTATCTCTATGGCGGCTGTCGTTGCCGAGACCGATACCCTCACGCGGCTGGATATGCTGCGCCATGCCTATAATACCCTGTTGGAGAAAGACGAGACCAAGGAGCGTTTCCGTGTGCTGTCCAACACCGTCATCAACCTCTACGATGCGAGCAAACCCGAGGTGGTGGAGAAACACTGGTCGAATGACCTCTATGCCCCCATTGCCTACCTCAACGGACTGCTATGCAACCAAATAGACGACGAGAAACTGCTCCGTGCCCGCAAGAAGATGGCATCGGTATTGGACAGCAGCGTCTCGGCTACCACTTCCGAACACCGTGCCGGATATGTCATCCACCAGGGCAAGGTGATAGACCTCTCCCGTCTCGACCTCGACGGGCTGCGCAAAGAACTCAATGCCACGCCTTACAAGGCACTGGAGGTGGCAGACCTGCGCGAATATATCGAGAAAGCCCTGCAACAGATGATTAACAAGAACTGCACCCGCATCGCTTTTTCCGAGCGGTACCGTGCTATCATCGACCGCTACAACGCCGGCGGGTCGGAGAACGAGGACTACTACGAGAAACTGCTGCAACTCATTGATCAGTTGCGCACCGAGCAGTCTCGGGCTGCCGATATGGGGCTGACCGAGGAGGAACTGGAGATATACGACCTGCTCATACAGGGACGCAAACTGACCCGCGAAGAGGAACAGAAAGTGAAACTTGCCGCCAAGAATCTCTATACCCGCCTGACCGCCGAGAAAAGCGATATTATGGTGGTTGATTGGTACAAGGACGAGCAACCCAAGCAGCAAGTGCTCAATATCATCACCTCCACGCTGGATGCCGACCTCCCGCAGAGTTACGACAAACCTGCTTTCGACGCCAAGCGGCACTTGCTGCTATCCCATTTTATCGATATGGCAGTGCAGGGCTACGGCTGGTGTTCGTAGAGCATTCCCCATTACGTATTACAAAGCAGTGTCTCCGCGGCTGCCGTATTTGGCAGCCTTTCTCCCTTATAACAGAACTAAATCTTATACCTCCGAATACCATTTACGGCAACGAGACGGCAACGAGATAGGCTTTTGTGCGGTGCTTTTATACACTTTATACACTATATGTGTTGCATAAAGTGTATAGATGTTGTTTTGACAATGCGGTTATCCTGTAAAAACACATTGCCCCTTGTATATGTGGGGAAAAAGTTGTACCTTTGCCCCCCTAAAACGCAAACCTGTTATGGAAAACCTTGAACTGCTTGTAGCGAAAAAGTTGTTGCAACTGAAGACGTTCAGTCTCCAGGTCAATAGCCCGTTTATATGGGCAAACAACCGCAAATCGCCTATCTATTTCGACGACCGCAAGATATTCTCCTATACCTATATGCGCAATTTCATCAAGTTGGAATTGGCAAAAACCGTGGCGGAACTCTACCCCGATGCCGATGTGATTGCCGGCGTGGCGGTCAATGCCATTGCCCACGGCGTATTGGTGGCGGAGCAGTTGGCACTGCCTTATGTCTATGTACATCCTACCCCGAAAGACCACGGACTGGAGAACCAGATAGAGGGCGACCTGCGTCCGCGGCAGAAAGTGGTAATCATTGAGAACCAGGTGAATGCGGGCGACAATGTCAAGAAAGTGATCGAAGCCCTGCGCAACAACGGTTGTACCATAGAGGGCGTGGTAACGATCTTCGACTACCAGATGTCTTCTGCCAAACGTGTCTTCCACGATGCCGATGTCGAATTGGTTCCGCTTACCAACTTTGATGCTTTGGTCAAGGTGGCTGCCGCAGAGCATATCTTCTCCGACAGCGACCTCAAAGTACTGCAAGACTGGCACAAGAACCCCGCCAAATGGAAATAATCAATGCACAATGCATAATGCATAATTAAATGCGTAATTATGTCTGAAGTAAAATACGAAAGCAAGATACAGTCTGCCGCTGCTTCGGCAGAACAGATATATAGGGTGTTGAGCAACCTGAACAACCTCAACCGTGTCAAAGACCTTATCCCGCAGGACAAGGTGCAGGAGTTGGAGATCAGCGAAGACTGTGTGCGCATGAAAGTGGACGGGCTTGGGCAAAAGATTGCTATCCGTATTGTGGACAAGATCGAGAACGACACCATCAAGTTCGGTGCAGAGAATATCCCCATGGAGATGAATTTCTGGATTCAACTCAAAGAGGTAACCCCTACCGACACACGCATCAAACTGACGCTGAAAGCCGACCTGCCGATGATGTTCAAGATGATGCTTGACAAGAAACTGCAAAACGGAATGGATCAGGCCACCGAGATGCTTGCTAAGTTCCCGTATAATGCATGGTAATTATGAAACATCGTAAACAAGCCAGAATACACAGAGAGGGGCGCAATATCATTACCATATTGACGTTGCTCATATTTGTGTCGGGGGTAATCGGTTTTATTTTTATGCCGCATTGGGCACTCGCCATATTGCTGATTTTTGCGGCAATGCTACTGATTTTTGTTACGTATTTCTTCCGCAACCCTGTGCGTGTGTTGGAGGTGGACGATCCTAATTTTTTGATTGCCCCCGCCGACGGCAAAGTGGTGGTGGTGGAACCGACAATGGAGAACGAATATTTCCATGAGGAACGTTTGCAGGTCAGTATCTTTATGTCGCCTTTCAATGTGCATGCCAACTGGTATCCTATTGAGGGTACGATCTTGGTTTCGGAACACCAGAAAGGTCGCCACAAAGGTGCATGGTTGCCTAAGTCAAGTACGGAAAACGAGCGTTCGCTGGTGGTTATCGAGACTCCGGACAAAGTGCGGATTGCCGTCCGTCAGATAGCGGGGGCTATGGCACGCCGTATTGTAACTTATGCCAAACCCGGTAAACAATCACTGCGTAATACCCACCTCGGGTTTATCAAACTCGGTTCGCGCGTGGATATGTATCTTCCGTTGGATACCGAGATGTTTGTTGCTGTGGGGGATACCGTCCGCGGCAACGAGACCATTATCGGTCGCCTGCCGGAAAAAGATGATAAATAACGATAGGCAAACAACAAAAAGTACAAAAACAACGTTAAACAATACAATACTATGGAGAAGTTTGAAGAACTCTTTGCGCAGTACAACTGCTGCCAAAAGGACGAAGAAGTGAAAGCGGCTACCGCCGAAATCATCAAGGAGCATTTTGATGAGAACAACAATGCAGAGGTATGGAAACAATGCCTCCACCAGATAGACCTGACCACCCTCAACGGCGATGATACCACCGCCAAAGTGGCAGGTATGGCGCAGAAAGTGAACGAGTTCGGCAAGCATTTCCCCGGTGTGCCCAACGTAGCGGCTATGTGTGTCTATCCCGCTTTGGTGGAGACTGCAGCCAATACGCTTACCGAACCGATCGGTCTGGCTGCCGTAGCGGCAGGTTTCCCTGCTTCGCAGACTTTTATCGAGGTCAAAGTAGCCGAGGCGGCTATGGCTGTGGCGGCAGGTGCCACCGAGATCGATATCGTTATATCTATCGGTAAGTTCCTCGAGGGCAAGTATCCGGAGGTCTTCGACGAGATAAGCGAAATTAAAGCCGCTATCCGTCATGCCCACCTCAAAGTCATTCTCGAGACGGGTGCCCTGAAGACAGCGGAGAATATCTACAAAGCCTCTATCATTGCTATGGCGGCGGGGGCGGACTTTATCAAGACCTCCACAGGCAAGATTGCCGTAAACGCCACCCCCGAGGCTACGTATGTGATGTGCCATGCTATCAAGGACTGGTACGAGAAAACCGGTCAGAAGGTCTGCTACAAACCTGCAGGCGGTGTCAGTACTACCGAAGAGGCGGTACAACACTATACCCTCGTCAAAGAGATTCTCGGCACAGACTGGCTCAACAACCAAAGTTTCCGTTTCGGTGCCAGCCGCCTGGCAAACAACCTGCTTACCTCTATTATGGGGACAGAGACCAAATACTTCTAATTCGGCGATATGTTTCGAGTACTAAACAAGCGATTTTTCTCAGAGAATGTGGCGGAGCTGATTATTGAGGCTCCGCTCATTGCACGTAGCCGCAAGGCGGGACATTTCGTCATTGTGCGTGTGGACAAGCAATCGGAGCGTATGCCGCTCACCATTGCGGGGGCAGACCCCGAAAAGGGTACAATCACCCTGGTAGTACAGCGTATCGGCGTATCGTCCGCCAAACTCTGTGCACTCAACGCGGGCGACGGGTTGGCAGACCTGGTCGGTCCTCTCGGGCGTGCTACGCATATCGAGAACTATGGTACGGTCGTCTGTGCGTGCGGTGGAGTGGGGGCTGCACCGATGCTCCCTATTGCCGAGGCACTCAAAGCCGCAGGCAACCGCGTCATCACCGTGCTGGCTGCCCGCACGGCAAACCTGATTATCCTCAAAGAGCAACTGAGCCGTTTCTCCGACGAGGTCATCATTATGACCGACGACGGTTCTATGGGGCAACAGGGACTTGTTACGCAGGGTATTGAGCAGGTGATACAGCGCGAGCAGGTGGACAAGTGCATCACTATCGGACCCGCCATTATGATGAAGTTTGTCGCTCTCACCACGCAGAAATACAACGTACCTACCGAGGCGAGTCTCAATACCATTATGGTGGACGGAACGGGTATGTGCGGTGCATGCCGCGTAACGGTTGGCGGCAAGACACGTTTCGTCTGTGTTGATGGTCCCGAGTTCGATGCCCACCAGGTCGATTTTGATGAGATGCTCTCGCGTCTGCGTTCCTACAAAACCGAAGAGGCTGCAGCCTATCAGGCTTATCTCAATGGCACAACGGCTAAGGCACAGAACAATAGTACGGATACCGCTATTGCCCCCCTGTCGCATATTGATGTGGAACCTTTTGCGGGGACAGCCAAAGACCGTGTGGCTATTCCGCGTGTGCGGATGAACGAACTCGCACCCGAGTTGCGGGTACGCTCTATCCACGCCGAAGTCAATCAGGGACTTACCCCCGAGCAGGCGATCTGCGAATCGCACCGCTGTCTGAACTGCAAGACCCCTACTTGTGTACAGGGTTGCCCCGTGAATATCAACATACCGGGCTTCATCAAGCAGGTGGAGCAGGGCAATATCCAAGCAGCGGCAGATGTCATCAAGCAGAGTTCGTCTCTCCCTGCCGTATGCGGTCGTGTATGCCCGCAGGAGAAACAATGCGAGTCGCAGTGTATCCATCTCAAGATGGGACACCAGCCTGTGGCTATCGGTTATCTGGAACGCTTTGTGGCAGACCACGCAGCAGCGACAAAGAACGAAGAACAAAGAACAAAGAACGGCAAGAAGATTGCAGTGGTCGGGTCGGGACCTGCGGGACTGGCTTTTGCGGGCGATATGGCGAAATACGGCTACGAAGTTACGGTCTTTGAAGCGCTTCACGAGATCGGCGGTGTGCTCAAATATGGTATCCCCGAGTTCCGTCTGCCCAACCGCATTGTCGATGCCGAGATCGACGGACTGAAAGCCCTCGGCGTTACGTTCCGTACCGATACCATTATCGGCAAAACCATCAACACCGACCAACTGAAAGAAGAAGGTTATGCCGCTGTCTTTGTCGGTTCGGGTGCGGGGCTGCCGCGTTTTATGGGTATCCCCGGCGAGAACCTGAACGGTGTTCTCTCGTGCAACGAATACCTCACGCGCGTCAACCTGATGGATGCCAGCAATGCGGCTACCGATACGCCTTTGCTCTACGGCAGGAATGTGGCGGTTATCGGCGGCGGCAACACCGCGATGGACGCTGTGCGTACCGCCAAACGCTTGGGCGCGGAGCGGGCGATGATTGTCTATCGCCGTTCCGAAGAGGAGATGCCTGCGCGTATCGAAGAGGTGCGCCACGCCAAGGAGGAGGGCGTTGAGTTCCTTACGCTGCACAACCCCATAGAGTACCACGCCGATGAGAACGGACGTGTAAAAGAGGCGGTGCTGCAAGTGATGGAGTTGGGTGAGCCCGATGAGTCGGGGCGCCGCAGTCCTGTACCCGTAGAGGGACAGACGCTCACTATCCCGGTCGATTTGGTGATTGTCAGCGTGGGCGTCAGCCCCAACCCGCTTATTCCGCACAGTGTGGCAGGATTGGAAATAGGCAAAAAAGGCACGATTGTGGTGAATGATGCAATGCAGTCGTCTATCCCGACGCTCTTTGCGGGCGGCGACATCGTCCGCGGCGGAGCCACGGTCATCCTCGCTATGTCCGACGGCCGCCATGCCGCCAAAGCCATGCACGAATACCTGCAGAAAGCATAATAGGATATATAACAAAACAAGAGTCGCCTCATTGCAATGATTAGGCGGCTCTTATTTTATTGCAGAGTGATGACCGTTATCTCCGACGGGCAGTTGAGGCGGACGGGGAGGGTGCAACCGATACCCGAATTGACATACAGGGAATGTCCGCCCTGCTCATACCAGCCTGCAGATTCGCGGAAACTGACACTCGATGCCGCCCTACCGAATATGCGTATCTGCCCCGCATGGGTGTGCCCGCTCAGAGTGAGCGGGATATCGGTATCCAGCACCTCGGCACGCCAATGGCTCGGGTCGTGGGAAAGGAGAATGGAGAACCCGTCTGTGCCTGCTTTGGCTTTTGGCAAATCGCCTGCATAGATAGTACGGAAACCTTCCCCCTCGCAAGAGCAGTTATCCACGCCAATGATGTTGATATGCTGTCCGTTGCGCTCGATAGTCCGATGCTCATTGCGCAGGAGGTGCCAGCCTAATTGCGTGCGCTCATAGTCCGCCAGACGTTCTACCTCGGCGAAACGCTGCTGCTCGGTCAGGTGGGTATAAATCAATAGATCATGGTTGCCCAGTACACTCACTATCCCGTCGGTGGCGTGCAGTTGGCGCAAGATGCCGGTAAAGGGTTCCGCTTCCGAGATACCCAGCGTAACCAGATCTCCTGTGAAGCAAATCAGGTCAGGCTGCTGCGCATTGATAGAATCCACAATGCGTTGCAATGCTGCAGGGCGGTCGTCGTATGTAGAAAGGTGCAGGTCGCTGATATGAACAATCTTGTAGCCCTTGAATGTTTCGGGCAGTTGTGCATTGGTGTAGGTAGTCGGTTTTACCTCCAGTCGGAAACGCCCGACAAAGAAACCGTATGCCATAATGAGCCACACGAGAGCCACCAAACCGACCGCTGTCCACGCAAAAGGCGCATAACGCGGAGCGGCGCAACGTGACATCTCTGCTATTGCCCACCACAGGAACCATATTATATTCGGAACAAGGCATACCAGAACACCCATTACCAGTGCCGCAATAAGCATCATTACAGAAAGAGAATACATAGTTTGTTGATTTAATAGATGCTGATTATCAGAGCAAAAACCGCGCCAAACAGACACAAAAAAGAGATTGCCACCAAGCAATCTCTTTTCTGTGTGGTCTCAGTAGGGCTTGAACCTACGACCCCCTGATTATGAGTCAGGTGCTACTAACCAACTGAGCTATGAGACCATCGTATCTGTAAGGCGATACGAACCTATGTTTGTCAATGTTATGTTTGTCAATGTATAATCACTAATTATTAATCTGATTTCGTAATTTAATCAATACTAATTTGTAATGTGTAATTAAATTACTTGCTGTTGCGCAGTTTTTTGTACATATCAAGGCATTTGTCCTTGGTGATGGTGCGCTGGGCATCTGTCAAATCCGGTATTACCAAATGTTTGCCTGCTGTGAGTGCATTCGGATTAGGAATCACTTTCTTGTTGGCTTGGTAGATATATACCCAGCAATGTGTATTCTGATAGTACTTGCGTGCCAACTGGCTAAGCGTCATATCTTTGACAACCACCACCTCATCAATGATGTTATCGGACAGTATTCCCCGGTTGGCATTGTTGCTTGCGGGAGCAGGAACCACCGAAACCGATGTATTGTCGGCTTGTTTGTATCCTTCCGCACACTCGGCTTTGAGCTGTTCGAACTCGGTGCGGGTAACCAAACGCACTTCTGCACGACGGTTAGGGCTGTAAGCGGCTTTGCTCCGCTTGCCGACAATCTTGCCGCGTCCGCAAGCCGTGATACGAACTGCATCGATACCATACTCCTCTATCAGTTCGCTCATAACCGCCTCTGCACGCGCCTCTCCGATAACGTTGTTGATACTCTCGGAGCCGGTGTTGTCGCAGTAACCGTTGATAACGGCATAACGCTGTGTCTCACGCTGCAAGCGGGTAGCCACTTGCTGAATGGTAATCAGCCCCTCGGGCGAAAGCGACGATTTCCCTGTGTCGAAATAAACGAAATAGTAGTCCTCCGACGGAGTTACCGTTGTGGTGTTGGAACGTATGACCACCGTATCCTTATGCATAACGACCACTGTGTCTATACGACCGGTAGTGGTGTTCGGTTTCGCTTTCGGTTGCTTGGACTGCTCATTGGCGGCTAACTGACGTTCAACCACACGGTCGGACGAGATGTTGCGCACGTGGGTCTTGTGTACGGCATCAATCTTGTAGCGGAGATTGAGTGTAACATCGAAGATACCATCGTTGTTTTTACTGGCAATAGCATTCAAGCCTTGGTAGCCGCGTCCGTCAATGTCGTCCTTGGTAAAGTAGGAGTAAGTACCTTTGACACCCAATGCTATACTGCGGCTGAGGTTGAACTCGAAATTCACGCCTCCCATCAGATACGGACGACCGCTGTATTTATCCATTGACAAAGCCTCGGCACTTGCCGTATTGCCGCGAGAGTCGTCGGTGTAATACGTGCTATTTTTGAACCAGCCTGCACCACCGCCACCGAGGAGTTGGAATCCGAAGATTTTGCGCTCGGCACGCGGGTAGAAGCAATTCATCAGATCTACTGCCAAATACGCTCCCGCTCTGTGCATCATACCGTTGAGCAGGATGTCTGCATTACGCTCCGACTCCGTATTGCCGGTAACCCGGTACATATCAAACATATAATCAACTCCCAATGCAAGGAACGGGGTGAAAGCATATTCCGCGCTCAGCCCCAAGGCAGGGGCATATACGGGGTGCTTCATCTCGGAACCGAAATCCCCGTCGAATGAGTTGAACCCCGCATTGAAAAGGAGCGACCAATGGCTTTCGTCGGTAGCAACCGACTCGTTGCTTTTCCACGGATGTGCGCCTTTGGTATCACTATGTTGTTGCGCATTGACATTCAAAGCCAACGTACAAACCAACAAAGCGATAAGTCCTTTTCTCATAATGGTGTGTTCAGTTTCGGGGTGCAAAATTACTGCTTTTTTTCGGAATGGCAAAAAAAAAGTGTAAAAATCTTCATTTTCATAGTCTTGTATTGCATATCTGCCGATAATTTCTTAATTTTGCAGCACTATAAAAGTGGGAAAATGTTTTGATTATGCATTGTATGCAGCCGATAAACTGCATAAGTGCATAGAAAAAGCCTGTTCTTTCTACGTCCTTTCTACGTCTTTTCTACGTAATTGGTACTATGAGGTACGTTTTTGCATAATGTGCATAGAAAATAGAACAACGATAGAATGATAGAAAAATAGAACGATAGAATTATAAAAAACACAAAAAATATATTATGGACATTCTACAAAAAATGCGCGAGCGTGCGCAGGCTAACCTGCAACGTATCGTATTGCCCGAAGGGGACGAGCCGCGTACCCTCGAGGCTGCAAACATCATTCTGAAAGACAAAATTGCGAACCTGATTCTCGTCGGTAACCCCGAAACCATCCGCAAAATGGCAGAGGAGAACGGGTATGAGTATATCAAAAACGCAACTATCATCGACCCGTTGCACGACGAGAAAATGCCGGTGTATGCGAACCTGCTCTACGAACTGCGCAAGGCAAAGGGTATGACCCCCGAAGAGGCGGCAAAAAAAGCACAAGACCCGTTGTATCTGGGCTGCCTGATGATCAAGAACGGCGATGCAGACGGCGAGTTGGCCGGTGCACGCGGTACGACGGCGGACACTATCCGTCCCGCATTCCAGATACTGAAAACCAAACCCGGCGTGTCGATCGTATCGGGTGCGTTCCTGATGTTCACTCCCGCAAAGCAGTTGGGCGAGAACGGCTTCCTGGTATTTGCAGACTGCGCCGTAAACCCCAATCCCGATGCACAGCAGTTGGCACAGATTGCTATCTCGACCGCAGAGACGGCACGCACATTGGGCGGCTTCGAACCGAGAGTGGCTATGCTGTCGTTCTCGACGAAGGGTTCGGCAAAGCACGAGTTGGTGGACAAAGTAACGGAGGCTACCCGTATCGCCAAAGAGTTGGCACCGGATCTGGCTATTGACGGCGAACTGCAGGCAGACGCTGCTTTGGTAGAGCGTGTGGCTGCGACGAAGGCTCCGGGGTCGCCCGTGGCAGGCAAGGCAAACGTATTGGTATTCCCCGACCTGCAAGCCGGCAATATCGGGTACAAATTGGTGGAGCGTTTCTCGGGGGCAGACGCTGTAGGTCCTATCCTGCAAGGTATTGCCGCTCCTGTGAACGACTTAAGCCGCGGGTGCAAGGTGCAGGATATTGTACAAATGGTGATTATTACCGCTAACCAGGCTATAAAATAAGGTGCAAGGGAGGTCGTCTTGGAGACAGGCGACCTCCTTTTTGGGTGCTAATCAGGAAAACGTTAATTATCGTGTAATTGGACGTTAATGAACGTGAGTTCGATATAAAAACTCCTTTGCCTCAATAGGCAAGAAATCCAAGTAAATCTTTGTTTTTGCATCCATAAATTGCCATAAATCTTATTCGCCTACGGCGGCAAAGTAAGACAATTTGCTTATATCGAACTTACGTTAATTATAGTGAGTTCGAAATAGCGAAAACTTATAAAACAAAACTTGCAAAACCTATCTTGCGGCACAACATATGCCGCGTTTTTTAGGCAAATATAGCCGAAAATTATTCAAAGATAATATTTATCGGAGTCGGCGTAATCCATTATCCGAAACAAAAACAACAATACAGATATGAATATATTAGTTTTGAACTGCGGTAGCAGCAGTATAAAGTACAAACTCTTCGATATGGAGAGCAAAACCGTGATGGCACAGGGCGGCGTGGAGAAAATCGGTTTGCCCGACTCGTTCCTGCAGGTGAAACTGCCCGGCGGCGAGAAAGTGAAAATAGAGAAGACAATGCCCGAACATACGGTGGGTATCCAGTTGATCCTCGATACATTGGTGGACGAGAAAATCGGCTGCATCAAAGACCTGAAAGAGATTGAGGCGGTAGGACACCGCGTGGTGCACGGCGGTGAGAAATTCAACAAGTCGGTGCTGATTACCCCAGAGGTAAAGGAGATGATTGTCAAGTGCGCCGAGTTGGCTCCGCTGCACAACCCTGCCAACCTGAAGGGTATCGAGGCTATCGAGAAGACCCTGCCGGGCGTGCCGCAAGTGGCTGTATTCGATACGGCTTTCCATCAGACAATGCCTGACTATGCGTATATGTATGCACTGCCGTACGAATTGTACGAGAAATACGCCATTCGCCGCTATGGTTTTCACGGAACGAGCCACCGCTACGTGTCGGCACGCGTGTGCGAGTACCTCGGTGTGAACCCGCAGGGCAAGAAAATTGTTACGGCGCATATCGGTAACGGCGGTTCGTGTGCGGCGGTGATGGACGGCAAGTCGGTGGATACGTCGATGGGTCTGACCCCCGTGGAGGGACTGATGATGGGTACCCGCTCGGGCGACCTCGACCTGGGTGCGGCAACCTATATTATGGATAAGGAGCACCTGACGACTGCCGAGTTTAACAACTTGGTAAACAAGAAGTCGGGTTTGATGGGCGTGAGCGGTGTATCAAGCGATGCACGCGACATTGATGCGGCTATCAAGGCAGGTAACGAGCGCGCAGATCTGGCACGCAAGATGTTTATCTACCGTGTGAAGAAGTATATAGGTGCTTATGCTGCGGCTATGAACGGGGTGGATATAATCGTGTTCACCGGCGGTATCGGCGAGAACGATGCCTATATCCGCGGCGAGATTGCCAAGGGCTTTACCTATCTCGGTGCGGAATTGGACGAGCAGAAAAATGCGGGTATCCGCGGCGAAGAGGCTGTTATCTCCACGCCGGAGAGCAAGGTTACAATCTGCGTTATCCCGACCGACGAGGAGTTGATGATTGCCACTGACACGCAGGCGCTTGTTTAATGCAGCGTTGATATCAGTTGTGAATATAAATTGATTTTTCTCCTTTGCCGCAGAGCGGCAAGAATTCTGAATAAATCTTGGGCATAGCATTCGCAAATTGCTATAAATCTTATCGCCTGCGGCGGCATAAATATATTCAAACTGAATCAACTATAATGCGTAATTGTTCGCAAAACACGAACCGATTGACTTTTCAGGTATCGTGAGTTTGTATTTTGGCACAGTATTCGTAATGTGCTATGTATAACCAAAATTCAAACAACGTGAAACCGATTATCTATCAACTATTGCCCCGATTGTTCGGCAACTATAACGAAACCCGCAAACATAATGGTACACGTGCCGAGAACGGTTGCGGCAGATTTGCGGATATAACGCCCAAAGCACTCAAGTCGATTGCCGACTTGGGTGCTACCCATGTTTGGTACACGGGTGTCATCCGCCATGCCACCGCCGAGCGCAACACCGCCGCCATTGTCAAAGGTCTGGCCGGCAGTCCGTATGCCATTACCGACTACTACGATGTCGATCCCGACCTGGCAACGGACGAGCCGAAGCGCATGCAGGAGTTTGAGGCGCTGGTGGCACGCACGCACAAGGCGGGGCTGAAAGTGGTGATTGACTTTGTGCCGAACCATGTGGCGCGGGAGTATCACTCGGCTTGCAAGCCTGCGGGGGTGCGCGATCTCGGTGAGGACGACAATCCGAACTGGGCTTTCTCGCCGCTCAACAATTTTTATTATATCCCCGGGGAAAAGTTCCAACCCGATTTTGATATACAGGGATATAATGAATACCCTGCGCGGGCGACGGGCAACGACTGCTTTACGGCGCACCCCTCGCGCAACGATTGGTACGAGACCGTGAAACTGAACTACGGCGTGTTCTACCAAGGGGGCGGCGAAAAACAGTTTGAGCCGATACCTGACACATGGAAAAAAATGCGCGATATTCTGCTTTTCTGGGCAGGCAAGCACGTGGATATGTTCCGTGTGGATATGGCGGAGATGGTACCTGCGGAGTTTTTTGCGTGGGCTATTCCGCAGGTGAAACAAGCCTATCCCGAGGTGCAGTTTATAGGCGAGTGCTACAACCCCGGATTGTACCGTCCGTACCTGAATGCAGGGTTTGACTACTTGTACGACAAGGTGGGGATGTATGACTACCTGCGCGGCGTAACGAGCAAGAACTGGGCGGTAGAGGGAATTACGATGCAATGGATGGCGCAGGGCGATATACTTGACCATATGGTTTATTTCCTTGAGAACCATGACGAGCAACGTATTGCCAGCGGTTTCTTCTGCGGGCGCGGGGCTTGCGCCGAGCCTGCGATGATCACCGCTGCCACGCTCCACAAGAACCCCGTATTAGTGTATGCGGGGCAGGAACTGGGCGAGCGGGGAATGGACATGGAAGGTTTCTCGGGTATGGACGGACGTACGACGATATTCGACTACTGGGGCGTGAAATCGCTGCAAGCATGGGCCAACCACGGCAAGTTCGACGGCGCGGGAATGGACGACGAGCAACGGCAGTTGCGCAGGTTCTACCAGCGTCTGCTGACCCTTGCACGGGACAACAAGGCTATCAACAGCGGCAAGATGTACGACCTCGAATATGCACAAGGTCAAGGCTTCAACAAACACGAGCAGTATGCCTATCTGCGCAAAGCGGGCGATGAAGTGCTGCTGGTTGCGTTGAATTTCGATGACCGGCAAGTGGATATGCATATCAACATTCCTGCGGATGCGTTTGTTTATATGGAGCAAGAGGAGATACAGCGTGCCGAAGCGGTTGATTTGCTGACCGATACGGTTTATCCGAATCTGACTTTCACCGCATCTGCGCCTACGTGCATTACCCTGCCTGCGTGGACGGGGGCTATCCTGCGTATCACGCCGAAAGCGGTGTGCAAGACTACGACAAACAAAACCAGGAAAACGTGCAAAAAATAGGAGATATTCTGCGACTTATCCGCTATCAAAACCTGATCTTTATTGTCATACTGCTGTGGGTGATGGAGAAATGGGTGGCGGTGCCGATACTGGACAGCCAACTCTACGGCGAGCAGTTGCCGTGGTATATACTGCTTATGCTCATAGGGGCAACCGTCTGTGTGGCTGCGGGAGGGTATGTGGTGAACGACTATTTCGATGTGAAGATAGACCGCATCAACCGTCCTGACAAACTGATTGTAACCAAAACCGTGAGCAAGACCGCTGCCGTGCGTCTCGGCTGGGCATTGAGCGGGGCGGGTATGGTGTGCGGACTGGCGGCGGCATGGCTGGTGCGCAGTTGGTCGCTGGCGATTGTTTATGTGTTTGTACCGGGGCTGTTGTGGTTCTATTCGTCGAGTTACAAGCGGCGTTTTCTGACAGGCAATATAGTGGTTGCGTTTGTAGCGGCATTGACACCTATGGTGGTTGCGTTTGCCAATGTAGGATTGTTGCGCAGCCGGTATGGCGTGCTGCTGGAATACACCCCGCTGGAGCATGACCTGTATGTTTGGTTGGGCGGGTTTGCCGTGTTTGCTTTTCTCTGCACGCTGGTACGCGAGATTATCAAGGATATGCAGGACAAACAGGGCGATTGCGAGTTGGAATGCCGCACGCTGCCCATCCGCCTCGGGGAGACGTGGACCAAAGTGATTGTAACCCTGCTGATTGTGCTGACGATGGGACTGATCGTGTATGTGTGGTATGCGCTGCTGCCTTTCCCGCACGTATGGCAATCGCTTTCCACACGCTATATGGTGTTCGGGTTGCAGATACCCTTTGCGTGCGAACTATGGTTGCTGTGGGCGGCGCGTATCCCGTCAGACTATCGCGGGGCGCAAGGGCTGATGAAACTGATCATGTTCCTCGGAATGTTGTTCAGTTTTGTGATTATGCGAATGCTGTAGAGTAATGCACAATGCACAATGCACAATGCACAATGAGGTAGGCTATCCTCCAGACATCCTCCAGACATCCACCTGACTTTTTTATTGTTCCAATGCGTTTAATTCTCGGTTCTCAATCCCCTCGCCGCCGCAGTCTGCTAGCGGGGCTGGATATACCCTTTGAGGCTGTTACTATTGATACGGACGAACATTTCCCCGCCGAATTGCAAGCGGGGGATATTCCTCTCTATATATCGCGTGAGAAAGCGCAGGCATATACCGGTTTGTGCCCCGATGAGTTGCTTATCACTGCTGATACGATTGTTTGGCTCAACGGGCGAATGCTCGGCAAACCGCATAGTTTGGAGGAAGCGAAACAGATGTTGCACTGCCTGAGCGGGCATACCCACCAAGTCTATACGGGGGTCAGTCTGACTACGACCACTTCGCAGGAGTCGTTTGTCGATTGCACGGACGTTACATTCCGCGGGCTGACGGATGCTGAAATCGACTATTATGTGGAGCGCTACCGTCCGTTGGACAAAGCGGGGGCATACGGGGTGCAGGAATATATCGGCTATATCGGTGTGGAAAAGATGGTGGGCAGTTATTTCAATGTGATGGGTTTCCCGATCGACCGCGTTTATCTGACCTTGAAAAAGTATGGATTTTGAAAATGCCTGGTATTGTGGCGAATGGATGATTTGGATAGACTCGCCGTCGAAAAGGGTATGTGTGCGACCTTATTTAACGTGAGTTCGAGATCGAAAGAAACTCCTTTGCCGCAGAGCGGCAAGAAATCTAAGTAAATCTTTGTCTTTGCATCCACAAATTGCCATAAATCTTATTCGCCTACGGCGGAAAAGTAAGGCAATCTGCTTATATCGGACTGATGTTATTTAAGAGTGGTCGTAGGAAAAATAGAAAAGAATGTTGCAAGTATGAAAAAAGTTTTGTAATTTTGCAGCGCAAAAGGTAGTGCGTTGTATGTGCGGTATAAAAAACGGACAGAAACGGTTCTATGAATTGCAGAAGATGAGAATATATTAACAAAACTCAAATTTATACGTATGAAAAAAGGTTTATTTTTGTCGATCATTGCCGTGGCAATGTTGGCATCTTGCAGCAAGACTCTGCCCCAGCCGGAAGAGATTACTGTCAATCCTAACCCGCTGACTGTGGTTGGAGACAAGGTGAATGCAGACATCACCGGTACTTTCCCCGCAAAGAAATTTGCCAAGAAAGGTGTGCTGACCGTTACTCCCGTGCTGAAATATGCCGGTCAGGAGTCGGTAGGCAAAAGCGTTACCTATGTGGGCGAGAAAGTGAAAGAAAACGGAAAAGTGGTAAACAAAAAGAACGGCGGTACGTACAGCCAATCTTGCAGTTTTGACTACGTTCCCGCTATGGATAAATCGGAACTCTACTTGCGCTTTACTGCAAAAGTAGGCAAGAAAGAGATTGAGATTCCTGACCTGAAAGTAGCAGACGGTTTGGTGGCTACCGCCAAGTTGGCAAAAGCCAGCGACAACAAGGCGGCTATCACCCCCGACAAGTTCCAGCGTGTTATCCAAGAGATGCAGGAGGCTGATATCAAGTTCCTTATCCAACAGTCGAATCTCCGCAGTTCGGAGACCGGCAGCCAAGAGATGAAGGACTTGCGTGCGGCTATCAAAGAGGCTGACAATAATGAGAAGAAAGCCATAAACAAACTGGAAGTCAGCGGTTACGCCAGCCCCGAAGGCGGTTTGGATCTGAATACCAAACTGGCTACCGACCGTCAGAAGAATGCTCAGAAATTCCTGCAGAAACAACTGAAGAAAGACAAGGTAAAAACCGATATTGCTTCGGAGATTACCGCAGAGGACTGGGCCGGTTTCCAAGCCGCTATGGAGAACAGCAATATGCAGGACAAAGACTTGGTTCTGCGCGTGCTGAGTATGTATAACGACCCCGAGGAGCGCGAGGCTCAAATCAAGAACCTGAGCAGTGTGTACAAGACTATTGCCGAGGATATTCTGCCTGAGTTGCGTCGCAGCCGTCTGATTCTGACCACCGACCTGATCGGCAAATCGGATGACGAGATCAAGGAGTTGGCAAAGAACGATCCTGCCCAACTGAATGTGGAGGAGTTGCTCTATGCGGCTACGCTGACCAATGACAACGCAGAGAAGATTGCCATCTACCAGAAAGTGGCTTCGCAGTATGGTGACTACCGTGCATACAACAATATGGGTATGATCTACTTTGAGCAGGGTAACATCGCCGAGGCTCGCCGTGCTTACGGCAAGGCTTTGGAGATTGCTCCGAACAATGCAGACGTGAACTACAATGCGGGTTTGGCTGCAATGGCTGACAATGACCTGACAAAAGCGGAGGAATACCTCGGCAAGGCTGCCGGTACGCAAGGCAACTTGTCGGCTGCTATGGGTACGTTCTATACGATGAAGGGTGATTACAAGGCTGCCAAGTCGGCTTACGGCAATGCGGCTACCAACAATGCTGCCGTACAGCAGATTCTGAATGAGGACTATGCTGCCGCTCGCCAGACCTTGGCTAATGTAAAAGAGCCGAATGCTACGACTGCTTACCTGACCGCCGTAGTGGCTGCCCGCACCAACGACCGCGATGCTGTGTACAGCAATATGAAAACGGCTGTTGCCAAAGACGCTTCGCTCAAGGCTAAAGCACAGAAAGACATCGAGTTTGCCAAGTATGCGGAGGATGCTGCATTCCAGGCAATCGTAAAGTAAGTTGACTCTCATAAAAGGGTTTGCCTGACGGAGTGGTCGGGCAGACCCTTTTTGTTTGTTGCTCGGGAGTGTGGAAAAAAAGGCAATAAGGTCATTAAAGACATTAAAGTCCTTAGGGATTTTAGAGATTGCTCTGCATGTTAATTGTTCATTCTTAATTGTTCGTTGAATATGTCTGTGCTTTTTCCGAAAGTACCCAAGCCCCGCGAGTGGGATTATCGTCCTATCTACTACGATAAGGACAAGGAGGAACGCAAGGAGCGTAGGGAACACCTCCATCGCGGGTCTTTTCGTGAGGAACACGAGAAGAATATGACGCAACTGCGGCAGCGCAAGAAATCGAAACTGGCGTTTTGGATTGCGCTATTGGCGATGTTGATTATCGCATTTTATGTAATCCTATAGAGGCTGACAGCCTGATAATAGGGGTGAGCGAATATGGATATTATTCATCTTTTACCGGATAGTGTTGCCAATCAGATAGCGGCAGGCGAGGTGATACAACGCCCCGCCTCGTGCTTGAAGGAGTTGGTGGAAAACAGTTTGGATGCAGGGGCAACCCATATCCAAGTGATCGTGCGTGATGCAGGGAGAACACTATTGCAGGTGGTGGATGACGGTTCGGGTATGAGTGAGACCGATGCACGTATGGCTTTTGAACGGCACGCCACATCGAAGATACAAACGGCATCGGATCTGTTTTCTCTTCGCACAATGGGGTTCCGCGGCGAGGCATTGGCGAGTATTTGCGCCGTGGCGCAGATAGAACTGCTGACGCGCCGTGCGCAAGACGAGATGGGAACGCGGCTTGAGATAGCCGGCTCGGAGGTGCTGTCGCAAGAGCCGTGCCAATGTCCGGTAGGGACGAACTTCAAGGTGAAGAACCTGTTTTACAATGTACCTGTACGGCGGAAGTTCCTGAAAACCGACCAGACCGAATTACGCAACCTGCTGACGGATTTCTACCGAATAGTGTTGGTTTATCCGAAAGTGCAGTTCGCGTTTGTAAACAACGACGAGATTATGCTCGAACTGCCTGCCGGGACGGAGAAGCAGCGTATAGAGGCGGTGTTCGGCAAGGGGACAGGACGGAACTATACTTCGGGGTTGGTGGATATAAAAACCGACACCGATCTGGTGTCCATTCGCGGGTTTGTCAGCAAACCCGAAACGGCAGGCAGGAATGCGCAGCAGTATTTCTTTGTGAACGGGCGGTATATGCGCCATCCGTATTTCCAGAAAGCGGTGCAAACGGCGTACTCGGGTATGCTGCCGGGAGATTACCAGCCGTCCTTCTTTATCTATTTCGACATTGCACCCGAAGCGATAGACGTCAATATCCATCCGACGAAAACCGAGATCAAGTTTGCCGATGAACAGACGATCTTCCAGATACTGTTAGCCTCCGTACGCGAAGCGTTGGGTAAGTTTACGCTTGCGCCGACCATTGATTTCAACAGGGACGGGGAGATAGATATGCCCGTGCCGACAGATGATGTGCGTCCTGCGGCAGCGCCGAAAGTGCTGTTTGACCCGACATACAACCCGTTTAAGACACGCAGCACGTTTGTCTCGGCAGAGAAACCGTCGGTGAACGGCTGGGAGAAACTGTTTCCGACGCAACCGAGCGGGGCTGCACCGGAATGGGAACCACAGTCGCAAACGGAAATGCCCACGCTTTTTGACGTTGATATGGCTACCCTGACGCCGTGGCAATACGCGGGCAAGTATATCCTGCTATCCGTTCCGCAGGGACTGTTGCTTATTAACCAGTATCGCGCACACGTGTGCGTACTATATAACCAGTATATCCGCGAGTGGCAGAACGCAAAAGCCCCGATGCAACAATTGCTTTTCCCAGAGATACTGGATCTGACGCCCGATGATATGCTGCTTATCACACCCGTATTGGACGACTTGCGGGCGATAGGATTCGATATGGAGCAGTTTGGCAAGACATCATACAGTATCAACGGTGTACCTGCACAACTCGGACAGCAGAACGCCCTGCCGATACTGCAGCATATCCTGCAGGTGGTGCGCGAGACGGGGACGAATGCACAAGATGAATGGCGGCATAAGATTGCGCTCTCGTTGGCAAACGATACGGCTATCCCCTATGGGAAGACGCTGACCGAGGAAGAAATGCGCGACTTGCTGACACACCTGTTTGCGCTCCGGATCTATCAGCGTACGCCCGACGGAAAACGGGTGATTGCCGTAATGACCGACGAGGAGATAAACAAACGTTTTTGAGTGGTTGGCTCCTTTGCCCGGCGGGGAAGAGGAATAAAAGAAATTGAGAAAATATAATACCATAATATACCTGTTTATGAAAAAGATTTTACCGCTATTGTTCTCGCTGTGCCTGCTGGCGGGATGCACCGAGAAGGCAACGACGCTGACTATTCTGCACACCAATGATACTCATTCGCAGGTAGAACCGAAAGCCGACGGACGCGGCGGCTATGCACGCCGTATGGGATTGATAGCCGAGGAACGGGAACAAGATCCGAACCTGCTATTGGTGGATGCCGGCGATTTCAGTCAGGGAACACCCTACTTTAATTTTTACCACGGGCGCGTAGAGACAGATGCTCTCAACCGTATGGGCTATGACGCTGCAACACTCGGCAACCATGAGTTTGACTATGGTTTGGATACGCTGGCGATGATCCTGAAAAAAGCGAATTTCCCGATTGTTTGTGCCAACTATGATGTAAAAGGCACGCCGCTGGAGGGTGTGGTAAAACCTTATACGATTGTGCACAAAGGCGGGTTGAAGATAGGTATTTTCGGTTTGGGTGTACAGCCAAAAGGGCTGATTGCTGACAAGAACTTCGCACCGGTTGTGTATAATCCCCCGTACCCGATTGCGCAAGAGTTGGCAACGATGTTGCGGCACGGGAAAAAATGCGATGTGGTGGTTTGCCTGAGCCATCTCGGCACCTATCCCGCCACGGAGCAGGATTATTGCGATGTGGAAATGGCGGCTGAGACACGCGATATAGATGTGATTATCGGCGGGCATACGCACAAGGTGTATGACAACCTGCGTATCTGTAATTTGGACGGCATAGAGGTGCCTGTGGCACAGATGGGCAAAAGCGGGGTGAATGTGGGCAAGATAGTGCTGACCCTGCAGGAGAAGGGATGATTTCGGACAAAAAACGGGGCAGGTTTGCGATTTTGAAAAAAAAGCAGTAACTTTGCAGACAATTATCGGAATATAACAATATGAAAGCGTTTCTCAAATACTTAGGCGTCATCCTGCTGTTGATTGGCGTTGTTTTCTTTGTGGTGTACCAGTTTGCCGTACAACAAAACTGGCTGCTCGTTTGCGGCTTGGCTTTTGAAGTAGTGGGTATTCTGACCTACATCATTCTGAACAAACGCATAGACTGATGGCTACCGACCTGCAATACGGATTGCAGGTACATAGATACAGCCTATCCTCAGACTAACCCCGAGGATAGGGTTTATCGTATATATAATGCACATATTGTGAAACAGACAACAATGCGAAAGGCACAACGACATGAAAGACGACGAATTGGAGGAGAAAGACAGCGCTAACCTCGGGGAAGAAACAGGGGAATCACAGGAAGAAGAGGCTGGAGAGGAAATAACCGGGGATACGGCAGATGCTCTGACAGACAGCGAAGAGGCGGCAGCCGCTCCGCAGGCGCACTCTACCTATAAACCGGAGTCTTTCAACGATGCTATCAAATACCACCTGACAGGTATGTACCAGGACTGGTTTTTGGACTATGCCTCGTATGTGATTTTGGAACGTGCCGTGCCTGCTATTGAGGACGGACTGAAACCCGTGCAGCGCCGTATCCTGCACGCAATGAAGTGCGTCGATGACGGCAAGATGAACAAGGTGGCAAATATCGTCGGGCAGACGATGCAGTACCACCCGCACGGCGATGCCAGTATAGGCGATGCGCTGGTGCAACTCGGGCAGAAAGACCTGCTGATTGACTGCCAGGGAAACTGGGGAAATATTCTGACAGGCGACGGGGCGGCGGCTCCGCGATATATCGAGGCACGGCTGAGCAAGTTTGCCCTCGAGGCGGTATTCAATCCCAAGACTACGCATTGGATGTTGTCGTATGACGGGCGCAAGAAAGAACCCGTGCACTTGCCAATCAAGTTTCCGCTGTTGCTGGCGCAGGGCGTGGAGGGTATTGCCGTAGGTTTGAACTCGAAGATTCTGCCGCATAACTTCTGCGAACTGTGTGATGCCTCGCTGGCATACCTGCGCGGTGAGGAGTTCCGGTTATATCCCGATTTCCCGACGGGCGGTGAGATCGATGTCAGCCGGTACAACGACGGTGAGCGCGGCGGCGTGATCAAGATACGCGCCAAAATACAGAAAGCGGACGACAACAAGACGCTGATTATTACCGAGATACCTTTCGGTACGACCACGTCGAAGATTATTGAGACCATTCTGCGTGCCAACCAGAAGGGGAAGATCAAGGTGCGCAAAGTGGACGATTTCACTGCCGAGAGTGCGCGTATCGTGGTGCAGTTGGCACCGGGCAGTTCGTCGGACAAGGCGATAGATGCGCTGTATGCATTTACCGATTGCGAGATCAACGTATCGCCCAACTGTTGCGTGATTGAGAACAAGAAACCGATTTTTACCAATGTGAGCAATCTGCTGCGGCTCTCGACGGAGAATACCAAATCGCTGCTCAAATGGGAGTTGGAGATAGAGAAAACCGAACTGGAGGAACGCTATTTTTACACCTCGTTGGAGAAAATATTCATTGAGAACCGTATATATAAGGAGTCGGGATATGAGACGGCACCCAACAAAGAGAAGTTGATTGCTTTTGTGGACAAGGCTTTGACGCCGTGGAAACCGCAGTTGATCCGCAAGGTACGCACGGAGGATATAGAGAAACTCTTTGATATACGGATGATCCGCATTACGAAGTTTGACTCGAAGAAAGCCGACGAACTGATGCGCGACCTCGACCGCAAGATCAAAGAGACCGTCAAGAACCTGAACCACCTGACCGACTATACCATCGCATGGTTTGAGTCGCTCAAACAGAAATACGGAGCCAACCATCCACGCCGCACCGAGGTGCGTAATTTTGCAAACATCAACGTGAAGACCGTGGTGGAAGCAAACGAAAAACTCTACATCAACCGCGAAGAGGGCTTTATCGGTACGGGGCTGAAAAAGGACGAGTTCCTATGCAACTGCTCGGATATCGATGATGTGATTGTCTTCCACAAGGACGGCAAATACAAGATTATGCGCGTGGCGGAGAAACTCTTTATCGGCACGGATATTCTGCATATCGCTATTTTCAAGAAGAACGACGACCGCACGGTCTATAATGTAGTCTATCGCGACGGCAAGGGCGGTGTCTACTATATGAAACGCTTTAATGTAATGGGCGTTTCGCGCGACAAGGAGTACGACCTTACGCAGGGCAAGCCGGGGTCGAGAGTTATCTACTTTACCGCCAACCCCAACGGCGAGGCGGAAGTGATACGTGTGGCGCTCAAGCCCGCTTTGCACCTCAAGAAGATGGAGGTTTGCAAAGATCTGAGCGAACTGGCGGTAAAAAGCCGCTCTGCACGGGGCAATGTGCTGACCAAATACGAGGTAAAGTCCGTCACACTCAAGCAGAAAGGTCATTCGACCCTCGGCGGGCGCAAGGTGTGGTTCGACCCCGATGTGCTGCGTATCAACTACGACGCTCAAGGCAATTACCTCGGCGAGTTCTGGGACGAGGACCGCATCCTGGTCATTACCACTGCGGGCGAATACTACCTGACCACGTTTGACCTCACGGCGCACTTTGACCAGAACATCCTGCGTATTGAGAAATCCGACCCCGACAAGATATGGTCGCTGGCTCTTTGGAACGCTGACCAGAAGTACTACTACGCCAAACGCTTCTCGCTGGCGGACGATGCCAATTTCAAGTCGCAGAGTATGTTGGGCGACAACAAGGATTCGCGTATTGTGCTGCTCTCCGACCGCGAAGAAGCCACATTCCGTGTGCTGTTTGCGGACGAGACACGCGAACCGATGGATGTGGTGATGGCAGACTTTATCGATGCCAAATCGCCGAAGGCGAAAGGCAAACGCCTGACTACGCTGGAGGTGGCGAAGATAGAGGACATTACGCCCGAACCGCTAGCAGAACCGGCAGACGAAACACCCGATGAAGACGAATTGACAGGGGAAAAGGGAAGCAATGCCTCACCTACCACCGAGATCGAAGGAGTGCCGTTCACAATTACCAACGAGCAGCAGGAAGAGACGCAATCAACTCACAAAGAGCCGTCCGAAGACGATCAGTTGAGCCTGTTTTAACATAAAAATGCGCTGAAAGACAAAAAAAGTAGCAAAAGATTTGGCTATATCAAAAAAAAGCAGTACTTTTGCACTCGCTTTTCGCCGGTAAGCCCAACCAATGCGGGCGGGGATATAAGAAAAGCGCAAGGTACCTTAGCTCAGGTGGTAGAGCAATGGACTGAAAATCCATGTGTCCTTGGTTCAACTCCAAGAGGTACCACAACAGAAGTAGTGTTAATGGTCGGTTGCCCGAGTGGTTAGGGACCGGTCTGCAAAACCGGGGACAGCGGTTCGAATCTGCTACCGACCTCCACAAGCACCGTCAGTTTTGGCGGTGCTTTTTTGTTTTTTAGAATAAAAATACTAAGGAATCTATATAAACTAGAATAACTAACATCGGTTCGATATAAGCAAATTATCTTACTTTCCCGCCGTAGGCGAATAAGATTAATGGCAATTTATGGATGTAAAGACAAAAATTTATTTAGATTTCTTGCCGCTTGCGGCAAAGGAATCTGTATTTCGAACTTACGTTAACTATAATAGCAATGGAAAATGAGATTATAGAAGATATTACCCGGCAGGAGTACAAATACGGCTTCACCACCGATGTGGAGACCGATGTGCTGTCGCGCGGGTTGAACGAGGATGTTATCCGCACCATTTCCCAAAAGAAGGGCGAGCCCGAATGGCTCCTGGAGTTTCGGCTGAAAGCCTACCGCAAATGGCAGACGATGGAGGTTCCTACTTGGGCGCACTTGGATATACCGGAGATTGATTTTCAATCCATCTCGTACTATGCGGCGCCCAAAGCGCACTCCGAGGACAAGCAGGAAATTGATCCCGAGGTGATGAAGACGTTTGACAAATTGGGTATTCCGTTGGAGGAACGTGCTGCGTTGGCGGGCAATATGGCGGTGGACGCCGTGATGGACTCGGTGTCGGTGAAAACCACTTTCCGCGATACACTGGCAGAGAAAGGGATTATCTTCTGCTCTATCTCGGAAGCGGTACGCGAGCACGAAGACCTTGTCAAGGAATATCTCGGCAGTGTAGTGCCGTACAGCGACAATTTCTATGCGGCATTGAACTCTGCGGTGTTCTCCGACGGATCGTTTGTATATATCCCCAAGGGGGTGCGCTGTCCGATGGAATTGAGCACGTATTTCCGTATCAATGCCGGCAATACGGGTCAGTTTGAGCGTACGCTGCTGATAGCCGACGAGGGGGCGTACCTCAGTTATCTTGAGGGCTGTACCGCCCCGATGCGCGATGAGAACCAGTTGCATGCCGCGATTGTGGAGATTGTGGTACGCAAGGATGCCGAGGTGAAATACTCGACGGTACAGAACTGGTATCCGGGCGACAAGGACGGCAAGGGCGGTATCTATAATTTCGTAACCAAACGCGGTATCACCTACGAGAATGCGCGGCTGAGTTGGACGCAGGTGGAGACCGGTTCGGCTATCACGTGGAAATATCCGAGTTGTATCCTCAAAGGCGACAACTCGAGTGCCGAGTTCTACTCGGTAGCAGTAACCAACAACTACCAGCAGGCGGATACGGGAACGAAGATGATACATCTCGGTAAGAATACCCGCTCGCGTATTATCAGCAAGGGTATCAGTGCCGGGCACAGCCAAAACTCGTACCGAGGGTTGGTCAAGGTGGCAAGCAAGGCGGATAACGCCCGCAATTACAGCCAGTGCGACAGTCTGCTGCTGGGCGACAAATGCGGTGCGCATACTTTTCCCGATATGCAGATCAGCAACCCGACCGCCACGGTGGAACATGAGGCGACAACCAGCAAGATCAACGAAGACCAACTATTCTATTGTCAGCAGCGTGGTATCGGACTGGAAGATGCCGTGGGGCTGATTATCAACGGCTATGCCAAAGAGGTGATGGACAAACTGCCGATGGAATTTGCCGTCGAGGCACAGAAACTGCTGCAAGTGTCGCTCGAAGGCACGGTGGGATAATGGGATAAATAAAAAAGAATCGACCCCAGAAAAAAGAAAGAAAAAGAAAAAAAGCGGAGAAAGATTTTCTTTCCCCGCTTTCTTTTGATAATTACGCATTGCGCATTATACATTGCTTTACAGCATCTCCACGCTTCGGTTGACAAATTTAGCCAATGCTTCGCCTTTGAGCAAACCGCTTGCCAAGAGGGCAATGTCGATCAGTTGGTGAACCTTCTCGTTGCCGGCAGCATGTTTTGCATAGACATCTTTCAGTTGCTGGCGCAGTGCCCCGGTCTCTTTGGTCAGGTTGGTAACGGCATCTTTCTCCTCTTGCGTGAGGTCAGCCTCTTTCTTGTCCTTCTGTGCGGCACGCAGGTCGTTCTCCTCTTTCTCTTTGGCGGCAATCTGCTCATTGAGCGGTTTTGCCTCCTCGGCGCAAGCGGATACCAATTCGTTCATCAGGTCGGTAACCTTGCTGTTGGCGGTATTGACCACCATATTGTACTGGTCGGGCATCTGTCCGTAGAACGACATACCCTGCTGGTGAGCCGACATCTCCTTCATACGGCGCATAAACTCGTTCTGAGTCAGGAAGACAGGCAGAGCGTCCGCCGAAACCGACTCGAAACTAACCACAAAGTTGGTCTTTTCGCCTTTCGGCAACTGGCTCTCGAAACTATAGCGGAGCGCATCCTCCTGCTCGGCAGTCAGCGTTACCGCTTTCTTGTCCTCTTTGAGAATCAAGTTTTCGATGACGTCGGAGTCCACGCGTACAAAACGTACCGTACCCTTGCTGTCCTCGCCGTCGCCCATGCTCTTCTGCTCCATTTGCGACATGGCATGTACATCCAGTTCGCCGTTCATCAGCAGCACATCGTAGCCTTTCTCCTTTGCACGCTCGATATACGAGTATGATGCGTCGGGGTCTTGGGTGTAAAGCAGGATCAAGTCACCGTTCTTGTCGGTTTGGTTGTCTTTTACTTTGGCTTTGTATTCGTCAAAGGTGAAGTACTTGCCGTCGAGGTTCTTCAAAAGGGCAAATCCGATAGCCTTGTCGTAGAATTTCTCGTCGGTGAGCATACCAAACTGGATAAACATCTTCACATCGTCCCACTTCTTTTCGAAGTCTTCCCGATTGTTTTTGAATAGTTCTGCCAATTTGTCAGCCACTTTCTTAGTAATATAGCCGCTGATCTTCTTAACGTTGTTGTCGCTTTGCAGGTAACTACGGCTTACATTCAGCGGTATATCCGGCGAGTCAATCACACCGTGGAGCAACGTCAGGTACTCGGGAACGATGTTTTCCACCTCGTCGGTTACATATACCTGATTGCAATAGAGTTGTATCTTGTTGCGGTGCACATCGAGGTTGTTCTTGATCTTCGGGAAGTAGAGAATACCGGTCAGGTGGAACGGGTAGTCCACGTTCAGATGGATATGGAACAACGGTTCGTCCATCTGGGTAGGGTAGAGTTCGTGGTAGAACTTGTCATAGTCTTCGTCGGTCAGGTCGGACGGTTTGCGCATCCATGCGGGGTTCACGTCGTTGATGATGTTGTCCTCACCGGTCTCCACCTGTTTGCCGTCTTTCCACTCTTTCTTCTTGCCGAATGCAATCTCCACGGGCAGGAACTTGCAGTATTTCTTCAGCAGACCTTCGATAGTGGCGTCTTCGAGGTATTGCTTGAACTCATCACTGATATGCAGTACAATGTCGGTTCCGCGGTCGGCTTTGATGGTTTCCTCCATCGTATATTCGGGCGTACCGTTACAACTCCAGTGCACCGCCTTGGCGTCCTCTTTGTACGACTGCGAGAAGATCTCCACTTTGTCAGCCACCATAAAGGCACTATAGAAACCCAATCCGAAGTGTCCGATAATCGCCTCGGCTTTGTCCTTGTATTTGTTTACAAACTCTTCCGCACCCGAGAAGGCGATTTGGTTGATGTATTTATCTACCTCCTCGGCAGTCATACCGATACCGTGGTCTTGCACGGTCAGGGTGTGTTTGTCTTTGTCTATCAGTACGCGCACACGTGCATCGCCCAATTCGCCTTTGAACTCGCCCACGCTCGAGAGAGTCTTCAATTTTTGTGTGGCATCCACGGCATTTGAAATCAATTCACGCAAGAAAATCTCGTGATCGCTGTACAGAAACTTTTTAATAACGGGGAAGATGTTGGTTGAGGTAACCCCTATATTTCCTTTGCTCATAGTATATTGGTGTTTTTTAGTTAATACTCTGGTTACGGCTATGACGGGCATAGCACGCCCTGTATAGGTCAAAAAGTTTGCCAAATGCGGTTGGCTGCCATTTTGGCATATTAGGTACATTCCGTATAACTATCTTCCGCATAGCCTCCCGTATAACAAGATAATAAATGCATCGGGTGATTATCGGGTGATTATCGGGTGATTAACGGGTGATTATCGGGTTGTTCGTGAATGGATGCTGATAGAATAAGCCCATTTCGGTGTGTTGTGACGCAAAGCACCGCTTTGTGTGCAGCATACGCCACTATTCGCCGCTCTTGGAAATATGAGATTTCTCAAAACCGATAATGCAATTAACGGGAATTAACGGAGTTGCCAAAAAACTTTTGCATATTTGCGTTTTTTGTTGTATCTTTGTGCGCTTGTTTTGTATATAGACGGAAAAGTATGATTGAATATATCAAAGGACAACTGACAGAACTGAATCCGACGGTGGCGGTGATAGAGGCTGCGGGGGTGGGGTATGAGGTGAACATTGCGTTGCCGACCTACTCGGCATTGGTGAGCAAAGAGGGGCAGGAAGCCAAACTCTATACCACCGAGATTATCCGCGAGGATACCCATGATGTGTTCGGTTTCCTGACCAAGGGGGAACGGGCGTTGTTTGTACTGCTGATGACCGTGAGCGGCATAGGTGCGAACACGGCGCGTATGATTATGTCGGCTTTTTCGGCGGCGGAGATACGCCAGATTATTGCGACGGGCAATGCAAAAGCGTTGTCGCAAGTGAAAGGACTCGGTCCGAAGACGGCGCAGCGTGTGATTGTGGATCTGAAAGACAAGGTGCTGAAAATAGATATAGATGGTGATCCGACTGCGTTGCCGACGGAGGACAGTTTCGGCATAGTGGACAGCGAAGTGAAGACCGAGGCGGTGAGTGCGCTCACCATGCTCGGTTTCCAAGCGGCTGCCAGCGGCAAAGCAGTGGACAAGATACTGAAAGACAACCCCGCTTGCAGCGTGGAACAAGTGATCCGCCAAGCCCTCAAAATGCTTTGATTTCTCTGAAACGTTTAACCTGTATATTGCTTTTGTGCGCCCCGATGATACTGTGGGCGCAACAGCGTCAGCCACTTGTTCCGAGCAAGCGGAACGACCGCCGTATGGCGGAGCAGGCGGCACAGCAAGCCGCCCGGCAACAGACCGCACAGACCCCCGAGGATGTGGAGACCATTCCCGCCGAGACGGCTATGGCGGACAGTGCCGTATGGGCGCCTGTGCAGGTGCAGCAACTGGGGGCGAACGACTATGACCAACTTTCCGCCCCCAAGAGCAGCCTTGATCTGAATAATCCGGCGAACATCACGACAACGGTTGATTACGAACCGAATACTGGGTATTATGTGATACACACCAAGATCGGCGATGTGGATGTGGCAACGCCGTATCTGATGACGGATGCCGAATACAAAGCCTACACGGAGCAGAAACTGATGCATGCCTATTGGCAGCAGAAAATCAGCGAGGTGGAGCACAACAACGAGAAGAAATTCGACATCACCGATATGAAATTCAATATCGGTCCGGCGGACAAGGTCTTCGGTCCCGGTGGAGTGCAACTCAAGATGCAGGGTTCTGCGGAGTTGCTGTTCGGATTCAAGCACCAGTATATAGAGAACCCGAGTCTGACACTGCGGGCGAGGAACAACAATATCTTTGACTTCGATGAGAAGATACAGGTGAACGTGAACGGCAAGGTGGGTGAGAAACTCAACTTCAATATGAACTACAACACCGAAGCCAGTTTCTCGTTTGACCAGCAGAACCTCAAACTTGCCTACAAAGGGCAGGAGGACGACATTATCCAGTCGATTGAGGCGGGTAATGTAACGATGGATTTGAATTCGAGTCTGATACGCGGCAGCCAGGCGCTGTTCGGTATAAAAACGAATTTGAAATTCGGCAAGTTCCGCATACAGGCATTGGTGAGCCAGCAGAACTCGGAGAGCCAGACGGTGAGTTCGAAGGGCGGTGCACAGATGACCAAGTTTGACGTGTCGGGCGACAACTACGACGAGAACCGGCATTTCTTCCTCAGTTATTTCTTCCGCGACCAATACGAGAGTGCGATGGCGACGGCGCCCTATATCGCCAGCGGTGTAACCATCAACAAGATAGAGGTTTGGGTTACCAACAAGCGCGGCAACTACGACCAAGCCCGTAATATCATCGCCTTTACTGACCTGGGCGAGACCAATGCGCACATACTCAACCATACATGGGTAGCGAACGCCACACAGGTGCCCGACAACAAGACCAATGACCTGTATAATACGGTTCGCAGCCGCGCCGATATACGCGATATACAGCAGACTTCGCAGGCGTTGTCGGATTTGGAGGGCGGAGACGACTTCGAGAAAGTGGAATCGGCACGTCTGCTGTCGTCAAGCGAATATACATTGAATACCGCACTCGGCTTTATCTCGTTGCGCTCGGCGCTCAACCAGGACGAGGTGCTGGCGGTGGCTTATGAATATACCTACGGCGGGCAGGTTTATCAGGTGGGCGAGTTCTCCACCGATGCGAGCGACGAACTGCGTGCACCGAATGCACTGATACTGAAACTGCTGAAGAGTACTTCCAATGCGCCGATGAAGAAAAATGCGGGTACATGGGATCTGATGATGAAGAACATCTACTCTCTCGGAGCCAGCAGTATCTCGCAGGACAAGTTTGAACTGTATGTTACCTACCGGAACGACTCGGTGGGTACGGATATGCAGTACCTGACCGAGGGGGCGGTAGCGGGCAAACAACTGCTGCGCGTGATGAACCTCGACCGACTGGACAGCAAGAACAACCCTTATCCCGACGGCAAGTTTGACTATATTGAGAATATGACCGTCTATTCGAGCAACGGGCGTGTGATATTCCCCGTGCTGGAGCCTTTCGGCAGCCACTTGCGCAATGCCATAGGCAACGATGCCCTTGCGGACAAGTATGTATTCCAGGAACTGTATGACTCGACGCTTGTGGTGGCGCAGGAGATGTCGGAGAAAAACAAGTTCCACCTGACAGGAAAATACAAAGGCACGAGCGGCAGCGAGATACGCCTGAATGCGATGAACGTGCCGCGCGGAAGTGTTACCGTTACGGCAGGCGGTGCGACGCTGATAGAGAACGTGGACTATACCGTGGACTACACGATGGGAACGGTTACGATTCTCAACCAGTCCATTCTCGAATCAGGTACGAATGTGGACGTGAAGTTGGAGAACCAATCCACTTTCTCTATGCAGCGCAAGAGCCTGTTCGGGGCGCATCTGGAGTATGAGTTCAACCCCGATCTGGTTATCGGCGGAACGGTTATGCACCTGCGCGAACGCCCGCTGACCACCAAGGTGAATACGGGTAGCGAGCCGCTGGCGAACACGATATGGGGTGTGAACGGCAGTTGGAAGACCGAGATGCAGTGGCTGACCAATGCCATTGACAAGATACCGTGGATTTCGGCGAGTGCGCCCTCTACGTTCCAAGTGAATGCCGAGTTTGCGCACCTGATACCGGGGCATACGCGCGATGTCGGTTCTGTGGGTACCTCGTACATTGATGATTTCGAGTCCACGACGACGAACATAGATGTCCATTATCCGAGTTACTGGTTTCTGGCTTCCACGCCGAGTCCGTTTGAGGAGTCGAAACTGAGCAACAATATCGAGTATGGCAAGAACCGTGCGCTTCTGGCGTGGTACACGGTGGATCCTCTGCTGGTTTATCCGCAGACCAATACTCCGCAGCATCTCAAGAACGACCCCGATGCCATGTCCGACCACCGTGTGCGTATCGTCTATGAGAAAGAGATCTATCCGAGCAAGGAACAGGTGGCGAATGCCGATACCAAACTGAGTATCCTCAACCTGAGTTTCTATCCGGAGGAACGCGGTCCGTACAACATTGTGGCAAGCGAGATAGACCCTGCTACGGGTAAACTCAGAGATCCGAAGAAACGCTGGGGCGGTATGATGCGCAAACTGGATAATACCGACTTCGAGAAATCGAATATCGAGTATATCGAGTTCTGGCTGATGGACCCCGCACTGACCAACCCCGACGGGTATGAAGGGGAGATGTATATCAACCTCGGAGACATATCCGAGGATATTCTGCGCGACGGCAAGAAATCGTTTGAGCATGGTCTGCCCATCTCGGACAACGATGTCAACAGCGTGGATACTACCGTCTGGGGACGTGTGCCGCGTACCAACTCCACCGTTACCGCTTTCTCCAACGAGACGGGTGCCCGCGCCAAACAGGATGTGGGGCTCAATGGTCTGAGCACGGCGGACGAGATGAACTACGGCGCGTACAGAACATACATAGAGACACTGCGCAACACCGTTTCGGCGGATGTGCTGGCGGCATGGAATATGGACGCATTCTCCCCGCTCAACGACCCTGCCGGCGACAATTTCCACTACTATCGCGGCACGGACTTTGATCAGCAGGAGGTATCTGTTCTCGACCGCTACAAGCACTATAACGGTACGGAGGGCAACTCTCCCGATACCGAGTCGCAGACCGAGAGTTACGGTACTGCATCTACGTTGCAGCCTGATATAGAGGACATCAACGGCGACAATACCCTCAACGAATACGAGAAGTATTTTCAGTACAAAGTGCTGCTCCGCCCCGATATGATGGAGGTAGGCCGCCAGCATATCACGGAGAAGAAAGTGGTTAATGTCAAACTGCACAACGGTTCGACAGAAGATGTAACGTGGTACCAGTTCAAGATACCTCTGCGCGGCGACAGCAGCGATGTGCAGACGGTCGGTTCGATCCGCAATTTCAAGTCGATACGTTTTATGCGTATCTATCTGACGGGTTGCCGGCACGAGACGCATCTCCGTTTGGCTACCCTCGATCTGGTGCGCGGCGAATGGCGCAACTATACCAAGACTCTCTACCCGCTCGGCGCAACCGTCAATACCGGTGCGCAACTCAATGTGCAGGCGGTGAATATAGAGGAGAACTCAAGCCGTACGCCGGTCAACTATGTGCTGCCTCCGGGCGTGAGCCGCCAGACCGACCCGGGACAAGCGACGCTCATTCCGCTCAATGAGCAGGCAATGGTGCTGCGTGTTACCAACCTGAGTCCGAAAGATGCGCGTGCCGTATATAAGAATACGGGTTACGATATGCGCAACTACAAAAATCTGCAGATGTTCGTACATGCGGAAAAAATGGAGAATATCGATCCCGACTTGCAAGACGGCGATCTGAGTTGCTTTATCCGTCTGGGTACCGACCTGAAGAACAACTACTACGAATATGAGATTCCGCTGCGCCTGACCGAGGCGGGGTTGTACAGCAACGATAACGAGACCGACCGTTGGAAAGTATGGCCGCAGGACAATATGTTCGATTTCCCGTTCTCGGTGCTGACCAATGCCAAGACCGCACGCAACAGAGCCAAGCGTGCGGGCAATACCGATGTGGGCAACAATATACCTTATACAGTATATGACGATGCGAGCGGCAAACCGCAAAACAAGATCACCGTATTAGGCAACCCGACGCTGGAGGACGTGGAGTGTATTATGATCGGTGTGCGCAACTCGGGTACGCACGAGGCATCGGGCGAGATATGGGTGAACGAACTGCGTCTGAGCGAATTCAATGAGCAGGGCGGTGTGGCAGCGATGGCGAATGCCGCACTGTCGGTGAGCGACATTGCACAGGTGAACGTAGCAGGGCGGTTGGAGACGGCGGGTTACGGTTCGATAGAGTCGAATGTGCTCGACCGTAACATGGACAATATCTACCAGTTGTCGGTCAGCGCCGCCCTCGAGGCAGGGCGTCTGTTCCCGGAGAAAGCCAAGATACAGATGCCGCTCTATGTGTCGTATTCCAATGAGACGCTGTCGCCCGATTATGACCCGCTTGATACGGATATCAAACTCAAGGAAACCCTCGATACCTACGACGAAAAGGAGCAGCGCGATTCTATCCGCACGATGTCGAACACCGTGCAGGAATCCACCTCGTTCTCGGTAACGAATATGAAAGTGAACATCAAGTCGAAGAAACGCGATATGTTCTACGACCCTGCCAACTTCTCCATCTCTGCATCCTACAACAAGCAGAACGAGCATACTCCCGAGATGGAAAAGAATGTAACCACCGATCACAAAGGGTCGTTCAACTATGCTTACTCGTTCAATCCGCAGCCGTGGGAACCGTTCAAGAAAGTACAGAAAGTGCAAAAGGTGAAGTTCCTCAAAGAGATGAATTTCTATTACCTGCCGCAGTCGTGGGCGTTCTCGACCAATATGCACCGTACGTTCTCGCACATGAAGATGCGCGATCTGACCGCGTCGGCGGGCGACCAAATGGATTTGACATTCTCCAAGGATTTTACGTGGGACAGAAACTTCGATTTCAAATACGACCTGACAAAGAATATGAAGTTCTCGTTCCAGTCGGCGATGAACTCCACTATCGATGAGGGGTACTATGCACCCGAGATACTGCGCGACTATGCCTTTACCAACGACTACTACGAGGCGTGGCGCGACACCATACAGCGCAGCCTGGCCAAGTGGGGCTCGCCTTATACCTACCAGCAGGTATTTACGGCAAGTTGGAATGTGCCGCTCAACCGTATCCCGTACCTCGAAGCCTTGTCTGCCAACGCCTCGTATAATGCTACCTACAACTGGGCACGTACGGCACAGACCACAGCCGATACCGACCTGGGCAATACTATTTCCTCGCTTCAGTCGTGGCAAGTGGACGGAGGTATCAATTTTGAGACACTCTACGGCAAGTCGAAGTACTGGAAGCAGATGACGCAACTCTACACCCGCCGTCAGACCCGCCGTGCGTTCCGTCCGAAGACCTATTCCGAAACCGTCAAAGCCGAAAAAGGCAAGACTATTGAGATAACCCACCGCCTTAACTCCGAGACACTCACTGTTACGGCCACTGATAGTGCGGGACACCGTGTGCCTGTATCGTTCAAACCGAATGGCAACACCAAAGTGAAGATAACCCCGAAAGCCGATTGTGAGGCAATGGTGCTGACCGTTACGACCAAAGATCCGAACCAACGTACCCCCGCACAGGTGGCAGGCGATATGTTTGCATACATCGGCACAATGTTCCGCCGTGTGCAGGTAACCTACCGCGAGACCAACTCGATGACCGTGCCGGGCTTCAACCCCGAGGCGGGCTTTATGGGGCAGCGCCGTACGGACGGACTCTATGCGCCGGGCTTTGATTTCGCATTCGGTTTTGTGCCGACCGACTTTGTCAACCGTGCCAAAGAGAACGGCTGGCTGTCGGGCGACACGGCGGTGGTACAACCTGCTACCCGCGCCTATACGAGTGATTTTGATGTCAAACTGACCCTCGAACCGCTGCCCGGACTGAAGATACAGGTGAACGGCAAACGCTATTATGCCAACTCAACCTCTATCATCTATTCCTATGACCAACTGCAGGAGAATATGACAGGGTCGTTCAATATCACGCAGGTGGCTATCGGTACGGCATTCAGCAAGATCGGCACGCAGGAGGACAACTTTGCCAATGCTACGTATGACCAATTCCTGCAAAACCTCGATGTGATGCAGGAGCGTGTGCAGGCGCAATATGAGGGTGTCCGCTATCCGACTACGGGCTTTATGAAAGGCATACTCCCGGGCGGACAGGTATATGATCCGAAAAATGGTGCGGTGGCGAAGAACTCCGCCGATGTACTTGTACCTGCTTTCCTTGCGGCTTATACGGGGCGCAATGCCAACACGATGAGCCTCAATCCGTTCCTCGGTATCCTGCGTGTGCTGCCCAACTGGTCGGTTACCTACGACGGATTGGGCAAACTGCCATGGATGCGCGACCATTTCCGCTCGGTAACGCTCACCCACGCCTACACGTGCAAGTATTCGATCGGCAGTTATGGCAGTTACTCCACATGGGTACCGCTGGACGGACAGACCGACAAGACGGTCGGTTTCGTCCGTGATGTAACCACCGATATGCCCGTACCGTCATCGGCATACGACATATCCAACGTGTCGCTTACCGAGGCTTTCTCGCCGCTCATCGGATTGAATCTCTCGATGAAAAACTCGCTTTCGTGCAAGTTCGAGTACCGCAAGCAGCGTAACCTTGCCCTCAATGTAACCTCTGTGCAACTGACCGAAGGACACACCAACGAGTTTGTTATCGGTGGTGGCTATACAATCAAGAACCTCAGTTTTATTACCAAGAAGAAAGACGGCGGGCAGAAGAAGGTCAGCAACGACTTGAAACTCAATGTGGATATTTCGTACAAAGATATCAAGACGCTGCTTCGCAAGGTAGAGGAGGGTATCACGCAGGCATCGAGCGGCAACAAGGTGTTTGCTATCAAGGTGAGCGCCGACTATGTGCTGTCGCAGAAGATCAATCTCCAACTCTTTTACGACCATCAGGGAACCACTCCGCTTATCTCGTCGTCCTATCCGGTCAAAGCGGACAATGTGGGTATCAATATCAAACTGATGCTCACGCGGTAATAATGCGTAATGGTAGAAATAGAATGTGAAAAAAATGTATATCTAATGAAAAAGAAGTAATTTTGCCACTGGAAAGGAGAATGAATATGAGTGCAAATGATTATCAGAAGAAAGCACACGAGTGGTTGGCTAATCAACCTGATCGGACAATTGATTACCAATGGGAGATACAGCATCACAACAATATGCACAGAGCCTACGAGCAAAATTAGCAGGTTTGGGGCGTATAGAACAGCATCGTGCAAGTGCGGCACGTGTTGTGCCGCAAGATAGGTTTTGCTGGTTTTGTTTTATCAGTTCGATATAAGCGCAGATTGTCTTACTTTTCCGCCGTAGGCGAATAAGATTTTATAGCAATTTATAGATATAAAAACAAAGGTTTACTTAGATTTCTTGCCGCTTTGCGGCATAGGCGTTTTTATATCGAACTCACGTTAATGAGGGAACAATGTTTAAGGTTGGTATCATAGGTCCGGAATCCACGGGCAAGTCCACGTTGGCGCAGCAGTTGGCACAACGATATAGCGGTATCTGTGTTCCCGAGTATGCGCGGGAATATGTGGAGCAGTTGGGCAGAGATTATACCTACGATGATGTGTGCGCCATTGCACGCCACCAGATTGAGCAACTGAGAACCTATGCAGACAATACGGACGACGGTGTCGTTTTCTTTGATACCGAACTGATTATCACCCGTGTGTGGTTTGACTATTGCTACGGCAGTACCCCCGATTGGGTACTGGAGGCAATGAAGCAGTACAAACCGGACGTGTATCTGTTGATGTATCCCGACCTTGCGTGGGTGGACGACCCTGTCCGCGAGAATGGCGGCGAGGCAATCCGTCTCGAACTATTCCGCCGCTACGAGCGGGAAATACAAGCCCTCGCCGTTCCCTATTATATCATCCGCCACACCGCCAGCGGTGGCATCTCCGCCACCCGGATGGCTTAATGCTCAATCTTCATTCTCTTTTGTCCCGTCTACTGTCTATATGGTTGTGTCTGCTGGTTGCGGTTGCCGGATATGCAGGAGACAGGGAATGGTTGGAGAATGTGATCGGCGATGTGTATGAGCAACTGACGGAGGTTGGCGCGGTAGATTATGAGGAACTGCAGGAAGACTTGTCGGACTTGGCAGTGCACCCTATCAATCTGAATGCCGCCCGTGCGGAGGACTTGGAACGGTTGCGTTTCTTGAGCGATGCACAGATAGATGCCATCCTGCTCTATGTCTATCAGCACCCGATGCAGGATGTGGCGGAACTGCAACTGATCGGTTGTTTGCAGGACTATGATATACGCAACCTGCGGGCATTTGTGTATGTTGCCCCCGTGGAGGTCCCCGACAGACTGAATCCGCACGAAGTATTCCACTATGCAAAACATGAGATAACCGCCCGTATAGATGCCCGCAATGCGGAAAACTATGAGGGAGACCCGATATTTGTGCAGACCCGCTATAAGTTCAACTACAGGAATCGGGTGCAATTTGGCTTGAACTTACGCCGCCCCGCAGGCGGGCAAGCCGCCGATTTGGAGTACGGAGGCTATGTCCAACTCAACGATATAGGCTGCGTGCGCACGGTGGTGGCAGGAAATTATCAGGCCTCTTTCGGACAAGGGCTGGTGCTTGCCGATGCGTTCCATACCGGCAAATCGGCGTATGTACTCAATGCGGGTAGCAGGATGGAGGGGTTGCGCAAATACAGCGGAGTGGACGGCAACGGATTGCACGGAGCGGGAACCACCCTGGTGTGGAAAACAGGGGACGTGCATATCGGCTGGTCGGCACTCTATTCTCTGCAAAAGACGCGCGACAGCGTGCGTCATCATATTCTCGGAACCAACATAACGATGCGCTATCGGCGTCTGAAAATAGGGGTTACCGCTGTGGAGAACCTCTATTCGGATTCGGTGTATCCGTATCGCGATATGCGCTATAATGTCCACTATTTCCGTGGCAGACGGCAGGCGGTACTGGGTGCGAATTTCCGGTACAACTACGGGCTCTTTGATGTGTTCGGCGAAGTGGCAGCGGCGCAAAACAGGCATTGGGGTGCAGGATTGGAAATAGGCAGCCGTATCACGCCCGTGCAGGGGGTGGGGCTGCTGTTGCTCTACCGTTACTATTCACCGTGGTTCGACAATACATTGGGGTATGCGTTCTCCGAGACTTCGCGTCTGAATGACGAAAACGGAGCCTATCTCGGCGTGGAGATTACCCGGTTGAGGCATTGGCGATGGTCGGTCTATGGCGACGTATTCCGTTTTGCTGGTATCAAATACGGTGTCCCCTATTCCCCCTCGCTGGGGTATGATGCGATGGCGGAAACGGCGTATATACCCGGCGAGAAGTGGAATATGAATCTTCGCCTGCGGGCAAGGGAGAAAGCCAAACGCGGGACGTATAGTGCACGGTATCAGTTCAACTGGGCAGACAGCGGCTGGCGGCTGCGGACGCAAGCCGATGCCAATATGGTTTGCGACAGCGTGCGGGCATTCTCGTGGGGTGTAAGCATATACCAGGACGTGCAATATACGTTTGCAGCCCTGCCGCTTACGGTGCAGGTGCGTTTGCAGGGGTTCGACGCTCGTAACTGGAATAACCGGATTTACAATTATGAGAATGACGTGTTGTACGGCTATTCCATTCCCGCAGTTTATGGACGCGGCGGAAGAGCCTATATCAACCTGCGCTGGCAGATTGTCAAGCAGTTGGGGCTGTATCTGCGCGTGAGCGAAACGGTCTATAGCAAAGAGTGGCGTGTGTCTCATTCGCTGGCTGCGGCTACCCGAACTGATGTACATCTGCTCTTGCGGGCAACGCTGTAGATCAGTCGAACAGTTCCATCAGAATATCTATAGAACGTGGAGACTGCCAGTCGTCTATCTGGTCGGCGAAGTAGTTGCAGAGGGCTTGGAGTTGCCGTTGCCGCTCTTGGCGGGAAACGGGGATTTGCAGCAACTCGGGGTGGGTCTCGGCATCAATACCGAAACCCAACAGCGTAGCCAGACCGACCAGAAAACGGATATGCAGGTTCTCAGGGGCGGGAGTGATGTCCAGTTCCTGTACAATGGCAGCGAGATAGTCGAACAGAGCAGGGTCTTCCATCGGGTGGCGAAGGGTGCGGAACAGCACTTCGGCAATAAAGATGGCTACGCTTTGCCGCTTGAGGTCGGTAGGTGTCCGGCGGGGAATATAGACAAGCCGTGCCTGCCGAAGGGTTTGGAACTGCCGGTTGGGTTGCGTGTCGGCAGTCAGTTCCACCAGCGAAAGCGGGGCGTATTGTGCAGCACTTTTTTTCCTGCCGAGACCGTACACCATATAGTTCACGCGCCCGCCCGCGCACGTGAAAGCGTGGAGGATATGCGCCTTGTCGCTATACGGTTGCAGATTGAGAACGATGGCTTCGGTGGTGGTGAGCATACGGAAAGCAGATTATACCTGCAAAAGTACAACAAAAAAACGAAATAAAGGCTATCTGTATGAAAAAATACGGTAAAAGTTTTGCTATATCGAAAAAAAGCAGTAATTTTGCAGTCGCTTTTCGTCTAACGGCTAAGACGAAACAGATAAACGTATATATAGAACCCGCCCTACAAGGTGTTTCGCAGGGGATTGCGAGATAGTTTGGATTGGGCACAAATCGGATAAATAGAGATGAAACGTACATTCCAACCCTCACAACGCAAGCGTCGTAACAAACACGGTTTCCGCGAGAGAATGGCTACCGCTAACGGTCGCCGCGTATTGGCTGCCCGTCGTGCCCACGGTCGTAAGAAACTGACCGTTGCTGACGAAGGTCGCCACAAGTATTAATTAGATTTTCTAATTAAATACATACCAATACAGGGAAAAGAGACCGTGTCTCCTTTCCCTTATTTTGTACTTAGAGACCTGCAAACTCCGACTATTCCAACCACTCCATAGGAGAGGAGGGGCTTACAGAACGGAAGGACGGGTTTTCTATAGAGTAAGAACAGAGAAAATTATGCATTACGCATTGTACATTCTGTATTAAAAACACGTGTGGTTGTCCTGTGGATGTCGGGTGGATAGCCTTTTGTAATGCATAATGAAACGGGGTATGTTAGTTGTTAATTTTTAATTGTTAATTGAAACTATGGAATCGACAAGACAACACAAGATTGCTCGTCTGATACAGAAAGACTTGAGCGACATCTTTTTGCGCTATGCGCGTACACTCGGCGGAACCCTCATCTCGGTGAGTGAGGTGCGCGTGTCGCCCGATCTGGCGATTGCGCACGTATATCTGTCCGTCTTCCCGCAAGACAAAGTGGCGGCAACGATGGAGAAAATAGAGGAGAACAAAGGCAAATTCCGCGGCGAGATGGGTACGTTGGAACGTCATCAGTTGCGTATCATTCCCGAACTGAATTTCCACATCGACGAGACCATCGACCGTATGGAGCGCATTGACGAACTGCTCCACAGCGATACGCATCTCCATGACAATGAGCCGAATGTGTAGAGTGTGAACCGACTGGAGGGATATATAGCATGGAGGTACCTGTTCTCGAAGAAGGGGCATAACGCCATCAATATCGTTTCGGGCGTGAGTGCCGCGGCGGTGTGTGTCGTTACGGCGGCTATGGTCTGCGTGCTGAGTGTGATGAACGGTTTCGGCAGCCTCGTGGAACACATGTTCTCGGAGTTCGACCCCGAGATACGCGTGGTGGCAACCGACGGCAAGTATTTCCGTACCGATACGCTGCCTGTGCAGCAACTGCGTGCGCTGCCGTATGTAGAGACGGTGTCGGAGGTGGTGGAAGAGACGGCGCTCGTGCGCTACAAGGAGCACCAGCAACCCGCACGGCTTATGGGTGTGGATACGCATTTCCGGGAAATCACACATATCGATTCTATCATCTCGGACGGCTGTTTCTCGGTGCACGACGGGGCATTCGACCGCTGCGTGATGGGGCGCGGGTTGGCGTCGCAACTCGGTATGAACGCACATTTTGTAGGGGGCGTACACCTGTATGCACCTAAGCGCACGGAGCGGGTGAATATGCTGCGCCCCGACGAGAGTTTCTGCCACGAAGTGTGTTTTATAGCAGGCACGTTTGCTGTCAATCAAGTGCAGTACGACGACCAACTGCTGTTGGTCTCGTTGCCCTTGGCAAGGCGTATCTTCCAATATGATTCTCTGACGGTTACATCGCTCAGTCTGCGCCTGCAACCGGGTACGAATATGCGGCAAGCCAAACGGCAGATGGCGGCGGTGTTGGGCGACGGCTATGCGGTGCAGGATCGCTATGAGCAGCAGGCGGATTTCTTCCGAATCCTGAAGATCGAGAAACTGCTCACGGCGTTGCTCATGGCGTTTATCCTGCTCATTGCGTGTTTCAATGTGATCGGTTCGCTCTCGATGCTCATCATCGACAAGCGGGAAGATATACGTATCCTCAGCAATCTTGGAGCCGACCGACAGACCATACGGCGGGTGTTCCTCTACGAGGGCTGGCTCATCAGCGGACTCGGGGCGTTGCTCGGACTGGTGCTCGGTGTGGCGATATGTCTGCTGCAACAGCATTTCGGTTTGCTGAAATTAGGCAGCGGGGACGACTATGTCATCTCGGCATACCCCGTGCTGGTACAACCGACGGACATACTGCTTGTGGCGGCGATTGTGATGCTGCTCGGTTTTTTGTCAGCATGGTACCCCACGAGGAAATTAACAATTAAGACTTAACATACCCCTTTATTTAGTTGTGCATTGTGCATTGTAAAAAGTAAGGAGGATATAAGGAGGATATAAGGTGGATAGGCTCATTTTCCATCTCTATCCTATAACAATCCTATAACAATGAAGAGCAATTTTTTTATCATGTATTTATTATGTGTGTGCGCGCTGATGGCGTGCAGGGAAACCAAACGCCAAGAACCTGCACAACAGTATGCCACGGAGTTCACTGCCTGCTATGTGGAGCAGTACGGCAAGGCGTACGACAGCGTGCCATACAATGTGTTTGCGCTCGATCTGTATTCCGACGGGCTTTCGCTTGACTCGACACGGCGTATTGTCGGTACGGGTACCAATCTGTATATCAGCGATATATTCCTTGCAGATTCGCTCCTTGCACTGGGTACATACCATAGCGACACCACTGCCGCCGTCCATACGTTCCTGCCGGGGAAGAACTTCGAGGGGACACCTACGGGGATATACCTGTTCTCTGTGGTAGAGTCGGCAAATGCGGGTGTGCAGGTGGTCGATTCGGGGCGTTTCGAGGTGAGACTCACGCCCGATTCGTTATACGATATGCGCTTTACGCTCCACTACGGAAAGCAAACTTACGAAGGGCATTTTGAGGGGACGTTGAACTATTACGACCGGCGATGAGCGACAAAGAAAAAGACATCATATATACCGAATACCATACGTATCTGCTGTTGGAGCGGTCGTACTCCAAGAATACGATTGTGTCCTACGAGATGGACTTGGACAAATACAAAGCCTATCTCAGCGAACACGATATTGACCCGGTTCGTGTTACGTTCGACGACCTGCAAGAGTTCGTTTTCCGGACCTTTAAGGACATACCCAACGTGCGTACGCAGGCACGCCTGCTTTCCACTTTGCGGTCGTTCTACCGCTTTCTATTGTACCATAATTATATCGATGCCGACCCGACGGAACTGCTCGAGGGGCCGAAGAAAGAGATGCACCTGCCGCAGGTGCTGAGCGTGGAGGAGATCGACCGGCTGACGGCGGCGATTGACCTCTCGTCCAACGAGGGACACCGCAACCGCGCTATCATTGAGATGCTCTATGGCAGCGGACTGCGTGTGAGCGAACTGGTGAACCTCAAACTGTCGCAGATGTACCGCAAGGAGGGCTATATGGTCATTCTCGGCAAGGGCAGCAAGCAGCGGTTGGTGCCTATCTCGCCGGTGGCGGAGGAGTGGTTCGGCTATTGGATGCAGGACCGCAGCAAGTGGGAGATCGCACCCGGTTGCGAGGATCTGGCTTTTCTCAACCGCCGCGGGCAGCAACTGACCCGCATGATGGTGTTTACTATCATTCGCCGTCTGTGCGCCAAAGCAGGTATTGAGAAGACCGTCTCGCCGCACACTTTGCGCCATTCGTTTGCCACCCACCTTCTGCAAAACGGTGCCGACCTGCGTATCATCCAGCAACTCCTCGGGCACGAGGAACTCTCTACCACCGAGATCTATACCCACCTCGATGTGCAGGATCTCCGCAAAGCCATCCTCCAATACCACCCCGCCAACCGCAAACACGAATAAGAGTTGGTGCGGCATCCTCCGAACCTGAAAATTAACGACGAATTACACGATACTTAACGTTTATACCCTGCTTGAAACGACTGCTTTGGATAGTACTTTGTGTGTTGTGCTGCGCTGTGGGAACTGCGCAGGAGACGATTCTTGTGGGGGATATTCTCAATGAGCAGACGGGTGAACCGATAGCGGGGGCGAACATCTGGTTTGCGGGGACGCATATCGGTACCTCGTCCGATGCAGCGGGTTCTTTTATGCTCCGCACCGACCTGCTGCGCAAGCGGACACTCGTCATCTCGGCAGTAGGCTACCATACGCAGCGGTACCCCGTCGAGCCCGGTACAATGGCGGGTATGCAGGTGGCGTTGCGCGAGAAAACGGCACTTATTGAGGAGGTTATCGCCACCCCGGGCGAGAACCCCGCCATACCGCTCATTGCCGCTGTACGGGCGTACCGCGGGCAGAACGACCGCACATTGCAACCCGGCTTGCAAGTGCCTGCTACTGATATAACGGAACTATATATCAGCAATATACAGAAACGACACCTCCAGCGGCAACTATGGCGCAGCCTGCAAACGGGGCTGCTGACGGGCGAGGATTCCACCTATTTGCTGCCCCTCTACCGTGCCGAGCAGGCGGTGCGTCTGCAGGGAACGGACATACTGCCCGCGGGTGAGAAAAAAGCGCAGGCATTGGTGCTGACGGCTGACGACTATTCCGCCTTGCTTACCACTACGGGCAATCTTAATTTCTACCAGAACTCCGTCTCTCTGCTCGGGCGCAGTTTCCTCTCGCCCTTGGCTTCGTCGGGCGCGACCTACTACCGTTACTATCTCATTGATTCCGTGCAGACCCCGTCGGGCAAAACTTACACGGTGGATTTCCGCACCCGCAACCCGTTCTATGCCACGTTCAACGGCACGATACATATCGATTCCGCTACGCTGGCGGTCTCGCAGATAGAAGCCACCGTGCCCGCACAGACAAGTGTCAATTACTTGAGCAACCTGCATATCCGGCAGTCGTTTGCGGCGGATCATACCCTGCAAAGCGAAGAAATATCCACCCTTCTGGACTTCGCCGTCAAAACAGACACCGCGCATATATTCCCGACGGTGCTGTTAAGGCATACGATAGAGACTCCCCCAACCCCCTCAGAGAGGGGGTTCGACGGATATGGGGTATCTTCCCGAAAAAACTCATCCGATTCTGCAAGCCCCTCCTTTGGAGGGGTTTGGGAGGTCGGGACAGGGTTGGATAGTCTCCCCCTTGTCCGCACGGCGCGTTGGCTGGCAGCCATCATCACTACGGGCTATATCCCGACGGGTACATGCGTGGACATAGGGCATATCGAGGAGATCTTGCAGGTGAACCGGCATGAGACGGTGCACCTCGGTCTGCCTTTCCGTACCAACGAAAAACTCTGGCGCAATGTATCGCTCGAGGCATCGGTGGGCTACGGTTTTCGCGACCAAGCCTGGAAGGGGCTCGGACGGGTGAATGTCAACCTGCCGACGCTGCGCCGCAACATCCTTTCGCTCGAATACCAGGATCACTATGTATGGACCGAGGTGGACGATTTCTCGCGCCTGCTCAGGGAAAACAGTATCGGTTGGAAGAATATGGATTTCACCGCCTATGCTTTCGAGGCACTGCGTGCCAATCCCAACGCACAGAACACCGCCGCACGGCAGCGGCAGGTGGAGATCCGCACGGAGAACGATTGGACAGACCACCTCGAGACCACCCTCTACGGGCGGTTTGGCAGGATGGGGTACGGCGACCCGTTGGCAGGCTACTACGCTATGCCCGACTACCGCTATCAGTCGCTCGGGGTAATCTTCCGCGTGGGTTTCAAGGAACGCAAAGTGGATATGTATTTCCGCCGTGTGCATGTCTATAGCCAATACCCGGTCCTGTATCTCGGGTTGGAGACAGGCTCGTGGCAGACCGCCTCTATGACGCATTACCGTATGTACGGCAAACTCAATCTGCTCCTGCGCCAGCGGGTTAATCTCGGTATGGGCGGTTCGCTCGACTGGGCTTTGTCGGCAGGCGTGGTGCTGGGGCAGGTGCCGTATCCGATGTTGCACCATTTCGAGGGCAACCAGGGCTATGCCTACGACCCCTATCGTTTCACGCTGATGAACAATTATCAGTATGCTGCCGACCGCCATATCGCCCTCCACGCCGAGTGGAACGGACAGGGTGTTCTTTTTAACCTGATCCCCGGTGTCCGCTATCTCCGCCTGCGCGAGTTGGTCAGTTTCAAACTCGCCTACGGCTATCTTTCCGACCGTAACACCATAGACCATGCCGATTGGGCGGAGACTGTGCTGCCTGCCCTCACGGGTACGCCTGTTCCTTATATAGAGTTTGGGGTGGGTATCGGCAATATCCTCCGCCTCGGCGACCTCTATTCTGTCTGGCGGCTTACCAACCGCCACGACCCGACCACGCCTCTCTGGGCATTGCGTTTCCGCTTGCATCTGGGGCTCTAATGTGTCAATTTGTATGTTTGTTTGTGCTTTTGGGACTTTGTTTATTGCATTTTGATACAATTTATACATAAAAATCAATCAAAATGCTATATTTTTATCGGTATTATTTGCTCAGATAATATAGAATGTGTACCTTTGCAGCCCAAAAATCAAAGACTATGAAACATAAAAGTATATATTGGCTTTTTCTCCTGCTTCTGCTCCCCGCTATGGCGTATGCCGATGTCTCGCCCGAGACACTGGCAAAACGTGCCAAACGCAAGAATCTGACCATTCGCGAATGGAACACCGATGCCAAGGCGAAAACCCGCTGGCTCGACCACGTCACCACCTACGACTCACTCGGGCGCAAGGTGGAGGAGATAGAGTATGCCACCTACGGACAGGTGCAGCGTATCACCATCGAGTACGATGCCGAGGGCTTTGTCGCCCGCGAGGTGGTCTATAACGACAAGGACAAGCCCGTGCGTATCCGCAAGTACGAATACAACGACAACGGCACCAAGAAAAAACAGTACAACTATCTGCCCAACGGCAAACTCTATTCCGTCAAAGTGTTTGAGTATGCTTTCAGCGATGACTGATATGGTTCCTATCCCGCTTGCCGGGATGGAGAGCGTCAAACTGATGAATCGTATCGATACCAAGTTTGTCGTTCCCGCTTGTCTCTTGCCTGAGATACTGCGACTTGCACAGCCGGACTATTACATACAAGAGATTGACGGACAGCGACTTGCCGCCTACGACACTCTCTACTACGATACGCCCGACCTGCAGATGTACCTGCACCACCACGACCGCCAACTGCGCCGCCAGAAGATACGTATCCGCACCTATCTGGACTCCGACCTCACTTTTCTGGAGGTGAAAAACAAGAGCAACAAAGGGCGCACCAAGAAGAAACGTATCGTGGTGCAAACCGTCGATTTGAAAAGCATAGATACCGGGCAGCGCGAATGGCTCACCGGCAGATCGTGGTACGATGTCAGTACCTTGCAACCGCAACTCCATACCCGCTTTGAGCGTATCACCCTCGTCAACCGTGCCAAGACAGAGCGGCTCACTATCGACACCGCACTCAGGTGGGAGAATGTACGGACAGGGCAGACAGCCGCTCTCGGCGATGCGGTGGTGGTCGAACTCAAACGCGACGGCAACCGGCCTTCCGGGATGTTGGACATACTCCGCTCCTTGCGTATCAAACCGATGAAAATCAGCAAGTACTGTATCGGCATCGCCCTTACTAACCCTGCGGTCAAGAACAACCGCTTCCGCCCCAAACTGCGGCAACTGCAGAAAATAACAACTCCTTAATGTCCTTAAAGACCTTAAGGACTCCAAACACCCTAATAAAAATACAACTATGGATGGCTTAATGGACACCAACACAATCGGTCAGGTAACGGACACCATCGTCAATGCCCCCGAGTTCGACCCCTCTATCGCAGCGGAGTTCGCTGTGCCGATGCAGTCGGTTACCACGTTCCTCGGCGTGCCGCTTTTCGACGGCAGCAGCATCGTGAATATCCTAGTCCGCTTCCTGCTCAATTTCGTGGTGGCGTGGATACTGGTGCATTTCCTCTACTACCGCAAGTCGAAGCGTATGGACTATTACGTTACCTTTATGCTCTTCTCGGCAACGATGTTCCTGTTGCTCTGTATGCTCGACAACGTCAAACTGCAAATCGGCTTCGCCCTCGGTCTCTTTGCTATCTTCGGAATGATCCGCTACCGCACCGAGACTGTGCCTATCCGCGAGATGACCTACCTCTTTGTGCTTATCGGACTGAGTGTCATCAATGGTCTGGCAATGTCCGTCAGTTGGTCGGATCTGCTGCTGGTCAATATCCTCCTTCTCGGCGTGGCGGCGTTCTTCGAGAACTGGCGCGGACTGGCGCACCGCTCGCAGAAGATCGTCCTCTATGAGAAAATAGAGAATATCGTCCCCGAACGCCATGCCGAACTCAAAGCCGACCTCGAGAAACGTCTCGGGCGACCCATAGAGTCCTTTGAGATAGGACACGTCGATTTCCTCCGCGATGTGGCGTATATCAAGGTCTATTATATGCTCCAAAAGGGCGAAACCAATACCATTGATTCACAAGTAAAACCACGATGAAACGACTGATTTACATACCGTTAGTACTCATTTTACTTCTTCCGAAAGCGGCAAACGCACAGGAGATAGTCAGCAATGAAACCACCACCGAGCAAATTGCCGAACTGCGCATTGCGGCGGCTTACAAGCACTCTTTCAACTACGGTCTCGGCTTGTCCGTGGACGAGGAGATCCGTGCTTGTCTCGGCGGTACGTCCGCTGCGGCATTCTCCCGTTCCTACACTACGTTGGCACTCGATTACGAGCCGATTCCGTATCTGAATATCGCCCTCGGCTATACTTTCAAACTGTATGGCGACAAAGGGTGGACAGACCCCGGCGAGTATATCCGCCACCGTGCTTTCCTCAACGTTACGGGGCAGGTGAAAATCAACCGTTGGAAACTCTCCCTGCGCGAGCGGCTGCTGATGGACTGCCGCACTGACTCGGTCAACCCCGACGAGAAGAACGCCATCGACCTCACTATGCGCCACCGCCTGCAAGCGTCCTACTCGATGTTCTCCAAGCCGCTGCGCTTCCATGCGGGTATCGAGTTCGCCAATACGCTCAATGCGCCCACCGACTATCTCAACGCTTGCAGCACCACGCAGTACGGGCAGTATCTCACCCATATCCGTCCCGAGATAGGTATGCGCTGGAAAATCGACAAACGCAACAGCCTCTCGCTCTCCTACCGCTTCGATTACGGCTACAAACGCGACCTTAACATCAAACGCAAGTCGGGCAACGTCGAACTCACCAACGCCTACCAATACAACCACTTGATTATCCTCGCCTACGAGTTTAATCATTAAGGTAACTTCCATATAAAAGGTATAGGTGATTGATAGGTGATTGATAGGTGATTCCGCATAGGATACGCATAGGATGCGCATAGGATAAACACTCTATCCACCCGACATCCACCTGACAATCCACCCGACATCCACCCGACTTTACAATGCACAATGCACAATGTATAATGCACAATTAAGGGGGTATGTTAATTATTAATTTTTAATTGTTAATTGGTTATGAAACGTTCTGATTTTTGCCTGCCGTTTTTATTGGCAGCCATTTTGGTCGGTTGCGATGACCCGACCCGGGAATCCGGCAGTGGCGGTGGCAATTCCACCACGGGCAACACCACTGTTTCGGATAGTACCTACAATAATTCCGGCGATTTCCTTGAGAACTGGGACGCCTACGCCAATGGCGAGATGAAAGTGATAACCCTTACTTATTCCGCCTCGTCGGTGAGTATCGACGGTACGTATGACGGCGTAACCGTTACGGCTGACGGCACCGATGTTACGGTGGTCAGCACGGTCAAGAAAGTGCAGTATGTCCTTACCGGCTCCTGCTCCGATGGCTGTTTCAAGGTCTATAGCGACAACAAGTTTGTCCTGCAACTCAACGGACTGACGCTCCACAATCCCTCCGGTCCCGCTATCAATATCCAAAAGGGCAAGACTATGGAGTCCGACGGCGGCTATCCGCATAAGTCGGTCTATGTGCTGCTTACCGGCACCAATACCCTTTCCGACGGCAGCACATACTCGCAGTCGGTTACGGTGGACGGCACCGCAGAAGACCAAAAGGCTTGTTTCTTCAGCGAGGGGCAACTCATATTCTCCGGTTCGGGTACGCTCAATATCACGGGCAACAACCGCCACGCCGTGCGCAGCGACGACTATATCCGCTTGCGCAACTCGGTTACTATCAACGCTACCGCCATCGGGGAAGATGCGATCAATGGTAACGAGTATCTCATCGTGGACGGCGGTACGTACAGTCTCACTATCTCTGCTGCCAAAGGCAAAGGTTTCAAAGCCGATACGATCCTGATTGCGGGCGGAACGACGAGTATCACCTGCACGGGCAGCAGTGCCGAGGGCATCGAAGCCGACTACCTAACTATCAACGACGGACTGGTCGAGTGTCTCGCCAAGGACGACGGTATCAATGCCGCCAAGAGTATCGTTATCAACGGCGGATATATCTACACCCGCGGCACGAACAACGACGGACTGGACTCCAACGGCACAATCACAATCAATGGCGGTGTCATAGTGGCGGTGGGTACGCAGACACCCGAAGAGGGCATCGATTGCGACCAAAACAACTTCACCATTACGGGCGGTATCATTCTCGGTATCGGCGGCGCAAGCAGTACCCCTACTGCAAGCACCTGCACGCAACCGTCCCTTCTCTATGGCGGTTCCTGCACGGCAAACACCCGTATCTCGCTCTTGGATAGCGAGGGCAATATCGTCCTCACCTATGTACCGGAAGCCGCGCTCCGTCAGATGACGCTCCTGCTCTCTGCCCCCACTATGACGCAAGGCTCTGCTTATACCCTCGTCTCCGGCGGCACCTATACGGCAAGCACCGCATCGGACGCACTCGCGTTCCACAACCTGACCAACGCAGGCACGCTCTCGTCGCCCACGACGCTTACTTCTGCTACACTCTCGTCGGTGGTAACCACGGTCGGCAATGTCTCCAATGGCGGCGGTGGAAATCCCGGAGGAGGAGGTCCCGGTGGCGGAGGTGGTCGCCCGGGCGGATGGTAATTGCCCCCTTTGCTTACGAAAATCCGGCTTACAGGGTAGGCGAGGTCAAAACGGCACAATAATTGTGCATTTTCGTTTATACATTAACAAATTAAACATAACTATGATTAACAAAGAGAGTTTCAACAAAACCGTACAGGGCAAACCGGTGCGCCTCTACACGCTGATAGGCAGCAATGGTATGCAAGTGCAAGTAACCAACTACGGTGCAAAGATTGTAACGTGGGTGGTAGCCGACAAAGAGGGTAACAAACGCGACATCGTACTGGGATTCAATACGTTGGACGAATGGCTGACCCAAGAGGTCTATTTCAACGGTATCAACGGGCGTTGCGCAGGGCGTATCTCCAATGCCGAGTTTACGATTGACGGTACCACGTATCACCCCACCCGCAACAGCGGTAACCACTCGCTCCACGGCGGCAACCACGGCTTCAACGACAAAGTCTGGGATGTGGTCGGGCAGAGCCTGCACAGCATTACATTGCACTACCGCTCCGCTGATGGCGAAGAAGGCTTCCCCGGCAACTTGGATGTTACGGTCGAGTACTCGCTTTCGCGCGATAATGCCCTGCATATCAACTACAAAGCCACAACCGACAAACCGACGGTGCTGAACCTGACCAACCACGCTTATTTCAATCTCAAAGGCGAGGGAGAGGGCACTATCCACGACCATACGTTGCAAGTCCTGTCCGACGAATATATCCCTTATAACGATGAGACCCTGCCTGTCGGTACGGTAGCCCCTGTGGAGGGTACGCCGATGGATTTCCGTCAGCCGACCTCTGTGGGCGAGCGCATCAACCTGCCTTTCTTTGCGTCGGGTCTCGGTATTGACAACGGTTGGGCACTCCCCGATTGGAACGCCAAGAAACGCAACTCCGCACCGCAGAAAGTGGCCGTGGTAGAGGGCGGCAACCTCACGATGGAGGTATGGACGAATTTCCCCTGCCTGCAGGTCTATACGGGCAACTATGTGGAGAAACACGAGGGCAAGTCGGGCAAGATGTACGATGTGCAGACCGCCATCTGCCTCGAGGCGGAGGACTTCCCCGATGCAGTCAACCAACCCGCTTTCCCATCCACCGTCCTCCGCCCCGGCAAGACCTTCCGCCGCGAAACGATCTATAAGTTCGTGTAAGACACTCCATAAATAATAGAATACTGTATGGATTTGCAAATAACTTTTGCATATCCACAAAAATCGTTGTACCTTTGTACGGAAATCAATACCAGTCATACAAATGAAAGATTATATCCGTCTCGGCTTGGAAAAAGGACTTATATCATTTAATGAGGGGCAGTCCAGAATATGCTATATAGGGCAGAATAAAGAACGCAACTATAATAATCCGGAAGAAAAAGTGCAAGCACAAACTTTTCTTCAGTTGGTTATAGACTACAACTACCCTGTGAATCAGATTCGCCAGTTTGAACCTGTTACTATGGGGCGCGAAGTCAAAGAAGCGGATATTGTAGTCTTTGAAGACAGTCTTTGTGTGAAACCCTTAATCCTTGTAGAATGTAAGAAGCAGGAAGTCTCTGAGGCGGAATTTCAACAGGCAATCAATCAGGCATATAGTTATGCGTTTGCATTACCGGGGCAGGTAAAATATGTTTGGATTACTTCGGGTATCAAGAATGAGTATTTTGAGGTGGATAAGTCTCAAAATACGCGCAATCAGATGCCGGATATCCCGCAATACGGTGTGCAGAACGTAGCAAACTACAAATATGTGTATGGCGCGGATAACCTACCGCAAGGAGATGGAAAGCAGCGTTTCTTCGATTTGTCTGTTATAGACCAATCTGATTTAACGCGCCGTTTCAAACAGGCTCACGAGGCGCTTTGGGCAGGAGGGCAACTCAACCCGTCAGAGGCATTTGACGAACTGGACAAACTGATATTCTGCAAAATTTGGGACGAGCGCAAGCCGAGAAAGATGGGCGAGCCATATGATTTCCAAGTCATCACGGTTTCAAAAGATACGGAAAAGGACGAGCGTAAGCGTCGGCTTATGGAGAACGACCAACTCTATCGGCGCATTGCAGCCCTCTACGAGGAAGGAAGAAACAGGGATAGGGAGGTCTTTCGCGATAATATCCGACTGACACCCGAGAAAATCAGAACCGTCGTCAGTTATCTTGAAAGTGTAAACCTCAGCGAAACAGATCTGGATAGCAAAGGGCGTGCTTTTGAAACCTTTATGGGTTCATTCTTCCGTGGTAACTTTGGTCAGTATTTTACGCCACGCGAGATTGTGAAGTTTATTGTGGATGTGCTGCCTATTACACATGATTCAAAAGTTTTGGATACTTCATGCGGTAGCGGTGGTTTCTTGCTTTATGCCCTCAATAAAGTGCGGAATGAAGCCACGGAATACTATCCTAACTATAAGAAGGACGCAAGGCAATATGCCAAATGGTTTCCTTATTGGCACGACTTTGCGGAAAAGAATCTGTATGGTATAGAAATCAATGAACAGATTTCCCGTGCAGCCAAGATGAATATGATTATCCACGATGACGGGCATACCAACGTGATTACATCCGACGGACTGGTTTCTGATACAACTATCAAAGAGCGTACGGGCAACAAAGGCTTTGAGTATGGCACGTTCGATTTTATCATTACCAACCCTCCGTTTGGAAGCAATATCCGCCAAACGGAGCAGGCGTATATGAAGACCTATCAGTTAGGTAAGAAAGAAAATGATTGGCTTGCTGTTAAGTCCCAATCAAGCGATGATACACGCGATGGACAGCAGAGTGAAGTACTCTTTTTAGAGCAAGATTACAAATTTCTCAAAGAGGGCGGAATGTTGGCTATAGTCCTTCCCGATGGTATTCTAACCAATAGCAGTATGCAGTATGTCCGTACGCAATTAGAGGATTGGTTCCGTATTGTGGCTGTGGTAAGCATGCCACAAACGGCATTTTCTGCCAATGGTGCAGGTGTAAAGAGTTCTGTGCTGTTTTTGAAGAAATGGGATAAAACGCAGACTGAGCAATTAGTTAGTCAGAAGAAAGGTATCGAACAGCGGTTGCTTGGCAATGCGAACTATATGGCAACACGCGAATTGTGGGATAAGGAAATCAAACAAAAGCAAAAAGATAAAATTGCTGCTTTGAAATCAAGTACACTCACCACGGCAACGCAAATCAAACAATCCGAAGCCTATAAACAATGGAACGCCGATTTGCTTGCGGAATACGCAGCCAAGGTTGATGAACTCAAATCCAAACTTACGGACGATTACCGACAGAGCAAACAGCAAGAATTACCTGATTATCCTATCTTTATGGCAATCGCAGAAGAAATAGGCTACGATGCTACGGGTAAAAAGACAACAAACAACGAATTGGACGTCATCGGCGAGGAATTGAAGAAATTTATTAACTCTTTGTAAGGTATGAAACTGACAGGCATACTAGACAACTCTCTAAATGGGCAACTATGCATTCGAGGTTTTGCAAATATAAAAGAATTGGCAAAGTTTTCAGAAGCAGATTATAATTATCAGAGGAAATTATTGGATAGAAATGACATAAGTGACTTTCTTGAAACGCAGACGTATTTATTTTTTCCAGAAGTCATATTGAGTTATAAGATTAAATACGCACTAAAAGAACGCAAAGGAGAAGAGGAACCTCTTGTACAACTACACAATGGTAAAAATTACAGGTGCAATGTGACTTTTGACAAGAGTGAAATTATAGTGAAAGAATTTCTATTTCATAAGGATGATTCTAAAAAAATACAATTCGTAGAACTAACAATAGATGAGTCTTTAGGAAAAGTTTTACATCGTATAGATGGAAATCATAGATTGAATGCTGCAGAATTATCATCAAGTTCAAAAGTGGAGAGAATGGTCATCCCATTTTGCCTATTATTAGGAACTGAATATTATGACAAGAATGAGCGTCCTATCTTTGATAATCAAAGTGAAAAAGACTTTGATAAAGCCATTAAAGTCTTCTTTCATAACATAAATACCAAGACTATACCTCTAACTTCAGAAGAGAATCTCCGAGTAATGCTTGATGATACTGAAAATTTTAGAGATGATGAGTTGGTTGATATTTTTGGTGGAAATTATCCTATACTTACCCGACAACTAATAAAGCGAATTACTCCTAACATTTTTACAAATATCAATCATATTATTGGAAATAATTACAGGACATTTTACAACTATATATTTGAGAGGTTGTTAGGTGAAAATTTTGATTGTGAAGAATGCGTGGAATTAGTGTCTAATTCATTGCAGGCAGTCAATACTCTATATGGAGAAAATGCAATACTGCAGACAAATAAAAGCATAGGTCTATTATCGGCTTTTTTGTGGTATCATATACAGGGGAGCGAAAAGTATAACGGTTTTAAGGGATGGATTCTTAATAATCACATTTTCGAGGTTTCAGAAGATGTTAGTGCGGATAGTCTCATAAGTCTTTATGACAAAATCAGTTCACAGGAAATTAAGGTGTTTGTAGCAATGCCTTATTTTGATAAGAAAGCACAAATCGTAGAAGAATATAATAACATATATGATACACAAATAAAGGAAATAGCAAAGGAATATAGTCTTAATATTTCACTATTTCCAATTATGTGTGCAAAGGGTGCAACGCAAGACCAAATTCAAGATATTATCAATAAGATAAAGAAAGCCAAAATCGTTTTTGCTGATATTACAGACAACAACCCTAATGTCCTATACGAGATGGGATGGGCTCGAGCCCTCGAAGACAAACAGGTAGTTATTGTCAAACGCCAGGGTAGTCCAGAACCAAAATCTGATTACAAAAATGACACATACCACGAATATGACGATTCTTGTCGTTCCATCTCATTGGCGAAAATAGTAAAGGAGAATATCCTTGAGATATTGGAAAAGAATTATGGTTTGCTTAAAAGATAGATACAATGTATCAGGTTCCGCAAGATATTGATAATAGCAAAATTTTTATTGTACAAAAGTCAGAGATAGCAGGACGACTTGATCCTAAAATGGCATTGTACAATCGTAAAGTCCAGCATTCCATTTATCCTAAAATTCCACTTCGGAAATTACTTACTTGTAATCCGCAGTATGGGGCTGGCGAGTCTAGCATTATAAGAACATCTTTATCAGAACCACGATATATTAGAATTACGGATATAGATGAAGATGGTTTAATATCACTTGATGAATTAGGAGTGACTGCTAAAAATGTAGAGGAAAAGTATATTCTCAATGAGAATGATATTTTGATAGCAAGAAGTGGCAGTGTTGGTAAAGCATATATTTACAAACATATGCCATATAAATGTTTTTTTGCAGGCTATTTAATACGTTTTATTATAAATCCCGAACTTGCTATTCCTGACTACATCTTTGCTTATACTCAACTGAATGCCTATAAAGAGTGGATAAATGCTATTTCACGTCCTAGCGTTCAATCAAATATTAATTCGGCAGAATTTCAATCTCTTGAGATACCATTACCCAATATAACAAAGCAGCAGGAATTGGTTGATATTATAAATTCCGCATACGTAAATAAAGAACAAAAAGAATCTGAAGCGCAGCAATTATTGGATAATATTGATACCTATTTGTTTGATGAATTGGGTATGGTAATTTCCCAAATAAGTACTAATCTGACTAATCGAATAGTCATTACTAATTTTAAGGACATAGTTAATACTCGAATAGACCCATACTATACAATGTATGTAAATCATGAGTATCAAAGCACAAAATTTGAGAATGTTCCTCTTGGTAGAATTGCAAACATCGTCAAAGGGACTGCATTAACAAGTAAAGAGGTGGTTCATGGAAATATACCCGTTATCGCAGGAGGGCAAACTGTACCATACTACCATAATAGATCTAATTTTAGCGGAAATGTGATTACCGTCAGTGCTTCCGGTGCGTATGCCGGTTTTGTATGGTATCATACAGATCCTATATTTGCAACCGATTGCAGTGTGGTGTATTCAAGAGATGAAAACCGTTTCTTAACAACATACCTATATGAGGTGTTGAGATATTTGCAATCTGTGATATATAGGTTGCAGGTCGGAGCCGCACAACCTCACGTTTATCCTTCGGATTTGATGAATATCCAAATACCATGTTTACCTATAGAACAGCAAAAAATTATTGTAGAGAATACGACAAACCTTCGCCAACAGGCAAGGGAATTACAAACCGAAGGCAAGGCTATTTTGGAGAATGCAAAGAAAGATGTGGAACGAATGATAATGGGTAAATAAATGCGTAACCATACTTTTTATATGGTTGTGCTAATACATCAAATAATACCCAAGACTATGTTATTGGGTATTTTATAGTGTAAAAAAGAAACTGCTATTTTCTACAATATAACCCGCTTTCGGTTACAGTTTGCTCAGGAATTTTTCTCGATCTACGATAAAGCGCAGGTGTTCGCCTTCGCCGAGCAGGGTATCGCCCTGGCGGGCGGATACGTGGAAATAGAGTTTGCGCCCGTCTATGCGGGTCAGTTCGGCGGTGGCGGACACTGCCTGCCCGATGGCGGTCGGGCGCAGGTGGCTGCTCTCAATGTGTCCGCCCACGGTGGTACTCCCGGCGGGCAGTTGGTCTTTTACAGCCAGCATTGCCGCATTTTCCATGAGTGCCATCATTGCCGGTGTAGCCAAAACGGGCATATCGCCCGAACCCATCATTTCCGCCGTATGCGCCATATCTACTATAAGTGTAGTAGTGTGTTTCAGTCCTGTTTCCATTGTTTTATTTGTTTAATCCGTCTGCAAAATTACGGAAAAAAGTGCAGGTGTGCAATTAGCAATTAATAATTAACAATTAATATGCAGAGTATGCATAGCAGGGAGTGCATAAAGTGTATATAAAACCCTATTTCGTTTCCGTTTTTTCTACGTCCTTTCTACGTCTTTTCTACGTAATCGGTATTATGAGGCAGGCGGATTGCATAAAGTGCATATTTTTCTCTACTTGGAATTGTGTTCGGGTGGGTGGGGTTGTATAAATCAAAAAAAAGCAGTAACTTTGCAAGCGGATTATTATGGGGTGGTATCGCCCTAAGCAAAGGAGGACTATGGCTTCAGAAGACGAAATCAATTTGAACGCGGCAGAGTACAACGACGACAACATCATTCACTTGGACGACCGCGAGCATATCCGCCGCCGCCCCGGTATGTATATCGGCAAACTCGGGGACGGTTCGCATTCGGACGACGGTATCTACGTGCTGATCAAAGAGACTATCGATAACTCGATCGACGAGTTCCGTATGGGCGAGGGCAAAGTGATTGAGGTAACGGTGGCGGACGGCAGTGTGCGGGTGCGCGACTACGGGCGCGGTATTCCGCTGGGCAAGATGGTGGAAGCCGTCTCGCTGCTCAATACGGGCGGCAAGTACGACACCAAAGCGTTCAAGAAATCGGTGGGTCTGAACGGTGTGGGCACCAAGGCGGTGAATGCACTGTCGATGGATTTCAGTGTGCAGTCGTTCCGCGACGGCAAGACCCGCCGGGCGGTGTTCCACCAGGGGCACCTTGTGAGCGACACCGATGTGCAGGAATATACGGGTACGGAGAAACGCGGTACGTGCATCGAGTTTACACCCGACAACTCGCGCGGGCTGTTTGAGGATTACCGGTTCCGCGACGATTATATTGAGGAGATGATGCGCAACTATGCGTACCTCAACACCGGTCTGACACTGATTTACAATGGCAAAAAATTCAGTTCGAAGAACGGTCTGCTCGACCTGCTCACGGAGAATATGACCACCGAACCGCTCTATCCGATCATTCACCTGCAGGGTGAGGATATAGAGATTGCGCTGACGCATACCAACCAGTCGGGCGAGGAGTATCACTCGTTTGTCAACGGGCAGCACACTATCCAGGGCGGTACCCACCAGGCGGCGTTCCGCGAGGCGATAGGGCGCACCATCAAGGAGTTTTTCAATAAAAACATGGATATGACCGACATCCGCAACGGCGTGGTCGGGGCGATAGCCATCAATGTGGAGGAACCCGTGTTCGAGAGCCAGACGAAGGTGAAACTCGGTTCGAAGGATATGTCGCCTACGGGCGGAGTGTCGGTGAACAAGTTTGTGAACGACTTTGTCAAGCAGCAGTTGGACAACTACCTGCACAAGCATCCCGAGATAACGGAGGTGATGCTGCAGAAGATACAGGACTCTGAGAAAGAGCGCAAAGCCATTGCGGGTATCACCAAGGCGGCACGCGAGCGGTCGAAGAAAAACCTGCTCAACAACCCCAAACTGCGGGACTGCCAGGTGCATTTCAATGACACCAAGCCTGTCAAGTCGGCGAAGAACGCCGATGATGACCTCCGGCAGGACAGTTGCATTTTCATTACGGAGGGTTTGTCCGCTTCGGGGTCGATCACCAAGAGCCGCGATGTGCGCACGCAGGCGGTGTTCTCCCTGCGCGGGAAGCCTCTCAACTCGTACGGACTGAGCAAGTCGGTGGTCTATGAGAACGAGGAGTTCAACTGCCTGCAGTCGGCACTGAACATAGAGGACGGCTTGGACGAACTGCGCTACAACAAGGTAATCATCGCCACGGATGCCGATGTGGACGGAATGCATATCCGCTTGCTGATGCTGACTTTCTTCCTGCAGTTTTTCCCCGACCTTGTCAAGAAAGGGCACGTATATATATTGCAGACGCCGCTTTTCCGCGTGAAGGACAAGCAGCAGGTGCGCTATTGTTACACCGAGGAGGAACGCCTCAGGGCAATAGACGAGAACAAGAACCCCGAGATTACCCGATTCAAAGGTCTGGGGGAGATTTCGCCCGACGAGTTCAAAGGATTTATCGGCAAGGAGATGCGTCTCGACCAGGTATCGCTCCGCAAAGAGGACGCCGTGGGCGACCTGCTGGCATACTATATGGGCAAGAACACCGCCGAACGGCAGAATTTTATTATCAACAACCTGGTTATTGAGGAAGACGACGTGGAATGAGATACAATTTGTAAATTGGGAAATTGGGAAATTTGTAAATTAGGCAATGCATATTATTTAATGTGAGTTCGATAACTCCTTTGCCGCAAAGCGGCAAGAAATCCAAGTAAATCTTTGCTTTTGCAACCATAAATTGCTATAAATCTTATTCGCCTATGGCGGCAAGGTATGCAATTAGGTTTATATCGAACTGATGTTATGTACAAATTTACACACTTACAAATTTACAAATCTACAAATTATGCTTGCATTAATACTGTTTGTCCTTCTGGGTATCGGGATACTGATTGCCTTTGAGGTGCGTGCCCGCAAGGACGCGAAAGAGGGCAGGACACCCGAGCCGCCCAAGCCTGCCGACGGCGAGTGCTGCGGGCAGCATCTGGTGTGCGAGCGCGAGACACTGTTGCAGACCAATGCCCAACCGGAGTATTACGACGACGAGGAACTGGACGCTTTGGCGGGAATCCCCGCCGAGCAATATACTCCCGCACAATGCCAACAGATACAGGATGTGTTCGATACATTGCAGGAGAAAGACGTGGCGGGGTGGGTGCGCAGTCTGCAACTGCGCAATATCGAACTGCCTGCCGAAGTGCGTGAGGAAGCGTTGCTGATTGTCCGTGAACGGAGAAAACAATAAGAGAGACTATGCGAGTGATTATTTTAGGTACGGCATGGCCCTACAGGGGCGGACTGGCAGCGTTCAACGAAAGGCTGGCGCGGCAGTTTATGGCAGAGGGACATGAGGTGGAGATACTGACTTTCACCATGCAGTACCCGGATTTCCTTTTTCCCGGTAAGACGCAGTATTCGGACGAACCGCAACCCAAGGACCTGAAGATTACACGTGTGATGAACTCGGTGAACCCTGTTTCCTGGGTACGCACGGGACGGATGATACGCAGGAAAAGAGCCGATTTGCTGGTGGTGAAATTCTGGATTCCGCTGATGGCTCCCTGCTTGGGGACGATAGCGCGTATCGCCCGCAAGGGCGGTACCAGAGTGGTGTCGGTGTTGGACAACGTGATACCGCATGAACCGCATTTCTGGGACAAGTGGTTTATCCGTTATTTCATCAGCAGTGCAGACAGGTTTGTGGCTATGTCTGACAGCGTGCGTGCCGACTGCAGGAGATTTATCAGCCGCAAGCACCCGCAACCGATTACGCTCTGCCCGCACCCGCTGTATGACAATTTCGGGGCACCGACACCCAAAGACGAGGCGCGGAAACAATTAGGGTTGGACAAAGATGCCGTTTGTTTGTTGTTTTTCGGCTTTATACGTGATTATAAGGGGCTTGACTTGCTGATGAAGGCATACGCCGACCCGCGCTTTGCAGGGAAGAATGTACAGTTGGTGGTAGCGGGCGAGTTTTATAACAACGGGGCGCAATACACCGAACTGGAGCAGCAACTCGGCTTGCAGGGGCGGATAGTGTGGCATACCGGTTTTATCCCTGACGATCAGGTGCGTGTCTATTTCTCGGCAGCCGACCTGATTGTACAACCCTATAAGACAGCCACGCAGAGCGGCGTGACACAGATAGCCTACCATTTCTGCAAACCGATGCTGGTAACGAATGTGGGCGGTTTGGCGGAGATAGTGCCGGACGGAAAAGTGGGATATGTAACCGCTGTAGAACCGAAAGCCATTGCCGACGCCATTCTTGATTTCTGTGAACGGGGAGATGCGGAGTGTTTCCGCACAGGCATAGAAGAAGAGAAGCGGAAATATGCGTGGTCGAGAATGACGGAAGCGATCTGTGAATTATGAATTATGAATTAAGAATTAAGAATTAAGAGATACTATGATAATTCGCAGCAAAGCCCCATTACGATTAGGATTGGCGGGCGGCGGAACCGATGTGTCGCCCTACTCGGATTTATACGGAGGCGCCATCCTGAATGCCACTATTTCGCTCTATGCCTACACAACCATAGAGCCGTTGGACAACGGAAAGATATTGTTCTCGTCGCCTGATGCAAACATAGAGGAGGTGTATGACAGCCGTGAGGTGTTGGATACGGACGGATACTTTGTGCTTGCCAAGGGGGTGTATAACCGAATTGTGCGCGATTTTACGCATCAGCCGCTCTCGTTCCGCATAACGAGCCACGTGGATTCCCCCGCAGGCAGCGGACTCGGCACCAGCAGTACGCTGGTGGTCAGTATATTGGGTGCGTTTGCCGAATGGCTCAAACTGCCGCTCGGGGAATACGATATGGCGCGGCTGGCGTACGAGATAGAACGTATCGACTTGGGTATGGCGGGTGGCAAACAAGACCAGTATGCGGCTACTTTCGGCGGCTTCAACTATATGCAGTTCTTGCAAGACGACAAAGTGATTGTCAATCCGCTGCGTATCCGGCAACGCTATCAGGATGAACTGGCACACAACCTGTTGCTCTATTATACCGAGACCAGCCATGTGAGTGCAAAGATTATAGAGGGACAGATAAAGAACGTAAAGGCGAATAATACATCATCAATAGAGGCGATGCACCGGTTGAAACAGCAAGCAGTGCAGATGAAAGAGGCATTGTTGCAGGGGAATATCGACGGCATCGGGGAAATACTCAATTTCGGTTGGGAGCAGAAGAAAAAGACGGCGCACGACATCTCCAACCCGCTGTTGGAAAATATCTATGACACGGCTATTGCAGCGGGGGCAACGGGCGGCAAGGTGAGCGGTGCCGGTGGCGGAGGATTCATGTTCTTCTACTGCCCGGGTACCAGCCGATACAGTGTAGAGAAAGCCCTGCAAGGGAAATTCGCAGGACAGGTGAAACGATATGAATTTACACAGGAAGGACTGAGGACATGGACACTATAACCCGCTCTATAGCAGACAGTATTGCCGCCAAGCAGGCGATGCTGGATAATCCGGCGTTGCTGCAGACCATACAGCAGGTGGCAGACACGATGATTACCGCTTTGCGCAACGGCAACCGTATCCTGTGGTGCGGCAACGGAGGCAGTGCGGCGGACGCACAGCACCTTGCGGCAGAGTTGTCGGGACGGTTCTACTATGACCGGCCGCCGCTTAACTCGGAGGCGTTGCATTGCAATACATCGTATCTGACAGCAGTGGCGAATGATTACGGCTACGACCTGATCTATTCGCGCATGATTGACGGGGCGTGCAAGAAAGGCGATGTGCTGGTAGGTATATCCACTTCGGGCAACTCGAAGAATATACTGAATGCTTTCCGTAAGGCAAAAGAGTTGGGTGTTACTACGGTGGCGATGACCGGCAAGACGGGAGGCGAGATGCGGCAGGTGGCGGACTATCTGCTCAATGTGCCGTCGTCGGACACTCCGCGTATTCAGGAGTCGCATATTATGCTCGGGCATATTATTTGTGAGATAGTAGAGTCGCAGATGTTCCCCAAGGTATGATGTTCAGCGAGGTGGTCATATTGGCTGGCGGGTTTGGTACACGGTTAAGCCACGTGTTGGGCAATGTACCCAAACCGATGGCACCCGTGTATGGCAAGCCGTTTCTGACCTACCTGCTCCGGCGATTAGAGAAGGCGGGAGCAAAGCATATCATTCTGGCTACGGGTTACAGGCACGAGGTGATAGAACGCTATTTCGGTAGCCGGTATCGGTCATTACGTATCTCATATTCACACGAGGACAAGCCGCTCTTTACGGGCGGGGCTATACTACAGGCAAGCCGCCTGGTACAAGGGGATGACTTTCTTGTACTGAATGGGGACACACTGTTTGATATTGATTTCGAGACACTATGCGCATTTCATACCCGATGTGGTGCGGGTGTCAGTATGGCTCTGCGCGAGGTGAACGATACGGCACGCTATGGGGCCGTGCAGACGGAAGGTGATTATGTGGTCGCCTTTCAAGAGAAGGATGCCTGTGCCGGCGCAGGACTAATCAATGGGGGTATCTATGCTATCCGACGCGAATGGCTGCAAGGGCTGAATCTGCCCGAGAAATTCTCGTTTGAGAAAGAGGTGCTACAGGCGATGGCAGGTATGCACTGTTTCTGCGGTATGGCGTTTCGTGATTACTTCATTGACATCGGTGTGCCTGAAGACTACTATCGTGCGCAGCAGGAGTTTGCAGCACTTTTCCCTAAGGACAACGACCTGTTCCTTGACCGAGACGGTGTGCTCAACCGCCGTATAGAGGGCGATTATGTACGTTGTTGGCAGCAATGGGAATGGCTGCCTGGTGCCCAAGAGGCGGTAGCCCGTTTGTCGCAGCAGTATGTGCATACGTTTATCGTCAGCAACCAGCAGGGGATAGGCAAGGGGCTGTTTTCCGAAGCAGATGCATACGTTATCCATCAACACATGCAAACAGACATTGAAGCATACGGCGGGTATATCGAGTGTGTATATATATGCACTGACTTGAAAGAATCCAACAGTTCCTATCGCAAACCCGCTATAGGAA
>CAKUYO010000005.1 GCA_934716995.1 uncultured Bacteroidales bacterium | reverse complement strand
AACCTTTTGAATCGTCTGCAACGCCCTATTCATCGGACATGAAGCCACTTTCCAGCCTGCAAAATGACCCATAGACCCAATTTGATGGTATATGGTAGGCGATTTGGGGTAGCAATGTATAGAGCGGGCGATGGTATTGCCCTGCTAAGAAACAATACTGATAAACATATAATTGCCGTGTAATTGACCACGAATTTCTGCTTTCCGTTAAAGCCCATTAAAACATTGATTCATTCTCAGCCAATTGCCGTTAATAAATCGTTAATGCATTGATGAACATATAATTAGCCATTAATTAGCCATTAATTCCTTCTCCGCTAATTACCGTTAATCGACCATTAATCCATTCGGTGCGGGGACAATCAGCGATGTACAATATGCAACGGCAAACGAATGAACAAATGACGAGCAATCACTACTTAAGGTATAACTCAATAACTCATTGCACATCGTACATCGCTAATCTATCCCTTGCGCATCCCTTGCTTATCCCTTGCTGTTTTCATCGGTTCTGCTTCGGGACCTGCGTATAGGATACGTAGAACATAAGCAGAACATACGTAGAACATATATATACTTTCGTAATACTTTACGGCTACCCTGACCGTACCCACGCTATACCCTCGGCGTATCCTTCGGGCAGGTACAGCGGCAGGGGAGGTAGCAGAGTCCGAGCAGGGCGGCACCGAGGGTGGAGGTCAGTTCGAGCGTGGTGAAGTCCGACAGCAGGGTGATTAGTCCGACGACAGCACGCAGCAAGAAGACCACGCACGTGAACCACACCACCCATGTCTGCAAAGGCAGCCTGCGGACAGCACCGCTATACGCCAGTCCGTACACGCCCGCAACGGCGAAACACAGCGCGATACCCACCGTAACAAGGTACGGCAGCGGTTGCCACAGCGAAGCCAGCGTCTGCATCTGCGATGCGATACCGTAGATGCCGAAAATCTGCCACAGAAAGCCCAAGCAAGCCAAGTGCCCGAGGGCGAGGGCGAAACAGAGTGCCGCCCCGATACGAAAGCGGACAATAAAGAAATTCTTGCGCATATTTATTGTCAGAACTTAGTCCGGTCATTACTGCCCTACGCCGCCGCCACCGCCGAGACGGGAGGACTCGTCGAGGTCACCCACTTTGCGATGCTTGACATACTGCTGCTGACCGAACATCCATGTGAGGGAGACCGTTACTCTCTGGTTGCGGTATTCCTGTCGGGTGTAACTCCGGTTGCCCTCTGCCAAGCCGAGCGACTCGTTGCTGCCGTGCATGGAGCGCAACAGGTCTTGCACCTGCAAGTTGAATATCAAGCCTTTCTCACGCCACATCTTGCGCACGGCTGCCGACATATAGTAGAACGCATCCTGGCTGTTGTAGCCGTTCACCGAAGGGGCATTGTAGAAGCCGTCCACGGAGAGTGTCCAGTCTTTGGGCAGATAGGCGTTGAGGGTTGCCGAACCGTAGCCCCAGTGGCTGCGGTTGATATATGTGCCGTCGTAGGAGCGGTTGATGAAGTGGTAGTAACCGCCGTTGAGCGTCAGGGCAAGCCATGCGCCTTGCATAGTGCGGCTGCCGTCTTCGCCCGTAACGAACTTAGGCACGATAGGCAGTTCGGTGAGCGAGAGGTTGCCACCGTGGGTGGTGCAGGTACCGAAATTCAGCCAACGCATACGCCCGTCGCCGTTAGGAAGCACCTCCATGCGCTGCGAGAACATATCCTGCGTGTGCGAAAAGTTGAACGCCAGCGACACGTACTGCGAGTAGGAGAAATTGAGGTCCACCTGGTTGTTGAACTCGGGTGTCAGTTCGGGGTTGCCCTCGGAGTAGTTGTGGGCATCGATGTAGGAACGGAAGGGGTTGAGTTGGTAGTAACTCGGTCGTGCGATACGGCGGGTGTAGGACACGTTCATCGCCCACTTGTCGGTCGGGTTGTAGCCGAGGAAGGCGGTGGGGAAGAGATTGAAATAGTCCTTGACGGATATGCTGTCCGCCGAAATCCAGTTGCCGTTGGAGTGGGTGTACTCGCCGCGGAGACCGAGTTTGGCATTGAAGTGCTGCCCGAACTGCTTTGCCAGCGAGATGTAGAGGGCAGCGACATGCTCCGAGTAGGTGAAGTCAGAGTGCGCAGTGGGACTGCTGATGCCGTTGAGCAGGCTGTCGGTGGTCATGCGGTTGCCGGTGTTGGAGAGTGCCCACTTGGCACCGGTCTCTATCATACCCGTTTGCCAGAAGCGTGTCTGGAAATCGAGTTTGGCAGAGTAGATGTCCACTATCTGGTTGGTGTTGATCTTCAGTCCCGTATGCAGCACCGAGTCGGGGCGTGTGGGATAGGTGTAGGTGTTGTTCTGGTCGTTGGTCTGGTCCCAACCGTTGCGGTTGTAGTCGATGTTGGCAGTCAGTTCGCGCTCCAACGAATCGTTGAAGACATGGGTGTAGTTGAGGTTGGCGGTGTACTGCTGCGAGAACATCGGGCTGCTGAGGGAGAGCATGGAGTTCTCCGTGATGTCGTTGCCCACCTTGGTGTAGCCGTAGCCGCGTCCGTCGGGAATATTCTGGCGAATAATCATGAAGGGTGCCTGGAAGATAAAGCCGAAGGTGTTGACGGAGTCGATGAACCAGTCGTTGCCAATCTTCGCCATATAGTACTGGAAATCACAGGCATACTCGGACTTGTCGTACCGCTCGGTGGTCACGGAGTCCACCGGATTGAGGTAGGTTGAGCCGATTTCCACGCCAACATTCTGGTTGGTATAGACCTGCGTCAGGCTACCGAAAGTGTAGGTCTTGTCGGTGCGGTAGTTGAGGTTGAGCGAGAACATCTCCATGTTCTGCCACTTGTCCACATCCTTGTAGTACATACCGCCGTAAGCCGCGGAGAGTGTACCGTTGAGCCCCTGCATCATGTTGCGCTTGGTCTTGATGTTGATGATACCGCCTTGCCCCGAAGCATCGTATTTCGCCGAGGGGTTGGAGATAATCTCTATCTTCTCGATGGTGCTGCCGTCGGTACCCTCCAGCATCGCCTTGAGTTGCTGCCCGCTGAGGTAGGACGGACGCCCGTCGATATAGACCTCGACGGACTTGCCGTTGACCGTAACATTGCCGTCTTTGTCCACGTTCACGCCAGGGGCTTTCTTGAGGAGGTCTTTGCCGTTGCTGCCCATGGCAAAGGGCGAGTTGCTGACGTTGAGCACTATCTTGTCGAACTGCCGCTCGATGAGTTGCTTCTTGGCTTTGACTTCCACCTCGCCGAGTTGTTCGGTCTCTTCGCGGAGGGTCAGGAGCAGGTCTTTGCTGCCCGTCCTGACGGATTGGCAAACGGTCTGATAACCGATAAACGATACCTGCAACAGGTATTTGCCGCTTGGCGCGGAGAGTGCGAAAGCACCTGCGTCGTCCGTGATTGTGCCCGTAACAAGGCTGCTGTCCTGGCGCAGCAGGCTGACGGTGGCATACGCAATGGGGTGGGATTGGCTGTCCTGCACCTTGCCTGCAATATTCGTTTGGGCAAAGGAAACCATGGCACACATCAGTGCCACACTGAAAATGAATATACGTTTCATTATACTAACCTGCGTTATGCAAAAAATGCTACGCAAAAGTACTGCTTTTATTCGACTTATGCAATAATACAAGTATGGTTTTCTGTCAAATTGCGATAAGGAAGTAGCAAAACACACCTCGACATATGCAGTGGCACAGAACTGCACAGGTAACCTCCGGCATTGTATCTATCGCCCTACAACTACCCTACCACTCCTTGTTCATCAACCACATTTACAAGGCTTTTGCACCAATCTGCCACCATACATTATACGGAATATAGCGGATTGTTATATGCACATTGCAGTTTATACATTTTGTATTAAAAACAACAAAATAATCAGACAAAAATTTGCTTAATCCAATAAATTGCTATACATTTGCAGCGTTTTTACATCAAAAGATAGCATACGCTTATCTATGAAAAGACGGTTGTACACACAGTTTGTGGCGGTATTGCTGCTGGCAGTATATGCGCAAGTGCTGTTGGTGAAGGATTTTCACCGGCACGATGTGTGTGCAGAGACGGTGTCTGTCTGCTGTTCCGTCGCCGCTTTGGACGATGCACAGCCTTGTTCCTCCGATGCGGTACTGACAGACGATTATGCTGACGAGCATCACTGCCCGATATGCGACTTTACCTTCTCGCTGTCCACGGCGGCGGTTGGCTACGTGCAGTCGCCCGTGCCGGTATGGTTTGCCACTCTTTTGGCGGGAGAGTCTGTCTCGCCCATATATACATTTTCCCACTATTATTCTCTTCGCGCTCCGCCTGTGGCAGGTTGATATTGTAGTATCAATCCTATTATTTACAGACAGAGACTATGAACAAAATCATTTTTACGGGGCTTTTGCTCCCTGTTTGTTCATTCGTCCCGCTGTACGCACAGACCACAGACTCTATCAGGAGCGTTGAGTTCCAAGAAATCAGCGTTACCGCCTCCCGCAAAGCGGAGCATGCGGTATTGGCTACCCAATCAGCAGAACAGGTGTCGTCCGACGAGATGCACCTGCGTGCAGGGCATAGCCTGATGAGTACTTTGTCGCACACCCCCGGTGTACAATCGATGGACATCGGTGTGGGGTTCAGCAAACCGATGATACGCGGTTTGGGCTTTCAGCGTATAGCCGTGGCGGAGAACAACATCAAACAGGAAGGTCAGCAATGGGGTGCTGACCATGGTTTGGAAATAGATGCCAACAACGTGGACGGCGTGCGGATTGTCAAAGGTCCGGCTTCCGTTCTCTACGGCAGCGATGCCATGGGCGGAGTGATAGAGATACTCCCACCCGCCATTCCCCGGAACGATACCTTGGGGGCGGAGATTGCCCTGCGTTGCCAGACCGTCAATATCGGTTTGGGCGGCACGGCTATGTGCTACCTGAAGCGCGGACACTGGTATGCCCGCCTGCGCTACAGCGAGCGGCATTGGGCGGATTACAGCGTGCCTGCCGACAGTTTCACCTACCTCAGTATGCGTCTGCCTATCCGCAAGCGGCGGTTGCAAAACACGGCGGGACTGGAGCGCAGCGGCAATGCCCTGCTGGTGTATCAGCGGGGCGGCTACCGCAGCGAACTGACGCTGAGCGACACCTACCAGAAAGCGGGTTTCTTCAGCGGGGCGCACGGTATCCCCAATGCGGCGCAGTTGGACAGCGCGGGCAACCGTTGGGACATCGCCTTGCCGTTCAGCAGCGTCAACCACCTGAAAGTTACTTCCTGCAACCGTTGGACGCACGGTTTCACACAGACCACCCTCACCCTCGGCTACCAACTCAACCACCGCGAGGAGTGGAGCCGCTTCCATACGCACGTACTCGGGCAGCAGCCGCCTGCCGTGGACCCCGACAAAGAGTTGATGCTGCACCTGCATACGGCTTCGGCTAACCTGCAGATGCGCTTCACGCCTTCCACCGAGTGGGAGCATTATGCGGGCGTATCGGCTATGTATCAGCACAACAGCATCGGCGGCTATTCGTTCCTGATACCGGCTTACCAACGTGCCGAAGCGGGGGCGTACTACCTGGTCAACTGGTTGCCGTTGCCCTGCTGGACATTCAGCGCGGCACTCCGCTATGACTACGGCTATATACACAGTCAGCCGCACGACTCGACCGTGCAGGAGATACGGCGGCACCTGCACAACTACTCGCTTGCCGCCGGTGCGGAGTACAAGACACTCCGCCACCAACTGCAGATACATATAGGCAGGGCGTTCCGTATGCCTTCGGTCAACGAACTGGCAAGCAACGGTGTACACCACGGCGCTTTCCGCCACGAGAGAGGGGACAACAGTCTGCCGAGCGAACAGGGGTGGCAGGCCGATGTGTCGTACCGCTATACGCATGAGCGTGTGGAAGTGAGCGTATCGCCGTTTGTCAGTTACTACACCCATTATATCTATCTGCGCCCGACAGGACTATGGTCCGACCTGCCCGATGCGGGGCAGATATACCGCTACACCGACTCGCCCGCGCTCTTTGCCGGCGGCGAACTGCGTACCAAAGTGCGCCTCGTGGCACGGCTCTACTATACGCTGCTCGGTGAATATGTGCATACATACAACCTGCAGAGCCACACCGCCTTGCCGTTCTCTCCGCCGGCTTCCATGCGCAACAGTATCGGCTGGGAAGACCGCCTGTGGCGACTCGAGATAGAGTGCCAGACGGTAGCCCCGCAACGGCATATAGCCCACAACGAAGACCCCACACCCGGCTACACCCTCCTGCACGCCGTGGCAAGCGTGGATATTCCGCTTCCGAAAGGCAGAATGTCCATCGTCCTGCAAGGCAACAACTTACTCAACAAGGCATATCTCAACCACCTCAGTTTCTATCGCAAGATAGAACTCCCCGAGGCGGGTATAGATATACAAACAACTATTCGTTTCACTTTTTAATTATTTATCATTATGAAAACAAATGTTTTTGTTTCCGTTCCGGCACTTATGTGCTTCGTGTTCACATGCTTGGTGTTCATCGGTTGTGAAAAGCAAGACGCCGACACCACCAAACCGGTTATCTCGCTGTCCGAACCCGAAGAGGGCGAGGAAGTGCGGACCGGCGAGAGTATGCACCTCGAGATGGACTTGTCCGACGATGTAGCGTTGGCAGGTTATATGGTGGAGGTGCACAACAACTTCGACCACCACGGGCATAAGGCTCCTGCACGTGCTGCCGAGGACAGTGTGGTGTTCTATTTCAAGCAGTCGTACGAGATTTCGGGGCGCAACCAGCACATCCACTCGCACGATGTAGTCATCCCCGCCAATGCCAAAGCGGGCGATTACCATCTGATGGTGTATTGCACCGACGCCGCCGGCAACCAGTCGTTCGTGGCGCGTAACATCGTCCTCTCGCCCGATGCAGAGCATCATCATCACGATGAATAACAACCCCTAAAAAAGGATGCGATACACAAAGAGGCTGCCTGACAAGTACAGGTAGCCTCTTTGTATGTTTCTTTGCTTGTCAGGCGTAGGCGTGCAAGCCGCCGAGGAGGAAATTGACCCCGAAATAGGTGAATAGCACGGAGAGGAACGCCAGCAGGCAATAGATATGGAACACGCGCGGACGACGGAAGAACGGCAGCGACTGCGCATGCAGCGGAGCGGCATAGACGAGCAGCGTAATCAACGCCCAGACCTCTTTCGGGTCCCAGCCCCAATAGCGTCCCCACGACACATTCGCCCATACCGCACCGAGGAATATTCCGACAGCCAAGCAGCACACAGCAGGGCGCAGGAGCGTGCGGGAAAAACACATCAGTCGTTGCTGCCGCTCCGCCTTGCCGCACAATGCCACAACGCTATTGAGCATCACAAACGCCAAGAGGGCGTAACTGAGCATAATGATACTTACGTGCAGACTCAGCAGCGGCGACTGCAAGACGGGCATCAAGTGGGTGATCTGCGGATTGGAGGCAGACATCATACTGACGAGGAGGGGCATAGAGGCAAGTAGCAAGACTCCCCCTACCCCCTCAGAGAGGGGGTTCACAGATGCTCTATCAGCCCCTCCTTTGGAGGGGTTGGGGAGGTCGGAAATCAAACCCAGCAGCATAATAAACCAGGCGAGGGACTGCATGGTCTCGTGTCCGTTGCTCAACGGGATATGCCCGCTGACGTACCAACGCCAAGCAAGCATAGCCGTAAGGAACAGCCATATCGCCGCCAGACAGACCGTATTGAGTATTTGCCACCAGCGGGGCAGCGTCTTTCCGCGCCCCTGCGCAATGCAATAAACCAGGAAGAACAGCAGCCCCAACGTGATAACAACCATTGCCAAGGGTTTGGTATAGGGGAACTCCGCCCAGCGTTGCTCGGCACGGAAATGCGCTTCGGTGGGGAGGTCGTCCGTACCGACGTATTTCTGCTGGTAGAGGCGTATCTTTTTGAGTGTCTCATTGGCTTCGATGTTCCGCCCCTGCATCAGGTCGTACGCCACGTACTGGAGGGCATACATACGGAAATTCCACTCGTCGTGCGACAGGCTGTCCGCCGCTCCTGCCGAATTGATGTCGCACCAGCCGTGCGCAGAAGGCCAAATCTTCAGCAGCGAACCGCCCGCCACCATACGGAAGACCATCTCCCGTTCACGGTTCTGCTGCGGTTTGCGCGATTGCCGGAGCGGCACCTGCGCCCAGTCGTTGTAGTGGAACAGAATACCCGTCAGCACCTGCTCCGCCGTGTAGCGGGTACCGTCTTCGGCACGGTAATAGTTATGCCCGTAGAGTTTGGTGCATACATCGTTCGCCAGCACCGACATCGGGCAGATGCGCCCGTTGTATTCCACATAGAGGTTGCCGAAAGTCTCCGCCACCGGGCGTTGCAGCGTCTTGGGGGCAGCCGCAGCCGACAATGGCAGCAATAGCAGCAGTGCCATTGTGATGCTCTTAACACCCTTAGAGACCTTAAAAACCTTACAAGCCTTTTTCGGCACAAACAGATACAGCAGCATACTCACCAGCAACAGGATATACCCCGCATAGGTAACGGCTATGCCGGCGGGGTCGTGGGTCAGCAACAATGTACAACCGCCTGCATCCTCGTCATAAGACGACTGATAGAACCGCCAACTGCGATAGCGGAAGATATGATTCATAGACAGTTCCGCCGTGGCGGTTTCGTCTGCCGAGCGGATAGAAATACGGCTCAAGTAATCCTCAGGGGTGGCGGTTCCGGCATAGTACTGCACTTGGAAATCGTCCAATGTAACCGTAAACGGCAATTCTTTCTCTGTTCCTTTCCTAGTAAAATACGTATTAGTACTCTCGCCTATACGGAGAGGTACAGCCCCCTCGATGCCGAAGGTATGGGTAAGCATTGCCCCGAGCAGAATCACCACAAACGCCAAATGGATGCCGAACACCGACCAACGCATTCCGCCGCTGCGGAAAGCCGCGATGACATACCGGCCGCCGAACAGCACCGCCAACGCCCACAGCGCAATCGTCCATGGGGCGGTATAGAACCAATGCACCGCCATCTCCGTTCCGCACAGTTTCTCCACAACGGTGGCTATCACAAGCAACACGGCTATCACGCCCATCAACGAAAAAGCGATATTTCTGATGTATCTCTGCATAATCATTCCGATAAGACCAACGGGAGAGAATACAAGAACCATACCGTTGCACAGCGGGAAACCATACCTAAAAATAGGTAAATTAAAAGGACAACCGTAAAATATACACAATATGCAGTCCCTATGCTTCATAGTACCAATTACGTAGAAAAGACGTAGAAAGGACGTAGAAAAGATTGGTGTTTAGCCTATGCATAAGCCGTCTTTTTATACACTTTATACACTATATATATTGCATAAAGTGTATAATAGATATTGTTATGATGCGGTTGCAATGGGTAAATGAACATAGATTTGCAAATCTCATAGAAATATACTATCTTTGCGGTGTTTTTGAATTATTTTTGTGTATTAACCTTAGATTTAATTTTTTCGATGAAGAAAGTTTACCTGTTCTTGTGTATCATTGCACTGAGTGTGTCTGCGTGGGCGGAACCGTTCTTTGTGCGCGTAAACGGCACCACCGACTATCCCGCCGCCGCTATGAGCGAGGCGGATATACAGGGACGCACCCAGTACAAAGCCGCCTGCGTGGCACTCCAAGCGGGCGACGTACTGACCTGCTACGACCAAGGCAGTGCCACCGCATGGCCGATTGCCGCCCTTGACCCATACGGGGCATATACCTCATTCACCGCCTCCTCCACAGGGCTGACCTGCAACACCGCAGGCACGTATGACATCTATATAAAGATGCAATATAAGAGCGATATGTGGTATATCGAAGAGGGCAAAGACTGCGGCAGCACCCCCGGGAACCCGGAGACACCCGACCCTACTCCCGAACCCGAGGAACCGGTTACCTACTCCACCTCGGTGCCCTCGCAGTGCGGAGATGTGATGCTGCAGGCATTCTACTGGGACTCCTACAAAACAAGCGGACTGAAACACGGCAGCACCCGCTGGCAGAACCTGTCGGCGGAGTCGGGCGAGATAGCCGCTTATTTCGACCTCGTATGGCTTCCGCCCTCGGCAAAAGCCTCGGGCGTAGGCTACCACCCTGCGCAGTACTGCAACCAGAACTCGGCGTGGGGCAGCCGTGCCGACCTCGAGACACTGATCGGTAACCTGCACGCAGGGGGTGCGAAAGTGATAGCCGACATCGTCATCAACCATACCGACAACAAATCGAGTTGGTGCGATTTCTACACGGAGGACTTCGGCAAATACGGTTCGTTCAGCCCCGATGCGTCGTGGATATGCAAGACCGACGAGATGAACAGCGACAGCGGGGCAGGTACGTGCAAGGGCAAAGCCACAGGAGCCGCCGACGACGGCTACGGCAGCGAGGCGAACTACGCCGCCGCCCGCGACTGGGACCACCAAAACGCCTCGGTGCGCCAGATGTTCTGCGCCTACCTGCAATGGATGAAGAACGAGATGCAGTACGACGGCTGGCGGTACGACTACTGCAAGGGTTTCCACAACTCGCACATCAACGAATACAACCGCGCCGCCGGCAACTATTTCTCGGTAATGGAATACTGGGACGGCAACAAGAACACCCTCTGGAGCCGCATACAGGACGCAGGGTGCAACACGCTGACCTTCGATTTCGGTACGAAATACGATGCGTTCAACAATTCGCTTGCCGCAGGCAACTACTCGGGCTGCAAGGCTCCCGGTTTATTGGGTTTGGGCAAAGGCAAATACGCCGTAACGTTTGTGGACAGCCACGACACCTACCAGCGCGACGACAACGAGTTCGGTGGCAAGGGCAACTCGATGACCACAGCGATGAAAGCGAAAGTGCTGCAAGCCAATGCGTTCATCCTCTCTATGCCGGGTGTACCGTGCGTCTTCTATCCGCACTGGAAAGAGTACAAAGACGCCATCGCACCTATGGTGCTGGCACGCAAGACGGTAGGCGTACACTCGGAGAGCAGTGTATCCGACGAGGGCGACGCAAGCGGCTACTGCGCGACGGTAACAGGCAAGAACGGCACACTACTTCTCGAACTCGGCAACCGCGTATCGGCATCCCAAACAGGCTACACCCAAGCCGCAGCGGGGACAGGCTATGCGATATGGATACGGACCACGCAGGCGGTGGCACCCAAATTGGTCGTTACCCCGGGCAGCACCACATTCAAGACCGAGACGCTCCAAATAGAGATGAAGACCATCGGCGGCACCGAGACGGCAGAGATATACTATACCATTGACGGTACCGACCCGAAGACCTCCGCCACCCGTATTGCAGGCGGCAGCGAGGTGTCGTTTACCATCAACAACACCATTACCCTAATGGCGTACGCCAAGACGGCAAACACAGAGACCGCCGTACAGACCTATACCTATACCCGCAAAGAGCCGCAGACCACCCCCATCATCGTATCGTTCTACAAGCCCGCTTCGTGGGCGAAAGTGTACCTCTATTCGTGGGCGGAAAGCGGTACGACTACCACGATGTACACAGGCAAATGGCCGGGGACGGAACTGACACAACAGAACGCCAACGGGTTCTATTTCTATCAGTTCGATGCCAGCATAAAAGAAGTGAACTTTATCTTCAACGGCGGCAGCGGAAAAGAGCAGACCTCCGACCTGTGGACGGACGAAGACGTATGCTATGTATGGTCGGCAGGCGCAGAGAAACTGCAACCCGACTGTATCTATACCGCCCTTGACGAAACGGAATACACGCCCGCAGAACTCGACCGCAACGCACCGATGTATAACATTCTCGGTATGCCCGTGGATGCCGCATACCGTGGCATTGTCATACAAAATGGGCACAAGTTCCTGCTGCAATAAACGGAAAAATTACCCATAAACAGCCAATTCATTATTTACTAACCATCTAAAACATACACAGTATGAAAAAATCTATCCCATTATTGTTTGCTGCACTCGTGTGCACATTCCCGATCAACGCCAAAACCATTTACCTCGTCCCCAACAGCAACTGGAAACAGGCTGACGCCAAATTTTCGGTGAACTATTTCGGAGGCGAGGGCATCACCCAGTCATTCACGGACTTTATGACTACAGCCGACGGCATTCACTACCAAACAGATGTTCCCGATGCGGCACAAACCCTCATCTTTGTCCGCCACAACTCCTCGGCAACCACACCTACATGGGACAGCAAATGGAACCAGACAGCGGACTTGACCAACCCGGCAGACAACAACTGCTACACCATAGCAGACGGTGCGTGGGACAAAGGCGACGGCACTTGGTCCGCCTATACCCCGACCATAGAAACGCCTACCTACTACATCACGGGCAATACCGAACTCGTCGGCACTGAAAAAGCATGGAAAACCGACGCCATCGAACTCGGCAAAGCCACGGCGGAAGCACCTGCCACCTACACATTCACCGACCTTGCCGCCGGCGACACCCTGCGTATGAAAGTTACCAACGGCACATGGGATCTCCATTTCGGTTACACGGCATTAGACAAAGACTGCTCATCGGATAACATACTGAATGACAAAGACAACAACGTGGTATTTGTCCTCACTACCCAAGGCGATGTAGTGCTTACCTTCGACGGTACCCGTATCTGCCTGACAGGCTCTTTCGCCGCACCTTGCAGCGGCGACTACGGTATTATGGCAGGCACGACCTACACCGCCGCCGTTATCAACCCTGAGAACACCGCAGAGTATATGCTGCTTGGTATGGAACTGAAAAAAGGCGATACGTTCACATTGTACAACCACTGCGCACAGCAGGCGTGGGTAATAGAACCCCTCAAAGACGGCAGCACTTCCAACATCACCATTGCGGAAGGCAAGTATCTCGTAGGCGAAACCGGCAAATATGATTTCTATTTCACACTCAACCCCGATGAGATTTATATCGCCTGCACCACTTCCACGGGAATGGGCAATGCCTATACCCCCGCAACCAATGCACCGCTCTACAATCTGCTCGGCGTACAGGTGGACGGCACCTACCGCGGCATTGTGATACAGAACGGACACAAGTTCCTGCTGAAATAAACCTGCGACAAAAGGCAAGTTGCGGATAATCGCCTAACCAACAACAGATTACACACAAAGAGGCTGCCCGAGTTGTCAGGCAGCCTCTTTGGTTTAAGTCAAGATCGGGCAACCGGCTCATGGCAGCAAACCGAATGCCGACCTTGACTCTCTATATACTTCTATTGTTTGATAAAGCGGAACACGTTTCTGTTTACTGCAAGCAGATATGTACCTTGCGGCAGAGCGGTTACATCGAGCGTCTCTGCATCGGCGGCAAACATAGTGCGGTACACCGGTTGCCCTTGCAGGTTCAAGATACGTACTTCGGTGTTGGCGGCACCGGTGATATGGAGCATATCGCAGGTGATGGTCGGGAAGACGCGGATAGAACCTGCCTCTGCGGCTTGACAGCCCGTACCTGTCTTATCAAGCCACTCATACGCACCAATCGTCGGCACAGCAGCACGGTCACACCCCGTGATGTCGGTAGTAACAAAAGCCAGTGCCTCACCACTCACGAGGTTGCCCTTATCTACAGGGCGGAGTACATCTGCGGACTCGAATGTTACTGCCTCCGTGATGTCCGTGGTACTGCCGATAGCCGTGCGCCAAGCAGCAATATCGCTGTACACGGTTGCATCTATTTCACCCAACTTTCCACTCTCTGAATACAGCAGGTTATGCTCACAGCGACTTACATAACTTGCATTGCTTACCGATACAGCAGGCAGGTCTTGGCTATAAAACAGGTTGTTCACAACCTGCAAGTTGGTATTCGAACTCCGGATATACAGCGGATAAGCGTTGGCACCCGATGTGCGTACGGTGTTGTTGGCAAAGAGGATGTTCTTGCCGCTCTTGTTGAAATAAACAGCATACGAGTTGTCCGAAGCCGCATTGGTCATATCCACCACGTTGTTATAGATATGCGCCGGAGCATCTTCCGTACCGATGATGTCGCGGATATAGAAACCGTGGCAAGCGGTGGAAGCGAGGTTGACAGACACATAGTTGTTGCTAATCTGCGCCCCCTCGGACAGACGCAGGTCGATACACCAAACGCTCTTGCTGCTCTCTACCGTCTTGCGGACAATGTTACCGTCCACCACGGCCTTGGTTTCGCCCAACGATATATTGACAGCCTGCGCACCTTGGTTCTCAAACGTGTTACCGACGATATGCGCCCCGGTCTGTTTGGTTGTCCAGTTGCCGGATACGGTAACGCCGGAATAACCACCCTTCAATATCGAATGGCTCAAAGTGAAGTAATTATTCAGCACTTTTTCGTCTTTGGCATTGGCATAGACCAAACGCACATTGGTGGAAGCGATGTTCTCCGCACGATAGATGTAGCAACTGTCAATCGTAACGTGTTCCGACTTGTTGCGAACCAGCACTACCGTGTGGTAATTCTCGTTGGCGGTGGTGAGGGTCAGGTTGCTGAGCGTGATATAGTCCGCACCATTCACATTAACGATACCTTGTGTAGCGTCTCCCTCGAAACTGGACTGCGGCGAATAGGTGTCGTACTTGACAATCACATCCTCATAGTTGCCCGTCTGCGAGCGGAAAGTAACGGTATTATCCGCCGATACACCGTCTATTTCGGGGATAGTAAGGTACTCGGTATAGGTACCCGGTTCGATCAGGAACGTTACCGCGCTCTCAATACCGTTCTGCAAAGCGTCGATAGCCGACTGAATCGTCTTGTATTTGGCTGCATCGCTTGCACCGACGAGGTAGGTGCCATGCATACCGCCGACGACCTCAAAGGAAGCCGTTACGGCGTTCTTCGGTTGGACGGTGGTCTTGTTGACATCCACACTCTTGAGCGTGGCGGTAACAACAGCCCCCTCTTCGGTAGCAGCGGGCACATCGAGCGTAATCCAATAGTAATATGTGCCGCGGTTGGTAACAGTATCTGCCGTTGCCACAAGGCAGGTAGTACCGAAGGCATCCGATGCACCTGTGCTATAGACTTTTACAGCCTCTGCACCGAGTGTGGTCTCTACGTTGAAGTTCTCTACCGGCATCTTGCCACGGTCGCCCGATACATATACGGCAGCACGGAGTATCTGTACATCTGCACTGCCCCGGTTCACCGTAGTTGCCGAGACATCTTCCACTTTGATTGAATCAAGCGTCAGCGGCTGCAACTCGTGGCAACTGACCTCTATTTCCCAACCGTCGGTAGCGTAGTAGTTATTCGCTTCGTAGGTAACAGTCAGTGCACCCGTAGCATCGGCGGAGATTATGGTCAGGTTCTCAATATCCTTGGTGTAATACGACAGACTGACATCAGCGGCGTCTTTGGTCTGTTCACCGTAATATACATAGAAGTTGTCCGACCCGTTGAGAGCCCATTGCTTGAACTTAAGTTGGATAGCCGAGTTGGGTACGGTAGGCACAAAAGTAACCGTGCCTTTGAGTCCGAGAGACACCTTGTTGTCTGCACCACCGTCGTCATAGAACGACAGCGGGGTATTGTCCACTTCTACGCGCTGCCCTGTACCATTCTTGAGCAGATACATATTGCGTACCGTGCGTTTGTTGGCAGGCACTTCGGGAGTGAGTGTAGCCTCTCCTACTGCGATTTGCACGCTCTGAACAGAGACCTCTGTGCCGATAGGTGCGTCTGTAGCGATATTAGCCGCAAGGGTGTATGCGTTGTCGCCTTCTGCCAGTGTAGCATTGACGGGCAGTACTACCTCGGAGCCGGTAACGGCTGCTTTTGCCACTACATTCTCACCTTGCAAGAGCAGCAGCGAATCAACCGCCGCAGCACAGTCATTCAAGGTAACAGTGATATTCTTCACGCCCAGCGGAGTCAGGTCGCCCGTGGTGGTGATGTCCAGTCCGAGCAGTGCAGCATTCTTCTGTCCGCGTGTCAGTGCGTCCGAAGAGAGAGCGGTCAGCGTAGTGGTCTCTATTGACATCGGTTGGGGGAGATACTCGCTCACAGTGGCTTTCCAGCCCTTACCAGCACCTATGTACGTAGGAAACTCCGTATTGGCATTGAAGACAACAGTCAGTGCGCCGTCCTTGGCGTTGGAGCGCACCAAGCCGGGTCCTGCGACATAGTTGTCGTTGTCCGCTTCCCATAGCAGCGTCCCCTTGGTATCCTGACCAGCATAAATACGGAAAGTGGCTTTGGAGTAGGCATTGAAAGAGATAGCAAAGTCGGAGAAATTCATCTGAATGACAGTACCTTCGGTGGTAGGAATGAAGGTAGTCGTCTGGTCGCAGGTAACAGCATCATAACGGTCAGAATACCATTCGCCTGCCGTGTGCGTGAACAGCCATTCGCCATATACATATACGGTTTTGCTGCCGCAGTAGGAATAGAGGGTATTGTCTATAGTAAGTACATCAGCCGAGTTGCTGAAACCCTTGTAGTCTGTGTTGTTGGAGAAATCCACTTGCGTGATGTTGGCAGCCACGGTTTGTCCGTTCTGTACGTTGCAAGCCACGTCGTATGTCAGGAAGAACCGGTTGTCTCCCTCGGTGAGCGAGATACCACTTGCCGGGATAGTGAACTCATTCCCCGTAACGGCTACCTTCCCCACTCTCTGTGCGGTGGCAAAGACATCGGAAGCACCTGTAAAATACAGCGTTGCGCTATCAACGCACTCGTAGGTATTGCCGGTATTGAACCGGAACAACGTAGGTTGCAACGCCGGTTCGGTATTCTCTGTGGTAAGGCAGAAACGCATAGCCTGTACGTCCGATGCACAACCGGGCACCTTGCCGATTTGTTTGGTTACGGAAGAAGAAGCAACCTCCATCTGCACCGCACTGAACTCGCTTACCACCGCCTCAAAGCCGGAACCCTGATAGTAATCACTTGGTGTTTTGCTATACAGATATACCGTCATAGCACCATCATCCGAAGTACTCTTCAATGTCAGGTTGTCGATTTTACTATCCTTTACGTTGTACAACAGATTTGCTTCGTCAGCAGTCTTGCCGTTATAGAATTTCAACACATCAGAATTGGACGATATAGATGCAATAAAAATATGAATATCGTGCAAGTCGATCTGTACTTTCTTGCCTTCAGTAGAAGGAACAAAGGTAATATATCCGCTGAAATTCTTGCTGATTTTACCGTCCACGCCGCCATCATCATAGAATGGCATATCACCGCTTACATACACAGTAAGGTGCGCACCGTTCACCATACGTACTTCCGTAGCAGTCTGTACCTTTGCCGTTGCAGCAGTTAGGGTCTTAAAGCCGTTCTTGGTTGTCAAACCTGTGATGGTCAGTGCGGAAGTAGAGCCGATAGTTGTTCGGTTCTGCATATCGCCTGCGAGGCAGAAGTCATTCGTGCCTGCATCAAGGGGGTGGTTGCAGGTGAAAGTATAGGTATCACCGCTCTTGGAGACAGTCCCTGCAACAGGTGTCAGTCCCGCAACAGAAGCCTTATCGGTCGGATAGAGGCATAGTTGGTTGGCATCAAACACGTTGCCACTAAGCGTAAAACTGATACTTGTCAGATAGTCAGGGTCTCCAAGACCTTCGGTGATGATACGCACACCGCCCATATTGACATTCTGCTCACCGACAAACAATTCGCTGCGCGTGTTGGTGTAGTCGGCAGTAGCGGATTTTACCTCCATCGGACTACTGCTGACGGTGGTTACCGTAGCCTTCCACCCCTGTTTGTCCCAATCGGTTGTGTAAGCGTGGTAGCAAACCGACAACGCACCCGTAGCATCCGAAGACATATAGGTTTTGTTGGTGAATGTACCACCAGTCAGGTCGTCCAGCATATTATCGTTCTTCGGGAAACCGTCAAGGCTGTATTTCTTGTAGTTTACACTTGTGGTATCAAACACGCCTTTGTAAATCTTCAGCGAAGCATACGAATCATCTTCATAATAATCGGTGGTCATCAGCACTTTCTCAAACACAATCTTCACTTTCTCGCCTTCTGTTGCCGGTTTGAAGATGGTGGTAGCATACGCATCAGCCGAGAAACCACTTGTGGTACTGCCGTCTTTGTAGCAGCCCTTGTAGTCATAGAACGTTACAGTTTGCCCCGATTGTACGGTAACCACCTGTTTGCCCCATTGTGGTATGAGCACGTCTTCGGCGTGCGCCCCGAGCGGGATGAGGGTAAGGAGACCCAACAGCCCTAATAAAAAGGATTTCTTTTTCATGTTAGTTATATTAGTTGATATTTTACTCACAAAGAAAGCCGCCTGACTTTTGTCAAACGGCTCTATAAGCAATTTATGGATATACACCCACAACAACCAACAATGTTTATGGTTATACATTGTTAATTGTAGATTGTCTCTTGCTCCAGACCACGAGAGCCGTTTGGACGGACGATACGGCAGGTCTTCTGACTCGTTTTCTCTGTTATACCTTCCCATTGGACTTTTCCAACAGTGGTTACATCATAACAAAGTGCCCTTAAGCATTGATAAAAACTCACAGCAGCGGGACTGTCCGGGATTTGCACCCGATTCCCTTTTAATCCCAACTCTGCCCCTATATGGGCAGATTGAGAACCTGTATCGCATAGTATGTATGCCCTTCGGCATATCCGTTCACCAACGGACGCACAAAGGTACAACAACTTTTTGGATTGTACAAAGATTTAGCCGCGAACAAGTAAAAAATCGACAAATAGCAGTCGGAATGGCGTGGCGCGTGCTGCGCACACTCAAGACAGGAGCGGCTGACAATGGCGCGTGCTGCGCACACAATGGTATTGTGCGCCACTGCCCGCCGAAGGCTTATTCTATCGGGATTGACGGCTTAATAACCTAAGAATAACCCAAGTATCACCCAAGTATCACCCAAGAATAACCCAAGTTTAACCTATGCTTATTAGCCGGAAAGTAAACGGAAACCAAACGGTAATATAAACAAAAAAGCGGCTGCCTGAGATGTTTCAGGCAACCGCTTTACAATAGTTTTACTACTCTATTCTATGTACCGACTTATTCTGTACACATCTTGATTTAACGTGAGTTCGATGTAAAAATTCCTTTGCCGCAAAGCGGCAAAGGATATAATTATGCTTATATCGAACTGACGTTATTTATTTTCCACCTGTTCGCCGAGGAGGTTGTAGGTTTTGCCGCGGTGGAGGATATAGACTTGTCCGTTGCGGATGATTTTCCGAGCCGCAGCGGCGGAGGTGTCCGTGGCAGGCAAAGAGGTCGGCACTTTGCCGTTGCTGCGAACAAAGAGATTGTCCATATAGATGTCATTGCCGTTCTCGTTACGTCCGAGGAGGGTGATGTGTTGCACGCCGCTATTGGGGAGAGTGAACGTATATGTGTACCAATTGCTTTCCGTTTCGGCGGGGATATTGGTGCCGACCGTAGAATAATTGTGCGGAATGAAAGCCAGCGTATCCGTTCCGACAAGGACATAGACCCCCTCGGCAGGCACATACGGCATGGAACGACGCCAGATAGAAAGTCCGAAATCATAGCCGCCTGCGACAGGGATATCCATCTCGGGCAGCACCAGACGGGTGTAGGTAGTGCCGCTTTGGTCGGTCAGTTTGAGCACATTGGTGGTATTGCCGTTGACTCCCCAAGCGGACTGATAGACCGAGAACAGATATGTGCCATAGCCCGACACATGCTCATTGAGCCAGCAGGGTTGATCGAATGTACCCGTACTGAAACTCTCGAAATCCGCTTCCCATGGGAACTCGATGACGGTTGCGCAAGCGGTGGAGAACATCAGTTGTTCGGACTGGACATCGAACGCATCGCCTACCGAACAATGTGCCTGCACTTTGACCGTATAGGCATAGCGGGTAGCAGGTTGCAGTCCGTCCAAGACACAGAACGTATCCGGCGTTTGCAGGGTAACAGTGTCCGCTCCGCAGAAAGTAACGGTATAGCCGTTGTCTGCGCTGCCCGACCAAGCCACGGTTGCGCTATGCTGCGTAGCCAGCGAATCCACGGTATGGATATCAGAGGGGAGCGGACACAGCGAAGGCGTATGAACGGTAACATCATCGATATATACCTGACTGGAATACTGATAATTAGGTGCATAGCGGAAGCCGAACCACGGTTGCGGCACATCGGTGGCAGACGCAAGCGTAAGGATGACACGCGTCCAAGTGGTGGTACCGCCGTATTCGGCAATGCGATGCCACGTGGTGGAGTCGGCAAGGTCGGTGAGATAACCCACTTCTATCGGTTTGTTGACATAGTTGCTCTTGTACCAGAATACCAGTTCGTTGCCTGCGGTTACCTGCGGAAGGATAGCAAAAGCCGCCGCATCATACGCGTCAGTGGTCTTGAGCGTCAGTCCCTTTGTACCCTCGTGCGCGGCAATGGAACCGGTAACATAGACAGAGGTGTTGCCACCCTGGTTCGCCCCGAGGATATTCCAGCATACGGGTACTTCGAATATGTCATCGCCGGAAGGAACGGTCTCGAAGGTCTCGTTCCACGGGTAGTCGGCAATGGGTTCACATTCTGTCAGGAACGTATGCGCAGCGTGGTAGAACTCAGCGGCTTCGACACCGTCGCAAACGGCTTTAATAGTGATATCAAGGGTGTATTTTGTTCCCGACTGCAACGGTTGGAGCGTTATTAAAGGTTGCTCGGTGCGGGTGTTGAGAAGGGTATCCGTGCCGTCGGCTACGACCACCTGCCAAGCCGTTTCGTGGTTGCCGGGCGTCCATTGCAGGGCGGCAGTATGGGTGGTGATGTTGCATACCGCCACATTCTGCACTTTGCGGCAATCGGGCAGCACACGCACGACGATATCGTCGATATAGAGGTCGGAGTAGCCGCTCGGGTGCTCACAGCGCAAAATGAGATAATTCAAACCGGCTAATGCCGATACCGGGCTGAACGTATAGTTGGTGTATTCCTCGCCGATGAGTCCCGTGGTGCCGATGCGTGTTGCGCCTGCCATAGAAGGTGCGTTATTGAGATAGACCTCTATACTGTCCTGCGTTTTGCCATCATAGGCTTGCCCTTTCTTGCTCCAGAAAGAAAGTTCCAGTTCCATACCCTCAGCAAGCACCATTCCCGGTAGAGCAAGGATGGTAATCGGCTGATAGGAACTATTAGACGGCAATGCCAGAGCCTGTTCGCCAGTGTGTGCATTGGAGGTTTGCACCTGCCAGATGATAGGTGTCGTAGGGGCGTAAAAGCTGGTGTAACCTATTTGGCGGTTCGTCCAGCAGTTGTGTGCCACCGAGTCCCAACCGCTGACAAAGGATTCGTCATCTCCTATCTCGAAACCACAAGCAAGCAGCGTGTCGCCCGCTTGTGCCGTAGCATAGTCCGCAGGTTCGCAAGCGGTAGTGAAGACCAGGGTGGCCTCTGCCGTTTCCGACAAGGAACTCTCATCGCACATCGATTGGACTTTGACATAGACGGTATCTTTGGTAGAAGAGGGCAAATCCAGAAGGGTATAGAACGGCGTGCCTTCCACTAATTCGTCCTCCACATAAATATCCTTATGGTTGTCCACACTAACGAGCCACTGTGTCTCGTTCTTACCCGAGTTCCACGTAATAGTGGTGCTATGCGCATTGGTGGCATACACACGCAGATTGGTAGGCGGCAAGCAGGCAGGTTCGGGCGAAATGAGAATGTCGTCCACATAAATCGAACCATAGTTGTATGCATCTATCAATATATATTGTTTGCCGCGGACGGGCAGACTGAAACGCGTGAAACGGTAGGTATTGGTCAGGTTGCGCACTTCGCCCAAGCGGGTGGCCCCCTCCAAGGAAGGCTGATTATTCACATAGACAACCAAATGGTCGTGGCGGGTGGAAGTAGAGGCATATCCGCTGCGGCTGTAGAAACTCAGTTCCGAGCCATCAGGGATTTCTATCTGCGGGGTTACCAAGACGACCGATTGGGTGGTGTCGTTCTGATTGCTGATGAGCGCATACATACTCCCCGAATGGGCAGTACCGGACTGCACTTTCCAGCGATAGGACGAGTTGCCCGTACCTTTGAAGGTGTCCCAACAGGGAATATCCTCAAAGGATTGTCCCGTGCTGTAGGGCTCAAAATTGAACAGGATAGAATCGTTCTTCGTTTGGAACGGTGCGCACTCGGTAGCAAAGGAGAGCGTGGTTTCCGTGGCGTCCGACAAGTCACCGTCGCCGCAATCGGCTTGGATACTTACCCAACAGGAGTAAAGCGAAGAGTGGGTCAAACCGCTGACAGTAAGTGCGGGGGTGTCGGACACGCGGGTGGTCAGAGTATCGGTGCTTCCCGATACGGCATAACGCACTAACCAAGCGGTTTCCTCCTTGCCCGCCTGCCAAACGAGGTCGGCACTTGTGGTAGTGATATGGTCGATATGCAGATTTTGCGGCGGGATACACGTAGGCATAGGTTTCAATTCTACATCATCGATATAGACATACGAACCGTATTCCGCAGTCCCCGCAGCATACTTTATCGCTACATAGTTGTGCGTGGCAGGGGCGTTGTTCAAGTACGATTTTGCCAAGGTATAAGTTGTGCTTATTGGGAACGTATCCACCCCCACAAACGTACTTACATCGCTGTAATCACTCATCACGCCCACAATCACTTTGCCATAGTTGGCTCCTGTGTCTCTGTTTTTATAATAAAATGAAAGCATCAGGCGGTTGGCATTCTCAGTAGTGGCAGGCAAAACGGCATATTGTTCCGAATTGGTATTTCCTCCGTAGAAATAGAGGAAATTACTCCCGCTGTGCGCAAAATTCATATTATCTTCATCTACAAACACATACGGATATTTGCCATTATATGCTATCCTATGCCAGCAATAGGGCATCACATAATTGCCGTCAGGCAGACTGCTGTCAAAATTCTCCGTGTAAGGAATGGTCTGCTCCACACAATCGGTATGGAACGATGCCTGTTTCCATGCACCGGGTCCCGCCTCGCACACCGCGCGCACGTAAGCAATATAGGTGGTGTTGGCTGTGAGTCGGCTGATATTTGCCGAAGTAGCGGTGGTGCGCTGTGCCTGTGTGTCGGTGATGGTTTCCGTAGCGGGCGCCACAATATAGTCGTAGCCCAAGACATCTTCGAGAGCCGTCCAAGAAAGCATTGCCGAAGAGGCAGTTATGCCAGTGATATTCAGGTCTTGCAGGTTGGCGCAGGCTTTGCGGCTAATAGACAAATTATCCACGGCAGCAGGCGGGTTATCGCCGGAGTAGCCGTCGTTCTGCCATACAAAAACCAGGTTGTAATCACCTTTTGTAGGGATACTGATTTCGACAGACTCGCTTTGCCACGAGGCGGTCTGATTGAACATCCACGGGTAAGCAGGCTTGCTCGGATTGGTGCTTTGGAGACGGATGTAGCCTGCCTGCGCCATTTTGTCGGCAGTGGTATTGACATCAAAACCGGTTAAAGTTCCTAAATCGAACCGATTGCTGTTGGCACCTGCAAGGCTGACCTCTGCGGGCAGCACCAAGACCTGCATCAGGTCGAACTTGCTTTCGCCTATGGCTTTCCAATCGAAACTTACGATATAGTCCCACGCATCGAATTGAAAGGTGCGATATGCAAACGCCGTGGTATAGTCGCGGTTGCTGTACGCATTGCGTTCACCGTTGTCGTTGCTGATATACAAAGCATTGGTTCCATCTTTGGGAGCAGCACTGCCTATATACCAGCGATTGACGGTGTTGCCTTCCGAAAGTTGCCATTGCGCATTGTCCGCAGCGTCTTCGAAACCCGTGGAATAAGGCAACGCAGTGGTCTGCGCACTCATCCCGAAGGCAAGTAAGCCTGCGGACAAGAGCAGAAAGAGTTTGTTTTTTCTCATAGAAAAACAGGGATTTTTGTTAATGAATATGATTATATTTTTATATTTCAGTTCAGGGTGTACCAAATGCTTTCAGATCGCGCCAAGTGCAGCAAAAAGCACCTTTATAATCCAATACAAAGGTACACCCAGATCCTGAACCACACAATCCCAAATTATCAGTAAGATCCATCCTTATTTTTAATGAGGCTTTTGGTAGTGCAGGGTATCTTTGTACAAACGACAGCGGCTGATAGCGGCGCGTGCTACAGGGCTCCCGCAAACAACGCGCAGTGGGATGTCGGCTGCGCACACAATGGTATTGTGCGCCGCTATCAGCCGAATGCATACGAACAAAACAAAGTGTTGTTGCGCATTTCAGAAAATTGTTGTAACTTTGCGGGCTAATTCAGACAAACAGATTTTTAACAAAATTGATTGATATGGTTCGTGTTCGTTTTGCCCCCAGTCCCACGGGAGCATTGCATATCGGCGGTGTGCGCACCGCTCTGTACAACTACCTATTTGCCCGTCAGCACGGCGGTGTGATGCTGCTGCGTATCGAGGATACCGACTCCACCCGCTTCGTACCGGGAGCCGAAGAGTATATCACCGAAGCCCTTGACTGGCTCGGTATCGAGATTGACGAAGGCATCTGCAAAGACGCCCCCAACGGCAAAGGATCGCACGGACCGTATCGCCAGAGCGAACGCCGCGAGATTTATCACCAATATGTGAAGCAACTGCTCGACTCGGGACATGCGTATATCGCTTTCGACACCCCCGAAGAGTTGGAGGCAAAGCGTGCGGAGATACCTAATTTCCAATATGATGCGCGCACGCGCGGGCAGATGATCAATTCGCTCACGCTGCCCAAAGAGGAAGTGGAGGCACGTATAGCACGCGGCGACAAGTATGTGGTACGTTTCTTGGTGGAGCCTAACGAGGACGTACACGTGCACGACCTGATACGCGGCGAGGTGGTTATCAACTCCAACATATTGGACGACAAAGTGCTGTACAAATCCGCAGACGACCTGCCCACCTACCACTTGGCAAACATTGTGGACGACCACCTGATGGAGATTACGCACGTCATCCGTGGCGAAGAGTGGCTGCCCTCCGCCCCGCTCCATGTATTGCTTTACCGTGCATTCGGTTGGGCGGACACGATGCCGCAATTTGCCCATCTGCCGTTGTTGCTGAAGCCCGACGGCAACGGCAAACTGAGCAAACGCGACGGCGACCGGTTGGGTTTTCCTGTCTTCCCGCTGGAGTTCCACAACCAGAAAGACGGCACCGTTTCCTCGGGCTATCGCGAGAGCGGTTATTTCCCCGAAGCGGTCATCAACTTTCTGGCTCTGCTCGGCTGGCACAACACGGGCGACCAGGAGATGTTCACAATGGACGAACTGATACAGCAGTTCTCGCTCGACCGCGTCAGCAAATCGGGGGCCAAGTTCGACTACGAAAAAGGCAAATGGTTCAACCACCAATACCTGCAACTGAAAAGCAACGACGAGTTGGCAGACCTGTTCATGCCCGTTCTGGCACAGCATGGGATAACCGCCGACAAGGCTGTCGTAGCCAAAGTCATCGGACTGACCAAAGACCGTGTGAACTTTGTACCCGAACTATGGGAGCAGACCAATTTCTTCTTTGTAGCCCCCACGGAATATGACGAGAAGTCGCTCAAAAAACGCTGGAAAGAGGACAGTCCCCGCCACATGCAGGAGTTGCTGGCTCTGTTGGAGCCACAGGAGGACTGGTCGGCAGAGGCATTGGACGCGCTCGTTATGCCGTGGATTGAAGAGAAAGGGTACGGCGTAGGAATCGTGATGAACGCCTTCCGTATATGTCTGGTAGGTGCCGCCCGCGGTCCGCATATATGGGCAATCACCGATGTTCTCGGCAAAGAGGAGACGCTCCGCCGCGTACGCACTGCTTTAACAATGCTTAATGCATAATGCACAATTTTAATTCATAATTATGATTTTGATTTTCAGTGCTCCGAGCGGGGCGGGCAAATCGACTCTGGTGAATTACCTGCTGAGCAAGCGCCACGACCTGGAGTTCTCTATATCCGCCACCACCCGTGCACCGCGCGGGCAGGAACAAAACGGACGGGAATACTACTTCATTACCAATCCCGAGTTTGAGCGGCTCATCGCCGAGGACAAATTAGTAGAGTGGGAGCAGGTCTATTCCGGCACCTATTATGGTACGCTCAAGAGCGAGATAGAACGCATTGAGGGGGCTGGGCATCATGTGGTGTTTGACGTGGATGTAAAAGGCGGTATCAACCTGAAGCGTATCTTCGGAGACCGTGCCAAGTCATTCTTTGTGGCTCCACCGTCGGTGGACGAACTGCGCAAACGCCTGATCGGCCGTGCTACCGACAGTCCGGAAAAGATAGAAGAGCGCGTTGCCAAAGCGGCTACCGAGATGCAGGATGCACCGCATTTCGACTGTATCATTGTCAATGACAACCTTGATTCCGCGAAGACGCAATTGGACAAAGAGGTAGCGGCTTTCCTCGGATAAATCTCTGTATTTTGTTTCCGTATAATTGCCGTTAATAGGTCGTTAATTTCTCCATTAAAGGCCCTATAAAGGTTCATTAAAAAAGAATCCGTTTATTGCACATTCTCCACATTGAAGATCGGTATTTACGGCGGGTCTTTCAACCCTGTGCATTTCGGGCATACCGGGTTGGCAAGGTGGGTGGCAGAGTACACCGACTTGGATGAGGTATGGATGCTGGTCAGCCCTAATAATCCGTTGAAAGACAGCCATATCCTTGCAGACGAGCAGGTGCGACTGGAGCAAGTACGGAAAGCCGTAGCGGACATACCGCACGTACAAGCATCTGATTTTGAGTTCCACCTGCCCCGCCCGAGTTACACAGCCAATACTCTCCGTGCGCTGAGCCGAACGTACCCCGAACATACATTCACCCTAATCATCGGAGAGGACAACTTAGTTATCTTCGACCGCTGGCGCGAGTGGGAATATATCCTCACGCATTATCGCCTTTTTGTCTATCCGAGGCACAATGCACAATGCACAATGCACAATGCACAATGCACAATGAATGGCACTACCGAACGATTGGCAAACATAGTCAAGAAAGATACGGGGCAAGACATACGGGGTATCGTATTTCTGAAAGACGCTCCCTATTTCGACATATCCAGCACTGAAATACGCAACGCAAAGAAATAAATTACCCGACAGGGGATGTCCACAAGCGGCTTGCAACATTGGCGAAGGACTTTTGGCACGAAAATTGCGCCATATTTGCGTATTTCGTTTTTTTTATGTAACTTTGCAGGCTCATTTCATAGAATGAAAAACAAGTATCTTATCATATTGCTGACAGGTGTGCTTTTCGCGAGTTGCGGAGAGTACCAAAAGATATTGAAATCGACCGATGCGGACTACAAATACCAGAAAGCGCTGGAGTATTTCAACGACAAGCAATATGTAAAATCACAGACGCTACTGGATGATGTATCGTCGTACTACCGCGGTACCGAGCGCAGCGAGGACGTGCTGGCATACTTGGCACGCAGTTATATGGGGCAGAAAGACTACACCTCCGCCGCAGACTACTACCAAGCCTACATCCGCAACTATCCCAAAGGCAAATATGCGACAGAGGCACGCTTCCAACTCGGGCACTGCTATTATTTAGACTCGCCCGATGCGCGTCTTGACCAGGAGATTACCCGCAAAGCAATACAGTCGTTCACCGAGTTTGTGGAACTCTATCCGGACAGCCCGTACGCAGAACAGGCATACACCGAGATGGGCGAAATGTACGACAAGTTGGCGCAAAAAGAGTACCTGAGTGCAAAACTCTATTACAACCTCGGTTCGTATTTGGGCAACAACTATCTGAGTTGCGAAATTGTGGCGAAGAATGCGCTCAAGACCTACCCGAGCAACTCATATCAGGAAGAACTGAACTGGCTGATTCTGCAAGCCAAATATCAGCAGGTGCTGATTTCGTACGAAGACAAAAAGTTGGAACGCGCCCGCGATACGCAGGACGAATACTACAGTTTCATCACCGAGTACCCCGAGTCGAAACACCGCTCGGCAGCGGACAAGATACTCAAAGACATAAAGAAAATAACCAAGGAATAAACCTTGCCGAATTATGTGTTTAGCCGATTGTGCTAAACCCCAACCACAAAACTAAAAACATACAAAGATATGGATTTCAAACAATCAAAAGCACCCACCAACACGATTACCCGCGATATGAACAAGTTGGTAGAGCCTGTTGGCAACGTGTACGAGACCGTGGCTATCATTGCGAAACGCGCGAACCAGATCAGTGCCGCACTCAAGAAAGAGTTGGACAGCAAACTGCAAGATTTCTCCACCCCCCAGGACTCAATGGACGAGACTTTTGAGAACCAGGAGCAAATCGAGATTTCGCGCACCTACGAGCGTCTGCCCAAACCGACGTTGCTGGCTACCGAGGAGTTTGTAGAAGACGACCTGGTATATAAGAACAGCAACAAAGACGAAGCCCTGAAATAAATAGAAGACAAAGAGCAATGGACAAAGAACAAAGAATGAAAATGCTTTGCCTGTTAATTGTTAATTATTAATTGTTCATTGTATTGTTAGAGGGCAAGCACATATTGGTAGGTATCAGCGGGGGTATCGCTGCCTACAAAATTCCCGAACTGATACGTTTGCTGCGCAAAGCAGGGGCGGAAGTACGGGTGGCGACCACCAAGAATGCGTTGGAGTTCGTTGCCGAATTGACCTTGCAGACCCTATCGGGCTACAAGGTCTATTCTGATGTGTTTGCCGCTATCAACGAGCACTCCACCGAGCATATATCCCTACCCGACTGGGCAGACCTGATGGTGGTGGCTCCTGCGACTGCCAATGTACTCGGCAAGATGGCCAACGGCATTGCCGACGACGCACTGACCACCACCTTTTGCGCAATGCGCAAACCCGTAGTGATTGCGCCTGCTATGAACGACAAGATGTACCAATGCCCTGCCACACAGGAGGCGATGCGGCGTCTGTCGGGTTGGAACAACATCACGCTGCTTGATTGCGCCGAAGGGGAGTTGGCCTGCGGCACAAGCGGCCGAGGGCGCATGCAGGAGCCTGCAACCATCTTGGAGGCGGCGGAGTATGCATTGTCGCCCAAAGACCTGTCAGGACAACGGGTGCTGATTACAGCAGGTCCGACGCAGGAAAAGATAGACCCCGTGCGCTATATCAGCAACTACTCCACCGGCAAGATGGGCTATGCCATAGCGCAGGAGTGCCTCCGCAGGGGGGCGGAAGTGGTACTGGTATCGGGTCCGACACAATGCTGCCTGCCACAAATGGAGTTGTTCGGCGTTGCACCCGCATTGCACATTATCTCTGCCTGTTCGGCACAAGAGATGTACGAGGCATGCACAGGAGTCTTTGCGGGGTGCAATACAGCCATTCTATGTGCAGCGGTGGCGGACTTTACCCCCGAGAGGGTTGCCACACAGAAAATAAAGAAACAAGCCGGACAGGACACGCTCACACTCACACTCCACAAGACACACGACATAGCCGCCACACTCGGGCAACAGAAACGCCCCGATCAGACGCTGGTGGGCTTTGCGCTCGAAACACAAAACGAAGAGAGCAATGCACTGCATAAGATGACCTCCAAAGGCTTGGATATGATTGTGCTGAACTCGCTACAAGACGCCGGTGCGGGGTTTGCCTGCGACACCAACAAAGTAACGATCTACTACAAAGACGGACACCATATTGCCTACCCGCTCGAATCCAAACAGCAAGTGGCAAAAGACATCATACAATGCATAATGCATAATGCATAATGAGACAACCAAAGAGACTGCCTGACAATGTCGTCAAGCAGTCTCTTTCTGTTTCTATGCTAATATTTATTAACGTGAGCTCGATATAAAACTCCCGTGCCGCAAAGCGGCAAGAAATCCAAATAAATCTTTGCTTTTGCATCCATAAATTGCTATAAATCTTATTCGCCTACGGCGGCAAAGTGTGCAATTATGCTTATATCGAACTGACGTTAATATAGAACCTATACCGCAAGCGGCAAAAAATGGAGAAAGTCAAACAAAAGATGTCCTACGCGCCTGTTTCTTCTCTCAGTGTCTAAAAAGTTCCACTCATTTTTATCGGGATTGACGGCTGAATAACCTATGCTTCCTCTCCGACTATGCCCAAGAAATGGAGAGCGGAAATGAACCATAAATAATTATTTATTGTTAATTGCATATTCGCTTTTTTTTTCGTACCTTTGCGGGCTGATTTCAGTTTATAGAAAGATAGAAGAATAGAAAAATAGAAGAATCGTTTTTAGAAGACAGGATTAGAGATGTTAGATACCAAGGATTTGCAATCGGTTTATTTTTTGGGGATTGGCGGAATCGGTATGAGTGCGCTGGCACGCTACTACCATTCGCGCGGGTACCGTGTGTTCGGATACGACCATACACCCTCGCCACTGACGCACGAATTGGAAAAAGAGGGGCTGACCGTTTCATACGAAGACAACGTAGAGGCTCTACAGGCTACGGGTATTGACCCGCGGCATACATTGGTGGTACGCACGCCTGCCGTACCGGACGACACACAGATATATGTCTATCTGCGCGAAAACGGCTACGAGATACTGAAACGCGCGGAGGTGCTGGGAATGGTAACCCAACAGATGAAGGCACTGTGCGTGGCAGGTACACACGGCAAGACGACGACTTCGACAATACTGGCACACCTGATGTACCAGTCGGAGATAGGTACCAATGCTTTTCTCGGGGGCATCAGCAACAACTACGGAACCAATGTACTGCTGCAAAAAGACAGCAGTTATGTAGTGGTGGAAGCCGACGAATACGACCGTTCGTTTCACCATCTGACGCCTTATATGTCGGTGGTTACGGCGGTTGACCCCGACCACCTGGATATTTACGGTACGGCAGAGGCATACAAGGAGAGTTTCGAGCATTACACCTCGCTGATACAGGCGGCACTGATTGTAAAGAAAGGGCTGGATTTCACTCCGCGCCTGAAAGCGGGAGTAAAACTCTACACTTACAGCACCACAGAGAAAGCGGATTTCTACGCCGACAATATCCGTGTACAAAAAGGGAACATCTACTTCGATTTCCATACACCGACCGACTCGCTGCCGGATTTGCGTTTGGGCGTACCGGTATGGGTGAATATAGAAAACAGCGTGGCGGCGATGGCTGTGGCATGGCTCAACGGGGTAAACAAGGACGAATTGAGACACGGATTGCTCACCTACTCCGGGGTTTACAGGCGGTTTAATATACACGTAAACAATGACCGTGTGGCGTATGTGGACGACTACGCACACCACCCTACCGAGATACAGACCTCGATAGACTCGGTGCGCAGGTTGTACCCCGACCGCCATTTTATCGGTATTTTCCAACCGCATTTATACACTCGTACGCGCGATTTCGCAGACGATTTCGCGAAAGTGCTATCCACGTTAGACGAGGTGGTGCTGTTGCCGATTTATCCCGCCCGCGAATTGCCGATAGAGGGTGTCAGTTCGGAGATGCTGCTTGACAAGATCACCTGTCCGAAAAAAGCATTAGTGGAGAAAAGCGACCTGGTGGAGTATATGAAAGCCAAGATGCAGACAGAGACACAGCCCGTGGTGGTGATGACTATCGGCGCAGGAGATATAGACCGGCTGGTGCCCGATTTGAAGAAGGCTTTGGCGAAATTAGACTAAAACATATAATCAACCATCAATTTTGTTTATGTAGAACGTTAATTATCGTGTAATTATTCGTTATTTTTATGAGACATATAATTATCCGGTAATTAACCATTAATGTTTCGATGTGCTTTATTTTTTAGGTCAACAACATTCAACAACGTTCAAAACCAATTAACAATCATAAACAGACAAGTTTATGAAACGTGCCTTACATATAGCCCGGATCAGTACGGCGGCAGCGATGGCTGTCGGACTGCTGATTGCCGGTATATGTGCAGGGCAGGCGGGGCTCCCCGATACGGTATGTACGGTGCTGCGATACGACATAACAGATGCCAAGGAGCGGCTGTATCTGTCAGAAGACGAACTGAACGGACTGCTCAGGGCGCAGGACGCTTATCCGATAGGCAAACCGCTATCGCAAGTGTCGCTGCAGAGGATCGAGGATGTAGTGCAGACCAACCCGATGGTGCGTACCGCACAGTGCTATACCAATCCGCAGGGAGAAGTAAACATACGCCTGGCACAACGGAAACCGCTGCTGAAAGTGATTACAACGGACGACAGTTACATAGTGGATACCGACCGCAAACGGATGCCGATACGGGAAAGCATACAAGACACAATGCTGGTAGTTAGCGGCAGGGTGGGACAGCAGATGGCAACCGGTCAGATCGCCGATTTTGCCAAATGGTGGCAGGACAATGCGTACTGGCGGGCGCGAATCAAATATATGGAGGTGCAAACCCCGCATTATATACGCCTGCTGCCTGCAAACCCCGAGGCGGAGATGGTTGTTCTGGGCGATTTGAACGGCTATCGGGACAAACTGCGCAAACTGCGTATCTATTATGAGAACGAGGGAAACAAACTCGGACAAGGCAAATACAAGGAATTGGATCTGCGCTTTGACGGGCAGGTAGTGGGACGGAAATAATATAAGATTATGGCAAAGAAACAAAAACAACTGAAAGCCGATTCGCTGCCGCTGGTGGCGATTGACTTGGGGAGCGACAGCGTGCGTGCTATGGCTGCAGAACGTGTGGGAGACGATTTGTTTCGTGTCTTGGGCGTAGAGCAGTCGCAGCGATACAAGTGCATTGAACAGGGTGTTATCACCTCTACTACCAATGCGGGCTATATGATCAACGAGGTATTGCGCCTGCTGGCGAACCGTATCCATATAGAAAATCTGCCTACGGCGTTTGTAACCATGGGTGGCAAGTCGATGCAGATCGCCCCTGTAAAAGCACGCCGCGACCAGTTGCGCAAGCGGGAGGTATCGGCGGCTCTGCTGGAATCGATGAAGCAGGAATGCAAAGAGAAGATAGAGAGCAAATATCCCCAAGTGGCGGTATTGGAACTGGTGCCGAGTTATTTCGTATTAGACGGGCAGGAACAGGAAGAAGCCCCGACGGAGAACCAGCGTGCCGCCCTTGTGGAAGCGCACTATTTTGCTTTTGTAGGCAAGAAAGAGTTGGAGAGCCGTCTGAACACGGCTTTTGACCAGGCAGGTCGGAGTATCGAGTGCACATTCGTGCGCCCGGACGTATTGCTGTCGGTTTTTCAATGCGAGGAAGCCAAAGAGGACGAACCTTACGACATTCTGACCGATGGGTGCGCAGTTCTCGATATGGGTGCACAGACGACCACACTGACGGTATTCAAGGGTGGTCAGTATCTGGCTAACAAAGTGATACCCCGTGGCGGCTACCATATCACGCGTGCATTGGAGCAGCAGGGTTTATCCTCTTCCACTGCCGAACAACTGAAGATCCAATACGGCTATGCTGCGCCTGAGTTGGTGGAAAAAAACTATACTTTCCGTGTACCCGCCGTTGACGGCGAAGGAGAACTGAAAGTGCTTTGCACCGAGGTAGCGGAGGTGATACAGCAGAAATTGGACGAGGTATTAGCCCCCGTTATGCAGGAATTGGACAAGTATAAAGACCGCATAGAACGCCTGTATATCACGGGCGGGGCATCGATGTTACGCGGCATAGACCTGTACCTGAGAGAGCATACGGGGTATGACGTGCGCTATGGTATGCACGATCTGCTGCTCACGCACAACACGGACGAGCACTTGTTCGCCCCTACTTATTCAGCATTGGTGGGCACTATCCTGATGGGGCAGGATTATCGCGACAAGCACAAAGACATGCTGGTCAAGAAACCCGGGTTTGCCGAGAAATTAGGTCAGACCATTGTGAATTTATTTACCGATCAGCAGTATTAAGTTGGCAGATTAACAGAATACGAAATCTATAAATCCTTTTCAGTATGGAAGAAGATATGATTACTCTCCCGTTGGAGATCAAAGAAGACAGTTTGATAAAAGTTGTCGGCGTCGGCGGCGGCGGTGGCAATGCAGTCAATTATATGTACAAGCAAGGTATCAAGGATGTAACTTTTTTGATATGCAATACCGACAAGATGGCACTCGGCAAGATGTCGGTGCCTGCCAAACTGCAGTTAGGTACCGGGCTGGGAGCGGGAGGCAAACCCGAGGTGGCGCGCGAGTATGCAGAAGAGAGCCGCGAGCATATCCGCGAGGCACTCAACGACGGTACGAAGATGCTGTTTATCGCAGCCGGTATGGGCGGCGGAACAGGTACGGGGGCATCACCTATCGTTGCCGATGTGGCACAAGAGATGGGTATCCTGACAGTGGGGATTGTAACGATCCCGTTTGCTTTCGAGATGGGGCAGAAGATCCGCAAAGCGATGATCGGGGTGGCTACGCTTGCCAAGCATGTGGATGCATTGCTGATCATCAACAACGAGAAACTGAAAGACATCTACCCCGACCTGACATTTCTCAACGCATTTGAGAAATCGAATGATGTGGTGGCAAACGCCGCCCGCAGTATTGCGGAGATTATTACCAAACCGGGTATCGTAAACACCGACTTTGCCGATGTCTATAATACATTGCGCCAGGGCGGTGTGGCTATTATGAATGTAGGCACGGCGAGTGGCGAGAACCGTATCGCCACCGCGATCAACAATGCCCTCAATTCGCCGCTCGTCAACACCAACGATGTACACGGGGCAAAACGTCTGTTGCTACAATTCTATTGCTCTACGGAACACGCTATCCAGATGTTCGAAATTGACCAAATCAACAATTTTGTACAGGAGATCGGAGATGCCGTCGAAGTACAATGGGGAGTGGCATTGGACGAAGAATTAGGTGAGAATGTGCGGGTTACGATTATTGCTACCGGATATGAAGTGAACGGTTTGCCAACACTTGATGACGAAGATACCGAGGGGGGCAAGACCATCGACGAAGTGATACGCGACAATTACGACAAGCCCTCGGAACCCAAAGAGGACGAACAACCGCAAGTGATCAATTTCGGGGAAACGATTTTCGGGAATACACAACAGGAAATGCAGGAGAAAGTGCACCCTGCTCATCCTGACGCCCCCGAAGGCGACGGTCTGGAAATCCATATAGAAGACGATGATGCACCCTCTTCCACCCCGGAACCCTCCCGCCACCCATTCGGCTATTGGATGCACAGACGATGATACAAAAAACAATCCCCGCGATACCATATATATCACGGGGATTGTTTTTTACAAGTAATCGGTTATTTGCGTTTCTTAACCGACTTGATAATTTTCTTTGCCACAAACCAGACAATCACCACACCGAGCAGAGCCAGAATGGCGATACTTAGTTCGTGGCTGTATTGGTTGATAAGGTCGGCTTGACCGTGTGCCACATAGCCGAGCAGGGCGAGAATGCTGTTCCAGATAAACGCGCCGAGGAACGTATAGAGCAGAAACTGCCCGAAGTTCATCTTTGCCAAACCGGCAGGGATACTGATCAGTTGGCGGATACCCGGTATCAATCGCCCGACAAACGTACTGATTTTGCCGTGGTCGTTGAAGTAGGTTTCTGCTTTCTGCACTTTCTCGCTGCTGAGCAGGCAGAGGTGTCCGAGACGGCTGTCGGCGAACTTATAGATGATAATACGTCCGAGCCAGACCGACAAACCATAGTTGATTATTGCACCAAGCATAGCCCCTATCGTACCGAACAGCACGATCAGCACCACATCCAACAAGTAGTTGCCCGTAACGCACAGGGCACTCTCGGGGGAAGCGGCGACATAGACCGCCGGCGGAATAACCACCTCGCTTGGAAACGGGATAAAAGACGACTCTATCGTCATCAGCGCAGTAATCGACGCATAGTTCATATGCGCCGAGTACCACGCTGTGATGGTTTCTATGACGGTCATTTATTCAATAGTTCGCGCACCTTGGTGCTGATGGCTTTTCCTTCGGCACGACCTGCCAACTGTTTGGTGGCAACGCCCATCACCTTCCCCATATCCTGCGGGCCTTGCGCGCCTGTTTGGGCGATGATCTGCTCCAAAGCGGCTGTCAGTTCACTGTCACTCAACATTGCGGGCAGGTATTTCTCGATTATTTTGCATTGTGCCAGTTCATCATCTGCCAGTTCGGGGCGGTTGGCATCGATATACATCTGTGCCGACTCCTTGCGCTGTTTCACCATCTTTTGCAGGATCTGCAATGCCTTGTCGTCGTGCAGTTCGCCATCGCCGCCCTTGGCGGTTTTTGCCTCGAGAAACTCTTTTTTGATTCCGCGCAGGGCATCAAGTGCCACCTTGTCTTTAGCGAGCATCGCTTTCTTGATGTCCTCGCTGATCTGATCAAACAAATTCATAATCAAAGGAATATAAGTTGTGCCAATATATAAATAGGTAGCAGGATGATAAGTGAGAATTTGATCATATAGCCGAAGAACGACGGCATCTTGATACCATTCTCCTCCGCAATGGCTTTGACCATAAAGTTAGGTCCGTTGCCGATATAAGTCATTGCGCCGAACATCACTGCACCCAGCGAAATAGCACGCAGCAGCACCTCGGGAATACCCGCTACCATACTGCCGCCAAAGGCAGCCATCTGCTCGGGTGCCAGTCCCAAAGCCACACTATGGAAGGCTACAGCCGTCGGGGTATTGTCCAGGAAACTGGAGAGGGCACCCGTCGCATAGTAGAACTGCCATGTGTGTGCCAAACCCAGTTCCGGTGCGTGCGCACGCAGGAATGCCAATGCAGGGGTCATAGTTGTGAAGATACCGAGGAACAGCACTGCCACCTCGATAATCGGGCTCCAACTGTATTTGTTCAAATCATAGCGCACTGCCTTCGGCGTAGTGTAGAGACTCAGGAAGGTAAGCGACAGCAGGACAATCTCACGCAGGTATTTCAACCACAGGTGCGCACCTTCTTCACCCATCTGCGGGATAAAGCCCTCGTTAATAAAGGCAACACTCAGGATAACTCCCAGCAGATACACAAAGTTGATACCGCCTTTCAGTTGCATCGGCACTTTCTCGCGGGCGTCTGCCGAAAGGGAAGTCCAGTGCTCTTTCTTGTAGTAGTAGGTATCCATACAGAAATAGATGAGCAGCAGCAATCCGCCCACGAAAGCCCATTCAGGCAAGAGGTGGAAGAACCACGTAAAATCGGCTCCGCGCAGGAAGAGCATGAACAACGGGGGGTCGCCGAGCGGGGTAAGCAAACCGCCGCAGTTGGCTACCAACGCTATGAAAAACAGGATGGTATGTACAGTGTACTTACGTTGCTGATTCGTCGTTATCAAGGGACGGATGAGCAACATTGCGGCACCTGTCGTACCCATTACACTTGCCAGCACCCAGCCCAGAGCAAGCAGACCGGTATTGACAATAGGTTTTGCTTTGATGTCGCCGCTGATGTGGATACCTCCCGTAATAACAAAGAGAGCCAACAACAAAACGATAAAGGGGATGTAGTCAAACAGCACCTGGTGCTCCAATTCCTGTGTCATACCGCCGATAATCAGACACACGGCGGTAGGAACACCCAGAATGAGCGACACAAGCAACTTGTTGACATTCTTCTCCCAGAACTTCTCCGCCACCAGCGGACCGATAGCGATCATCAGCAGCATGATGCCAAACGGTATCATACTCCATGCGCTATGCACAAATTGTTCCATAAAAAGAATCTTTTGGGGTTAGTTAATATAGTAATTGTGGTTGTCGTTTTCCCAAATGTTTGCCTAATTAGACCAATGAGACCAATAAACCCAATGGGGCTAATTAGACGAATTAGGTTTATTATACCCTGTCAGTCCAATTTCAGTACGGCAAGGAAGGCTTTCTGCGGCACTTCCACATTGCCGATCTGCTTCATACGTTTCTTGCCTTTCTTCTGTTTCTCAAGCAGTTTGCGCTTGCGGCTTACATCGCCGCCATAGCACTTGGCGAGCACATCCTTGCGCACCTGTTTCACCGTCTCGCGGGCGATGATCTTGGCTCCGATAGCCGCCTGAATGGCTATATCGAACTGCTGGCGGGGCAGTAATTCCTTGAGTTTCTCGCACATCTTGCGCCCGAAATCCACGGCATTGTCGCGGTGGGTCAGCGTAGAGAGCGCATCCACCTGTTCGCCGTTGAGCAGAATATCCAGTTTGACCAGATTCGACGGACGGAAACCGTTCTGGTGCCAGTCGAAAGAGGCATAGCCTTTGGAAATGGATTTCAGCTTGTCGTAGAAGTCAATCACTATCTCGCCGAGCGGCATATCGAACAGCAACTCCATACGGTCGCCCGATATATACTCCTGTTTGACCAGTTCGCCGCGTTTGGAAAGGCACAGCGTCATAATCGGACCGATAAAATTGCTTGTGGTGATCACGCTGGCGCGGATATACGGCTCCTCAATGTGGTCTATCTCCGTCTGGTCGGGCATACCTGCGGGATTGTGCACCTCGATCATCTTGCCGTCCTTGGTATAGACGTTGTAACTTACGTTAGGCACGGTCGTGATAACGTCCATATTAAACTCGCGGTCGAGACGCTCCTGCACAATCTCCATGTGGAGCAAACCGAGGAAGCCGCAGCGGAAACCGAAACCGAGGGCGATGGACGACTCGGGCGTAAAAGTCAGGCTGGCGTCGTTGAGTTGCAGTTTCTCAAGACTGGATCGCAAGTCCTCGTAGTCCTCCGCCTCAATGGGATAGACACCCGCAAACACCATCGATTTGACTTCCTCGAAACCCTCAATCGCCTTGTCGCAGGGGCGTGCCACATGGGTGATCGTATCGCCCACACGCACCTCCGTCGAAGTCTTGATACCCGAAATGATATATCCCACATTGCCTGCCGAGATCGTCTCGCACGGCTGCATATCGAGTTTGAGCACACCTATCTCGTCCGCATCGTACTCTTTGCCCGTATTGACAAACCGCACCCTGTCGCCTGTGTGCATCGTGCCGTTCACCACCTTGAAATAGGCGATAATTCCGCGGAAACTATTGAATATGGAGTCGAACACCAGGCATTGCAGCGGTGCTTCGGGGTCGCCCTTGGGGGCGGGAATACGGTCGATAATGGCATCCAGTATCTCAGGCACGCCGGCACCCGTCTTGGCGGAACAGCGCAGAATATCCTCGCGCTTGCAGCCGAGCAGGTCGATGATCTCGTCCTCCACCCGCTCCGGCATAGCCGAATCCATATCGCATTTGTTCATTACGGGGATAATCTCCAAGTCGTGTTCCAACGCCATATAGAGGTTGCTGATGGTCTGTGCCTGAACGCCTTGTGAGGCATCCACCACAAGCAATGCTCCCTCGCACGCCGCGATAGAGCGACTCACCTCGTAGGAGAAGTCCACGTGTCCCGGAGTGTCAATCAAGTTCAGCGTATAGCCCTTGTATTGCATCTGAATGGCGTGGCTCTTGATGGTGATACCGCGCTCTTTCTCCAGATCCATATCGTCCAAGACCTGGTTTTCCATATCGCGTTTGTCCACCGTGCCCGTTATCTCCAGCATACGATCCGCCAACGTGCTTTTGCCGTGGTCGATGTGTGCAATGATGCAAAAATTCCGTATCTTATCCATTTTCCTGTATAGTCAAAAAACGCACTGCGCATTGTGCATTACGCATTAAAAGTGCGCTGCAAAGGTACTAAAAAAATACCATTTTCGCAACTTTGGTTTGTTTTATCTCCTTAAAACGCCAAAATTTACGCAAAACGGCAAATGATAAAAACAAAGTCAATCAGGATACCCGCTCTACCCTTTGGCAGGCTGTTTGCGGGCGACCACAATGGTTACGGCAATGACAATCAGCGCAATTCCGATACACGAGCGGACGGTCAGATGTTCGCCGAACAGTGTCAGACCGACCAGCACAGCGGTAATCGGCTCCATTGCCCCGAGGATCGCCGTCTGGGTGGAACCGATGGTCTGGATAGCGAGGGTGGTCAGCACCAACGAGAGGGCGGTAGGGAACAATGCGGAACCTATGCTATATCCCCAATGCAGCCCATACGGGACGGCAAGATGTCCGCGGAAAAGCAGCAGCACCCCCAGCATCAACGCCCCGGAAAGCAGGACAAAGAAGGTTACTTTGGCGGGGGGCATGTGGGTAATATGCCCTTTGTTGATAAACACCAGATAGACGGCATACGTAAGGGCGGAACCCAACGACAGCAGCACACCGGCGATACTCACGTGCGCCGAACCGTTGATTTCGCACAGTACGCCTATTCCCGCCGTTGCCAAGGCAAGGCACCCCCACACCAACGGGGCGACACGCTCATGGAAAACAAAAGCCATCAGCACGGCGGTTACTATCGGATAGACAAACAGAATCGTGCTAGCCAAACCTGCGTCCATATAATTGTACGATATATACAGAAACAGCGACGACAACGCCATCACCGCCCCGAGCAGGGCTATCTGCAGTGTCTCGGATTTGGTCAGACGGAAATCAATGCGCTGCACAAGCATCAGTATCGCCAGCATCGGCACACTCAACGTATACCGCCAGAACAGCACCGACAGTGAGTCCATACCGTCATGATAGAGAGGCAATGCGAACATCGGGTTGAGCCCGTAGAAACCGGCAGCGAGAATACCGAACAGATAACCGATAGATTTCGACTGGAACATAATTATTTTTCAACTAAAAGCGCGCAAAAGTACTGCAAAATTTTGGATTGCACAATACAAAATTGCACAATCCGGGAAAAAGCAGTATCTTTGCAATGCATAATGCATAATGCGTAATGAAAAGTCGGGTGGATGTCAGGTGGATGACGGGTGGATAGGTTTTCTATCCTATAACCATCCTATAACAAATTCAATGAATTCAATGCAGAATTAATGGTTAATTCGTGGTTAATTATATGTTCCCAAGAAAATAATTAACGACTCATTAACGTCAATTAATGGAGCCTTTTTATTATGGAATTTTAATGGGCTTTAATGGAGAAAAAAGAGATTTTTAACGGGAAGTAAAACTAATGGATACAATCTGTGCCATATCAACCCCCTACGGCTGCGGCGGAATAGCCGTGGTGCGTGTGAGCGGGGAACAGGCTATCGCCCTTGCAGACAGTCTGTTCCGCGGACGTATCGCCCTGTCTGGTGCCCCCGCCAACACCGTCCATTTCGGGCATATCGAGCGCAACGGCGAGACGCTTGACGAGGTGTTGGTAACCGTTTTCCATGCGCCGCACTCGTTTACAGGCGAGGATGTAGTGGAACTCAGTTGCCACGGCAGTCTGTATATCCAGCAGGAGTTGCTCCGCTGGCTGATAGATGCCGGTTGCCGTATGGCTAAACCGGGCGAGTTCACGCAACGGGCGTTTCTCAACGGCAAGATGGATCTGACCGAGGCAGAGGCGGTGGCTGACCTGATCGCTTCGCAGTCGAAAGCCGAAAAAGATTTGGCTCTCAGCCAGTTGCGCGGCAGCGTATCGGGCGAGTTGCGCGGACTGAGGGAACGGCTGCTGCATTTCACTTCTCTCGTCGAACTGGAACTCGATTTCGCCGACCACGAGGAGTTGGAGTTTGCCGACCGCTCCGAACTGACCGCTCTGGCACAGGAGATAGAGCAGAAACTGACACAACTGACCCGCTCGTTCAAGACAGGCAATGCCATTCGCAACGGTGTTCCGGTGGCGATTGTAGGTGCTACCAATGCGGGCAAATCGACGCTACTCAACACCCTCGTAGGCGAAGAGCGCGCTATCGTGAGCGACATACGCGGCACCACCCGCGATACCATCGAGGATACGCTGGTGATCAACGGCATACTCTTCCGCCTGATTGATACGGCGGGTATCCGCGAAACGGGCGACCAACTGGAGAACATGGGTATCGAGCGCAGCCGACAAGCCGCCGAGAAAGCACAGATTATCGTGCAGGTAATCGACTCCACCGACCCGCAAACCGACCTCACAGGCATAGACCTCACGGGCAAGACGCTCCTGCAAGTCTGGAACAAAGCCGACCTTGTAGATAATGTGAAATGCGTAATGCGTAATGCGCAATTTACAAATTTACAAACTTACAAATTTACAAATTCATTGCACATTTCCGCAAAAAGCGGCGATGTGGAATCGCTCAAGGAAGCCTTGGCGCGTGTAGCAGCGGAGCAGATGGATACCACCAATACCGTAACCATCAGCAATGCACGCCACTACGAGGCACTGGTGCGGGCTTTGGAGGCTATCCGCCGTGTGCAGCAGGGGTTGAAAAACGGTGTGTCGGGCGAATTCCTCAGTATGGACTTGCAGGACTGCCTCACCGCCCTCGGCGAAATCACGGGGCAGATCACCTCACAGGAAGTATTGAACAATATATTCAGTCATTTTTGTATAGGAAAATAAAAATAAGTTTTGTCATACGGAAAAATAGTTGTAAATTTGCAGCGCAATATTAAAATACTAACCAATATATTTAATGTGTATGAAAAAATCCGTTGTTTTGGCTATGGCTATGGTCGTAGCGGCAAGTGTGGTCTTTACCGGCTGCAAGGAGAAAACCAATGTGGAACAATTGAGCAGCACCGACTCGAAAGACTATCTTGTTGAGACGGGCAAACAACTGCTCAATACATTCAATACCGCAGATCAAAAGGCAGCGGTGGACTTGTGTAACGGCTTATACAAGAAATATGAGAGTTACAACTGGGATGATATTGAGAATCAGATAGAAACCGATTATCGCAGTCAGTTGGAACCGTTCTTCGGTATGCCGCGCCGTATGGCACAGGTGGCAGCAGGCGAGCAGTTGGCTACCGCTACCGACAAAACCATTCTCTTTTCTCTTGCTGCCATGGGGCGTCTGTTTGAGATGGACGATGCCAAGAAAACCATCAAAATCACACACACCAATGATGCCACGGCCCGCCTGCTGTTCAAAGACGCCGACGGAACGGAATGTGAAGTAAAACTTTGGGGCGAAGGCAAAGAGACCGAAATTGCCTATACCTATGAGGAGTATTCGTATAAAGATCTGTACGATTCCGACGGCAACTGGAACGGCTCCGAGCGTGTTTATGAGGGCAAACGCACTATCAAAGTGCTGGCTCCTGCCACTATCAAGATGTACCTCAAACAAGGCGGCAACACCATCATCTCCTTTACTTTCAACTGGGACAGCAACCTGAAAGACTATTTCAACGAGTCGCTGGCACTACAAGTGGTGAATATCACGGTATCGGAAGATGCCGAGGTAAGCACCGCTTCCGCCAAAGCCGCTTTTGCGGTTAACTATGGCGAGACCACGCTCCTGTCCGGTGCGGTAAGTCTGCCCAAGTACGAACTGATAGAGTGGAACAACGGTGGCAATATCACCGAGGATAACGGTGTGGAATGGATTGAAAAATATGAAGACAGATACGAGTATCTGTTAGGTAAAATCGGTGCAGGAGAGGCGAAACTGAATGTGCTTGACCGTGTACATGTGACAGGACAGATGACCGATGGGGCTGCTTTGTACGATGCAGCCGTAGCATGGAACAAGAAGTATGATGCGGATGACATCCCCTCACGCACCTATACCTATAAGACGGAGTACGGAACAAATACCGGATATTATTATCCCTATTGGGAAAAAGCATGCTATACCTTGGCGGCTCAAAAGGAATATTGCTCAATGTATGACAAATATCTGAGTTGCGCATTGTACTACGGCAATAATAAAGAGGAGAAACAAGCAGAACTGAAACTGCAACCCTGCGAACGTAAGGATTCATACGAACCGTGGGATTATACCAATCGATACAATAACGGCTATTCTGATTTCAGTGAAAACTTCCCTATCAACTATGTTATTTACGATGTAGAGCCGGTTCTGTATTTTCCCAAAGACCAAACGACTTACGCATTTGAAACTTATTTCGATGCCAAGACATTCAATTCGCTGGTTTATATGGCAGAAGATCTGGTAAACAAATATATTGATTTGCTTGACCCTGAATTCGGTATCGGACACATTAAGTTCTAATGCGTCAAGCGTTTTTGAGTATAGTGCTGTGTATGAGTAGCCTGTCCTGTATAGGGCAGGCTATTTCTCGCGATACACTTACCATATCGAAGCAGATTGACGAGGTGGAGATTGTGCAGCAGCGCAGTTCTTCTTTTGTTGCGGCGAGAGACAACAAACTGGTGGTCAATGTACAGGACATCAGTAATATGCCCAAGTTTCTCGGCACAAGCGACCCCGTGCGCTATATGCAGTCGCTGGCGGGTATTCAGACCAACAATGAAACCACAGCGGGCATCCACATACAGGGCTGCGACGACTATCAGAGCATTGTAAGTATCAATGGTGCGCCCATTTATTACCCCAACCATTTGCTGGGACTGTATTCCGCCTTTATTGCTCCCCATTTTGACAAAATCACTATAGAGCAGGCTGAACATAGCGGTACTATGGAGAACCGTATCGGCGGCAAGGTGGATTTTGAGACCAAGCACACCCTCCCATCTCATTTCGGTATAGAAGGCAATATCGGGTTGGTCAGTACAGACCTGACTATGGCCATTCCTTGCGGCAGGAAGAGTGCACTCTATCTCTCGGCGCGCGGGTCGTATCTCAACCTGCTCTACAAACGCTGGCTCAAAATAGAAGACACCCAATTAGGATATAACTTTGCGGATGCCAACCTGACGTATGCCATCCGCCCCACGGAGAAAGACGAGATCGTTTTCACAGGCTTTTTCAACAGGGACCATATCACAGTGGCAGGTACTTCGCAGTACGATGTAGGGGTGAAGTGGTATAACATTGTCGGCTCCGCCTATTGGCGGCATCGTCTGCATGGCGGACAATGGAAAACCTCCATCAGTTATTCGCATTTTAGCAACCGCGTGGGCGTCAATGCAATGAATACCGTGGTAGGAGCGGATGCATTGTGGTCGAGTATCGACCTGAAAAACCGTATCAATTATTGCCTTATTGACAATCTGTATCTGTCCGCCGCTATCGACTATTCACAGTATATTTTGCGTCCGCTGTCTTTTTCGCAGGAGGGATTGGAGATAGCCATTCCGCCAGTATCATCGTTGCAATATGCGGGCGAAGGTTCGATGGGCATTGACCTGCAGCACACCGTAACCGATTGGTTCCGCTACAACATCGGTTTGCACGGCAGTCTGTACTACCGTACCCGCTTGTTCGGAGCGTGCGACCCGCGGGTGTCTTTCCGCTTCAGGGTAGCCCCTTGCCATGAATTGTCGCTTCACGGCGGACTTTACACCCAATATTTCCACAAGGCAGGACTGACGGGCGGCGGTTTGCCTACCGATTTCTTTCTGCCTGCCGACAGTCTGTTTTCGCCCGAGCGAGCCATTGCCTGCAACCTGCGCTATTCAGCCTCGTTCCTATCGGGCAAGATCGCACTGCAAGCCGAGGCATATTTCAAACAGATATACGGTGTAGTAGAGTCGCTGGGCAACATTATGCAACTTATCAACAAGGGCTTCAACTATCAAGACTATCTCATTCGTGGCGACGGGCGCAACTACGGTTTGAACCTGATGTTGCAGAAAAACAGCGGTGTCCTCACGGGTTATATCTCCTATTCATTAGGGTGGGCGAGACGCAAATTGCCCGGTTTGGAGGGTTCTCAACAATACATCTATGCTGCGAGCCACGAGAGACGACACGACTTGAATATCGTCCTCAATGCACGTTTTGCCAAGCGTTGGAATATCGGCGCGCAGTTCGTTCTGGCGAGCGGACTGCCCTACACAGAGGCAAAGGAAGCCTATTTTCTCAACGGACAGATGATTTGCCGTTATTCCACGTTCAACGGTGCACATATGGCGTTGTACAACCGGCTGGATCTGTCTTGCTCGTATGATATTATCAAAAAGCAAGACCACAAATTGGGTATCAACCTGTCTCTGTACAATGTCTATTGCCACCGCAACCAGCAGTTTGTGGTCTATCGCGAGAACCTGCAACCTGTTCACGGTACCGCTTTGTCTGTCATCGTCCCCTCTATCAGTATCTATGGCAAATTCTAAACTCCATATCTCTACCCTATACAGGTCTGCAGCCGCTTTGCTATGTGTGTGTATCCTGTGTGCCTGCCGCCCTGCAGATGTAGCGCAACCGACACTGGTCGTTGAGGGTTGGATAGATGCCTACCAGCATCCCGTAGTACTATTGCACACCACCTATCCGCTGAATAACGACAAAGATACATTCCGTACCTTGGAAGAGGCAATACCCGAACACATCATCACTTTCGGACGGGTTGTTTTGTACGACGGTTCCGACTCGGTTATCCTCACCGGGAGAGTGGACACCAACTATATGCCACCCTATATCTACACCTCTGTTTTCATAAAAGGCGAAGTAGGAAAAACATATCGTATTCGTGCTTCATATAAGAATTATTCCGCTACCGCCACTACGTGTATTCCATCCGTACCGGCTCTTGATTCAATCTCAGTCAGGGTAAAGGATTCCATTTATACGGAGATATTCGGTTATTGCAGCCATCTGATACCGGGAGAACATTACCTTGTAATGATTAAAAAAGCCGAAGGCAGTCAGTATTCACTTTGTCCGGCGGGAGTCTTTGAGGCACAGAAAGAGCAGATGCGGATAGATATTCGCAACCCGCTTGATTTCGGCTCGAAGAATAGTTTGGGAGCCGGCAACGGGAGCAGTTTGTTTTTCCCTAAAACAGACAGTGTCAGAATTGGCATAAAATTTGCGCACATCGGTGCGGAAGAGTACCGATGTTGGGATTCCTTTGGTGCACAGAGTATGACGCAAGGAGTATTTTTTGTAGAAACGTACAAAAACATAGAGACAAACATCGTGGGCGGATTAGGTTACTGGTGCGGTATGGGAGCAGCAGAATATGTGGTAGGTATCGGTCATACGGAAATATACAGATATACAAAATGAAAACAATAGAAGCACGTTTTATCTTGCGTCTGAACCTGATTTTGGGAACGGTCGTGGGTGTACTGACAGGATGCGGGAGCAGCAAGAAAGCCGCAGACCGGTCGGGAGAGATAATGGCAATGTATGGTATTCCGATGGCGCATTATCAAGTAAGCGGTACGGTACGCAATGCAGACAACCGCCCCGTAGAAGGTGCGCAAGTGGTGGTAAAAGGCTATAAGAATTTTGCCATAGGCGATACGTTGCTGACCAATACACAGGGCAGGTACAGCGGGGAGTTGGAGGGCTGGCCCAACGACAGTATCAACGTGGTGGCTACCGACCCACACACACAGAAGGCGGATTCGATACAGGTGAAAGTGAAATACGACAAACAAGAGGCATGGAACTCCGCCACCAAACCGATGAAAGTGAATGTCCGCATCAAATAACACCCAATACAGAAGCATTACAACAGACAAGATATGATTTTATCAATGACAGGTTATGGCAAAGCCGAAAGCCAACTGAAGGAACATAAGAAAGTGATTGTTGAGGTGCGCAGTCTCAACTCGAAGTCGCTGGATCTGAGTATGCGCCTCGCACCGCAGTTGCGTGCCCACGAACTGGATATACGCACGATCATCAGCCGGCGGCTGGAGCGCGGCAAGATCGACTTGAGTATCTATTACCAGGACACTGCCAATCCCGATGCAGAGGTCGGTTTCGCCCCCGTCAACCGTGAGGCGTTTGCATACTATTACAACGAGTTGAAAGAGTTGCAACAGCAGTACAACATACAGGACTGCAACCTATTGGACAGCATATTGCGTATTCCCGACGTACTGAAACCGTCGGAGGATTGCGCCGAAGCCGGCGAACAGGAATGGGAGACCGTGCGTACCACGCTCAACCGAGCCATTGACGCTTTTCTGGCATTCCGTACCCAAGAAGGTGCCGCACTCGAGCGTATGTTTACCGAGAAGTTGGACGGTATTGCGGCTCTGCTGGCTGAGATCGAACCTTTCGAGAATAGCCGTGTCGAGAAGATACGCCTGCATCTGCTGAACAATCTGGACAAACTTGCCGACGAAACCAAGCAGAAAATAGATATGAACCGCCTCGAACAGGAGATGATCTACTACTTGGAGAAACTCGATGTAACAGAAGAGAAAGTGCGTCTGACGAACCATATCAAATACTTCCGCGAGACCATGAACGGCGACGGTACAGGTGTGGGAAAGAAACTGGGCTTTATTGCGCAGGAGATGGGGCGTGAGATCAACACCCTCGGCAGCAAGAGCAACCAAAGCGAGATGCAGATTATAGTGGTGAAGATGAAAGATATCCTCGAGCAAATCAAAGAGCAGGTACTGAACGTGCTGTAAGCACATTGCCATACAACAAACCCGCCTGTGCAGTCTGTTGCACAGGCGGGTTTGTTGTAGATCGCGGTTTATCGGATTTTTTTGCCCATCAGGTCGTACCATACACCGTCGCGGACAATATAGACGATGCCGTCTATAAGCACTTTTTGCGCAGCGGCTGCGGCAGAAGGCGCGACAGTGGTATCATCGATTCCCATGGCAAAATCGAAGTTCCCGGGTACTTGCGGAAGCGACACCTTGGTACCGGTATAGATCTTCAGTTCCCCCGGTTGCAAGGTAACAGTACCCGATGCCGCAGTGCCGTTGAGATAATAGTCGTACCACGTTCCGCTTGGCAGGGTTACGGATTGGGCGGTGGCGGCAGAGAAGTTGCCTGCCACAAATACATTGTTGCCCCACTGGATAGTGCGCATTTTCTGCCCGCTGCCTATCTGTACGGCAGTGGGGTTGCCCTCAAACACTTCGGGCATCAGGCGTGTACGCAGTTGGATAGCCTGTGCGATCTTTTGGTAAGCGTCCATACGTACACTGCCCTTGCGGAACCAACCGGCGTTCTCGGGACGCATCTTCACCTGCATCTTCACCTCTTCCTGTACCTCGGCTTTGATACCGTATTCGTTGTCCGTACCCCACTTGCCGGCGGCGTTCTGATACTTCGAGTTGTCGTAGCCGAGTTCGGCAAAGTGGTAGAACATGTGGGACCCGTTGAGCAGAGTGGCGAATGCCATATTGAGCGGCACACGTCCGATGCGCGTTGCTTCGTCGGTTTTCATTTCTCCGTCGCCCCATTGTTTGGCTTTGAAGAACGCACGCTCCTCGTCGTGGCTATCGGGATAGGAGACATAGCCGTCTTTGTTGGCATCGGCGAAAGAATCTCCGTCTTTGAGCCAGCCCATAGCGGTCTGCTCAAATGCGTTGCAGGTATTGTTCCAACAGAGCATACCAGCATTGACTAATTTCGGGCGGTCGCTGCTCATATTGGTTCCCCAGTGTTCCAGAATCATATAGGCGTCGTCTGCCACGGCTTTGACACCCTTCTCATAGTAGTCGGTCAGGTTCTCCACCGCATTGTATTTCGCGCCGCAGATACCATGACTGAGGTCGAGACGGTAGCCGTCCACTTTGTACTCCTGCAACCAGTATTGCAGAGCGCGGGTAAACATAGCGTGTGCAGGTGCGAAGTCGTGATTCCAGTCCTCATAGACATTGTCGGGGTGCGGAGCGGTAACGTTGAACCACGGGTTGTTCTTCAGGTCGTCGCCATAGGGATAGAGTTTGTTCATCGGGTTGAGCCCTGTGGCGTGATTGAAGACCATATCGAGAATGACGGCAATACCGCATTTGTGGCACTCGTCGATGAAGGTCTTCAGTTGTTCGGGCGTGCCGTACGCCTTGTCCAAGGCAAAATAGTGGTTGGGCGAGTAGCCCCAGTTCTCGTTGCCGTCGAACTCAGTTACGGGCATCAACTCCACTGCGTTTACGCCCAGATATTGCAGATAGTCGAGGCGCTCCATCAACCCCTCTATGGAGCGCATAGGCGTGTGGTCATAGACCCACAACTCGTAGATAACCAGGTTGTTCTTGTCCGGACGTTTGAAGTTGAGCGTGGCGTCCGACCATGCAAAAGGCTCCTTACCTGTCTGTATCACCGTTACATAGTCGCGCCCTTTCTCGGGGTACGGCATCAGCGACGGGTCTATCTTAGCCGGCTCGTATTGGTCAAGCGGGTGCAGCAGTTTCTCGGAATAGAGATCGGAGATGTATTTGACCACGCCGTCGGCACGCACCACCACATATTGCATGGCGTACTCCTGTTTGGGTGTCAGTCCCGTAAGGGTTATCCAAAAATAGGCACTGTCGGTTGCCTGACGCAACTGATAGTCGTTGCTGATCGTCCAGTCGTTGAAGTCGCCTACTACAAAGACATGCTGTGCAGGCTCGGTCTTGCTTGCGGCGTAGGTACAGAGCGTTACCTTGGTTTGGTCGTCTTTGTCATAGTAGATACCGTTCATCACTCCGTCGGGGCGGTTGGCTTTGGTCGGGGCTTGCGGTACGCAGGTGTATGCTGTAGCAGTGGCTTCTTCGTTGTCGGTCTTGGCTACGAACTCGAAACCATAGTTGCCCTCCGCCGAGAGCGTGGTGGTGTAGGTCAGTTCCGTACTATTGGCGGTTTGTACCGTCTTGCCGTTGAGAGTGAGCGTCAGGGCTGCCGCCTGTGTTGCGTGGCAGGAGAGAGTGATTTTGTCCCCTTTGGTGCTTATTTCTGGCATAGCCGTCTGTATGCTTGCTGCCAGTCCAGCCGCCGCCAGATTGACAAAGATGTCGCCGCCTTCGGCGGTCTTGCCTTCCAATTTGCCGCCTTTGCCGTCGTTGAAGACAAAGCAGAGTTGTGTAATTTCCGTTGTCTCGGGTACACCGTAGTAAGCGTACATACTCGGAGTGATTTTCAGTTCCCAGTTGCCGTCGGCGTTTCGGGTCATCTTGTATTTGTCCTCGCCGCCGCGCCACGTGGGGGCTTTCTGCCACGATGTGCCGCCGTAGGTGATACCCGTATGCGCATAGCAGGCAGTAGCGGTCGCCATACCCTTGTTGCCCTCGTTGGGATTGAATACGATAGTAATCTCGCCTTTGTATCCTTTTTGAATGATAGCGGGAACGGTGGTTACCTGTGCCTGCACAAAAGTAAGGCAAAGGGTACACACAGCGATACAAAAAGCACGTAGAGAGAAGTGTTTCATGATGTTGATCAGTATTAGTTAGCAGTATGGTTTTATGATTGCTCTACGGAAAACGGTTGGTTGCCCAAAAGACAACCAACCGTTTTCCGTTGTGCGCAGGATGAGACTCGAACTCACACGATCTTGCGACCACTACCCCCTCAAAGTAGCGTGTATACCAATTTCACCACCTGCGCTTCATCGGAGTGTGTTACGTAACTCCCAGCCTCGAGGGCTCAGCAGCCCCGCAACCTCTCCTTCGTCAAACCGCAAGAACCGAAGTTCTCCCAATTTGTATGTAGCGTCTTTCCGCTGTGTGTAAGACCACCGGTTTACTCTAATCGGTTGTGCCCGGAACAGGACTCGAACCTGCACGCCTCACGACATACGCACCTGAAACGTACGCGTCTACCAATTCCGCCACCCGGGCATTTAGAGTAAAAAAGCAGGAACAACGTCCTGCTCTTTGAGCGGCAAACGAGACTCGAACTCGCGACCCCGACCTTGGCAAGGTCGTGCTCTACCAACTGAGCTATTGCCGCATTGTGTGTAAGACCACTTGCTTTCTCTCTCGAAAGCGGGTGCAAAATTACTGCTTTTTTTTGATACTGCAAAATTTTTGCAGAAAAAAAGTAAGAAAAAGTGTATTTTTCTTGATTTATGTGTGTAATACAGGCGTTTTTCGTTACCTTTGTACCCGAAACAGACATATATACGGTATGAACAAGACTCCAGAACAAATTGAATTAGAGAAATTGCAGGCGCGTATCACCCGCCGTTTTCACAAGGCGTGCGCCGATTACGGGCTGATTGCAGACGGCGACCATATCCTTATCGGCTTGAGCGGCGGCAAGGACAGTCTGGCTCTGGTGGAACTGTTAGGCAAGCGGTCGCAGATCTATGTGCCGCGGTTCCGCGTTACCGCCGTACATGTACGCGTACGCGAGCGGGCGTACATATCTGATGTAAGTTATTTGGAGCAGTTCTGCGCCGAATGGAAGGTGCCGCTGGTGGTACGCGACACCGAAATCGCCACGCCGGACGGACTGACGGCACAGGAGATCGCCCGCAAACAGAAAGACCCGTGCTTCCTCTGTGCATGGTACCGCCGCAAAGCGTTGTTTGACACGGCACAGGAACTCGGGTGCAACAAGATCGCTTTCGGGCACCACAAGGATGATATTGTGGAGACGGCACTGATGAACCTGTTTTTCCAAGGTTCGTTCAGTACGATAACCCCCTCGCTGCAGTTGGACAAGATGCCGATACAACTCATCCGCCCACTATGTATGATCGAGGAGAAAGATCTGGTGCGCTATGCGGCTCTGCGCGGGTACGAGAAGCAGAAACAACTCTGCCCCTTCGAGAAAGAGAGCAGCCGGGCGGCGGTCAAAAGGCTCATAAAGCAATTGGAAAGTCTCAACCCTCATATACGCGACTCGGTTTGGAGCGCGGCGATGAAGAATTTGTAAATTTGTAAGTGTGTGAATTTGTAAATTATATATTGATTATGAACGGGGTATATACTGTTTTGCTATTGATTTGCTCCAATGTGTTTATGACATTGGCATGGTACGGACATCTGAAATTGGGCGAACTGCCATGGTTCCGTCAACTGCCGCTGATTGCCGTCATTGCCATTTCGTGGGGTATCGCTTTTTTCGAATACTGCCTTCAGGTACCTGCCAACCGTATCGGTTTCGAGGGTAACGGCGGTCCGTTCTCGCTAATGCAACTGAAAGTGATACAGGAGGTTATCACCCTTACAGTATTCGTAGTGTTCAGTGCCGTGGCTTTTCATACCCACCTGCAATGGAACCACATCGTGGCGGCTCTGTGCCTGATTGCCGCCGTCTATTTTGTTTTCGGTTTCAAATAATAAGTAATAGGATATGTCCAATATCTTATGCTGTCAGATCTATGTGATTTGTATGTGATTCGTATGTGATTCGGCAGTTTTTGCTTATAGGACTGACAGATTGACAGCAAAAACTGACACAGAAAAAGGGGTCGGGGCTTTGGCACAGGATTTGTCTCTATCAGGGTGTCGCGTTCAACAATGCACAATGCGAAATGCATAATGCACAATGAGCGCGGCGGGATAACTTTGAATATTAACACTTAAAATCATACTTGATTATGTCTAAGATTATTGGAATTGACTTAGGAACAACTAACTCCTGCGTTGCTGTGATGGAAGGCAACGAACCTATCGTAATTGCTAACTCTGAAGGTAAGCGTACGACTCCTTCGGTTGTAGGTTTTGTAGATGGCGGCGAGCGCAAAGTGGGAGACCCTGCAAAGCGTCAAGCCATTACCAATCCGACACGAACCGTATATTCTATCAAACGTTTCATGGGTGAGACCTATGACCGCTTGGCTAATGAAATAGCACGTGTACCCTATAAAGTAGTAAAGGGCGACAACAACACTCCGCGTGTGGACATTGACGGACGTCTCTACACTCCGCAAGAGATTTCGGCTATCATTCTCCAAAAGATGAAAAAGACCGCCGAGGATTATCTGGGACAAGAGGTTACCGATGCTGTCATCACCGTACCTGCATACTTCAACGACAGCCAACGTCAGGCTACGAAAGAGGCTGGTGAGATTGCGGGCTTGAACGTACGCCGTATCGTAAACGAACCTACGGCAGCCGCTTTGGCTTACGGTCTCGACAAATCGAACAAAGATATGAAGATTGTGGTCTTCGACTGCGGTGGCGGTACGCACGATGTATCCGTACTGGAGTTGGGCGACGGCGTCTTCGAAGTAAAGGCTACCGACGGTGATACCCACCTGGGCGGTGATGACTTCGACCACCGTATTATCGACTGGCTCGTTCAGGAGTTCAAGAACGAGAACGGCGGTGCCGATCTGAGCAAAGACCCGATGGCTATGCAGCGTCTGAAAGAGGCGGCAGAGAAAGCGAAAATCGAGTTGTCGAACGCAACAACCACCGAAATCAACCTGCCGTACATTATGCCTGTAAACGGTGTTCCGGCACACTTGGTTAAGACGCTGACACGTGCGAAATTCGAGCAACTGATCGACGACCTTATCCAAAAGACTATCGCTCCTTGCCGTACCGCTTTGGAGAAAGCCGGTCTGACAACGAAAGATATCGACGAGGTCATTCTGGTAGGTGGTTCTACTCGTATCCCTGCTATCCAAGAGGCTGTACAGAAATTCTTCGGCAAGGCTCCTAACAAGAGCGTTAATCCGGATGAGGTAGTAGCCGTAGGTGCAGCCATCCAAGGCGGTGTGCTAACGGGCGAAGTAAAAGACGTGCTTCTGTTGGATGTTACCCCGCTGAGCCTCGGTATCGAGACTATGGGCGGTGTGATGACCAAGATGATTGACGCCAACACGACTATCCCTACCAAGAAGACGGAAGTATTCACCACCGCTGTGGACAACCAGCCGAGTGTAGAGATCAAGGTACTGCAAGGCGAGCGTCCTATGGCTGCACAGAACAAGCAGATCGGTATCTTCCACCTCGACGGCATCATGCCGGCACACCGTGGCGAACCGCAGATTGAGGTTACATTCGATATTGATGCCAACGGTATCCTGAACGTAACCGCCAAGGACAAGGCTACGGGCAAAGAGCAGAAGATCCGTATCGAGGCTTCGAGCGGCTTGAGCGAGGAAGAGATCAAGCGTATGAAGGCTGAGGCTGAGGCTAACGCCGAAGCAGACAAACGCGAAAAAGAGCGCGTGGACAAACTCAACAAAGCCGACGCTACTATCTTCCAGACCGAGAAACAACTTGCCGAACTGGGCGACAAACTGCCTGCCGACAAGAAAGCGCCTATCGAGGAAGCACTCAAGAACCTGAAAGAGGCTTATGAGAAGAAAGACGCCGACGCTTGCGAGGCTGCCAACAACGCACTGATGACTGCATTCCAGGCTGCAAGTGCAGAGATGTACAACGCACAGAATGCGGGAGCAGGTGCACAGAACGCAGACTTCAGCGGCGCACAAAACGGTGGCTTCAATGGTAACCAAGGCAATGGTTCTTCCAACTCCGGCAACAACGACGGCGGTGCCGAAGATGTTGATTTCGAGGAAGTAAAATAACAATGCGTAATGCGTAATAAGAAAGGCTGTTTGGCAGATTGTCAGACAGTCTTTTTTTTGTTACACGCAGTCTCGCATTATACTACCCTGATTACGGAATGGAGTACCTGCATTACGCTTTTGGAGACGGGGATTTGGGAGGAAAGGAAATTATTCGTAAATTTGCAGCGTAAAAACAAACACATTATGGAAAAGCAACAGCATATCACCACCATACAGGAATACAACGACATCTGCGGATTCAAGACCATGCACCCGCAAGTGGCGTTTGTGCGGTTTGACGAGAACACCAAACATGTGCCGACCGGCGTACGCTATGTATATGATTTCTACAGCATCTGGCTCAAAGAGACCAAAGGGTGCGTACTCAACTACGGCAGGACACAATACGACTACGACTGCGAGACGATTGTCAGTATGGCACCCGGGCAGGAAGTGCAAGTAGCATCCGGCAATGTAGCACGCCCGAAATGTACCGGCGTACTTTTTCACCCCGATTTTATCCACGGCACGACACTCGAAAAGAAGATGCGCGAGTATTCGTTCTTCTCCTACGCCAGCAACGAGGCGTTGCACCTGTCGGAAGACGAGGTAGTGGTAGTGCAGAACTGTATGCATATCATCGACATAGAGTTGCAGCACCCGATAGACAAGTTCTCGCGCCGGCTGATCATCACCAACTTGGAACTGCTATTGGACTACTGCCTGCGTTTCTACGAGCGGCAGTTCATCACCCGTCAGGATATGAACATCACGGCGATTTCGCGTTTCAGCGAATTGCTGAACGAGTATATCAACTCGGGCAAGACCGCCACCGACGGCATACCCACCGTGAAGTATTTTGCCGACCGTGTACACCTGTCGCCCAACTATTTCGGCGATATGGTGAAAGCCGAGACGGGCAAGAGTGCGCAAGAGTATATCGCCCTGCGCCTGTTCGAGTACGCCAAACGGCAACTGCAAAGCCCCGAACTGACCATCAAAGAAGTGGCGATGCAGACGGGTTTCCAGCACCCGCAGCACTTTGTGCGGTTCTTCAAACGGCATGCGGGAATTACGCCGACGGAATACCGTCGAATAGGTTAAGGAGTTTAGGAGTTGATTGGTTTATGCGTTGTTGAAATGGTTAATCCGTTGAAAAAGTTAAACGCATAAACTCCATTCAACCGACCAAACCACGTATAAACAAATCAACTTATCAACGAATAAACAAGATATGAAACGTTTTATTTTAAGCATTGTAACGATTATGGCTATTGCAAATGTGAATGCAGCCGACAAAGTGCTGGTTGCATATTTTTCCGCCACCGGCACGACGAAGGCAGTGGCAGAACAGATTGCTCTCGCTTCGGGCGGCGAACTGATGGAGATTGCGCCTGTGCAGCCCTACACATCGGCAGACCTGAACTGGCAGGACAAGAAATCGCGCAGCACGGTAGAGATGAACGACGAGAGTGCACGCCCCGCCATCAAAAAGACCAAAGAGAACTTGGACGGATACACTATGGTGTATGTCGGGTTCCCCGTATGGTGGTATGTGGCACCGCGTATTATCAACACGTTCCTTGAGGCATACGACTTCAGCGGCAAGACCATTATCCCCTTTGCTACCTCGGGCGGAAGCGGCATTGCAGGTTGCACCAAAGCCCTGCGCAAAACCTACCCCACCCTGCACATCGAGGACGGCAAGTTGCTGAACTATACCTCGTATGAGGATATTCAAGCGTGGGTGAAACGATAATCGCCGCCAGGTGGTAACAAGAGAATTGGAGGCTGTCTAACGAACAAGTTGGACAGCCCTTTTTATATACGGGGAAAACATCTTGCCATAACCCGCTATAATACAAGCAGAAACCGCCTAATCACTCCGGCAAAATTTGCACAAACGGGATATTCTTTGTAATTTTGTACGGTGAATAAGATAACTACCATGAACCGACATTTATTCCCATTGGCTTTTATTGTTTTATTGAGCGGCAGTCTGTATGCTTCCCAAACACAGACCGCAGATTCACTGTTAAACGTATTGGACAAAGAGATTGCACGCGCCGATGAGTATCTCTCCCAGCGTGCAGAACAGGCGGAGAACCTGAAAACGATATTCCGGCGGGAGCCGACTGCCGAAATGGCATTCTCGATAGCCGAAGTGTATTCCCCCTACATGTGCGACTCGGCACTGCTATACTATGAATGGGCGGAACAATTATGCCAAGGAAAAGTACCGGATCATATACGGATCGGGTTGGAAAACTGCAGACGGCGTATGTACGGTGCGGAATCGGTGTACGAGCGGCATTACACGGATATGGTTCCGCCGACAGACACGCACGAATATGCCATATATGCCTACGAAAAATCGGAGCAAGCACGGGGAGAAAGAAACGATCAGGAACGCAAAGAATGGCTGATACGCTCCGCGCTGGCCGATGTACGAAGCGGAATAACCGACAATGCGTCCAGTTGGATGCTGGCAGAACTGGTATTCGACGAAGGAAAGGGCGACATAGAGCGGGCATACCGCTATATGCAATACTCGCTTGCCAATGCCGCCATCTTCAATGCGCGTATGCGTTTCGGGCAAATCAACAAAGTGTCGCAAATCATCAGTACCGCACACGAACAGCAACAGGAGCAAGCGGCACAGCGGCTGTATATTATTCTGGGTGTACTGGTTCTGATGCTGCTTTCCGTGGTTGTACTGGCGATGATTGCGGTTAGGCAGAACCGTCATCTGCATAGTCTGAACAAGCGTATGCGGGGAGTCAACCGGTCGCTGCACGAAGCCAACAACATCAAAGAGCGGTATATCTCGCTCTATCTGGCAGTGTATGCCGACAGCCTCAGGCGAATGGCAAAGATGGCGCCCAAAGCCACCGGACAGACCTCCGCACAATTCATGGAAGCAGAGATGCCTGCTTTCTACCACCATTTCGACACCTCTTTTCTGTCGATTTATCCGGACTTTGTAGAGGAATTCAATGCCCTGCTGCGCCCCGAAGAACGCATACACCCCGAAAAAGAGGGGACACTCAATACCGAGTTGCGTATTTTTGCATTGATACGGCTGGGCATAGACTCCAGCACACGTATTGCGGAGTTGCTTTGCTACAGCGCAAACACCATCTACAACTACCGTGCACGGGTAAAGAACCATACCCTATCCGACCGCGACGGTTTTGAAGACAGGGTACGGAAGATAGGCACCTTTACAGAATAAGGCGGTGGTATTCTACAGGGAACGTTAATTATCGTGTAATTGGACGTTAATTCCCCGTTATTTTAAGCGGAGAAAACCTATGCCGAAACGCTCTACGGCAGCCCGCTCCAGGTCTTCGCGCACAGAGGGATCGGCAATAGAGATAAGCAGTTTGGCACGCTCCATAACCGGTCGGTTGCGCAGATAGACGATACCGTGCTCGGTAGCGATATACTGCGCTTGGAAGCGGGTGGTAACCACACCTGCACCAGGCGCAAGGTGCGAAACAATCTTCGATTTGCCTTTGGTGGTGAGGCTCGGCAGGGCAATAAAGCATTTGCCACCCTCGGACAAAGCAGCACCATACATAAAATCATGCTGCCCGCCGACACCGGAGATGATGGTATCGCCGATAGAATCGGCACAGATCTGCCCGGTCAAGTCCACTTCTATGGCAGAATTGATCGCCATAGCACGCGGGTTTTGGCGTATGATTTGCGGGTCATTGGTATAGGCTACGTCATAGAGTTCCACATCCCGATTGTAATCCAGATAGTCATACAGTTGGCGGGAACCGAGAACAAGACTGCCCACACTCTTGCCCGGTCGGATTTTCTTCAGCGAATTATCGATGACACCGCTGCGTATAAGCGGCAGTACGCCGTCGGTGATTGCCTCGGTATGCAGACCGAGATGCTTATGATTGCGCAGGGCATTGATAACCGCATTGGGAATGCCCCCTACGCCGATCTGGAGCGTTGCGCCATCGGGTATCTCGGCGGCAATAAAATTACCGATACGGGTGTCAATGTCAGTGGGCGAGGGTGTAGGCACTTCGACCAGCGGTTCGTCCACACGGCAGACAGCGTCCAGGCGGGAGATATGTATCTTGGCATCGCCCTGCGTATGGGGCATATACCTGTTCATCTGGGCGATACGCACTTTGGCACATTCCGCTCCCGAGAAAATAATATCCGCCGAGATACCAAACGAGCACCAGCCTTCCTCGTCCGGGGTACTGACCTGCATAAAAGCCACATCCACGGGGATCTGCCCGCTGCGAAAGAGGAACGGCACTTCCCCCAAAAAAGCGGGAATGGTGTCTGCCACCCCCTCGCGCATGGCACGGCGGAGATTGTTGGGCACAAAGATAGACTGTGCCTTGAAAGAGTCCATCAGTTCGCGTTTGGCATACGGTGCATCCTCGGGATGCACCCCGAAACCGGAGATAAGGCGCACATCACGCAGTTCGGCAGCACGGTCTGTCAGCGCACGGAGCAGTGCCATAGGGATAGAGGTGGAACCTTGCACGACGACCGTATCGCCGCTTTTTACCAGTTGTACCGCCTCAGCGGCACTCATATATCGGTTTGTTTCCATTGTTTTTCAGGATATTAGTTTATTGATAGTCGCGGTGGAAGGCGGCGAGGCGGCGGTCGAGTTCGTCGTACTGGTCATCACGAATGGAAGAAGCGCAGCCGCGCATACCCTCCCGCTTGGCACCCGTACTGCCAAGCGCGATGGCAGAAACGCCATAGTAGATCAGTTTATTGAGGAGTTGCTCGCCTGTCCAATCCTTGTAGCCGAAAGTAAAGAAGAAACCGTCGCCGACCTCTTTGCCGTCGGCATCGCGGTCATAGACGATATGGAACCCGTTGCGGAGCATTATCTCTTTGATTTTGGCGGCACGGCGGGCATACTCACGGGTATTCTCCACGAAACGGATATTTCCCTGACACGCCGCGCGGAACATAGCCGCCATAGCGAATTGTACGGAGTGGGTAACGCCCGAGGAGAGGCTATAAAGGATGATATACACAAAGTTGCGCAGAAACTGCCCGTCGTTGCCATAACGCTCCGCCAATGCGGGGAAACAGCGGTGGGCAAGAACAGGGTTCATTGCCACAATAGCCCCGCGCTGCCCCGCATAGGAGAACATCTTGGAGCAGGAAATCATGTGGACACAATTGTTGGTGTAGCGTCCTACAGAAGGCTGGAAAGGCGGTTCGTAGGGAGTACCACGTCTCTCGCGGAAGTCCATATTGAGATATGCCAGATCCTCGATCACCAGCACATTGTACTTGGTAGCCAAGCGCCCGATGATCTCCAGTTCACGCTCCGTCAAGCACATCCACGAGGGGTTGTTGGGGTTGGAAAAGAGCATAGCCGCGATACGGCCTGTCTTGAAATGGCGTTCCAGTTCCTCCTCCAATGCTTCCCCGCGGAAACCGGCGACATCGAAGCAGTCCACGCGCACACCAATTACCTTGCATTGCTGTTTCTGAACGGGGAAACAAGGGTCGATAAAAAGGACGGTATCACGCTCTTTGTCGAGTTGGGACATCGTAAGATTGAGGGCAAAAGCCGCCTGCATACTGCCCACAGTAGGCACAATACAATCGTCGGGTATATCCAGTCCGACGAATGCACGGACAAACTCGCTGCCCCAATGCTTCACTTCGGGAATACCGGTGATAACAGGATAATGGGCAGCATAGCCGTTGAGCAGCGCCTGATGTTCGGCCTCGATACCGATTTGCTCGGCAGGCAGACCGGGTTCGCCCAACTCCATGTGGATAAACTCTTCGCCGGTAGCGCGCTCGATGTCCTTGACTACGCCCACAAGTTGGCGAATAGAAGCATTGCCGAGTTCGTGTGCATTACGCAGACCGAAATCCATACAGGTCTGATCAACCAATTGTTTGTCCAAGGGAAACATACTCAATTAACAATTAAGAATTAACAATTAATATGCAGAGAACAGCATATTTCATTGTAGGGTGTGTATTCGTGGTTGTGTTTGTGCGGCAAAGGTAGTGAAATTATTTGGGTTCTGCAAGCAGAGAAAGAATTTTTATCTTTTGCAGGAATGGATTTTTATGCAGTTTTTATGCATAAGAAAATGAATACTTTGCATAAAAATGAGTGCTATCCACTACCTAAAAGCCCATTCTTTCTACGTCCTTTCTACGTCTTTTCTACGTAATGGGTATTATGGAGTATAGGAGTTGCATACACTGCATATTTTCTGCATAAAAAATGCGGACTCAAGAAGCCCGCATCGGAAACACCAGTTTAACGTGAGTGCCCTAATCATATAGAAAAGACGCAAATACTCTCTTATTTATTCCCTTTCGCACGATTGTGTGTTTGGCAGAGCATCTGGCAGTTGCTGATGTCGGTGGCTCCGCCTTTCGACCACGCCGCTACGTGATCGGCATCCATCTCGCCAAGTTTCCAGATCTTCGTCCGCATCGCTTCCACAGAGGACAGCGCACACAGCGGACAGTTCGACACGCCCGCAGCCTTCGCCTCCGCCGTTTGGCGGGAATAGACCGTTTTCTTGGTCGGTTCATCGAAGCAGCGCACCTCCAGCAACCGCGTATCCTTGCACCCGCCGAGGATATACTCAAAAATGCCCCGTTTGTTCTTTACATAGTAGTCCTCATACAGCCGCCTTTGCTCCTCCGCCACCTGCTGCGGGTCGTAGGGCGTAGCGTGGTACCGCTCATACAGGTCGCCCCACGGCAGCCCGCACATCTCTTTCTCCACGTTCAGGAACACCCCTTTTGCCCAGTCCAGCACCGAATTGAAATACACCTGCATCCCGCTGATGTCCGCTTGGTCGCGGTGCGCTGCCATATAGTCCGCCACATGCCCGCGGCTCACCCATTCCAGCGCTGTATGCAGAAAATCCTGCCGCCGCACGTTGCCGCGGATATACGCTGTCCATTTGGAGATGTTCGCATTCTGCGAATTGGAGAATACCTCCTTCGCCCGTGTTACAAACCGCCCGCTATAGACGGCGTTCAGTATCTCCTGCTCGTTGAGCGGAATACCCGCGATGTTGATTGTCTTGAACCAACTCCGTATATCGCTCTCCTCGCCCTCGCACACATACACCAACAATTCGGTATGCAGTATCTTCTGCCGCTTGTCGGCGGGCAGGCTGTCGAAATACTGCTCCATACCGTGTTCGTCCGTAATGGCGAATTTCTTTGTCAGGAACCGTCCGAGCGAGGTGATACGCTGCTGCCCGTCCAGCACCTCCAACTGCCCCGTCTCTCGCACACGGTTGAAATAAATCAAGCCCAGCGGGTAGCCCCGCAGCACGCTCTCTATCACCGCCACCTCTTTCGCCCCGTTCTGCTCGGCGTAGAGGTAATTGCGCTGGTACTCAGGCTGAATGGTCAGCCTGCCCGCCAGCCCGAACAAGCCCTTGCCTTCCGCCTCGTTGTAGGTGAAGCCCTCACATATCCGCTCCACCGTAAAGGTCTGTAATTCCGTTGTCATCATATCCTCTGTTCTCCGTTAATTACCGTTAATTATTCGTTAATGCTTTGTGGGGACGACGCGTCCCGCGTCGTCATAGACAATACCACTACATACCCTTTTTGACGACGCGAGACGCGTCGTCCCCACACTGTCCATGTCTTCAAAAAGTGCTTTTTGTTAAGATTTCCTGCCCTGCCGTCCCTTGCATAAAACCGTGCAAAACAGCATAGGATGTGCTTAGGATAGTTATAGGATAGGCTACCCATAAAAAGTGTCAAATTTTAGGATTGCTTCTTGCGGATAAGAATACGCGCATAAGGCTTTTGCGGTATGCCATCTTCCATATAATATAGTTGTCCATCGCGCAAACTCTTATTCAGTTTTTTCAATTCTCGGTCAAACGGAATAAGTCCTAATTCTTTCCCCGAATCGCCTTGAGTCTGCCCTATTATTTCAAATTGTTCGGGGCAGTATTTGTCTAAAAACGAAATCGGCACCCCCATAATCCCGTTATAATCGCTTGGAATGGCATCTGCATAGGGTACTTCGATGGCGTCATAATTACTATAGTGCTTGTAACCTACGCCTTTAATCTCCTTGTGGCGGCTATACATAATGTTATCTTCCATAGTCATTAGTTGCATAGGGATGTGACGATGACCATTATCCAAATCGGTGTACCAACAGGTATTGCCCATTTTCTGTGCACCGCCATCCATAGTGGTATAAGTACGTGCGCCGCTACTTACACCTAACCATATTTTATTCTCCTTGATTAGCGGAAATATCTCTTTATAGGTAATGGCGTTCATATTCCCGATGATGAGAAACTGCTTGCCGCCGTCCATTATCCATTGCACGAACTCGCGGAACAGCGAAAACGGAGGATTGGTGATGATTATATCCGCTTCGTCCCGCAGGCGCGTAACCTCCTCGCTACGGAAATCGCCGTCGTCCTCCATATAATGCCACTCGAGGTCATCGATGTCGATTCTGCCGTTGCGATTGGTGTCGTGTGTAAGGGTAAAAATCTTGCCTTTGATACGCGTTTTGTCTGCGTCATAGAGCGGGTTGGCAGTCTCAAAGAGTGTGGGCTGCCAGTCGGTTTTATACTTTTTGCTTTCGATGGCGTAACTGGTGGAAATCAGTTTGCGCAACCCGAAGTACGCAAAGTTTTTCGCAAAGAATTTGGTAAAGTTGCTCCATTCGGGGTCGTCGCACGGCAGCAAGATGGTCTTGCCACGAAACACATCGGGATTGTATTCTATGTAGGCATTCACCTCCTTTTGAATGTCCGCATACTGCGTGTAGAACTCATCGTTTTTAGCCTGCTTTGCCTGACCGAGATTGCTGTTTTTCGCCATATAGATTGATAGTTGTGCAATGCTATCAATCTGCTGCCGAGGGAGAAACGAGAGCCACAGGCACTAAAAAAGTGCGAACTCTTTTTCGCACTCACAGGAAGTCCCGGAAAGAAAAACCTGCTGATAACCCGAAAGAGTTCACACCAAAAGCGTGAATTACCGAGTTATCATTAGGACTTTCCAATAGGGAACTCCTTGTTAGTGCGTTTTGCTACCCTCTTTCAGAGAAACAGTTTTTCCGGGACTTTTTCTTTGAGTGCGAAATAATAGCAAATGCTGTTAGAAATATGTCATGTTATTATATCGAGGGTGCCACTGCACCCGAGAAATAATAACTTATATATATTTTGCATCGCCTGCCGATGCCGGTTTACATAAGCGATTTAATTTATTTGATTGATTTATATCATTGTTGCCTATTGTGCCATTCCTACATCTCCCACTGCTCGAGGGTGGCGGTGAGTTGGTCGAATGTCTGCGCTTTGCTATGGGAGCGCACCTCGTTGATCTGGGCATTGACGGCATAGTCGTAGGTCTCGGCTTCGACATCACGGATGACACCCAGAGCGATGGGCAGATCGGTGTCGGAAGGCGTATTGCCCACCTCCATATATTGCTGCTGCCCCATCAGTGCCAGCATACGATGGAGCGTCGGGTCTTGCTCGTGTGCATCGTGGACGAGGACACGCAGATCATCCGCAGGCACGACGATGAGACGCGGGATAAGCCCCTGCGAACAGTCGAGCGCCAGACCTTTGCCGTTGTCCTTGCCGAAGAGCATTTTCTCTCCGTGGCGAAGAACGATGGAGCGGTCGGCACGGGTCTCGCGGTCGGCAATCCAAGAGTGGGTGCCGTTGTTGAAGATAACACAGTTGACCAGACACTCAATCACCGAAGCACCCTTGTGCCGGTGCGCCTGCACCATACAATCGACGGTAGTAGGCATATCGACATCCAGTGTGCGGGCAAAGAACGTACCGCGTGCACCGAAGACGAGTTCGGCGGGAACGAAGGGGCGTTCCACCGTGCCGAAGGGACTGGACTTGGAGACAAACCCCTTGGGCGAGGTAGGCGAATACTGCCCTTTGGTAAGCCCGTAGATACGGTTGTTGAACAAGCATATATTCAGATCCACATTGCGGCGGATCTCATGAATGAAATGGTTGCCGCCGATAGCGAGACAGTCGCCGTCACCCGTCATCTGCCAGACGGTCAGTTCGGGATGGGAGGTTTTGACGCCCGTAGCGACCGCACCGCCACGTCCGTGAATGGTATTGAAGCCGTAGGTATTGAGGTAGTGCGGCATACGGCTGGAACAGCCGATACCCGAGATGACCACGGTATCACAGGTAGGGACACCTATTTGCGCCATGGCTTTTTGGAGGGCGGCACAGATAGCATGGTCGCCGCAGCCCGGGCAGAAACGTACATATTGGTCGGATTTGAATTGAGAAGCGTCCATCAGTGCAGATTTTTTACGTGTTCAACAATACGTTCAACCGCAAAGGGTTGTCCCATTATCTCGTTGTATTGCAAGAGGTTCACACCGGGTACATGCGAGCGCAGGAGCGTGGCGAACTGTCCGCTGTTGAGTTCGCAGACCACCACACGTTTGTACGCATGCAAGACCTCGGCGGTATTGAGCGGGAGGGGGTTGATATAGTTGAAATGCGCGAGGGCGCAGTTGAGTTCGCGTGCGGCTACACGGAGGTGCCCCTCTGTGCTTCCCCACCCGACCAGCAGGGTATCGCTCTGCGTATTGCCCTGCACCTGAAGCCGCGGGATACGCTGTGCCACCTGATCCACTTTGGCTTGGCGGGTATGCACCATAATCTCGTGGTTCTCGGGATTGGTGGAGATAGTGCCACGCCCGGCATCACGCTCGAGACCTATGTTGCGGTGCTCGTAGCCCTCCATACCGGGGTACGCCCAATAGCGTACCTTGCGCTCGTCGCGGAGGGCGGGGTTGTACCTGCCTTTGAGTTCGGCCGGCACCGACTGCGGGTGTATCTCGGGCAGGTCTGCCAAGCGGGGTATGCGCCAGAGGGCGGTACCATTGGCAAGATAGGTGTCGGTAAGGAGGATGACGGGGGTCATATTCTCCAAAGCGATACGGCATGCCTCGAAAGCAAAATCGAAGCAGTTGGCACTGGACGAAGCCGCGATGACCACCGCGGGGCACTCGCCGTTGCGCCCATAGACCGCCTGCAGGAGGTCGGTCTGCTCGGTCTTGGTAGGCAAACCCGTGCTGGGACCGCCGCGCTGCACATCGATGACCACGAGGGGCAGTTCCGCCATAACTGCCAGACCGATTGCCTCGGACTTGAGAGAGAGCCCCGGACCGGAAGTGGAGGTACAAGCAAGGTCGCCCGCAAAAGCGGCACCGATGGCGGTGCAGACACCTGCAATCTCGTCTTCCGCCTGTACGACCATCACGCCCATATCCTTGCGGGCTGCCAGTTCGTGCATGATGTCGGTGGCAGGCGTGATAGGATACGAACCGAGGAACAGACGTTTGCCGCTGCGTTGTGCCGCTGCAATAAGCCCCCACGCCGTGGCTTTGTTGCCGGCGATGGAAGTATATGTGCCGTGTTCGGGCTGCTTGGCATCTGCCGGTTCGACAGTATGTATCCGGGAGACAGAAAGGGCGAGGTTCTGCCCGTAGTTGAAACCGTCCACCAAGACCTTGGTGTTCGGCGCAATAAGAGCGGGTTTCTTTTTGAACTTGCCTTCGAGGAAACGGATAGCCTTGTCGATGGGGCGGTCGAAGAGCCAGCAGACCACACCGAGGGCGAACATATTGCGTGACTTGAGAACGGACTTGTTGTCCAGTCCCGAGTCCTTGAGCGATTCTTTGGTGAGCGTAGTCAGATGCACGGGAACAATCTGCACCGTGTCGGGAATACCGAGTTCGAGGAACGGATTGTCGGTGCGATAGAGGGCTTTCTCAAGGTCTTTGGCAGTGAAAGCGTCCATATCCACAATCACCACCGCCTGTTTGCCGTACATAGCATCCGCCTCGTTGTAGCGGGCATCGGGGTGATTGAACTTGGAGCCCAACGTGCAGACTTTCAGAGCCGCAGCGTTCATAGCGACGATAACATCCGCTTTGTCCCCCGGCGTATGAACGCCATAACCGAGATTGACCTGAAAACCCGATACACCGCCGAGTGTACCTTGCGGGGCGCGTATCTCTGCGGGAAAATCGGGGAGCGTGGAAATCTCATTGCCGAGAATGGCGCTCAAAGAGGAGAACATCGTCCCCGTGAGTTGCATTCCGTCGCCCGAGTCTCCGCAGAAGCGCACTACAACATTTTGTTTTTGCATATTGTATCTGTTTGTTTAAGGTGAGCCCAAATATGGGCTGTTTTGAACGGACGGCTACGCCGTATTACCACAAATTAACCATAAACCTGCGATATGTACAGACCACAAAAACTCCTTTGCCGCAAGCGGCAAGAAATCTAAGTAAATCTTTGATTGCACATCCATAAATTGCCATAAATCTTATCGCCCACGGCGGCAAAATAAGACAATCTGCTTATATCGAACTGATATTATTTAAGGTTTTGTGTACCAAAAACGTACGTCCTGCAAAACACTGCGCAAAGGTACACAAAATCTACAACACACACAACACAAAAGGGCGAAAAAGCGGATTTTTATACAAACGGTATCAATGAACAGGAAGGTATATATTGCCGTCCTGTATATAAGGGGTTGCCTGTCGGGGGACAGAAAGGGGACGACCCAGGAGGTCGTAGGCGGTACGGGAGGACGGTTGGACAGTATGCGGAATACTCTCCGGGAGAGAGGGCTGCTGCGAGACATAGGGGAGATGTTCGTAGCGCGATTTGTCGATAGTGCCGTCCGCCACGCCATTGAGATAGATCTCGAGGGCGGAATAACCTGTTTCCGTAATGCGTGCGGCATCAGCGGGATCATACGGGTCGAGACCTATTTCGGTTTCGTAGCCGTCGGGCAAACCGTCGGCATCGGTGTCGAGCGCAAGCGAATCACCCGCAACGGCATCCAGGAAAGGATAACCCGTAACGACGGCATCACCGGCCAAGAAACAGTCATAGCGGGAGAAACGGATGTCATTTTGCGAGTCAATGATACCCAACCACGCCGGTTTGGTAGAACCTGCGAACTGCGGTGCGACGATGCCTGCCGCCTCCTGAAGCATACGGCTGTCCTGCTCGTCGTAGCGGGGAAGCGAGGCACCCGCAGACGATGTAACCGCACCATAAGCGGCACCGGCATCTTCCGCAACGATACCGCTTGTGGCAGTAGGAGCAGAGAGAACATAGCGGTTGTAGTACGCCTCGCCGGCGGTGGCACCATCGAGGTTGAAAGCACGGTTAGGGTCATTTGCGATGTAACCGTGCATATTATCTTCGTTTACCAATTGCAGCACCGAGTCGCGCCAACAGGGCTTGGTGCCGTTGTAGGGGTTGGATAGTTCGAATTGGTTGCCGCCCAAGAACCAGCGGCCATAGTCGCCCGCCCTGCTGCCCTGCACAAAATAGCGTTGGGAGAGACCTATTACCTGCGTGGCAGGACCGCAACGGAAATAGTTGTTCACCATATACACATGGTTGTAGCCCGCAGGAGTGCCGTCAGCGAGGCGGTTCTTGGTGGTATCGTTCTCGCCGCCGTAGAGCGAGTTTTTCTTGCCCCAGTTGAAAATCACATTGTTGACAAACTCGTTATCCGCCTGCGCATCGTGGTTATGTTTGCCGTGGGCAAGGTCGGCTTCGTCGCGGACACCATTGAAACGCGGAGTGCGGTTGAGGCAGTTGGCGATAAGACAATGGTGCATTGTGGCGTGCTCCCCACCCCACTGCATAGCATAGGAACGTGTACCTTTATGGTGCTTGGAATTATAGAGTCCTTCCCCGATAACAGACCATTGGACGGTAGTGGAATCGCAGTCGTAGAGCGTAAGGCACTCCTCCATTGACCATGTAAACGAACAATGGTCGATAATGACATTGCGGGTGTTCTCCACGTCCAAACAAGGATAGTTGGTATCGGGTATATCGCCCGCACGGAAGCGGATATGGCGGATTATGATGTTGGGTTGGCAGACGTAGATATTGGCACCCGCTATACAGATACCGCCGCCGGGGGCGGTCTGTCCCGCAATGGTGATATTGGGGTGCGCAAGTTTAAGTTTCGAGGTAAGATAGATGGTGCCGCACACTTGGAACAACACGGTACGCGGTGTGTCATCGCCCGAGCGCAACGCCCAACGGAGTGTCCCCTCTACGAGGTCGGAATCGGAACAATCGTCCAAGCGCGTTACATAATAGACATTGCCGCCACGTCCGCCCGAGGCGTATTTGCCGTAGCCCTCGGCGGCAGGGAAAGCCGGTGTATTGGCAATGCACAATGCACAATGCATAATGCACAATGCGAGAAAGAGTAAGCGATGCTGTTTCATAGTATTTATTTGTGTTTCTTTTTGCCCGTATAAACCAGTTGCAGACTATTGAATATATTTTGCCAGACGATATATGCCGCGGGGCCGACAGCCGACAGCGGATTGAGATATGCCTGCGCCATCCAGACGCCGAGCGTAGTATTCTTCTGCCCGAAAGCCTGCCCCGCCGTAACACGGCTGACAGACGGCATATCGTGCGGCGTGGCATCGGGATTGATCTCTTCGTCGTGGTTCTCCTCGCCGATAGTGGCAGCGGGGAAACGGAAGCCGATCCGTTTGCCGAGCCAGAACTGCAGCAGACAAGCCAACAGGGAACCGATACACAGCCACAGCACCGTCAGGTAGTCGTAGTGCTGCGTCGTGAGCGTATGGGTGATATCCGCCATCAGGATAATGAGCGTGCCCGCCCAGAGATAGAACGGCATAGACGACCACGCATGCGAAAGCGCAAAAGTCTTGTCCGAGCCGCGACGGCACTGACAGGCGTTGTAGCCCGCGCGCAACAGCCAAGCGGCAAAGAACGGACCGAGCAACAGCGGGGCTACGCGGCGGAGGATGAGCCACGAAGCCGCCCAGAAAGTCATACCCGCTTCGGGGTTCACTACAGGAAAGAAAGCAGGCACTACAACCGCTGTGGCAAAATTGCTCAGGAGCGTGAAGGAAGTGAGGTTCTGGATAGAGCCGCCCAACTTACCCGCGATAATCGGTGCGGCGGTAGCGGTAGGCATAATGACACACATCATCAGTCCCTGCGCCACAATAGATGCCTGTATAGGATCGGTGTGCAAGGCACTACATATATATAGTATAGCATAGTATATCCCCACGGACAGAACGAGTTGCGTAGCCAATACCACCCCATGCCAACGACGGAGACGCAAATCGAGCGGATTGATCTTACAAAATGTAAAAAACAACATCAGAAAGATCATAGGCGGCAACAGCGGTGTCAGGTGTCGGAACAGCGGATAGCCTATCACACCAAGCAACATAGAGAGCCAAAGGGCATTATGATCGAGAAAAGACTTCATAGTGGACAATGGACAATGAACAAAGAATCAAGAATCAAGAATGATGCATACGTCTGTAGAGGCGGTTGAAGCGGGTATGGAAGAGGACAGCGGCAAAAGTGAGACCGACGATAAAACCGATCCATATACCTGCCGCACCCATACCGAGCGGGAAAGCACAGACATAGCCGACCGTCAAACCGACAATGATATACGAAACAAAGGCTATCACCATAGGTACTTTGACATCAGTGATACCGCGCAACATAGCGGCACCGACCGCCTGCAGACCGTCGGAATACTGGTACAAACCCGCAAAAATGAGCAGTTGCGACGCAATAGTGATAACCTCCCTGTCTTCGGTGAACAGGTACGGGATATAGTGGCGCAACCCGATCATCAGGGCGGCACCGATGGTATTCATCAGGATAACCAAATGGATACTGGCGGTACTCGCCATACGCACGGCGGGGAGGTCGCCCTTACCCAACTGGTGGGAGACACGGATAGTGGTACCCGCACCGATACCGACCGCCAGCATAAAAGTAAGATTGGATATCTGCGAAGCAATCTGGTGGGCAGCCACCGCCTCTTTGCTGATCCAGCCGATAGCCACTACGGCGAGGGTGAATGTAACGGTCTCAAAGAAGGTCTGTCCGCCGATAGGGAAACCTATACGGGCGATATGGCGCACCTCGCGCCACGAGGAAAGGCGGCGGGAAAAAAGACGGATATACCCGCGCCAGTTGCGATGCAGCATAATCGCCACAAACAGGCACACAGGCATACCTATGCGCGAGACAAGCGTGGCAATACCTGCGCCGATCGCTCCCATAGCGGGCGCCCCCCAATGCCCGTAGATGAAGACCCAGTTGAGCAGCACATTGAGAGCGTTCATAGTCAGCACAATAACCATTGCCACAACAGTGTTGCCCAATCCCTCAAGGAACTGCTTTTGCAGGCAAAACAGCAGATAGGGGAAGAGCGAAATAACAATAAGGATATAGTAGGGGCGTGCCACCTCTATTACCTCGGGGTCTTGCCCGAAACGGTCGAGAAACGGGATACACAAAGCCAGCAGGGCGGTGGTAATGAGGCTGATGATCAAAGTGAAATAGAGTCCGTTTTGCAGGAGCGATGCCATCTTTGTGCGGATAGCAGCCTCTTTGCCGGGGTGCTGCGAGAGTTCACCGTCCTGCAAACCGATAAGCGGTGTGATACCCATCAAGGCACCCGAAGCAAAGACCATAATGGTAAAAAAGATGGCGTTGGAGAAACTGACCGCCGCCAGATCAACGGTGGCATAATGCCCCACCATCATCGTATCAAACAATCCGACCAATGCTCCGCCTATTTGGGTGAACATCACGGGAACGGCTACCTTGAGATTACGCTTGTAGTAAGGAAGATACTCCTTGAATTTGTTGATTAACCACATAAAAACAAATGCTATACGCAACGGGGGAGACCTACAGGCACACCCCCATCATTGCACAAGTTGACGACCACTATTCAGGCGGGGTCATTTTCGCACAATGCCCATATATACACATCTCTATTAGGAAAGAGGAACTATCTCTTGACTTTTGAGGCTCAACTCTACGGTAGAGGAAGTCGGCACCAAGCGGATTACACTACAAATTCTATGCCAAGAAAAAACGCACCTTTGTGTTACTATCAGTAGAGAGGACAACTGCATCAAAACAACATCTATACATTTTATGCAACAGATATAGTGCATAAAGTGTATAAAAGCACCGCAAAAAAGCCTATCTCGTTGCCGTCTCGTTGCCGTAATTGGTATTATGAGGCATAAGAATTGCGTATCCTGCATATTCAGGGAGAATATATCCTTGCAAAGAAGGCAAATATAGATAGCAGGGGAAATGGAATAGCCGATAAAAATCATTTTGCGGCACAGAAAAGGCTTCTCCATAGTGCATTTTTGCGCGGGGCTTGCGTATGTGTGGGAAATGTTGTAACTTTGTGGCGGTTTAGGGACAGGCAAAATCCATTATCTACCCTATAACACATTTAATAACGATTGCATAACACAAAAACATATATACCATGACTCTTACTTTTCAAATCAATTATCGCGCGGAATACGGACAGACACTCTGTGTGATTGAGACCAAACCCTCCATCCTCGGCTGGACGCCCGAAAAACCGCTGTTGCTCTCCTGCCAAGGGCAGGATTTCTGGTCGGCTACCCTACCCGTCTCGGATTTTGCAGGCGAGATCTGCTACAAATACGCCATCCGTCTGCAGGACGGCGGCTATATCTATGAGGCAGGCGACCCGCGCACGCTGACGCTGCGCAACACGGACAAACACCTTGTGGTACGCGACGCATGGCAGGCGGAAGACTACGAAAAATCGTTCTATACAACGGCGTTCGTAAAATCCCTTTTCCGCCGCCAGAAGCCGATGCGCGCCAAAGCGCCGAAAGGCAATGTGCGCTTCTCGATAGACCTGCCGCAGATAGAGCCGGCACAGGGCGTGGCGATAGTAGGCAACGTACCCGAATTGGGCAACTGGGACAACGACCGGAAAGTAGTGATGAACGATGCGGAGTTTCCGCTGTGGCGTGCCGACATCGAAGTAGCGGGCGACCAAATCATCGAATACAAATACGTAATCTATGACCTCCATTCGGGCAATGTAGTGGATATGGAATGGGGCGAGAACCGCAAGATATGGGGTTTGCAAAAAGGCTTGACCATCCAGCAGAACGACCGGTCGTTCCGCCGCACGCAGCCGCGTTTCAAGGGGGCGGGTGTGGCGATACCCGTTTTCTCGCTGCGCACGGAGGACGGTTTCGGTATCGGCGAGTTCCAAGACCTGAAAAAAATGGCGGACTGGGCAGCCAAGACGGGGCAAAAGATGATACAGACCCTGCCTATCAACGACACTACGCTGACGCACACCAACCGCGACTCGTATCCGTACAACGCCGTAAGTGTGTTTGCATTGCACCCGATCTATATCAACATAGAGAAAATGGGGCGTCTGACACCCGCACAAAAAAAGAAATACCTTGCGACCAAAGAGGAGTTCAACAAAAAAGCGATTGCCGATTACCAGTGCGTGTATGACGAGAAGATGAAGTACTTCAAGTTGCTCTACAAAGCCGACAAAGAGGCATTGTTCAGCAGCGAAGAATACAAGGCTTTCTACCAAAAGAACCGCGAATGGCTGGAACCATACTCGGCATTTCTCTCGAAGCGCGACAAGCAGCCGAAAGACTTCTATTGCTATTTGCAGTTCCACGCCGACAAGCAGTTGGCGGACGCCGTAGCATACGCCCACTCGATAGGCGTGGCGATGAAAGGGGACATACCAATCGGAATCTCGCCCGACTCGGTGGACGCCTGCACCGACCCGCAACTGTTCAACCTCGACGCTTCGGCGGGGGCACCACCCGATGACTTCTCGATCAGCGGACAGAACTGGGGGTTCCCGACCTACAACTGGGACGAGATGGCGAAGGACGGCTTCCTATGGTGGCGCAAGCGTTTCCAGAAGATGCAGGACTATTTCGACGCATACCGTATCGACCATATCCTCGGATTTTTCCGTATCTGGCAGATGCGCAAGACCGATGTGTGGGGGCTGTGCGGACATTTCTGCCCTGCCCTGCCGTACAGCACACAAGACCTGTGGAATATGGGCGTATGCCTCGACATCGACCGTATGACGAAGCCGTATATCCGTGCGAATTTCCTCGGCGAGGTCTTCGGCTACGATACCGAGTACGCCAAACAGCATTTCCTGAATACCAACGACGGGTATATCTACTACTTCAAGGACGAGTTTGACACACAGGTAAAGATACAGGACTATTTCGATGCGCTGTTGGCAGACGAGACGAAACTGCAAGCCGCCGGGCTGACGCAGGAGCAGGCGAAGAACCTCAGCAACGGGCTGATCTACCTGCATTGCGAGGTGCTCTTTGTGCGCGACCAGCGCAGTCCGGAGATGCTCCACCCGCGTATCTCGATCTATCAGTCGCACTCGTTCAACGAACTGTACGACGACCAGAAGCAGGTGCTGATGCGGATATACAACGACTATTTCTTCCACCGCCACACCGATTTCTGGCGCGAGAGCGCAATGCGCAAACTGCCGACGCTCATCAACGCCACACATATGCTCTGCTGCGGCGAAGACTTGGGTATGGTACCCGCCTGCGTACCCGACGTGATGCACCGCCTGCAGATACTGAGCCTTGAGATACAGCGTATGCCCAAAGACCCCAATGTGGCATTTGCGCACCCAGCCAATGCGCCGTATCTGAGCGTATGCACCACAGGCACACACGATATGAACCCGCTGCGGGCATGGTGGGAGGAAAACCGCGCCGTAACGCAACGTTTCTACAACGAGCAGATGGGCTGGCAAGGCGAAGCACCGCAGGAGATGACACCCGAGATAGCCGAGTTTATCATCAACCAGCATATGTACAGCCCCGCCATGTGGGTGATTCTGCCGCTGCAGGACTGGCTCGCCATTGACGGACAGATACGCATAAAGGATCAGCACGCCGACCGTATCAACGTACCTGCCGACCCGCACCACTTCTGGAACTACCGTATGCATATCACCCTTGAGGAACTGCTCCGAAAGGACGAATACAATGCACACGTGCGCAGGCTGACCGCCGTACGATAGGTTCTCCTATGCCGCTTTGCGGCAAGAGAAATAAAAGAAATAGAACCGCACGGCTGTCTGACAGGTTAGGCAGCCGTGCTTTATAGTTAGCGACTCAAGAATTATTATGAAAAAGATATTTCCAACCCTGTTATGGCTGTTATTCAGCACATTGGCTATGGCACAAACCTATTTTTACAAAGGCAATTCGACCTACTCAGGCAACATACTCTATACGTGGGACGGCAAACACCTATACAAAGGGAACTCGACCTATTCGGGAAACATATTGCTCACATGGGACGGCAAATATGTCTATCGCGGGAACTCGACCTATTCGGGCTATATACTCTATACATGGGACGGGCAGAAGGTATATAAAGGACGCTCCACGTACTCGGGCGACATACTGTACACGTGGGACGGAAGCAAGATATACAAAGGCAATTCGACCTACTCGGGCAACATTCTCTATACCTGCGACGGAAAACATATCTACAACGGAAACTCGACCTACTCGGGCAACATATTGTCCACCATGGACGGTATGATACCCGTTCCGATACTGCTGATGATATTGTAGGGGCAAGGGTGCCTATCCACCTGACATCCACCTGACATCCACCCGTGTTTGAATGATTATATCATTCTATCCTAAGCGTAACATAAGCGCATCCTATAACAATATATGCTACAATTTGAAAGAGGGGCACCCGAATTAACCGGATGCCCCTCTTTAGTAGAGTTATTTGTGGTTTCTCTACAGATTACCAGTTTACTACGAATCCTGCGTGGACGTTGATGCCTGCCTGGGCATAGTACCAAGGCCAGCAAGCCGTGCCGTCGGTGGTGTAGGAGTAGTCGCTACCGCCATTGCTGGCATACTTGGCATCGAAGATGTTATTGAGTTGGCAGAGCAGGCGGATTTGCGGTACATTATTTTTACCACACCATTTGCTCATCGGCAGTTGGTACTGAAGGTTCACATTGGTAGTGGTGAACGCCTTGAGGGCAGCCGTCTCGTTCTGCATATTGTCAAGATACTGCTTGCTCGTTACGTTGGTCTGGATGGTTGCCAGGAAGCCTGCCACATCAAATGTAAAGAGCGACATGGCGGTAATCATCGGCGAGAAAGCGATGGTGGTCTCTTTGAGTTCAATTTCTTTTTCGCCTACCCAGTTGTAGTCTGCATCGTACTCGGTAATGACATCGGTGTAGTTGAGAATCTTGTTGCGCGAGAGGACAAAGTTACCATCCCAACGGAACCAGTCGAGAATCTTCACTCCCGCAGTAATCTCCGCACCCATACGGTAGGAGTCCTTCACATTTTTGGTGGATTGTGCGCCCACATCGTTGATACGCCCTGTGAGTACCAGTTGGTTGTCGTAGTCCATAAAATAGAGGTTGGCACCGACAGTGAAACGCGGGTGCGAGTAGGTGTAACCCAACTCATAGTCGTAGAGACGCTCGGGGCTGGGCAGACCGGTCAGTTCACCCGTTTCGGCATCGTAAATCACGTTCTCTTTGTAGTTGTTGCGGCTGGGTTCGCGGTTGGCGACAGCAAAAGAGCCATAGAGCAAATGTCCGTGGTTTTGGTAGGTAAGACCGGCTTTGGGGTTGAAGAAATGATAGTTAACCGTCAAAGGAAGGTCTTCCATATCCTCGTCGTTGATACCATTGCGCGAATAGCGCACATAGCGGTATTGCAGGTCGGCATAGAGACTCAATGTCTCTTGTGCGCGGTTGATGACACGCCAGTTGGCTTTGCCATAGATGTTGGCGTCCACTTTGTTGGCGTTGTTGCGGTAGTACTCGTAATCAACAGGAATGAGCCCTCCGTAAACAGAGTCGTGCAGATAGTTGAGCGTACCGAAATGCGCTCCGATATAGTCGTTGGCAGCCACACCGAACTGTGCGTCCACCGGTTCGGAAACATATTTCGCCGACATCACAGCCCCGAAGAAGTGATTGTCAAGGTACTTGCGGTACAGCCCCAACGCCTTGATCTTGTTTCCCTCTTCATCACGACGGTCTTTCAGTCCCCAATAAGAGAACTTTTTCTTTTTATACTGCTCATAGTAACCGCCACCGTGGGTGTAGTGGAGCGTAGTACTGAGACTCCAATTCGGATTGAAGCGGTGGTTGACAGACAACTGCGCGTGCTGCTGCGCATAGTTGTCGGTTTGGTTGTCATAGTATTTGGTTTCGCCGTTGTCGTCGGTATATTCGCCTGCGGGATTGTAGCGGCGGTCTGCACCATTCAACCCGTATGCCACATCTTTGGTTACGCCGTCCCAACCCATACCGGTCTTTTCCTTACCGCCGAAGAAACGAGCAATAACCTGTGTCTGTTTGCCATACCAGCCGAGATCGCCATAGTAGGAATAGAGGTCGGAACTTGCACGATACAGGAAACCGTCGGAATTGACCTTGCTGAAACGCGCATTGGCACGCCAGTTGTTGGGCAGCACCACGTGTGCCGATGCCATCTCGCGGAACGTATTGTACATACCGCCGTTGAAACTCAATGTGTAGTGGCTCACGGTGTCATTGTCTCCTGTTTGCATATTCAGGCTTGCACCAAAGGAAGCCGAGCCGTTGGTGGACGTACCCACACCGCGCTGCACGTCAATGCTCGACATAGAGGCTGCCATATCCGTCATGTTCACCCAGAAAACGGTCTGGCTCTCCTGGTCGTTGAGCGGCACATCGTTGACGGTCATGTTGATGCGCGTATGGTCGGTACCACGCACACGGAAATAGGTGTAGCCCACACCCAATCCGTCATCACTCGTTACCTGCAACGCCGGTATCGTGGAGAGCAGATAGGGCAGGTTTTGCCCCGTGTTCTCCCGATTAAGGGTCTCATGAGAGACAATCTCGTGATTGGTAGTGGTTTGTTGAACTCGTTGTGCTACGACTTGCACGTCCTGCAAATCGTTCATCACAACCGTCAGCGTGTCATCTGCAGCGTACGCACGCACGCCGCTGACCGCAAGTGCCGCCGAAAGGCAGCACACAGAAAGCATGTAGTTTTTTTTCATTTTCCCTCTACAGAATTACCTGTGCAGGTTCAACGGGTTTGATCTCAGCCATCACGGCACCCCGAACGAATCTGAACGAAAGTTCTTTGTATAGTTAGAATTTATAACTGAAACTAACGTACCAACTCCATTCCCACAGATGCTGGTCGTTGATTATCTTCGTTTTAACCAAGTTGTTCAACCCGAAATCATACCCGGATTGCAGGCGGTATCTATCCCACTCGAAACCGCCGCCGACACCCATCTGGATATTGGTGCGGTAGAGTTCGTCGCTCCCGTAGCGGTCGTATTGCCCGGTCTGTACGCCTTTTTCCTGAAGCCATTGGAGCGTACCCTCGCTCAGGTGCAGGTGCATATAGTCGGTTTGCGCCATACCGATTTGCAACTGCGGACCGCCATAGAAGAACATATTCAGTTGTTTCCAAAGCGGAATGGTATAGAAACAGCGCACGGGGACAGTGAGATTATGCTCCAAAACACGATGCCGGATATACTCGGTCTGCACACTCGGGGCATCCATGGAACGCCAATGCTGCTCATTTCGCCCATAAGTAACGGAGTAAAGCACACCCGTCTGCAAACTGAAATGGATAGGCAGCAGGAAAGTAAACGTGGCACCCACGCGCGCACCATGCAGGAACATATCGGGATAAGAATAGTTCTTTGTGCGCTGGTTGGCCTGTACGTAGCCAGCCTCGACACGATACTCCACACCGAATTTGTACGCCTCCTGCTTTTTCTCTTTGCGGGTAGGATCGAAGAAACTATTGTCCGCCACCTGCAAATCAGGCTGACGAACACTCTCCTGTGCATACGCGTACGCACACAGCGCACACACAAGGAACAAGGTGCAATATATTTTTTTCGGCAGAAATTCCATAAAAAACAGACATTATTTGCGCTGCAAAGATACAACAATTAGACCAAATACACAATAAATCAACAGAAAAAGCATTTTTTCTTTGTAAAATTTGCACAATTCAAACTTTTGCAGTACCTTTGCACCCGCTTTTCGCCGGAAAGGTGTCGTTATATATTTTCGACGAGGTCCATTCGTCTATCGGTTAGGACGAGAGATTTTCATTCTCTAAAGAGCAGTTCGACTCTGCTATGGACTACTAACAATCGCAAAGAAAACCTTCCTCAAAGGTAACACATTTGTATTAACAATTTCATCTATTTACTAAGATGGCAAATCACAAATCTTCTTTGAAGCGCATCCGCCAAACGGCTACCCGCAAGGCTCGCAACCACTATTACGCTAAAACCGCCCGCAACGCCGTTCGCGACCTGCGTGCAACCACCGATAAAGCAGCCGCTGCAGCAGCACTGCCGAAAGTAAGTTCGATGCTGGACAAACTGGCTAAACGCAACATTATCCACCAGAACAAGGCTGCGAACTTGAAATCGAAATTGGCGATTTACGTTAACAAACTCGCTTAATTCAATTCAATAAACCGATATATAAGAGAGACTGCTTCATCGAGGCAGTCTCTTTTTTGTGCGCCTATTTTTCGGGAACTAACGAAGTGCCTCTATCTAAAGCAGAGAGCAATAACATTGCCCACAATTGCCGAAGGGTTGATAGCCAATGTTTCCTATGCCGCAAACGGCAAGAAAAACAGACGAAAGATGTCCTACACACCTTTTCTTGCGGCGCAACCATCCACCCTACTGCGCGTTGCTTGCAGGAAATCCGAACACGCGCCGTGCTGTATTGACCATACAGATACTTGCCCCAGCGGCTGATGGTGGCGCGTGCTGCGCACACAATGGTATTGTGCGCCACTACCAGCCGAACAGCATGGTAAACACCGCGTATCCTATAACGAACAACCCGTTAATAACCCGTTAACAACCCGATAATAACCCGATGCAATTAGTATAAGGAAAGAACTACGAATGGGAACAGAAACAACAAAAAAAGAGATTGCCACACCACGTAGCAATCTCTTTTTTGTTCGGTTTTATATACGTATCAGATAGACAGGATCTGCATAGCCGCCCACTTGTCGGCTTTGACGTCTTTCTTCTCTTTGATGGCTTTGATGAGCGGTACATAGACGATCTCATCGTTCTGAATACCCACCATAATACTGCGCTGCTCCTCAAGGAGGGCTTGGATAGCGGCAATACCCATACGCGAAGCGAGAATCCGGTCGTCAGCCGTAGGCGAACCTCCACGCTGCAGGTGTCCGAGAATGGTTACGCGCGGACTATACTCGGGATGCGCTTCCGCTATCAAGTTAGCCACCGCCGTAGCACCGCCCTCGATAGCATGCTCCTGCACAAGGACGATACTCGAGTTCTTGCTCTTGCGACGCCCCTGACCGATAGCCGCTTCGATCTGCTCCATAATAGTAGCCCGCTCGGGAATGATAGCCGCTTCGGCTCCCGCAGCAATGGCCGCATTGAGCGTCAGGAAGCCGGCATCACGCCCCATCACCTCGACAAGGAATACACGCTCGTGCGACGACGCCGTATCGCGCAGGATATCCACGCAGTGCATAATCGTATTGAGGGCGGTATCATAGCCGATAGTGGTGTCCGTACCCCACAGGTCGTTGTCAATCGTACCGGGGATGCCGATAATCGGCACGTTATACTCCTGCGCAAACATACGCGCACCCGTAAACGTACCGTCGCCACCGATAGCCACAAGCGCATCGATCTGCTCTTTAACCAGATTGTCATACGCCTGTTTGCGCCCTTCGGGGGTCTTGAATTCCTCACAGCGAGCCGATTTGATAATCGTTCCGCCCCGCTGGATGATGTCGCTCACATCCTGTGTATTGAACTCTTTTATATCATCGTCTATCAAGCCTTTGTAGCCCCGGTAGATAGCCTTCACTTTGATACCGTTGCTGATAGCCGCACGTGTTACGGCACGCACGGCAGCATTCATACCGGGTGCATCTCCACCTGAGGTGAACACACCCACTGTGTTAATTTTGTATTCCATTGTTATGTAATTGGTTTTAGGATTTACATTTTTATAAGGTCTTTAAGGACAATAAGGTCATTAAGGACTTTAGGATTTTTTCACTTTCTCTGCAACCCGCTCCATCAGCCATAGCGGGGTGGAGGTGGCACCGCAGATACCCACACGCTCCACAGCGTGGCAGGCAGCCAAAAGGTCGTCGGTCAGTTCCGTATCACTACTAACAAAAATCGTGCGAGAATTGGCTTCCTGGCAGTGTTGGAACAGCACTTTGGCGTTGGAGGACTTTTTGCCGCCCACAAAGATAACCATATCATTCGCCTGGGCAAACCGGCGCAGTTTCTCCACACGGTTCGCCACATTGCGGCAAATCGTATCGTGCCACTCAAACGGCACACCCGCCTGCATACGGCTTTGTATGGTTTCCACTAATTGGTGAAACTCCTCGACCGACTTGGTCGTTTGCGAAAAAAGACAGATCGGGCGGCTGAAATCCAACCGGTCTGTATCCGCCAGCCGCTCCACAACGATGGCGGTATTGTTGGTCTGCCCCTGCAGCCCAATGACTTCCGCATGTCCCTGCTTGCCGAAGATAACAATCTGCGAGTAACCGCCAGGTTCGGTTTGGCGCAAGCGTTGATAGGTCTCGCGAATACGCTTTTGCAGGTGCAATACCACCGGACAACTGGCATCGATGATCTCTATCTGGTTCTGCCCGGCAATATGATAGGTACTCGGCGGTTCTCCGTGCGCCCGCAACAGGACACGCACATGGTGCAGGGTACGCAGATCGTCGTAGTCAATGGTTTCCAAACCGAGATTAGCCAACCGCTCCACCTCCTGCCCGTTGTGGACGATGTCCCCCAAACAATAGAGCGGACCCCGTTTGAGTTCCTCTTCGGCTTTCTGTATGGCGCTTGTAACCCCAAAGCAGAACCCGCTACCGCTGTCAATAGTTACAAACATTATCTTGAGACAATGAACAATGGACAAAGAACAGAGAATAAACTACTTTATACCCGCTCAATGCCATTTTATTTATTGTTCTTCGTTCTTTATTCTTTGTTGAAAAAGGCTTATCACCTTTTCCATCTGTTCCTCTCGCGTCATCCGGCTGTTATCCACCACAACAGCGTCGTCAGCCCGGCGGAGAGGACTCTCTGCACGATGGGTATCACGGTAGTCACGGTCGTTGACATCTGCCAATACGTCAGCATACTGCGGGTGTTCGCCTTTGGCTGTCAGTTCATCAAAACGGCGCTGCGCCCGCACTTCAGGCGAGGCGGTAAGGAACAGTTTCAATTCCGCCCCGGGAAATACCACCGTACCGATGTCACGCCCGTCCATAACGATACCTTTCTCTCGCCCCATTGCCTGCTGCTGCGCCACCAGAAACTGTCTGACCTCGCGAATCTGCGATACCTGCGAAGCCCTGTTGCCCACTTCGAGCGTACGGATATGCGACTCCACATCCTGCCCGTTGAGCATGGTATGCTGTGTGCCGTCCGCCTGCAGGGCAAAGCGGATATTCACCTCCGGCAGCAAACGGATAATCTGCGCAACCTCCGCAGCATTGTGCTGCATCATATAGAGTGCCGTGGCGCGATACATCGCGCCCGTATCCACATACATATATCCTGCATACTTCGCCAATGCTTTCGCAATGGTCGATTTGCCGCACGACGAATAGCCGTCAACGGCAACAATGATTTTTTTCATTTCAACAGAGAATTGATATCAAGGCTCAAGCCCACCTGGTAGGAAAAATTGCTCTTGGTCATCTGCGACATCGCAAACCCGAGACGGAACTTATAGATACGTACCCCCGCACCGAAAGCAAAACCTGCCAGCGAGCGTTGGTCGATAAGGTTCATCTCCGCACGACGGCGGTGGTTGTAACTGACAGTAAGATAAAAACGTTCGCTTTTCGGCACGATATCCACGGCGAAGATCGTATGGCGGAACATCATATCGTACCATTGTACGGGTTTCGATTCATCGGTAAGCGACGACACATCAGCACGGTTGGTAACCTCGTAGCCGAGGTTCCATTGCTGCATATTATGGATGGTCATCGAGAAACGCAGCGGCGCATGTGCCACGCGGTAACTCAAACCTAATTGCAGGTTGATAGGCAGCATCTCGTGATTACTGCCCCCCTCATCGCTATAGAAACCTTTGACCTGCCAACCGATGTTTTGCAAAGAGAGTCCGAGTTGGAACGTAGAATCGCGCGTCTGGTAGTGTGCCCCCACATCTGCGCCGAGCGCAAAAGACCGGTATGCCTCATATATCGAATAAACCGGCTTGAGCGTAACGCCCACCGAAAAACATTGCCCCAACTGGCGTGCATACATCACATCAACAAGAATATCTTTTGCAGTAAATGTCCCCCCTGTAAGGTTGCCGTCGCCATCGGCATACTGCATACGCCCGTAATCCAAATAGTGGATACCTACGGCAAAATAGTTGGGTTTGTCAGGCTGCCCGTCGCCCGAATAGGGCTTTTCTATTTTAGAACGGCCGAAATTATGCCCGTACAGCACACTGCCGAACATTGTACCGGGCAGGTAGTAGGAATAGTTGAGTTGCAGCACATTGTCGGTCAGTGCCCCGAGCAGAGCGGGGTTATTCATCGCCATGGATATGTCCCCGTCGCGCACGCTCACATTGTTACCGCCAAGGGCGTTCATACGCGAAGACACCGGCAAGCCGAGAAACGTAAACACGCTGCTTCCGCTCCCCGTATATTGCGCCTGCGCAGGCATAACTGCCAATATAGCAAGCCCTGCCAGCACAAAAATATATAGTCTTTTCCTTAGCAAATTCAATCCTGTTTCAGGCTGCAAAGATACTGCTTTTTTCCGAAATATCCAAGTAGTTACTTTTGCGAACCGACATCTTCTTCGTCCGTATAATAGGAGGTATTAGCCGTAAAATCCTTGTGAAGCACGGCAGCCCACAGGCGTTCCATTTGGTAGCGCAGCCCCGTTTTATCCGCCTTGTAGGGATTGCCATAGCCATAACCGTAACCATAGCCGTAACCGTATTTATACCCGTAGCCATAGCCGTAACCATGGCGGGAATCGTTGGGTATATCCGAAAGTACCAACTGCACCTTATCAGGATTGTCCACGACTTCGGTCATCTGCAGCAGGGTCTGCTTGCAGAACGACTTGTTGGTCTGCATACAACGGATGACATAGAGGCACAGATCTGTCTGATCAATAAGCATATACGCATCAGGAACCAAGCCGATAGGCGACGTATCGATAACAATATACACATATTTCTGCCGCATATCGGTAATAAGAGCCGCCAGTTCGTCGGAATGGATCAATTCACCGGGATTCGGGGGGATAGTACCCGCACGCATGACATCAAAGCCAATCTTGTCATTGCGCACAATCGTATCCTCCAACGCACAATCGCCGATGAGATAATTGGATACACCGGGACCATTCTCCAAACCGAGTTTGGTATGCACATTCGGCTTACGAAGGTCAAGGTCGATAAGCAGTGTTTTCTTACCCGTCATAGCATAGAGCGAAGCGAGGTTGGTGCTTAGGAACGTCTTGCCATCCCCCGACTCAGTAGAGGTAACCACTACCGCCACATTCTCTTTGCGCTTGGTAATAAACTCGATACGGGTACGAATAGCACGCATCATCTCGGCATACGCCGAGCGCGGACTATCGCGCACAAGGGTAGGATTGGTATGATGCGTATGCCGCAAGGTGCCTATCAAGCGGAACAAGCGCAGTTTCTGCACATCTTTTGGCGAACGCAACTTGGTATTGAGCAATTCGCTCAGTACGATGATAGCAAAAGGAATGAGCAAACCGACAAGCAGGCACGTAGTGGTGGTTTTGCTCTTGGCTTTGGAATTGACGACCGCCGTGGTACGCGCCTTATCCAGAATGGTATTATCGGGCGTGTTGCTGGCTTTCTGAATCTCTGCCTCAGCACGCTTCTGAAGGAAGAAAGTGTAGTAGTTGTCGTCTATGCGATAATTGCGTTCGATAGCCACCATCTGCAACTCTTTTGTCGGAAGGTTCTGTATTTCCTTTTCCACGTCCGAGTAGCGGGTCTGCAAGTCTTTTTTCTCGATCTCGAGCGAAGCACGCATACTCCCGACCACCTCGCTGATTGCCGTTTTGACGTTCTCTATGTCCTTGGTATATTTGGCATAATAGACGTTCTTTTCGGTCAGTTCCCCCCGCTGGATACGCAGGTCGTTGAGTTGCTGCACAAGCGTCATCAGCATCGGCTCGTTCAGCCCGAGAGAAGCAGGGGCAATGACCGCTCCATTCTCGATATTGGTCTTGAGATAGTTGGTCAGGTAATCGAAATATGTTTCTTTGAGACGCAGTTCCATCTCCTGCTGATCATAACCGGAGATACGGGTCATCAATTGTCCTGCATACGAACTGACATCCACGAACTTGTTCTCCTGCCGGAAATTGGTCATTGCCCCTTCGCTGGCTTCGAGGGCGGTCTGCAAATGCACCAACTGCTCGTTGATAAAACGGATGGAATTTTCCGCCACCTCGTTCTTTTGCTCAAGATTTTTCTGCAGATATATTTCTGCCAGTTTGTCGATAAACTCGCAATCACGCTGCGGTGTCTCGCTTGTCATTGCGAGTGCCAACACCGTACTTCCGTCGCCGATAAAACGGAGTTGCAAGCGCCCCATAAACTCGTTCACCAACGACTCACGCGAACGGAAACGGAAAAACATCTTGCCGCCTGCCGTCATATTATCGGTAGGCCAGACAGTGGCGGTAAACAGCGGACACTGTATCGGTTCGCCGTAGCGTGCCACGAGACTGAACGGATCCTCCTCACTCTGATACGATATATTCATCGTACCGTCGCCATTGAACACCACCTGGAACATTACATCGTATCCGCGCGGGTCTATGGTAACAGGTTCGACGGTAATAGGTGTCTGCCGATAGAGGTTCCGTGTTTTGAAACGCCCCTGCGTAATATACTCCGTCTGCATAAAAGGCAGCGAATCCACCACGCGGCACATCAGGTCGTACGACCCGAGCATAATCACCTGGTTGTTCACATTGCGATAGCCGGCGTCCACACCGAAACCTTGCATCAAAGCGGAATTGGAACCGCCATACCCCATGGTTTCTTTGATGATTATCGTCCCCTGAGAATAGTAAGACGGCAGCCAACGGCGGTTTTTAAGGAGAGACACACCGAGCGCAATAGCGATGCCGATAGCAAAAAGATACCAATAATGCACAAAGAGCATTACCCACTCCATCAGGTTGAAGTTGGATTGCCCCTCCTCGCCATCACCGCTCTGATCACCCTGGTTATAGTAGTTGCCATTGCCATAGTACTGCCCGTTGCCATACGGAGCATTGCCTCCGTTGAGGTAATTACTATTGCCAGTCTGCGTATATTGTTGATTTGTATCCATATTGCAATTAGTTGGGTATCAATAAAGTATAGTTGAGTACGGTAACGAGGAGCGATACCGAACTGGTTATCAGACCGAGGAAACCCGAATAACTGGCGGTCTTAAAGAAACTATCCTTGGTGCGTGCCACATAGATGACATCGTTGGGATAGACATAGTAGTACTTTGAGTCGATAATCGAATTGGTGCGTATATCGAACTCCAACACCTCGGGTTCACCGCCATCGTGCGGGCGGATGATCCGCACATGCTTGCGGTCGCCCGAGTTCATCAGGTCGCCCGTCATAGCCAACGCCTGAAAGATATTGAGTTTCTCCTTGTATATATAGTACTCACCCGAGTTGATATCACCGATAACCGTAAAATACTTGTTATAGAGTGCCAGTTTCACATCCGCATCGGGTATTATCTCGCGGAAAGCGGCACGCAGGGTATCTTGCGCCTGCTCCACCGTCAAACCCGCTATATGCACGGGTTTCAGGAACGGCACGTCGATGGTTCCGTCGGAATAGACGCGATAGGAATTGGCGTACTGTCCTGCCGTATTCTGGTTGTTGCCCATTATGGACTTGGATATGGTCTCATCCATAGTGATCAGGCGGTAGATAATCTCGTCATTTACCCGTATCTTATACGGCACATACTCCGCGCTGTCGTATTGCGGCAGTTTGTTGCACTTGGTCGGCTCCTGGAGCAGACCTATCTCACGATGGGTATAGCATCCCGTCAGCGTTATACCCAGCACGCACAGGAAACAGATATAGAACAGCCTTTTCATCATTTGCCTCCTGCTTTTTTAGTAAGATTGATACATGTCTGCACTATCGAATAGACAAACACGCCGAACGATATGGTCGTTGCCGCCACACTCACCGCCGTGGCTGCCGAGTTGATACCGAACTGGTACCCGCCAATTTTGCGGATATAGATGATGTCATTCGGCTCCACGTAATAGTATTCCGAGTTGATAATATCCTTGGAACGCACATCGAAAGTTTTAATCACCGTCTTCCCGTCTTTCTCGCGCACGAGTTTAATCTCCGCACGGTCGCCGAACTCACCGATATCGCCCGCCATAGCCAACGCCTCGAAGATAGTCATCTTCTCTTTGGTAATCGAATAGCGCCCGCTCTGCATACCGATGATAGAGAAAGAGCGTTGTACGATATTGGCTTCTACGGAAACAGATGAAAAACCGGGTATCTCTTTCATAAGCGTACTCAGTTCTTCTTCCAATTTATGTTTCACTTCACGGGTGGTCAGCCCCTCCACCTGCACCTTGCCGACAGTCGGGAAATCGATGTTTCCTTCTTTGTCCACAAGATAGGTGTAGAGGTCATACGACCCGTTCATACTTCCGCTGTTTGACTGCTGGCGCAGATAGGAGGAGTTGCCGCCGGCGTTGTACATCTGCGTAATTTTCGGGTCTAACGAATAAACGTAGATATAGAGACGATCGCCCTCGCGCAGAGTATAATCCTCAAAATCAAGCGTATCGGCATAGTGCGGGATATGCCTGTCCGGTTCCTGCATATAGTTCACCTTACGTGATGTTACACAAGATGTGAACATCACTACAATGCACAATGCATAATGCACAATGCACAATGGCAACTTATGTTTGTAGAAATGTATTGTGGTATGTATATTCATTTTCATCATTTAGTCGCTTGCGCAGACTTCAGAATAGCCGTTAACAGTTTCAATAGTTCTTTATTATCAGCATAAATACTCTCAAAATGTCCTTGCTCTATATAACCAGTCTCATTAAGCAATTCCAACCAATATTCGGTTTCACTTGCCTCTTTTAATGCAATAGACATTTTTGCGATAAAGTCTGCTTTACTCTGCGCACGTATTCCCTCCTTGACATTCGCCCCAATACTCGTTCCACTTCGCAACACCTGTTTTGATAAAACAAATTCACGTTTTTCGCTTGTCAACCACTGATAAAATCTAACAGTCCGTATTGCAAATGCTTTGCTTTTACCAACTATGACATTATCCTCTCTCATTGTGCATTATGCATTGTGCATTGTGAATTATTTTTAGCGTTTTTCGTCCCAGCCGAAGGGGTGTTTGGCGAGGGGCAGTTTGGCAAGCGGATGATAGTCGCCCACCAAACCGACAGGTTCGGCGTGGCGGATTTGGCTAACAATCTCGATGCAGGGGCGTGCCTCGGAGATACGGAAACCGTCGCCCGCAAGGATATGTTTGTAACTCTCGGTATGCAACTCGGTAAAGCCCTGGCTGAACTCGAACTCCTCTCCGTCGATACTCAACGTACGATAGGTGCGTTTTTCGCCCTGCACGGCATTGGGCGGAAGACACTCCGCATTGATACTCAAGAAATAACGTACACGCGCCTGCTTGAGTTCGAGATAGCCTGCCACGCGGTCAAACGACATCACATGGACGATATTCTTCTGTACCGGTCCGAAAATCCATTGCAGCATATCATAGAAATGGACACCGATGTTGGTGGCGATACCGCCGGCTTTGTGTATATCGCCTTTCCATGAACTGTAGTACCACTTTCCACGGCTGGTGATATAGGTCAAGTCCACATCGTAGATTTTGTCTTTCGGTCCGTTTTTCACTTTCTCGTGCAGGGCTTTTATCTTGTCGTGCAAACGGAGTTGCAGGATAGTATAGGCCTGATGCCCGCTCTCCTGCTCCAATTCAAGAAGGTTGTCGATATTGTACGGATTGAGTACCAACGGTTTCTCACAAATCACATTGCAGCCAAGGCGCAACCCATAGCGGATAAACGCATCGTGCGTATAGTTCGGCGTACAGATAGACAACCACGAAAGCGGGTTGTCCGTCCGCATCTGTTTGGAGCAGAAACGGTCGAACTGCTCGTTCTCGGTAAAAAAAGAACAATCGGGGAAACTGCTATCCAAACGGCCTACGGAGTCGAACTTGTCATACGCCACCATCAAATTATTTCCCGTATCAGCAATGGCTTTTATGTGTCGCGGAGCAATGTATCCTGCTGCGCCGATAAGTGCAAAATTTTTCGGACTTTCCATTCTAATTCTAAATTTAGCGTGCAAAGTTACAAAAAAAAGCAAACATATACAAGTATTTGCACAAGTTCGGCAGAAAAGGGACACCGCAAAAAAAGTAATGTCGTTGCCGTCTCGTTGCCGTAAATGGTATTATGAGGTATAGGAATTGCACTTTCCGTATACTCGGGGAGAATATACTTTCAGATAACTTTTACCCATTACTTATATCTTTCTAAATTTGCACGGGACAAGGTCTTGCGTAAATGCAGAAAAAGCACTACCTTTGCAACCGATTAGATCATTCGGCGGAAAGGAGTGCGCCGAAGGTCGCAGATGACATATCACTCCTAACTTTAGCGTTTGCTATTGTTCTATTCGCATTGGAATGTGGAAGTTTCGAACAGCAGAATATGAGCAAGTCAAGCAAACGCCCGTGCTGTCTTGCGCGGGCGTGACTTGTATTCTGTAAGGCATCTTCCACAGCCGCAATGCGAGCAAGTTCCGCTCGCGTTTTTTGTGTCTATAGGGCAACCACAGACGCCCAAACAGCACCGCATAATGACTACCTACGAGAAACAGACCGACCGCATCATCGGCAACCTGCTCGACCGCGCCAACATCGCCTACACCGAGAACGGCAGCAACATCTTTGCCGTCAGCGAAGCCCTGCGCACCGCCTCCAAACGCGGCACGGGCAAGAAAGGTTTTCCTGAGTTTGTGGCACAAGTGGGCGATTTCATCATCGTCATCGAGGACAAAGCCGACACCGACAAGCATGCCAAGTTCCTGGACGACCGCCGCACCAACCTGCTGATGGACAACACCTCCATCACCGACTATGCCGTAAACGGTGCCGTCCACTACGGGCAGAAAATCGTTACCGGCAGTCCGTTCAAGAAAGTGTTTGCCTTCGGTTGCAGCGGCACGGAGCAGGGGCGCATGAAGATACAGCCCGTCTATATCACCCCGGCGGGCTACCAAATCATCAAGCCGCAAGCCGATTTCTCCAAGTTCACGGCTACCAACATTGAGACCTTTTACCAGACGGAGGTACTCAACCACAAGACCGCTGAGCAAATAGAACTGGAAAACATACTCAGCAGTGCACAAAAACTGCACGAAGACCTGCATACTTTCGGGTCGCTGAGCAACTTGGAGAAACCCGTAGTGGTCTCCGCCATCCTGCTTGCCTTGCAGAACGAGGACTTCGACACCGAACAACTGACGGGCGACAGCACCTGCACCGACGGCGCAAAAATCTTCGCCGCCGTAGAGGAATACATGACCCGCGTACAAGTCTCGCCCGAACAAAAGAAGTCGCAGGTGCTTGACCAGTTCCGCTTTATCGCCAACCGTCCGAACCTGTCCGCGATAAACAGCCGCTTGGGCAGAACGCCTTTGCGCTATTTCGCCGAATACCTTTATTCGCGTGTGCTGACGGCATTCAACTACAACAGTGCCGAGGACGTCCTCGGGCGTTTCTATGGTGAGTTTATGAGTTACAGCGGTGGCGATGGGCAGTCGTTGGGTATCATTCTTACGCCCAAGCACATCACTACGCTCTTCTGCGAACTGCTTGACCTCAAACCGACCGACAAGATACTCGACCCCTGTTGCGGCACGGGCGGTTTCCTCGTAGCGGCGATGCAACAGATGCTGGAGAAAGCCGGCACAACGCAACAGCGCAACGACATCCGCCGCAACCAACTCCACGGCATCGAGATGAACGAGGGGATGTTCTCCATAGCCACTACCAATATGATTCTCCGCGGAGACGGCAAAAGCAACCTCGTGTGCAACGACTTCTTCCGGTTCGAGACAGAAGACTTGCGCCAAAAGCATTTCACCGTAGGTATGATGAACCCGCCGTACTCGCTGGCGAAAAGCAAAGACACCGCCCACCTGAGCGAACTGCATTTTATCAGCCACCTGCTTGATTCATTGGACGACGATGCACGTTGCGCCGTCATTGTACCGCAATCCACTATGGTAGGCAAGACCAAAGAGGACAAGCGCGAAAAGGAATATATCCTGCTGCACCACACATTGGAGGGCGTGATTACACTCAACCCGCAAACATTCTTCGGCGTGGGGGTCAATCCCGTGATTGCCGTCTTCCGTGCGCACCAACCGCACCCCGAGAACTACTATGCCAAGTTTGTCAATTTCAAGGACGACGGCTACGAGGTGGCACCGCATATAGGACTGCTACCTACTGCACGTGCCACCGAGCGCAAACAACTGCTGCTTGACTGCTGGCTGCGCAACCGACCCGCGCATACCGATTTTATGGTGCGCTCCACCGTCCTGCCCGACGACGAATGGTTGCACTCGTTCTACTATTTCAACGACACCATCCCCACCGATACCGACTTTGAAAAGACCATGGCGGACTACCTCACTTTCGAGTTCAATATGATTACCCACGGCAGAGGGTATTTGTTTCACCCCACAACCACCACCGCACAATGAAAACTTTACAGGAATGTAGTTGGAAAGAGTTTCATATAGAAGAACTCTTTAACATCAGAAGAGGGAATGCCAATAGTGTATCCTCTCGCCAATATAGCAATACAGGTACACCTTTGATTACTGCTTCTGAAAGCGATAATGGTGTGTATGGTTTTACGCAACCGCAACCTGCAGAAACAATATTCAGTCCGACTATTTCCATTAACAATAATGGTAGCGTCGGGTGTACCTTTGTACATAATTATCCTTTTATTGCGACCTCAGATGTATCTATATTAGAAACTTATGCAAAGGTGAGTCTTTATTCTCTGAAATTTATAAGTCCTATACTGCAACAAAACTGCAAAAAATATAGTTATGGTTATAAGATATCCAACCAACGACTAAAACGCCAAACAATCCTGCTTCCTGTTACTCCCGATGGTACACCCGATTGGCAGTTTATGGAGGATTATATGCGGGAGGTGGAGAAGAGACTCCTGTCGCAGGCATTGCCCATACTGCAAGAAAGAATAAGTAACTATAAAAACATATCGGGGGGGTAAAAATAGATAAACAAAGTTGGAAAGAGTTTGCCATAACGGATATATTCACGATCAAAGCCACACAAAGTGGCATAGACAGAAACAAACTTATTGCAGGCGATGGCGATACGCCATATATCACACGTTCTGATGTAAATAATGGGTGGGATAGTTTTATTTGCGACCAACCCAAATACCGGCGAGACAAAGGCAATGTCCTGTCTGTCGGATTGGACACACAAACGGCATTTTATCAACCCTGTCCATTCTATACGGGACAAAATATACAAGTATTCAGCAGTCCGCAACTGAACAGGTACGTAGCGGCATTTATCATACCTCTGTTGAAAATCCAACTACAGAAATTCAACTGGGGTGGTAATGGTGCAACCCTCGGACGATTGAAAAAGTCAAAAATCCTTCTCCCCGCCACTCCTGCCGGCACACCGGATTATGACTTTATGGAAACCTATATGCGGGAGGTGGAATATAGGCAATTGGAGGAATATATCAGCATTGCAGGGAGGAAAGGGATAGTATAAGGAGAGGGCAGCCAAATACGGCTGCCGCGGAGACGGTGCTTTTTTTGAGGGAAATTTGCGGGCTTGACAAGCCCGCAACGGAGACATTTTTATTCCCCATATACCCTAAAATAAAAGAGGCTGTCTGCGATTGCCAGACAGCCTCTTTTATTTTTCACTTATTCTCTCAGTTTTGCTATGCGTTCGCGGAGGCGTTTTACGTCCTCTTCGAGGGCGTTGCGCCATGTGCGGCGGTCTTCCTCGGGGTCGTTGTCGGCAATGCCCTCGCGGAACATCTCCTCTGCCAGTTCGATGGAGTGCTCAATGCTGTATTGTTTGCCCGCCTCGGCATACTGCGGCTCCATACGCTTGCGTTCCTCGGGGTTGTCGAGCCAGTAGTCGATCGTCCTGGCGAGGTCGTCGCTGTCGCCGGGGGCAAACAGACTGCGTTTGTCGAGCGCAAACTGCGGTGTTGCCGAGCGGTCGGAATTGGCGATCACCGGCACGACACCCGTAGCAAACGCCTCTATACACGAGATAGCCTCGATCTCGATATCCGCCGCATGCACATAGAGGTCGGTCTGCGCCAGCATATTGATCAGTTCCTCTTTGGTAAAGAAACGGAAAACAGGCGGGTTCTTCAGGTCGGCACCCTGTTTCTCAAGGTCGCCGAGCAACGGTCCCTGCCCTGCGAACACCAACTGTATCCGGTCGGCATACTTGCTTTTCTTGACGGCGTCGATAATCACATCCTGCCGTTTCTCCACCGACAGACGCCCGATCATCATAATCACGATCTTTCCTGCGAACTCTGGGGCTTTCTCTGCATCGCGACGGTATTTGAAATCAGGCTCCACGCCGTTGCTTATCACGTGCAGTTTGGCGGTGTAGCCGTTCTCTTTCAGTTGGTTGGCGATGAAATGACTCGGGCAATGGATATGCTTGAAATTGTTGTAGAACACATCGCGGAACGTGTGATAGAGTGCCTTATTGACCAGCGTGGCATCCTTGAGTCCGATACTCGAGGTGATATTCTCGGGCTGCACATGGAAAGCGGCGGTATGCGGGACACCGAGTTTCTGGCACACTTTCAGTCCCTCAATAGAGAGCGCAAAGGGCATCATAAAATGCACCACATCCGCCCACGAAATAGCGTTTTCCAACACATCCACATCCGGTTTGCCGAATGCCATTCCCTGGGCTTTGATCAGGTTCTCACCAATGGGGGATTTCCATTCCGCCACCACATATTTGTCCTCCGAAGGCGCACCGGTGGAGATGACGCGTACCTCGTTGCCATGCTCTCGCAAGTGCGATGCAAAGCGTTTAGCGGAGATAGTTGTGCCGTTGTTGGCTGCATCGAACTGGTCGATGACAAGTAGAATCTTCATATTCAGTATGGTATGTTAATTGTTAATTATCACTTGTTTATTTCCTTGCGGTATAGTTTTTGCAGGCGATGAAATAATTACGCATTATGCATTAAACATTACGCATTAGTATGATTTCCCCCCATCAACACCTCAAACGATTTTACATCGTCCTTTTCGTCCTCACTATCGTGCTGGGCATAGCCAACGTTACCTATCTGCTTTTCCAACCCGAGACAACCCTCAAAGCCGTGATGTTCTGCGGGTTGCAGTATGTAGCGATGTTGCTTATCCTGACCGCCCCGATTATCCTGCGCAAGCGTTTCCTGCTCAATGTGCCGTTGGTGCTGACCGTTGTCATTGCCGCATTTGCATTCACGGCTATGGTGCTCGGCGACGGGCTTAATTTCTACGGACGCTATCCGTGGTGGGATTCGCTCCTGCACCTTTTCTCCGGCGGTATGCTCTCTTTCATCGGGCTATGGATTGTGCATATCCTGCTCTCCGACTCCGACCAAGTGGTATTCAGCAACAAGTATTTTCTGGCACTCTTTCTCCTGATGTTCTCGCTCTCGTGCGGTGCACTCTGGGAGATCTGCGAGTACACATACGATGACCTTTTCGGCACTAACACGCAGCAGTTTATGGAAACCACTTCGGGTTCTATCTATACCGACCGGGACATCCCGCTCGTCGGGCATGAGGCACTGCGCGATACGATGACCGACCTCATTCTCGATTTTATCGGCGGTCTGTTCGTCGCCCTCTACGTACTCTTCCGCCACGATGCGTTTATGGAAAAGCACAACACCGACTCCGTTCTCGACTCTCCGTCTATCTTGGACGAACTGGAGCAACCTGCCCTTGCGGACCAAACGGACAAGTCAGGGAAAGACGAACCGGCAAAGACCACTTGACAATCCGGCAAGGACTATACCCCAAATGGCACGCAAAATGCGTGCCATTTTTTATTTCCCCATATTGTAAACCTATTCTGCGCTGTCCTATGCATAAAAAGTGCATAAAGTATCCATTACGTAGAAAAGACGTAGAAAGGACGTAGAAAGGACGTAGAAAGAATTGCACCTTACCGGCGGGATAAGCCGCTTTTTTATACAGATTATGCATTATTTATGCATCGTTATGCATAATTCAGGCAAACCATTACCAGCCGCAGGAAGACCATTTGCATATATCGGCAAAAAGCAGTACCTTTGCAACCGCAAAGCGGGGCTATTGTTTTTCCCCCGCCCGATTTACTAATCAACGGGACCTCACCGGTCTCATAATCACTGAAAACAATGCGAACATCCGAAGAATTGCAAGGCGTGAGCCTATTAGGCGAGAACCGTACCAAATACCCGACGGACTATGCCCCCTGGATGCTGGAGACTTTTGTCAACAAGCACCCTGAAAACGAGTATCTCGTTACTTTCAACTGCCCCGAGTTTACCTCTCTCTGCCCCAAGACAGGGCAACCCGATTTTGCCACTATCGTCATCTCATACATCCCGCGCGAGCGGATGGTGGAGTCCAAGTCGCTGAAACTCTACCTCTTTTCGTTCCGCAACCACGGCGATTTCCACGAGGATTGCGTAAACATCATTATGAACGACCTGGTCAAACTGATGGACCCGAAATATATTGAGGTTACGGGTATCTTTACCCCCCGCGGCGGAATCAGCATCTATCCGTTTGCCAACTATGCCGACGAAGCGCACCAAGCCCTCAAACAGCAACGGCTTACAGCCCGCTTCGCAGAAGTACTCAAATAATTCCTAATTCATCATTCGTAATTCATCATTAACATGAAGGATAGTATTATTGTTTTGTCGGGCGGACTGGATTCCACCACGATGCTATACGAATACAAAAACGAGATTGCGCTGGCACTGAGTTTCAACTACGGCAGCAATCACAATGAGAAAGAACTCTATTTCGCCCGTCTGCACTGCGACCGGCTGGATATTCCGCACATTATCATCCCGTTGGACTTCATGCACTTGTATTTCCACAGTTCACTTCTGGAAGGTGCGGACGCTATTCCCGAGGGCAACTATGACGACGAGAACATGCGCTCGACGGTTGTGCCGTTCCGCAACGGTATTATGCTGGCGATTGCAGCCGGTATGGCGGAGAGCCGCGGACTGAAACGCATTATGATGGCGAACCACGCCGGCGACCACGCTATCTATCCGGACTGCCGCCAGTCGTTTGTGGACGCTATGAATGAGGCGATCAAGGCGGGGACTTATGAGGGTATAGAACTCTTTACCCCCTACACCAACCTCACCAAAGCCGATATTGCCCGCCACGGCAAAGCACTCGGTATCGACTATTCCGAGACATGGAGTTGCTACAAAGGCGGCGAGAAACACTGCGGGAAATGCGGTACCTGCACCGAGCGTATCGAAGCCCTCCGCGAGGCGGGCATAGAGGATACCACGGAATATGAAAATTCATAATTCATAATTCATAATTAGAACAATGTATTATGTAGAAAAGCGTTTGGAGATTTCCGCTGCACACAATCTCCGCCTCAGTTACGAGAGCAAATGCGAGGCATTGCACGGGCACAACTGGATTATTGTGGTCTATTGCAAGGCACGCGAACTGAACCAAGACGGTATGGTTACCGACTTTACGCACATTAAACGTGTGGTAAAAGATACGTTTGACCATAAATATATCAACGAGGTGCTGGACGTGAACCCGTCGGCTGAGAACATTGCACGCTGGATTTGCGACCACGTGGAGAACTGCTACAAAGTGAGCGTCCACGAGTCGGAAAACAACTGCGCCATCTACGAGCGCGACGAAGACTGACGTGTTCACAAACATTAATTATCCACGAATTGCCCGTTAATGCAATAAAGATTAACGGATTAATTATATGTTTCCCAATAGAATTAACGTCTAATTATACGATAATTAACGTTCCCGCTTATTATGTCGTACCGAGTAAACGAGATATTCTACAGCCTGCAAGGCGAGGGCTACCACACCGGGCAGGCGGCAGTGTTTGTGCGCCTGAGCGGGTGCAACCTGCGTTGCCCGTTCTGCGATACCGATTTCAGCACCTACACCGAGATGACTGCGGACGAGATAGCGGCAGAAGTGCAACGCCTTGCCCCCGACCCGCAAGTGCTGATTATCCTTACCGGCGGCGAACCGTCGCTGCAAGCCGATGAATCGCTTATCACCGCTCTGCATGCTACCGGCAAACGTATTTGCATGGAAACCAACGGCACCCGACCGCTCCCTGCGGGTATCGACTGGATTACCTGTTCGCCAAAAGAAGGCAGCCGCGTGGTTATCCCGTTTGCCAACGAACTGAAAATCGTTTACCAAGGCGGTTTGCAGGATACGCCCGATCAGAGCCAAGATGTGGAACAATGGGCAAAGCAGATTCCGGCAGAGCATCTCTACCTGCAACCCTGTTCCTGCCAAAACACAGCGGAGGTCATAGATTACATTCTCCGCCACCCCCATTGGCACCTCTCCCTCCAAACACACAAATATCTGGATATACGATGACTATAAACACACGGAATTCTGCAATTTCATTTGCTAAATTCAATTAATAATAGTACTTTTGCGCTATAATTTATATTAACGCTTAAATGTACTATTTATGAGAAAAATTCTTTCTGCATTTCTACTGCTCTGCGCATTGTCGATAAAAGCAGTAGATTTGCGTATTGTTCCACGAACAGGCGAAGAGCAAGCCTACGACATTTCCCGTATCGGGCGACTGGTTTTCCGCGACACCAAACTGCAACTGCTTGACCACAGCGGCAACCTGATTGCAGAGGAACAGACCAGTCGTATTCGCAAAATTGTATTCGCACAAGGCAGCGAGACCGCTATAGGAGAGCCCCCCGCCGATGCCGTTACCGTCTATCCCAATCCTGCCACTGAGATGCTTTATATACGCGGCATTGCGGAAGATACAGCCGTAGGTATCTACACCACCGAGGGGCAAAAGATCTATTCCTCTGTAGGTTCACAATGCAGCGTACAGAGTTTATCCGCAGGAACCTATCTGCTCCAGACAGGTACACAAGTCATCCGATTTATCAAACAGTAATCACCAAATCCATATCTTTATGAAACGCTTTTTATCAGCATTATGTACGTTTTTTGTTGCGTTGTCGACATCCGCACAACTCAACTTGTGGCAAGACGGCAGTTTTAAGCAGTATCTCTTTTCAGAAATTGACAGTATCACTTTCGGTATTGTCGTTCCGGAACGCTTCTCTATACAACCGACATCGGTAACTATGAATGTCGGCGAGGAGGTGGATCTATACATTAACACCTATCCTTTGGGCGACTATACGTTTGATTGGAAATCGTCCAATCCAAAGGTGGCAACAGTTGATCAAGACGGTTTAGTAACAGCCAAAGACGAGGGCGAAACGTTTATCTCAGCGACTATAGGCGGCAAACAGGGACTCTGCTATGTACGTGTAAACTATGCAGACGGATGCTATCTTGTAGAGAAGGATGCTGACATCGCTCCCGAATATGCTATGGATAAAGGTCTCAACGAAGTGAATCAGATGTACCGCATCGGTATGTATGAAAAATATATGGTGCTGGAAGCGGGCAAGGCATACGAATTTATCTATCGAAACAAAGGCAATATCCGCTCGTATGGCAGTGCTTTAGAGTATGGTGAAACATTGATCGTTACAGACAACACCGAAATAGCGGGGTATAAAGGTTCTTTGACTGGCAATACATCATTCCGAGTGAATCAAACAGGGCTGTATCATATCGTACTGGACTTAAACGAAGATGGTCTGCTTTTTGATGTAGGCAGTGCGCAATGTATCATTGTTCCATGTCATTGGGGCATCCGCGGCGGTATGAACTATTGGGGCTATACAGAAGGCATACAAACGGGCAACAAATTTGAATGGAAAGATGTGCATATAGATTATTATAATTATTGCGAGTTCAAATTTGCTCACGGAAATGCATGGAAAATCAGTTTGGATATTGCCAACTTGGTAAAAGCAAATACAAATCTTGGAGTGGATTGTATCCGCGGTGGAGAGAATATCTCCATAGACAAAACCGGCATATACGATATTACATTGGAATATACCGGATTAGCCCAGACGGTACAAGAGAGTTTCAAATACACGATTGAGCGAACCGGTGATTTGCCACCTGTATATCCGGAGACATTTGTATATAGTTTGATCGGTACAATCAATGGGAACTGGGAGACAGATACCGATTTCCGCTTTGTAAACAAGGATAATAACCACTATGTATTCGAAGCGACTGACCTAACATTTGATGCCGGCGAATTTAAGATACGCAAAGATCACGATTGGGAGCATAGTTGGGGCATCAATAATATGACCATTAGCGGAGTGGGCGTGAGTGGAGATGAAAATGTTACACTCCTTTCCCCCTTCAGCGGCTCGGCACGCTTTGAATATGACTGGGCAGAAAATGGCGGGGAGACTAATGTGCAACTCACATTTATCCCAAACAAGGCACAAACGAAAGGTTCACAAATCTACCCTATCCTTTTAGACAAGGAAGTTTTGACAAACGACATAGCAAAAGTAGTGGCAGATTTTACGGAAGATGAGAGTACTAAGTTCTTGTACATTTGGTCTTCTGCTGATAATACATATGCTATCACTAATCCTACCGGTCGCGGTTTCTACGGCTCGGATGGGTATTTGGCACTAACAGTGACAGATCAAGGTTGGGCTGGTCTCGGCTTCTGCTTGACCGCTGATGGTACCGATTGGCAAGAGGCTGAGAAACTGCGTGCCGCTATCGTAGCAAATCCCGATGATTACTATCTGCACTTGGCTATCAAATCAACTGACTACTACAGCCATTGTTTCTATATATTTGGCACAGAACAAACCAAGTTCGTATTAGGCAACAAAGCCAACTTATATGACGGAGGCATTTACTCGGATTTTACCCGTAATGGCAATTGGCAGGAGTTTGATATTCCAATGACGCAATTTGCTACGGCTTTAGCCAAGACCACGTGCAAAGCAGATGTAAATATATTTTGTGCATTATCGGAAGGAGTTGCCGGTGCGCAACTTAATCTGGATGCAATATATTTCTACAAGAAATAATTGACAGAGCAGTTTAACAAAAAATCGGTTGTCTATGAGCAAGGCAACCGATTTTTTGTTACTGAATGTGAGTCCGAAATAACGGAAGAAAGAGATTTTGTCAGTCAACAACTGATAACAACTATTAAACAATAGATAACAATGTATTAACCACTACAGATAGCAAACACGAATTGCCATTGAATTGACCACAAGTTACTTATTTCGCAAAGAGGCGGGAGAAACCGCGGGGAACGGGGGTCTCGAAATGAACTGTCTGCTCGGTAACGGGGTGGATAAACTCCAAGATGCGTGCATGGAGACAGAGGCGGTCGGCGGGGGAAAACTCATTGCCGTGCCCGTACTTGCGGTCACCCAAGACAGGGTGTCCGACAGATGCCAGATGTACACGGATCTGGTTGGTACGGCCGGTCTCGAGGTTCAGTTCCACCAGAGAGAGAGGCAATTGGGCGGTGTCTTCGCTGTCGGGCGAAATGGTTTTTACCACATTGTAGTTGGTAACGGCCATCTGTCCGCCATCGTCCACGGGCGAAGAGTAAACCACCGCATTGCGTTTGTCCTCGGTAAGCCAGGTAGTTATTTTGCCTTGCGGCTTATCAAAGATACCCTCAGCAACTGCCACATAGGTGCGTTTGGTAACCAGTTGCCGCCAATAGGTGCGCATATACTGCTGCAATTCTGGCGACTTGGCAAAGACAAGCAGTCCGCTCGTCTCACGGTCGAGACGATGGACAACATACACCCCCGCACGCTGACTGCGGCGGCGGACATAGTTCTTCAATATGGAGAAAGCGGTGGTTTCCGTAGAACCCGGATAGGTAGGTACGGTAAGCAGTCCCTGCTTTTTCTCCACCACGATAAGCGAGTCGTCCTCATAGACGATACTCAGTTTCGGGTGGGTGAGTTCGATATTGCCACGCCCGCTGACCATCACCACCTTGTCGCCCTTGTGGAGCGGCGTATCGTGGCGCGTTTGAATAGAACCATTGACCGACACGCGGCGTTGCCCCAGCAGTTGTTTGACACTGGTTTTGGTCATTCCACCCATCTTGGAGAGCAGAAAATCCAATAGTGGAGCATCTTGCTCTACATGGAAAATAGTATCTTGTTTGAGTTTGTACATAGTGTTTATGTATCCTACGCGCCCTCGTCGAAATGGACTTGCGACATAGAAACTCGTTACACGAGTTTTGGTCGCCGTCATTTCTCCTCTCTCCACAAAATAAATTTTGCGAAGCCTCAGCGGCGCGAGAGAAATAAAGGAAATAAAAGAAATCAGTTCGCTATTACTTGCTTGTTTTATGCATACGCATCCACGCAATCATAGCAGAGCCATTGACGATGAGAAAGACGGTAAAGAGCAAAAGCGAGAACATATTGCTGATCAGCACATACAGCACCATGCCGCTTGCGCTATAGACTACCCACCAGATCCATGCGTCAATCTTTTGGTAGATAAGCCAGAAGTTCGCCAATGTGGACGAGGCGATCATCAAACCGCTGCAGAGTTTGAGCAGCACATTCGTGTCCCATGCATCGTGCTGAATAAAAAGTGTGGCAAGCACATAATCAAGCGCCACCATAACGACAGCGGCAACGAGCGTCCGGAACAATGCCCGCCCGTGCAGGTACTGCGGCACAAAAGGTGTCTCTTCTTTTACATTCTGCATTGTGCATTGTACATTGTGCATTGTATTGCGCCGCCATTCGACGATAGACTTTGCCATAAAAGGGATAAAGACACAGAGTTGCAAGAAAACAAGGTCGTAGTTACCCTGCAAGAAGAACTGGCACGAGAGCAGCAATGCCATAAGGATACCGCCATAGAAACCGGTATAGTTCTGCGGGTTCTTGATGGTCAGCACGTACGCCACGCCAACAACGCTGGCAGGGATACCGACCACAAACGCCGCACTGTCCCACTGCAGGAGTTGCCCCCGCAGAGACGGCACAAGCCATTCGATAAGGTACAGCACGGCAAACAGCAGCAGGAACAGACCGCACGAGAAAAGGGTTTTGCGCAGCAATTCGAGAAAAAGTTGCTTTTGCATAGCAGATAACGGACTTAAAAAATGATATGTCTTAGAGAAACAATAAGGGCGAGCCGAAGCCCGCCCTTAGATATAACGCAAAAATTACTTACGTTTGCGGTCGCCGTAGCGAGACATAAACTTATCAACACGTCCTGCGGTATCGACGAGTTTCGACTTACCGGTATAGAACGGGTGGCTGGTGTTGGAGATTTCCAACTTGATCAGCGGGTACTGAACGCCATCGATCTCGATGCTGTCCTTCGTAGCAGCGGTAGAGCGGCTGAAGAACTGAGTACCATCAGACATATCTTTGAAGACTACCACGCGGTAGTTCTCGGGATGAATTCCTTTTTTCATTGTCTTACGTTTTTAACAGTTTTACGATGTGCCGTTCTGATTACTCAGCAACAACATTGAGTTTAATCTCAGCCTTTACCTCGCGGTGGAGACGAGCCACAGCGGTATGCTCACCCGTAACCTTGATAGGCTCTGCAATGGTGATGACTTTCTTGTCGATATTGATGTCTTTGGCAGCCAAAGCAGCAGAAATCTGAGCGGTGGTAACCGTACCGAAGATTTTGCCGTCCTCGTTAGCCTTGACAGCCATATCAATGGTCATACCTGCGAGTTGCTCTGCCAATGCCTGTGCGTCAGCGAGGAGTTTAGCCTGTTTGTGAGCCTGTTGTTTGAGGTTCTCAGCCAGTTGTTTGCGGTTGCTCTCGTTAGCAATAACGGCGATCTTGTTGGGCAACAGATAGTTGCGACCATAACCGTCGCGTACACGTACGATATCGTTCTTGAAACCTAAATTAGCAAGGTCTTGAATCAAAATCACTTCCATGATGTTTCGTTTGTTAAAGGGTTAGACAATTACTTCATCATATCAGTTACGTAAGGCAGCAAAGCCAAGTGGCGTGCTTTCTTAATGGCTTGAGCCACTTTGCGCTGGTACTTGAGGCTGGTTCCGGTGATACGGCGGGGCAGGATCTTGCCTTGCTCGTTGAGGAACTTCTTCAAGAACTCGGGATCTTTGTAGTCGATGTACTTGATACCGCTCTTTTTGAAACGGCAGTACTTTTTCTTCTTCTGATCTTTGGTTTGCGGGGTCAGATAGCGAATTTCATCATTCTGTGCCATAATTAAGCCTCCTCTTCTTTTTTAAGATTACCACGACGCTTCTCAGCATACTCGAATGCGTACTTGTCAAGACGCGTAGTGAGGAAACGGATAACACGTTCGTCACGACGGAATTCAGTCTCGAGAGTAGCGATAACTGCGGGTTCTACATCAAATTGCAGCAAGGCATAGAATCCCGTTGTTTTACCTTGGATAGGGTAAGCGAGTTGGCGCAGACCCCACTCCTCACGATTCAGGACGGTACCACCGTTCTGCTTGAGAAGGTTCTCGAATTTGTCAACCGCTTCCTTCATCTGTGGTTCAGACAAAACGGGAGTCAAGACGAAAGCGGCTTCGTAATGATTTAACATAAATCTGTTAATGTTTTGATTGTTAATAAATTATTATTGCTTTTCGATTACATTCCCATCCTATTTCCGTGCACCTTATAATAATATATGCACGAACACAGGAACGGATTGCGCCGAAAAAGCGTGCAAAGATACAACTTTTTTTTGAAATACACAAATAATGAGCGAATTATAAAAAAATAATGTTATGCAAATAGTTTTTAGTGTGTAGGGGGGGGCATTTGTCGGCGGATAGCGGCGCGTGCGGCGCACACAATGGTATTGTGCACCACTATCTGCCGAAGCGGCACAGCAACTCGCTATAATACAAGCAAAAACAGCCGAATCACATACGAATCACATACGAATCACATACACCTGACAGCACGACGCTACGAACACTACAACAGGGCTTAGCAAGCCCGCAACAAAAAAAGAGGCTGCCGAGCGGGCAGCCTATTTTTTAAGATATTTGTTTCTCTATTAGAATTTGTAGCGTACGCCGAGGGTGATACCCGAGTAGAGACCTGCGCCATAGAAACCTGCGCCGCCATCCCAGAAATATGCACCGATATTAGGACGCCAGTCGAAAGAGAGTTCCAACGGGAACCAGAAGTCGTAACCTACACCGATGTGCCCTACAACACCTGCATAACCTGCACGAGGCCAGTAGTAACCTGCGCCGCCACCGACACCCATAGCCCAGTGCCACTCACCCTTGTTATTCCAAGGAATGGAGGTATTGAACGGGTCGATCCAATCGTAGGTACAGGTAGCACCGATACCAGCGAAAGCAGGAACCTCAACCGCCAAGTCAATCATATTAGCAGAACCAAGGTTGTGCTGATACGAGAAGGAAAGACCATAACCGATGTTAGCACCAATAGCACGAGGCTGTGCGTTGACATACGCAACGCTCACAATTGCCATAACGGCAACAAGTAAGTACTTTTTCATAAAATTGAATGTAATGAAATTATTAATGTTTATTTACCAAATCTGCTTATTTCAAGTTAGGATTGCTCGAAGACACAATACTACAATTTGTCATTTGTGGATTGCCTTTGTAAGAGGTCAAATTACCCGTCAGCACGACAAAGTCTCCCACGGAAACTTGATCCAATCCTGTTAATTTTCCTCCATTCAGTCCTTTTGCGCGGTATGCACAAAATGATGCCGTCGGCATTTCGTCATTGGTAGGCGCAATATAGAATGTTGCGTTACCATATTTAGAGACCTCCGTATCCGTGCTTTTGGAATTGATATGACGAATAAAGCCCTTAACATACACTTTCTCTGAACCTGTCGCCCCATTCAATTCTCTGCATTTGCGGGCTGCCTGATATACCGTCAAGGTATTCTCTGGAACTTCCACACCTTCCACATCAGCATCCACATAGGTGGTATCCAATTCAGAGTTGAACTGTTCGTTGGAACTAGAATAGATATACGCAACACCACTCGCTGGAGTTTCCGCCGTCCCATTGTAATTTGTAATCGCACCATAGACCACTACATAGTCGCCGACTTGGACAGAAGCAATATTATTAGCAGGCAGACTATCTTTTCCATAAACCTGAAAAGCAATGAATGTGCGGGTAGATTGCCCCGTACTAACATCCGACATATAAAAAGTAGCGTTTCCGTACTCAAACATACCGGACTTGTGACGCTTTTCATCAAAATTCTGCAACCAACCTTTGATATAATACCTTTCAGAAGTAGTACCACCCACACCGGCTGCAGCAGCCTTTGCACGTGCTTCCGCTACCGTAATTGCCCCCTCAGGAATATCTATGTTATCGGGAACGGGAGCGGTAGGGATAGCATCGGGATTATTGTCATTGTTGCCCGGACCGTTGATATACGGAGACTCCTGACAACCCGTAGCGCAAAGGGCTACTGCCGACAGAGCAAGAAACAGAGAACGGAATGATTTCATCAAAAATGTACGTTTTGTGCGTATTAGTTAGTTGAGCAGCCTATCGGACACACAACATAATGCCGATTAGACGTGCAAAGATAAACAAATTCTTTCGGGTGGGCAAATATATTGTGCAAAAAGATATATTTTTACTAAAAAGTTTGTCAGTTTCGAGAAAAAGTTGTAATTTTGCGCGCTTTTTCGTGGAAAAGGCTTTGCGACAGCGCTTTGCGGGAAAGCGGAAGGATGAGGGTACTTCGATAAATTCCCTCACAACTAACAGGAGGAAAAAACTATAGCAACAACACCCAACAGGTCACAACGTGGCCGAGTAGAAAAAGAGATGCCCAATCGTATCAACGACAAGATTCGCGGCGTCAGTGAAGTTCGCCTTGTGGGCGACAATGTAGAGCAAGGAATCTATTCCTACCAAGCCGCTATGCGTATGGCGGACGAGCAGAACCTCGACCTGGTAGAGATTTCGCCGAATGCCGCACCTCCTGTTTGCCGGATACTCGATTATCAGAAGTTCCTTTACCAAAAGAAACGCAAAGAGAAAGAGATGAAAGCAAACTCCAAGAAGATGGAGGTGAAAGAGATACGTTTCGGACCGCAGACCGACGACCACGACTACAATTTCAAGTTGAAGCATGCGCAGGAGTTCCTGAAAGAGGGCAACAAGGTAAAAGCGTATGTATTCTTCCGCGGGCGCAGTATCGTATTCAAGGAGCAGGGAGAACTGTTGCTGGCACGTTTTGCCAATGACCTGGCGGAGTACGGCAAGCCCGATGCGATGCCTAATCTTGAGGGCAAGCGTATGATACTGAACCTGTCGCCGAAGAAGCAGTGATTTTGGGAATGTGGAAATTTGTAAGTTTGTAAATTTGTAAATGGGTTGCACATTGCTACCTTTACAAGTTTCCTAATTTAGCGCAAATTCGAGATAAAATTCCTTTGCCGCAAAGCGGCAAGAAATCTAAGTAAATCCTTAGTATTTACATCCATAAATTGCCATAAATCTTATTCGCCTACGGCGGCAGATGTAAGGCAATTTGCTTATATCGAATCGGTGATAAATTTACAAATTTCCCAATTTACAAATTTACAAATTGAATAAAACGGATCAAAAGGCTTCCCCTTAGGCTGCCTGCGACCGGATTAAATAACTCATTAAAAACAACAACAAAATGCCAAAGGTAAAGACTAATTCCGGTGCAAAAAAGAGATTTACTCTTACCGGAACCGGTAAAATCAAGCGTAAACACGCTTACAAGAGTCACATTCTGACCAAGAAGACCAAGAAACAGAAACGCAACCTGACTCACGTTGCAATGGTAGATCAGACCAACATGCGTTCCGTACGCGAAATGTTGCTGCTCCGCTAAGTATTAACCACCAAAAATTGTAGTAAAGAACTATGCCAAGATCAGTAAATCACGTTGCTTCGCGCAACCGTCGCAAGAAGATCATGAGCCTCACACGAGGCAATTTTGGTGGCCGTGCCAACGTATGGACAGTTGCCAAGAACACTTGGGAGAAAGGTCTCCAGTATGCTTACCGCGACCGCAAGACAAAGAAACGCAACTTCCGCGCTCTGTGGATTCAGCGTATCAATGCCGCTGCCCGTCTCGAAGGTATGAGTTACAGCCAATTGATGGGCGCACTCAAGAAATCGGGTGTGGTTATCAACCGCAAGGTGTTGGCTGACCTCGCGATGAACCAGCCGGTTGCATTCAAGGCTATCGTAGAGAAAGCCAAGAACAACTAAGCATACCATACGCGGCTTTATGCCGAATGTTGATAAGAAAAGCGTACTCGGAAACGAGTGCGCTTTTTTGTTGCGGGACTATACGGGGGGGGGGATAATTGGCGCAGGATCATAAGCGGCTACTAATGGCGCGTGCTGCGCACACAATGATATTGTGCGCCATTAGCAGCCGAAAAAAGATATTGCAATGTCTCCTATGCCGCAAGCGGCGAGAAAAAAAATGGAATATGCAGCGTAAGGCGGGTGTGCTGCGCACACCCGCCTTACGCTGCACGTCTCCACAAATGCGTAGCATAGTCATACGGTTTGTACCAAACCGCCCGCGGACGAGGGCGTGACACCCTACTTCGCCTACGGCTTGCAGGGAACCCGTAGCGTCCGCGTTCCCGGTGATGCCATCGACAATACAAAATACAATAATATATTACATATTACACAAAAAATGCTATTATTTGGTGCGGTTGCCCGGACGTTGAGCGATTGATTTGCATTTTTACAACATTTTTTGTAATTTTGTGCGATTTTTGTATGTGATGAAAAGACTATTCTCTATTATATGCGCCCTGCTGACAGGGGTGCTTGTTTTTGCGCAATCTGTTTCGACGACGGAAGGGACAGAATTTTGGCTTACTTTTCTGAACAATGCCAAATGGGATCCGGCGGACGAGCAGAACAAAGGCAAGATGTTCGAACTGCAAGTGGTGGTAACCGCACGGCAAGCCACGCAGGTAAAGATTGAATTGCGGGGAAGGGTAATCGGTACACTGAACGTACAAGCGGGACAATCCGCAGAATACGATGTTGCCAATTGGCAGCGGGATATTTACCTGCTGGAAAGCCAGAACAGCAATCTCTATGAGGGTCTGCGTGTCTATACGGATGACAAGAATACGCCTTTTACCTGCTACACCTATTGCCGTGCAGGCGACTCGGGAGCCTCTATGCGCGATATGGCGATGGTGTATCCGTCGGATATATTGGACAAAGAATACTTTGTACAGACTTATCCGGAGGACGACTATTCGACAGAGTTGGCATTTGTAGTAACCGAAGACGGCACGAATGTGCAGGTATTCCCCTCCTATCAGACCATGCAAGCCGCTCCGCTGCAATGGAGCAACCTGAAGAAAGGTACGGCGGTATTGGTGGCATCGGCTCCGCACACGGAACTGAACTCGAAGGTCGGGCTATCGGGTACACAGATCTGTGCGACAAAACCGATAGCCGTATTCAACGGAAACCAGGCCACGAAGATACCTTATGACGGCGCATATTCCTCAGGATATATGGTGGAACAGACGCTGCCGATTGTACAATGGGGTACACAATTCTATCTGGGGCTGCTGAAAAACACCAAGAGCAACGCCTACATCATAACAGCGGCTTACGACAACACGGAATTTCAGATAAAGGAATATGATGCAGCGGCGGATCGGATTGTTACCCGCACGGTGGTACTGAACAGGGGCGAGTCGATAGAACCGAATCTGCTGGAGGACGACTACGGTGTGATGCAGGATGTGGTGATTACCTCCAAGCCCGCACTCTGCTACGTCTATACCACCGCAGCGGCGAACAACAACAGCCAGCGTATCAACTGGGGCAACTCATGCAATGCGATGCTGCCCGCATGGGAGCACCGTGTCCAATCGATGCCGTTTGTAACCAAGGAGTTGGATCCGAATATGAACATCAATGCGAAGCGGCATTTTGTGTATGTGGTTGCGCCTACCGCCGATACGGACAAACTGACTATGGACGGGCAGGCGGTCTCGCCCGCATTGTTCACCCCATTCACCGCCGACCCTGCGATGTCGTTTGCCTCGCTGCAAGCGGATGTAAGCAACGGGCACGGGCACCGTTTGGAGACTACGGGAGAGGGTTTTGTAGGGATGGTATATGATATGGCGGCGGCACAAGCCAATTTCTATACATTAGGATTCCATTACCTGCCCTATGCCGACTCACTATTCGTTACGAACACCGAGAATGTGATGTCGAAACATTCCTACGATCTGCCCCGCCTGCCGCAAGGTTGGTATCAGCGGCAGGACAAGGATTTTCCCGCCGACGAAGAGCGTTTGGACACGGCGGTAATATGCGACAACACCACGCTGGAATGGCAAGTACAGACCTATGTACAAGGAAACACCAGTCCGGTAGAATGGCAGTTGTACGACATCACCGACAGCAAGCAGGAAACGCTGATTGACCGCTATACCGACAATGCCCCCGCCACCACGCTGCTGCACAACCGGCAATACCGATTCGTATTGCCGGAAGAGAAGAACCTTGCACCTGACGAGCGCGAGCCTTTCCGTTTATACCGTATGGATGCATTGTTGCACAAAGGGCATACTATATGCACCCAATTGGAAGACGATATAGACACTCTGCAGATGGTGGTCAGGGTAAACCGAATGTATGATGACACGGTACACCAGGTGATCTGTATGGGGGAGACATTGCCGTTTTTCTACGATACGTCAGACAATCAAGGGGATTTGGAGCACCAATCCAACCGCACAGAGGAAACCACTTTTGTAGGGGACAAGACAGAGGGCGATTCGGCAACGCCTTTCGAATGGAAAGCGCGTCCCGGCAAGAATGTATTTACACGCCGCTATCAGACCGTCAACGGGTGCGACTCAATCTCCACCCTGGATCTGTTCGTATGCGACACATTCCACATAACCGATACGATACATATCTGCGATAACCGGCAGATCCGCTGGCAGGGTAAGACGTATGCAGGACCACAATACAACGGCAAAAGTGATTATGTAGTAAAAGACTATGCCGTCTTTGAGAGAGACTATAAAACCCGATGGTGCGCCTGCGAAGAAGACCCTGTATATCCGAATTTTACGGGGTGCGACAGTATCTACGAACTGCACCTGTATGTGCATCCAACCTATCAAGATACCATTGAGGCGACTATGTGTATTGACGGAGATTCGGCAAAGGCTTATCTATGGGACATACATGAGGGAGCAGACCAATTAGCGATCACCATCAAAGACCCCGATATGCGGTATGCGGGAGACCGTTGGGAAGGGTATTTCTACGATTCTCTAAAGACCAAGACCTGTGATGAGTGTCAAGGTGGTGCGGGGTGCGACAGTGTGCGCGTGCTACACCTGACGATACCCGATTCCTACTATTTTGAAGAAACGGCGGACTTCTGCAGCGGACATTACGATTACGACTTGAGACAGATAGCAGAATACACTTACACGTGGGCAAACCATCCTGCAGGAAACGGTTTGACTGAGAGCGGGGACTATTACGATTCGTGCAAGACGATATCCGGCTGCGACTCCATTTATCATCTGGAACTCTCTGTACATCAACCATTTTTACAAATAGACGAGCATACTATGCCAAATAATCAGACGTATGTTTGGCACGGCAAGACGTATGGTCCATTTACAGAGTATAAGAACGACACCCTGCTGCATTTCTACGACGAAAACGCCACACAAACTTCTTGGGGATGTGACAGCATTGTCCGGTTGGATCTGAAGATTGCGCAGACCTACCTATTCACAGAAACACGGGAAATATGTAACGGAGACTCCGTATTATGGCGCGGGAAAAAGATTGCCAGCGAGTTGTTTGACTATACGGCGGCAGGATTTACACCCGATATAATTGCAGCCGCTCCACAATGTATAGTGTATGACAGTTTGAAAACCAACACGCTTCCACAGCGCGACTCAATATACCAACTGACACTGACCATTCATCCGGTATATGCCATACGGGACACAATACGCCTTTGCGATAATGATACCATAAGATGGCAAGGACGATTGTATCAGGGAGACAAAGCCATTGACAACGGAGAAAAACCTTATTGGACGAAAAGCGTCGGAAAGTATGATGATGTCTGCCACCTGCAAAGCATATACGGGTGCGATTCGATTTTTTACTTGCACCTAATAGTAAACCCCACCTACCTAAAAGATACTATTGACACGATCTGCCAGTCGGAGGCACCATACACCATTACCTACGGAGAGAGGACTTACTCGTTCAGCAAGACTATTGATACACTGCTGCTGACGCCCTCCAGCACCGATTGCGACAGTGTGTTGAGGCTACGGCTGCAGGTGAACCCCACCTACTACTTCCGCGACACGCTCACCATCTGCGAGGGAGACTCCGTCGAATGGCAGGGCAAATGGCGAAAAGGGCAGGACGTGGAGCGCACAGAGAGCGCGGACTTCTTCGGAGACAGGATGTTTGCAGGGTATAACGACACTGCTTTTTACAGTACACAGGCGGGCTGCGACAGTATCTACTACCTGCACCTGGTGGTCAATCCGCGCAAACACACACACGTGGATTATACCATGTGCGACTACGAGACCTACGACTTCAACGGAAAGCACTATGCCGACCTCACGGCGGGTGTTTACCGGGACACCGTACACCTGCAGACACATCTCGGGTGCGACTCGGTCGTTACACTCACGCTGACGGTCAACCCGTCGTACCGCTTCGAGAAAACGGACACCATCTGCCAGTCGGAGGCACCATACACCATTACCTACGGAGAGAGGACTTACTCGTTCAGCAAGACTATTGATACACT
>CAKUYO010000004.1 GCA_934716995.1 uncultured Bacteroidales bacterium | reverse complement strand
CAAAGAACAAAATGACCCTAATGGGCAATTATTTATTGATTTTTAATATGTTTCAATTTTAATGGGACACTAATGACCACGCATCAAACCTTATTCGTTAGACGGGTTGTTTGACTACGAGGTAATTCTATCGGAGAATACATTGTGGATACTGGTGCAAGAGAATGTAGGTACAACGCAGGTGCGCATAGAATGTGCAGAGAGTGTCGTGTATGAAACCACCGAAAGCGTATTTGCAGGTGATGTGTTGGAAATATCACTTGCCGATTGGCAATCCGGAAAATATACATTGCGTTTGCAAAACAAAGAAAATACAGTACAGGGAGAGTTTGCTCTCTGATAACCAACATTAACCAATAAATTACTTTCTAAAATGAAAAAAGTTCTTTTAAGCAGTTTGGCACTATGTTTGATAGTGTCGTCGTGTAGCAACAATGATTTGCTTAACTCGCAAATGAGCGGTGAAGACACTCCTACGGTGCAAATAGCAATAAAGGATACTCCGATGTTGCGAAAAGCACGTGCGGCTGCATTTGTACGGCAAAATCCAAATTTATTTGGCAACAATGTAATGGTATTTGAATCGTATGCCGAGTTAGATACCACAATCAGCCAGATTATGGATATGGATTACAAAGAGTTGCGCACTTGGGCAACAGAAAATAATATACAAAATGACATTTTGGAATCGAATATCATCTACAGCGAAGAATGGGATAAAGCGTGGGAAGTGTGGAATAGTAAAATTGACAGATTAGATACTACAAAATTCGGATCAATCGGGGATTTGAATCATACATTTGCCCCACAGATACGTATTCCTGATACAGGGAAACCTGCCATTAGTTTGGAAGAAAGAGCAATGGATAGTTTCCTCTCTACGATGCAAAAAAATTATCCGCAGTATCTGCAAGAGTATGATAGTTTGGGAGAACACTATATAGAACCGCTCGGTGCATTGGGCGAAGAAGCCTTGGTGAATGAGAAAAATCTTTTCTTGGTAGGCGATGAAGTGCATCGTTTCTATAAAGACGGGTTTGTACTGTGCGCTATGAAAGACTATGAGCAGATTGCCCGATACGAAACAAAAGCCGAGGTGATGGATTATGTAGCGACATTGCAAAAGAACCAACAAAAGGCTCCACAAGTAACGATGGTATATTTTGATAATGACAAAGATTTTACAGAAACAAGTGGCAAATATAGAATGAATATCAGTTTCACGATAGGACAAATACATACCATATTTGGAACTGATATGCGTCATTTGGACGTAAGGATAAAGAATTACCATAAAACTACTCGCGGTTCTTGGTTAGGAATTGCGTGCAAAACGAAATTAGACTTAAGTGCCGAAACTTCTTCGACATTCAATAAGCAGTACACCTTCAATGTCAGCCGCAATGGCTATATACTGAGTTCTCATCGTAGATATATAAAGACCATTAATAATCCGGGGAAATATGTGATGCTGACATCATACAACTTAAATGCAACGAACCAGCACGGACTGCAGATTAAAAGAATTAACCAATAATCAAGATTGAATCCTATGAAAAAATTAAGTTTTAGGCATTTGGCTATCTGTTTCATTATTGCCTTGTGTGTATGTTCATGTCGTTTTAATGATGCCGATATAATATATACTCCTTGGTATCAATACAACTACTATTTAACCAATAACACAGATGCGGTGATTACATTCTATTTTGCACAGAAAGACCACTCTTCCAGTTTGCCCCCCAAAGAACAAATAGTAGTCCTTGCTCCATCTACATCCGGAAAGATAAATGATTATATGTGGCGGACAGGCTATCAGAAAGACAGCACGATGACCGAATTGCCTGCTATCGATCCTTATAAAGAATCCACAACCATACTTTGGAATCCCAAGGAAATGGATAGCAATACTACAACGACCACCTATCTATTGATAGGTGACAAGAAACGGGAGTTTGATTTAGAATCGGACAAATTGCCGTTTTATACGAAAAATTACAGGATAAAGATTGAACAAGACACTATCTTCAATTTCTATTTCTCGATAGATTCTGCTTTTGTACAAACACTTAAATAACGGAGTTATGAAAACAATATATAAAATATTTATCTTGCTGTGCGCCATTGGTGTGTTAAGTTCGTGCGAAGAACCGGTAGAGAATATGAAATACACAAGGGATTATACCTATAATTATTTCGTAACCAATAGGTTGGATAGTGAAGTTATATTCGAATACTTTGCAGAATCCAAAAGCAAACACTACAATCACATTGATAAGACTATTGCTGTATCGCCTTCATATTCTGTGCGGATAGACCAACAGGTGCAGACACGCGGTGCAGATACAGAGCAAGGTATTCCGGTACTTACTGCAGATAATCAAACAGAATATGTATTGTATGATTATAAGAATCGTCGCAAATATACAGATCCATATATCTCTATCGAGGCAAATGGGAAAACATATTGGTCTTATGACTTGCAGAATGCCATTCTACTAACGAAAAATTATCGCTCGGAGACGCTTAATGACACGATATTTAATTTCTATTTCACGATAGATGAAGCGTATCTCTCTACGCTGCGCGTAGAAGAGTAAGTGAAGATCTTTTTTACAGATAACATGGTGGTTTGCCTGGCAAGGGATTGTCGGGCAGACTTTTTTGCATAAAATCCCGGCATTTGTGCAAATAGCAATATGATATTGCGAGTATGGAAAAAATGTACTACCTTTGTAGCCCGAAAACAAACATTCCTCTCATGTTCATTATCGGCATTGCGGGCGGCACCGGCTCGGGTAAAACAACGGTGGTTAAGAAACTGACAGAACGCCTGCCCAAAGGCGAAGTGGTGGTAATTCCCCAAGACTCCTATTACAAAGACTCAAGCCATGTTCCCGTAGAAGAACGGCAGAACATCAATTTCGACCACCCCGATGCTTTCGAGTGGCCGCTGCTGGCAAAGCACATTGAGATGCTCAAGCGCGGCGAAGCCATTGAGCAACCGGTCTATGACTATCTGACCTGCACGCGCCAGAAAGAGACCATCCACATCGAACCCAAAGAGGTGATTATCGTGGAGGGTATCATGGCGTTGAGCGACAAGAAACTGCGCCAACAGATGGATCTGAAACTCTTTGTGGATGCCGATGCTGATGACCGTCTGATCCGCGTTATGCAACGCGATGTGGTAGAGCGTGGGCGTACTGCCGAGGCGGTGATGGAGCGTTATCAGCGTGTACTGAAACCTATGCACGAGCAGTTTATCGAGCCGTGCAAACGCTATGCCGACCTGATTATCCCGCAGGGCGGGCACAACAAAGTGGCAATTGATACGCTGGTCAAGTTTGTCAAACAGCAACTCGCCGAGAAAAAATAACGTTTTTCCAATAAAGGGAATTTGTGAAAACCCCGAAATAATTATGGTTGGATTTTTTCAACTCTTTTGGACATATCTCAAAATAGGTACTTTTACGCTTGGGGGAGGCTATGCTATGATTCCGCTCATACAGCGTGAGGTGGTGGACAGGCAGCATTGGATTGACGAGGAAGAGTTCCTGAATATGATTGCCCTTGCACAAGCCGCACCCGGTATTATTGCCGTCAATTCGGCTATATTCATCGGTTGGCGGTGCGGCGGTTGGAAAGGTACGGCGGGTGCCGTGCTGGGCGCTGTACTGCCCTCGTTCTGTATTATTCTGGCTATAGCCATGGTCTTTCGCAATTACCAGAACCAACCCGCTGTAGAAGCGATATTCAAGGGTATCCGCCCTGCAGTGGTGGCGCTGATTGCCGCTCCGCTGCTCAAAATGGCAAAGTCTGCCAAAATCACGTGGGCGACAGCGGCTATTCCTGTGGCTGCAGCCCTGTTGATTTGGCTGGTGGATTTGTCGCCCGTGTGGATTATTTTTATTACGATAGTTACCACGCTGGTTTTTACGTGGTTGCGCGAGCATAAAAAGACGGCTAAATAAGGAGAACGGATATGTTGTATTTGCAGTTGTTTCTCAGTTTTGCCAAGATAGGTCTGTTCGGTTTCGGCGGCGGGCTGGCTATTCTGTCGCTTATTCAGCACGAGGTGGAGACCTACGGTTGGATGTCGCAAGCCGAGTTTGTAGATATTGTGGCTATCAGCCAGGTTACGCCCGGTCCGATCGGTATCAACTGCGCCACGTATGTGGGCTATACCGCTACGGGCAGCGTGTGGGGCAGCGTGCTGGCTACGTTTGCCATTATCCTGCCGAGCCTGATCATCATGCTCACTATCTGTAAGCTGTATTTCTTTCTCAGCACCCGCTTCAAGACCAATCCTTATTTCCAGAACAGCCTGCGTATGCTGCGTTTTGCGGTTCTCGGACTGATTGCCGCTGCGGCTCTGGTGCTGATCAACCCCGCCCCGTTTGACCCTGACAGCCGGTCTGCTTCTTTTATCGGCTGGGATAGTTGGGTGTTCTTTGGCGTAGTATTCTTCTTAACCGTTCTTCCACAGTTGGTTGCGCCGCTGACCCGGAAATACCGGTGGTGCAAGAAAGCGGTTGATTTTATTTCTCATCCCATTCTGCTCATTATCCTCGCCGGCGTAGCAGGCTATTTTATTTATTAGCCTGCTTTTGCCGGCAATGCGGGTAGCAGATGAGTGCTGCCGGCACGAGCAGGATACTGAGAATACCGAGCCACAGTGTGGAGGAAGTGCCGATGGAATCGAGAGAATCCGGGTCTAAAGAGTAGTTGTAGGTGATATAATAGGAGAGTACGGCAACGGCATTGTTGGTAAAGTGCATGAGCATTGGTATCCACAGGTTTCCCGTCCACGCCAGCATATAGCCGAACATAGCCCCCATCAGCATACGAGGCACAAAGCCATAGAACTGGAAATGGACAAACGAAAAAATAATGGCGGTTGCCCAAATGCCGATTTTTGTTCGTACGGAAAGAGACTTTGCAGAGGTAAAGGCACCGTTGGAATCGGGTGAATTGGCAAAAAAAGACTGAATAGTGCCGCGGAACGTCAACTCTTCGGACATAGCGGGCAAAAGTGCCATCAGACCGACATTAATCAGCAATCCTCCGATGCCATTCACTTGCAGAAACTGCTCGGTCAGTTGGTTCGCCGCATCTTCCTGACTGCGCATCAGGGCTTCGAGCGGTTCGAGGAAAGCGGGTAGGGTGAGTTGTTGGTTAAGATAACTGAGCAGGTTGATACCCGGTATGGCGCAGAGCATCAGCACGATGGCAAAGAGTGCGGTCTGCCATTTCATACCACGGTCGAGGTGCAGCCATTGCAGCGGTTTCTCGCAGCAAAAAAACGCCATAAGCAACGGTGGCAGGAAGAACATTGCCAGAGTCTGGAGAAACTGCAACCACTTGAGAGAGACAACGGATGTCCTGTCGGGAAACAATGCCCATACGCCTATAGCCACAAGCGTAAGGAGCCCCATAAAGGCGAGCCATACGATAAGGCGAATGAGTGTGGATGTATTCTTTCTTTTCATAATTTATACATTCTATCTTTCTATTATTCTATTATTCTATCATTCTATAACTACATCGGATCGACATCGGGTAAGATGGTGGTGCCTTTGCAGTCCGGAATAGTGAGTGTATAGCGTATCTGCTCCATCAGGAGCGATTTGGCGCGGGCAATGTTGGCAGTAGTCTCAATACGCAAACGTATCTCCCTGATATATTGGTTCTGTACACGTGCCACGGAGGGAATGACCACACCGCCGGCACGAGTGCCGAACACCTGCTGCAAGCGGGCTTGCAACGTAGTGGCGGCAATCTCCAACCGCTGCAAATCCCGATGACGCAGAATGAGTGTGATTAGCCGTTGGAATGGGGGATAATGGAACATTTTGCGCTCTGCGGACTGGGAGTCGAACAGCCCCTGATAATCATGGTGCAAGACATAACCGAGAACGGGGTTGTCGGGTTCGAATGTCTGGATCATCACCTCGCCTTGCCGTCCTTTGCGTCCCGCACGTCCCGCCACTTGCTCCAGCATCTGGTACGCCCGCTCGTAACTGCGGAAATCGGGCTGGTTGAGCAGTTGATCGGCGTTCAGAACCGCCACCAGCGACACATCGTCGAAATGTAACCCTTTACTAACCATCTGCGTGCCGATCAGTATGTCCACTTCGTGGCGCGAAAAGGCGTTGATAATATCCTGATAAGCCGTTTTGTTGCGTGTGGTATCCAGATCCATACGCAAGACCTTGGCTTCAGGGAATAGTGTGGCTACCTCGTCTTCCAGACGCTCTGTCCCGAAGCCCCGTATGCGCATCTCCCCGCCGCAGGTAGGGCAGCGCTGTGGGATAGGAATGGAATAACCGCAATAGTGGCACACCAGACGCGAGGTCTGTTTGTGGTAAGTGAGCGGTACATCACAGTTGACGCAGCGCGGGGGCTTCCCGCAGGCTGCACATTGCAGCATAGGCGCATAGCCGCGGCGGTTCTGAAAGAGAATGATTTGCTTATGGCGGGACAATTCCTCGCGTATCCGATCTACCAACGGATCGGAGAAATGCCCGTACATCTCCTTGCGATGGTACTGGCGTTTCAGATCGATGAGGGTTATTTTCGGCAGTTGAAGACCGGCATACCGTTCCGAGAGGGAGACCAATCCGTATTTTCCGATCGTGGTATTATAGTATGAATCCACCGATGGGGTGGCTGAGCCGAGCAACACTTTGGCACCCACAGCGTGAGCCAGTATGATCGCTGCGGAGCGTGCGTGATAACGCGGAGCGGGTTCCGCCTGTTTGTACGACGACTCGTGCTCCTCGTCCACAATAACCAAACCGAGGTTCTGCAAAGGAAGAAAGACGGCAGAGCGGGCGCCGATAACCAGATAAGGCTTCTTGGATTGGCGGACAGCGTGATATATCTCCACCCGTTCCGCATCGGAAAAACGCGAATGATAGACCATCAGACTGCCGCCGAAGACGAGGCGCAGACGGTCGGTGAGTTGGGTGGTGAGGGCTATTTCGGGGACGAGATACAGCACATTTCTCCCCTTCTCAAGTTGTTCCTGTATGAGCCGTATATAGACTTCCGTTTTGCCCGAGGAGGTAACTCCGTGCAGCAGGCAGACTTCGTGGGACTGCCATACACGGCGGATTTCGTCTGCGGCTTTTTGCTGGGCGGGAGACAGGGGATGTGCCGGTTCGACAATACCGGTATAAGGTGCGATACGACTTACATTCTGCTCGCTTTCATCGAGGATTTGGCGTTCTACCAAGGCACGTACGACGGCGGTGGATTCGCCGGATTCTTCTATCAGAATGCGCTTCTCTATTTTGGGTGATGCGGCAGACAATCGCCGGTAGGTCTCTAATACGTGCCACTGCTTGGGCGCACGGCGGAGCAGCAGGCGCGTATGCTCAATGTCCACGGATGGATGCAGCGACAGATATGTGGCGGTGCGGGCTGTATAGTTGTCGTCAATGATACCTGCAGGCAGTGCGGCTGCCAATACTTCGCCGAGAGTGCAGAGATAATAATCGGCTATCCAGCGCCAAAGAAAGAGTTGGTCCCGGGTAACAACGGGTGTTTCGTCCAAAACACACAGTATATCGCGCAGCCGGATTCCCTCTTTGAGAGGGTCTGTATGCTCTTTTAATACAATACCGGTCAGCGATTTGCGTCCGAGTGGCACCAAAACACGCATGCCCGCAGAGGGGCATGGTATGGAATCAGGTACGCTGTAGGTATATATATCACTGATTGCCAATGGCAATATGACATCTATCGTTGCCGTCTTGGGATGGAAACGTTAATTGACGACTGAATGTATTTGATTTTTCGTGTATTTGTCTCAAAAGCGCGGCGTATGTTGCGCCGCAAGAAAGGTTTTGTCGGTTTTGTTTTGATAGTTTCCGCTACTTAAAAAACTGCTCCTTATGCTCTTGTTCAAACCACCGATTATCTCCGCATTCAACGGGATTTATTGCTTGTGTTCGTTGGCTATGGCTTTTTCGTAGCAAGCACGGCAGAGAGGTTCGTAGGAGTCGGTCTCGCCAAGCAGGACACGTTTGTCGGACGATACCAGGCGGTGGCTCACATACGCCAAATCGCCGCAATGGACGCAGATGGCATGGGTCTTATATACATCGTCGGCTATCGCCATCAGAGCCGGCATGGGTCCGAACGGTACGCCTTTGAAGTCCATATCCAAGCCCGCCACAATCACGCGTATTCCGCGTGCTGCCAGTTGGTTGCATACATCCACAATACCCATATCGAAGAATTGCGCCTCGTCAATCCCCACCACATCGATATCGTCGGCAAGAAGCAGGATATTCTGGCTGGAATCCACGGGGGTGGACTGAATGATATTATGGTCGTGGCTCACCACATCTTCCTCCGAGTAGCGTACATCGATAGCGGGCTTGAAGATCTCTACTTTCTGCTTGGCAAACTTTGCCCGTTTCATACGGCGGATCAGTTCCTCGGTTTTGCCCGAAAACATACTGCCGCATACCACTTCCACGCTGCCGCGACGCTGCGCGGGTCCCTTGGTATCTCTTTCCGAAAACATTGTATTATAGTTGATTGTCTGTTAGTTATTCAAGTGTATGTCTATTGCCGTCATTTGGATGGTGGTGCGGTGGTTGAAGGTGTTTTCCTCCAAGTGGTAGCATATATCCGCACTGTTGCCGTTCTGCAGATGCAGGGCTTTGTCGCCTTGTCCGAAAGCGATACCCGCGATAGCCGCCGTGCGGTCGGTTACATCCAGATGCAGATGCGCCCCCTGTTGCCCCACGCGGCGCGTACCGTGGTTGTTGATCAGGTTGCGGGTAACGAAAGTCGGTCGTGGGTTGCCCGGACCGAAAGGCTCCAGATGGCGCAGGATATTGAAGAACTGCGGTGTGATGTCCTCCAACCGTATCTCCGCCTCTATATGGATAGCAGGTTGTAGTTGCTCGGGCGAGATATGTGCCGAGACGTATTCCTCAAAACGTTGCTTGAAAGCAGGCAGGTTCTCCTCCGCCATACTCAGTCCGGCAGCGAACTTGTGCCCGCCGAAATTGGTCAGCAGGTCGCGGCAGGAATCGATAGCCGCGTAGATATCAAAGTCGCTCACCGAGCGTGCTGAACCGGATATGATGCCGTTCTCACCGGCTGTCAGTACAATGGTGGGACGGTAATACTGCTCTGTCAGGCGCGATGCGGCAATCCCGACCACCCCCTTGTGCCAATTGGGCGAAAAGACTACCGTCGTATGCTTTCGGTCATTGTCGGGGTCGGAAGATAGCATCTCCAGAGCCTCCTCGGTGGTCTTGCTGTCGTAGTCCTTGCGCTCGGCGTTGTAGGTATTGACGCTTTGTGCCTGCTGCTGCGCAAAAGCGAGGTCGTCCGTGATAAGCAGGCGCACCGCCTCTGTACCCGATTGGATACGTCCGCAAGCATTGATACGGGGACCGATCTTATAAACGAGGTCGGATATATTGATGGTCTTGTCGGCAATACCCGCTACCTGCATAATCGCATATACGCCTACCGGCGGGCGTTTGTTCAGTTGCCGCAAACCATAGTATGCCAGCACTCTGTTCTCGCCTGTAACCGGCACAATATCAGAGGCTATTGACATCGCCAGCAGGGGCAGCAGTGTATAGGCTTGTTCTTCCGGAATATGGTGCTTGCGTATATAGGCCTGCACCAACTTGAAACCCACGCCGCAGCCGCTCAGTTCCTTGTAGGGGTAACCGCAGTCGGCACGTTTCATATTCAGCACCGCTGCGGCTTGTGGCAGTTCGTCGCCGGGGGTATGGTGGTCGCAGATGATAAAATCGATACCCCGCGCACGGGCATATTCCACCTTGTCCACCGCCTTGATACCGCAGTCAAGGGCGATAATCAGCGTGCAACCGTCTGCCTGTGCCGTATCAATACCTTTATAGGATATACCGTATCCTTCGGTGTAGCGGTCGGGAATATAGAAAGTCAGGTTGTCGGTTTGCGTGTGCAGGAAGGTGTACATCAGTGCCACTGCCGTGGTGCCGTCCACGTCGTAGTCGCCATATACCATAATCCGTTCGTGTCCTGCAATCGCTTCCGAGAGCCGTTTTGTGGCTTTGTCCATATCGCGCATCAGGAACGGATCGTGCAGTTGCGACAATGACGGACGCACAAACGCACGCGCCTCGTCTGCCGTAGATATACCCCTGTCAATCAGCAGTTGCGCAGAGAGCGGACTGATGTTCAGTTCGCGTGCCAGCGACTCGCAGAGGGCTTTCTGCTCCTCATCGGGTGTATATATGTTCCAACGTGGTGTCATTTATTTTATGTCTGTTCGTAATGGGGCGATATAAAATTTTAATGGTTAATTAGTGATAATACGGCGTAGCCGTCCGTTTACAAACAACACCTTACTTACAAATGCTTATTTGAATATATTTGATTTAATTTTTCGTGTATTTGTTATAAGTTTTCGTTATTTCAAGCCCATTTACAAATTTACACACTTACAAATTTACAAATTGAAACTTGTCCGCGTCCTGCCATAGGGGGAGCACTTCCCGATAATGGTGCAGTTGCTCTATGTCGAAGTCTGCAATCTTCGTCCCCGTTTCGTTGTCCCCGAAATGCACTATCGGCTGCAAGCGGGTGTCGTAGGCTGCGGAATGACCGTTGTAGTGCAAACCGGTGCCGTCATCGCCCACAGTATTCACACCGCATATATAGCACTGGTTCTCGGTGGCTCTGGCGGGCAGCAAGGCGTCCCAATACTGGATACGTATCTGCGGCCAGTTGGCAACAACGAGAAGTATATCGTAGTCATATCCCGTGGTGTTGCGCGCCCAGACAGGAAAACGCAAGTCGTAGCACACCAGCAAACGGAATTTGGCACCCTTGTATTCCACCACCGGTGCATCGTTTCCGGGGGAGAAAAAGGCAGCCTCACCGCCGTGGGCATAGAGGTGTTTCTTGTCGATGAATACGGGCTTTTCTTTAGGTCGGATAAAGAAACCGCGGTTGTACAGACAACCATTCTCTATACAGACAAACGACCCCGCAATCGCCAAATCATACGTATCGGCACAATGCTGCAACCGCTGTATCGTCTCGCCGTCGGCAGGCTCTGCCAAGTCCGGACGGTCCGTACAGAAACCGGTAGTGAACATCTCCGGCAAAAGAGCCACGTCGGCTCGGTGAGCCAACGCGGCAAGACGCTGCTCGGTCAGGCGCAGGTTGGTCTGCTTGTCTGCCCAAGCAATGGGATATTGCAGCAGTGCTACTTTCACTATTTCTTCTTACCGCTCTCTGCGGGCTTGCCTATAGCCTCGCGCATGGCGGTGTCGGCTTGTATGTTTTGCATACGGTAATAATCCATAATACCCAGATTGCCGTTGCGGAACGCTTCTGCCATTGCTTGCGGCACCAGGGCTTCCGCTTCAATCACTTTCGCACGTGCTTCCTGCGCTTTGGCTTTCATCTCCTGCTCGTTGGCAATCGCCATTGCACGGCGTTCCTCGGCTTTCGCCTGGGCGATGTTCTTGTCCGCCTCGGCTTGGTCCATCTGCAGTTGCGCACCGATGTTCTTGCCTACATCGATGTCGGCAATATCAATCGACAATATCTCGAATGCCGTACCGTCGTCCAGACCTTTGCTCAATACTAATTTGGAGATGCTGTCGGGGTTCTCCAATACTTGCTTGTGGCTTTCTGCCGAACCGATCGAACTGACTATACCTTCGCCTACACGCGCCAGCACCGTATCTTCGCCGGCGCCGCCGACCAACTGGTGGATGTTTGCACGCACCGTAACACGCGCTTTGGCTATCAACTGGATACCGTCTTTTGCCACTGCCGTAACGGGCGGAGTATCAATTACCTTCGGATTCACCGACATCTGCACGGCCTCGAATACATCGCGTCCCGCCAGATCGATAGCCGTAGCCATTTGGAAAGTCAGTTGGATACCTGCTTTCGAGGCTGAGACCAAAGCGTGTGTTACGCGCTCGATATGTCCGCCCGCCAGGTAGTGTGCCTCCAATCCGTCGCGTTTTACGTCTGTCAGACCGGCTTTGTGTGCCTCAATCAGACAGTTTACAATCCTCGTGGGCGGCACCTTACGGATACGCATCAGGAACAACTGCACCAGCGATACGCGCACCCCGCTCACTTGGGCGTTCACCCAAAGCATAAAGGGTACATAATAGAAAAAGATAATCAAAAAGACGGCCAATATAGCCAATAGTACAATCATACCTACATCCATAATCGTGTTTTTTTATTTGGTTTGACAATATCTCTAACTGATAATTTCCTGAATTATAGTTTCCAAGCGCGGCACATGTTGTGCCGCAAGACAGGTTTTGTAAGTTTTGTTTTATTCGTTTTCGTTATTTGAACGGGATTAACAACGCATATTAATTGTTAATTAACTAAGCATAATGGCATACTTTGCCGCCGTAGGCGAATAAGATTTATGGCAATTTATGGAGGCAAAAACAAAGATTTACTTAGATTTCTTGCCGCTTTGCGGCAAAGGAACTTTTATATCGAACTCACGTTAATTATTACTTATTAATTGTTTGTTGTTCCTTGCGTTCCTTGTCCATCTCCTTGGCATCACGTTCCAGGTTTTCTATTTTCTTGCCCGGCGAAGCGAGTTCCACTTTCGACTCAATGGATGTGTCTAATGCCATTTTCTGCAAAGCATGGCTGCGGATAAAACCATACACTGCCAATGCGGCTGCTACAATAGCCGCTGCCAGCGTGATATGTCCCGCCGTGGCGCCGATACGCAGGTAAGCCGCTGCCACTGCACCCGCCAGACTTAAAAAACCGGCAACACCGGCTATGCCGAAACCGGGCAGAAGAAACAACTCCAACAACAGAAGAATCACTCCTGCCACTATCAGAATAACAACCAATGCAATGTCCATAAGGTTAAGAGTTTTTGTTTGCGCTGCAAAGTTACCTTAAATCTTTGATATATGCAAGCACGGTTTCTTTTTTCAACCATCTCCGTATAGAAAACTTAGGTGATTCTTGGGTGATTCTTAGGTGATTCTTGGGTGATTAGGCTGTTTTTGTTTGTATTATAATGAGTTGCAGGACGTACAATAAAAATACTTTGAAAATATGACAGGAATACCCGTCTGCTGTATCCCCGAAAAAAGGACGCAGCGGTAATAACTTTTTGCGGAATATAAGTTCGGAACTTGTGCAAGTCGCATTTTTTTTGTATCTTTGCGGGCTAAAAGAAAATCGGGAATGCAGTTCAAGGACATCATAGGGCAGCAGGCGGTCAAAGAGCGGCTTATTCAGTCGGTTCGGGAGGGGCGTGTCCCCCATGCCCAACTGCTGACGGGTTCCGCGGGCGTAGGCAAGTTGCAACTCGCTGTCGCTTATGCGCAGTATCTCAACTGCCCGAACCGTACCAATGAGGATTCGTGCGGCGTATGTCCTACCTGTCTGCAGTATCAGAACTTGCAGCATCCTGATCTCCATTTTGCTTTCCCCATCGTTAAGGAAAAGGATGACAAGAGAGAGGTCTGTAACGACTTCTTCGAGCCGTTCCGCAAACTGTTTCTGGAGCGCGGTTATTTCGATTTGGACGATTGGTACAAGGCGTTGGGGGTGGAGACCAAGCAGGGAATGATTTACGAGAAAGAGAGTTCGGAGATTATACGCAAACTCAGCCTCAAGGCGTTTGGCGACGGCTACAAGGTAATGATTATCTGGCAGCCGGAGAAAATGAATACTACCTGCGCCAATAAATTGCTTAAACTGCTGGAGGAGCCGCCCGAGAAGACGGTTTTCCTGTTGGTGAGCGAGCATCCCGAGCAGTTGCTCTCCACCATTCTCTCCCGCGTGCAGCAGATACGTGTGCCGCGTTTGCCGGACGAGGAGATTAGTTTGGCGCTGCAAGAACGCCTGCATATCGCTCCCGCTGCGGCTGCCGACTATGCCCATATTGCCAACGGTAGTTACCTTGCAGCGCAGAAACTCGCCGAAGCAAACGACGAGACTACGCAGGAGTTTAATGATTTTGTCGCCCTGATGCGCGATGCCTATACGGTGGGTGTCCTGCGCGACCCGCAGAAGAAGTTCGAGTCGCTCTCACGCCTGCGCAAATGGAGTCTGGATATGGCGGATGCCAAGGTGGGGCGCGAGAAACAGAAACGCTTTCTGCAATACGCCCAGCGGCAGGTGCGTGAGAACTTTATTTACAACCTGCAGCACCCCGAGATGAACTACCAGACCACACCCGAACGGGAGTTCTCCACCCGCTTTGCGCCCTTTATCCATACGGGTAACGTGGAACGGATAATGAACGAACTGGGCAAGGCGGAACGGCAGATAGAGCAGAACGGCAATGCAAAGATTATATTCTTCGATCTCTGCCTGCAGATGATCGTGCTGATAAAGAAATGAGACCGCCTGCGGCTGGGAGGTTGGAAGTTAGAGCCGCTTCGCTGTTGCAAGTTGGAAGTTAGAGCCGCTTTGCATATTATATATTGTTAATTATTACTTGTTAATTATACATGGAAGATAAGTTTACACTGAATAATGAATCCTGTCGGTTTAACGCCAAAGGCTGCTGCCGCAACTCGGCGCACATGCTGCCCGTTACCGACTGGCTCTGCGACCTGCCCGAGAATGTGGCGGAAACCGACCTCGTGGAAGTGCAGTTCAAGAACACCCGCAAGGGCTATTACCACAACTCCAAGCATCTCCCTCTGGAGAAAGGCTCGGTGATTGTAGTGGCGTCCAATCCCGGTACCGACCTCGGCGAGGTGGTGCTGACGGGGCGGCTGGTCAAACTGCAAATGCAGAAGAACCATATCGATACCACCCGTTATGAGGTGCGCGACGTGCTGCGTTTTGCTACAGAAGAAGACCTGGAGCGTGCTGCGCAGGCGCACGCCAAAGAGCAGGAGACAATGATCAAAGCCCGCCAACTGGCAAAATCGCTCGGTTTGGAGATGAAGATCGGTGATGTGGAGTATCAGGGCGACGGCTCCAAGGCTATTTTTTACTATATTGCTGACGGACGTGTCGATTTCCGCCAACTGATCAAGGTCTATGCCGAGACATTCCGTATCCGTGTGGAGATGAAACAGATCGGTGCCCGTCAGGAGGCAGGACGTATAGGCGGAACGGGACCTTGCGGACGCGAGCTGTGCTGTACTACGTGGATGACCAATTTCTCGTCCGTCGGTACGGGAGCCGCACGCTTGCAGAATATATCGCCCAACCCGCAGAAATTAGCGGGTATGTGTGCCAAACTCAAGTGCTGTCTTAACTACGAGGTGCCTGTCTATGAGGAGGCGGTACGCCGTATGCCGCAGCGCAATATCCCGCTGGAGACCAAAGAGGGGACGTACTATCTGTTCTCTACCGATCCGCTCAAAGGAACCGCCACGTATTCCACCGACCAGCGTATGCCTGTCAATCTGCAGGTGCTTACGCCGGAGCAGGCAAAGGACATCATAGAGATGAACCGCCGCGGTGAGAAACCGGATACCCTCGGCGGCAAATCCACTACCGCCACCGATGTACCCGAGATCGGCTACCAGAACGTGGTCGGGCAGGACGACCTTACACGCTTCGACAAGAAACGCCGCCCGCAACGGGATAACCGTGATAACCGCCCCCGCCGTGATAACAGAGAACCGCGCAATAACAGAGGCGACAACCGTCCCCGTCTGGACGGACGCGACGACAAGGGGTTCCACCCCGACGGAGAGCAACGCCGCCGTCCGGATAACCGTATGCGCAACAATACACCCCGCACCAATGACCGCCCGAATACGAACCGCCCTGCTAATAAGTAGTTGCTTGCTGTTGCTCATTGCTTGCAATCGCAATACCGTCTATTCCGAGTTCCGCTCCGTCCCAATGAAAGAGTGGGGGGTGGACTCTGTACTGACCTACCGTTTCGGCATCACCGATACCCTTGCCACTTACCAAATGCTGGTCTGCGTGCGCCATACCGAGCAGTATCCGTACCAGAATATGTGGCTCTTTGTGGGCGACTCGCTCCGTCAGGATACCATCGAGTTCTATCTTGCCAACGACCGCGGTGAGTGGCTGGGCAACGGGCGTAACGGACTGATAGAAATGCCCGTGCTGTATGAGGAAGCATACCGTTTCCCGCACAGCGGCGAGCAGGTATGGTATATTCAGCAGGGTATGCGCGAGCAGTCCCTCAAAGGCATATCCGATGTGGGGCTGATCATCAGGAAAAACGAGTAAGCAACACCAATTCGATATAAGCATAGATGACATATTTCTCCGCCGTAGGCGAATAAAATTTATGTCAATTTATGGATGTAAGAACAAAGATTCATTTGGATTTCTTGCCGCTTTGCGGCAAAGGAGTTTTTATATCGCTCACATTAAGCACTATCTATGGGTAAGAACAAACTGAAGAAATTCGCCGAGATGGAGACGTTCCGCAACGTCTTCCAATGCGGCGCACGCGAGATACTTCCCGACAGTCCTGTTACCAAGTTGGCAGGGCATTGGCGCGACGGCTATTTCCATAACGACAACCCGATTGTGCTGGAACTCGGTTGCGGGCGGGGTGAATATACCGTCGGTCTGGCGCAACTGTATCCCGACAAGAATTTTATCGGTATCGACATCAAGGGTGCGCGTATGTGGGCGGGTGCCAAACAGGCGGAGCAGGCAGGTATGACCAACGTGGCGTTCCTGCGCACGAACATAGAGATGCTTACCGCTTTCTTTGCACTCGATGAGGTGGACGGGATATGGATTACGTTCCCCGACCCGCAGATGAAGAAAGCCACCAAACGCCTGACCTCCACATGGTTTATGCAGCGTTATCAGCAGTTGGTGCGCCCCGGCGGACTTATCCATCTCAAGACGGACAGTCCTTTCCTATATACGTACACGCGCGAGATGTTGCGCTTGAATCACTATCCCGTCTTGGCAGATACTGCTGACTTGTATCATACTGCTGAGACCGATACACTCCGCGAGGCGAAGATGTTGCAGACCCACTACGAGCACCAGTGGCTCGACCGCGGTCTGACCATCAAATATCTCCGTTGGCAACTCGTGCCAAAGACCGCCTTTGAGGAACCCCAAATCGAAATCGAAAAGGATACCTACCGCTCCTACGGTCGGAACTATACCTCGCCCTGTGAGAATACAACAAAAGACAGTACTCTTGTGTAATAAGTAAGAGTGTGTATCAGAGATATTCTTTCGCTTAATTGTTTCTGTTTCTCTTGCCCGCTCTGCGGCATAGGAATAAACAAAAAGTCCTTAAAGTCGTTATCGACTTTAAGGACTTTAATGTCTTTATATAAAAAAAGAGGATTGTCATCACGACAACCCAATCTTTTTACTTAACCTTAAATCTAATACCATGAAAAACACGGTGCAAAAGTACTGCATATTTTTGATATGACCAAATATTTTGCAAGAAAAATATGTTTTATAGCATATTTTCGTGTTTTTTGGCAACTTAACTTGTCATTTTTTTCGTTTTCAGCCGAAAAACCGACCCCTTTTTGTCCGTTTCGAGTTTTTGTTGTACTTTTGTAGCGTCTAAAAATGGGGTTCTGTTGCAAACCGCCGGTTCCCCGATTGGCACAAAGTTTGCATACTTGCAAAAGAACCAAATGTAAATCAATATATTAAAACTATACTATTATGAAAAATCTTGATCTTACACAGTACGGTATCACGGGTACTACCGAGATCGTACACAACCCTTCTTACGAGCAGTTGTTCGAGGAGGAAACCAAATCGAATTTGGTTGGTTATGAGAAGGGACAAGTTACCGAGTTGGGTGCTGTAAACGTAATGACAGGTGTCTTCACCGGTCGTTCGCCTAAGGACAAATACATCGTTGACGACGCACAGAGCCACGACAATGTTTGGTGGACAAGCGACGCTTACAAGAACGACAACCACCCGATGTCGGAGAAAGTATGGGGTGAGGTGAAGGCTTTGGCACAGAAAGAGTTGAGCAACAAACGTCTGTTCGTGGTAGATGCATTCTGCGGTGCCAACAAAGAAACCCGTCTGGCTGTCCGTTTCATCGTAGAGGTAGCATGGCAGGCACACTTCGTTACCAATATGTTCATCCGTCCGACCGCAGAGGAGTTGGAGAACTTTGAGCCTAACTTCGTGATTTACAACGCTTCGAAGGCTAAAGTAGAAAACTACAAAGAACTCGGTCTGAACAGCGAGACCTGCGTTGCTTTCAACACCACCAGCCACGAGCAGGTAATCATCAACACATGGTACGGCGGCGAGATGAAGAAAGGTATGTTCTCGATGCAAAACTACTATCTGCCTCTCAAGGGCATCGCTTCGATGCACTGCTCGGCTAACACCGATATGGAGGGCAAAAACACCGCTATATTCTTCGGTCTGTCGGGTACGGGTAAGACCACCCTTTCGACTGACCCGAAACGTCTGCTTATCGGCGATGACGAGCACGGATGGGACGACAAGGGCGTATTCAACCTCGAAGGCGGTTGCTATGCCAAGGTGATCAACCTTGATAAAGAGAGCGAGCCGGACATCTACAACGCTATCCGCCGCGATGCACTCCTTGAGAACGTAACCGTTGATGCTAACGGCAAGATTGATTTCGCAGACAAGAGCGTTACCGAGAATACCCGTGTTTCGTATCCTATCTATCACATCAAGAATATCGTTAAGCCGATTTCTGCAGGTCCTGCAGCCAAGAACGTTATCTTCCTGTCGGCTGATGCATTCGGCGTACTGCCTCCGGTATCCATCCTGACTCCCGAGCAGACCAAGTACTACTTCCTGAGCGGCTTCACCGCCAAGTTGGCAGGTACAGAGCGCGGTATCACCGAGCCTACTCCTACTTTCTCGGCTTGCTTCGGTCAGGCGTTCCTCGAACTCCATCCGACCAAATACGCAGAGGAACTAGTTAAGAAAATGGAGAAATCGGGTGCGAAAGCATACCTTGTCAACACCGGTTGGAACGGTACGGGCAAACGTATCTCTATCCGCGATACACGTGGCATCATCGACGCTATCCTCGGTGGCGACATCCTCAATGCGCCTACCAAGAAGATCCCGTATTTCAATTTCGAGGTTCCGACCGCTCTGCCGGGCGTAGATCCTGCTATCCTTGATCCTCGCGACACCTACAAAGATGCTGCCGAGTGGGATGTTAAGGCAAAGGATTTGGCTGGTCGTTTCATCAAGAACTTCGTTAAGTACGAGACCAACGAGGCAGGTAAAGCCCTCGTTGCTGCCGGTCCTCAACTCTAATTAGAGTAGAGACTTAGTATAAAAACAGGCTGTCTGATGTATGTCAGACAGCCTGTTTTTTTGTGTTAGCAAGATAGTCTGCGATTATTCAGGTACTTCCGTATAACAGCATCGGGTGATTATCGGGTGATTATCGGGTGATTAACGGGTTGTTAATAATACGATATGCCTATATTGCAACCGTTAGGAGATGCTGCACAACGCCGTTCAACACCCTCGTAGCGGTGCATATACTTGCTTTTTCAGACGGAAACTTAAAATTATTTGTAAGTTTCGGAAAAAAGTTGTACCTTTGTGCGCTTTTTGTATGCACTATGGCATAGTGCAGCCAAAGGATTGCAGAAATAAATAATAAAACACAAATAGATTATGCAAAACAAATGGCTTGTTAGATTTATGGCGGTGATCCTCTTCTTGGTGTGCGCCTTCTACCTGTCGTTCTCTGTTGTTACTTCTCACTACGATAAGAAGGCACAAGAGTATGCAGGAGACAATGCTGCAAAAGAGTACGTTTACCTCGACTCGATTGCATCAAAGAAAGTATGGTTCGGCTACACACTCAAAGAGTGCCGCGAGAAAGAGATTAACCTCGGTCTTGACCTGAAAGGCGGTATGAACGTTACCATGGAGGTCAGCGTACCCGACATCATTCGTGTACTCTCAGGTAACAACACCTCCGAGACTTTCACCAAGGCGATGGCTTTGGCACAAGAGAAACAGAAATCCAGCGGTACCGACTTCGTAACGCTCTTTATCGAGTCGTTCAAAGAGGTGGACCCTAACGCACAGTTGGCAAGTGTGTTCTCTACTTTCGAACTCAAGGACAAAGTGAACTTCAACTCCACCAACGACGAGGTCGAGAAAGTGATCCGCGAAGAGGTGGACGGTGCAGTAAACAACTCGTTCAAAGTGCTCCGTACCCGTATCGACCGTTTCGGTGTGGTACAACCCAATATCCAGAAACTCTCCCAGCCCGGTCGTATTCTGATCGAGTTGCCGGGCGTAAAGGAGCCGGAGCGTGTTCGTAAACTGCTCCAAGGTTCGGCTAATCTCGAGTTCTGGGAGACCTACGACCTCGCGGAGATTCTGCCCCAACTCGTACAAATCAACAGTGAGTATGCGCAACTCAATGCCGCTACCGATGCTGCACAGGCTACTACCGAAGCAACCGTTGCCGAGACCCCGGATACTACCGCTGACGGCGATCTTGCTGACCTCGTAGAGGGACTGCAGAACGATTCCGCCGAGGTAAGCCAAGAGGAGCAACTGGCACAATACAAGAAACAAAACCCGCTCTTTGCCGTACTCAACCCTGCTGTTAACCAGGCAGGTCAGGCATACCGCGGTCCGGTGGTAGGTATGGTACACTATACCGACACCGCTGCTGTCAGCGCAATGCTCAACTCGCAGATTGCCAAACAGGTACTGCCGCGCGACCTGCGTCTCGCATGGACAGTAAAGGCTATTGACGAGGCAGGTTCGGTTTACCAACTCATAGCACTCAAAGCACAGCGCGACGGTCGCTCATCGCTTGAAGGTGATGTCATTACCGACGCACGTGCCGACTTCTCGCAGACCAGTGCTTATGCCAATGTCTCGATGTCGATGAACGCTGAGGGTGCCAAGGCTTGGCAGCGTATCACCAAAGAAAATATCGGCAAGTCGATCGCTATCGTGCTTGACGGTTTCGTATATAGTTTCCCGGCCGTACAGAACGAGATTTCGGGCGGTAGCAGCCAGATCACGGGTAACTTTACCGTGGAAGAGGCAAAAGACTTGGCAAACACTCTCAACTCGGGTAAGATGCCGGCTCCGGCACGTATTATCCAAGAGGATGTGGTAGGTCCTACGCTCGGTAAGGCTGCCATCCACGACGGTTTGTGGAGTTTTGCTCTCGGTTTCCTCCTGATCCTTATCTATATGATCTTCTACTACGGCTGGATTCCGGGTCTGATTGCCGATGCGGCTTTGTGCTGCAATATATTCCTGTTGGTGGGTATTTTGGCTTCGTTCTCTGCTGTATTGACCCTGCCGGGTATTGCGGGTATCGTCCTTACCATGGGTATGGCGGTCGATGCCAATGTGCTGATCTATGAGCGTATCCGTGAGGAAATGCGTGCGGGTAAGAGTATGCGCCAGGCTATTGACGGCGGTTTCAAAAACGCAATCTCCGCTATTGTCGATGCCAACGTTACCAGTTTCCTGACAGGTGCTATTCTTGCCATCTTTGGTACAGGTCCTATCAAAGGTTTCGCCGTTACCTATATGATCGGTATCATCTCGTCGTTCCTGACCGCTGTGTTCATCACCCGTCTGCTCCTTGACGACTACGCAAGCAAAGAGAACGCCAAAGAGTTGTCGTTTGCTACCCGTATGACCAAGAACTTCCTGCAGAATACCAAGGCGGATATTGTGAAATTCCGCAAGTATGCATATATCATCTCGGGTGTGCTGATTATCTTTGCTATCCTCGGTCTGGAGCCGCACGTGTTCGGTAAACTGAACCTCGGTATCGACTTCTCCGGTGGTCGCAACTATGTGGTGCGTTTTGCAGAACCTGTCAATACGCAGGATGTACGCGAGTCGCTTGACGGTGTGTTCAAAGCCAACCTGGACGGCGACGAGACCTACTCGCTCAACGTTATCACTATCGGTAGTTCGAACCAGATCCGTGTTTCGACCAACTATCGTATTCAGGACAACTCCGATGATGCCGACGCACAGATCGAGCAGATGCTCTACGATGGCTGCAAACCCTATCTCGGTAATGTTACTTTCGACGAGTTCCGCTCCACGGAGATCAACCCCGAGGTGGGTATTATGCAGTCGCAGAAAGTAGGTCCTGCCGTAGCAGACGATATCACCACTGCTGCCGTATGGGCTATCATTGCCGCCTTGATCGGTATATTCATCTATATCCTGATCCGTTTCCGCAACTTCGCTTACTCGGTGGGTGCTATTGCCGCCCTTGCCCATGATACGATCATCATCTTGGGTCTGTACGCTATCCTGTGGAAAGTGATGCCGTTCTCTATGGAGATCGACCAGTCGTTTATTGCGGCTATTCTGACCGTTATCGGTTACTCTATCAACGCCTCGGTGGTTATCTTCGACCGTGTGCGTGAGAACAACAACCTCTATCCGAAGCGCGACCGCAAAATCAATATCAACAACGCTATCAACTCGACTTTCGGTCGTACGTTCTCGACCTCTATGTCCACCCTGGTGGTATTGTTGGCAATCTTCTGCTTCGGCGGTGAGACCATCCGCGGTTTCGTCTTCGCTCTCGTGATGGGTGTTATCGTAGGTACCTACTCGTCGGTATGTATCGCTTCGCCGCTGGCTTACGATATTACCAATGCAATGGATAAGCGCAAAGCCAATAAGGCTGCCAAGGCCGCTGTAAAGGCATAAGGCGGATAGGTTAGGAATATAACCTTAACGAAAAAAGAGATTGTCTATTGATTTAGGCAGTCTCTTTTTTTGATTTGAATTATAGTATAACTGAATTATAGGGTATAGATTGATTTTGAGCAACCAATGGGCTATTTTTAGCCGCTCACCATATACGTATTAGATTTGTTGTATTAGATTTGTTGTATTGGATTTGTTGCATTAGATTTGTCAGTCGGATTATTTTCTATCATATAAGCGAAATGGTCAAAAAGAAAATGGCATCGCAAATCCAAGATTTACGATGCCATTTGCGGGTGGAATGTGGGGCTCGAACCCACGACACTCGGAACCACAATCCGATGCTCTGCCAACTGAGCTAAGACCACCATTTAACTTCCGAAAACGATGCTCTGGAAATTATTCCAAGTAATACCCTAAGAATCGTTCTAAGTATATTCCAAGAATTGTTCTGCGATATTACGCAAACAGAGTACATTTCAAAAGCGGGTACAAAAGTACTGCTTTTTTTTGAAATCTGCAAATAAAAGAGCAAAAAAGTAGGTGAGAATATGGAAATAGTGTAAAAAAGGCTACTGCTACCTTATAATAAGGTAGTATTGTCCGGTGATGCAGTGTTATCTTGCGGCGAAACGTTATCTTGCGGGGTGGGGGTGCCGATGTGTTTGGCGTAGGCGGAGACAATGTGTTTGACCAGCGGGTGGCGGACAATGTCTTTCTGATTGAACTCCACGATGGCAATGCCGCGAATATCCCGCAGCCGCTCAATGGCATCCCGCAGTCCGGAACGCTGGTTGGCGGGCAAATCGACCTGTGTGAGGTCGCCCGTGATGATCATCTTGCCGTTGATACCGAGACGCGTGAGGAACATCTTGAGTTGTGCGGTGGTGGTATTCTGCGCCTCGTCCAAGATGACGATGGCATCTGCCAATGTGCGTCCGCGCATGAAAGCGAGCGGTGCAATCTGTATCACCCCCCGCTCCATATATTCGTTCAGTTTGGCGGGCGGAAACATATCCTGCAAGGCATCGTAGAGCGGTTGCAGATAGGGGTCAATCTTGTCCTTCATATCGCCCGGTAGGAAGCCGAGTTTTTCGCCTGCTTCAACAGCAGGGCGTGAGAGAATGATTTTCTTTACCTCTCTGTTTTTGAGTGCGCGTACCGCCAAAGCAATAGCGGTATAGGTCTTTCCGCTGCCGGCTGGACCGATTGCAAATAGGAGGTCGTTGTCCTCATAGGCGTCCACAAGCATTTGTTGGTTGCGGCTGCGGGCGACAATAGATTTGCCGTTCACACCGTGCAAGATCAGGTTGTCTTGCAGGTATTCCTGCGGCTGCTCGCCATGCAGGAGCATAAGTATCTGTTCCTCGTTGAGGGTGTTGTTTTTGATGCAGAAAGTCTCGCACAGGCGCAGACTGTGTTCAAAACGGGCGATAGCGGCTTCCGCACCCGATACTTTCACCTGGTAGCCGCGTGCCACGACCCGCACATCGGGGTGCTGGTTTTTGATACAGAGTATGTTTTGGTTGTTTACACCGTAGAAAACCGCCGTATCAAGGTGGTCTTGCAGGGTAATGATTGTTTCCATAGATGATTATTGTTCAGTTAGTTGCTCCCAAGTGGGGAGAACGGTGGCATATTGTATCTCGTGCCGGTTGATACGGGCTAAAATGGTTTGGGGACCATTGTGGAGAATCAGGAAAGGGACGGAGAGGGTGCGGTTGTAGGTAACCGCCTGGTCGAGTACTTTCTGTGTGAGCGGTACGGATTCCGCCTTGAACTCGATCAGTACCAACGGCTGCATTTGGCGGGTATAGACTACTGCATCACAGCGTTTCTGTGCATCACCTACTGAGATGGGGATTTCCACCCCGATGAGCGACATCGGGTAGTCGTATTTCTCTACCAAAAGGTGGAGAAAACGCTGCCGTACCCACTCTTCGGGGGTAAGGCGCACCCATTGGCGGCGCCATTCGCAGAAGATCTGTCCTTTGTTGTTATAAATACGGGTTTTCATATAGGGCAAGCCCGGTACAAATGATAATCCACGAGTTTGTATGCACGGCATACAGAACTCATGGATTCTTAATAATCGTACATTTTTAAGAGATGCCTATCCTATGCGCATCCTATGCTTATCCACCTTACTTTTCAGTACACAATGTATGGTGCCGAAAGTACAGGGAAATCTTAACAATCGTACACTTTTTGTGGAACGATTATTTTAATAGCGCATCCGGGTCGAGGTTGTTGCGCTCAATGTCTCGGAAATAGCGGAAAGTGCTTACTTTCAGTTCGTCGCACGCGGCTTCGTCGCAGACGATGATGCCGTGTTGGTGCATCTGGAGCGCAGAGACCGTCCACATGTGGGAGATAGGCTCCTCTATGGCGTGCTGCAGGGCGCGTGCTTTGTTGTGTCCGTTGACCATGATCAGCACTTCCTGTGCGTCCATCACGGTACCTACGCCGACGGTGAGTGCGGTCTTGGGTACCTTGTTGACATCGTTGTCGAAGAAGCGCGAGTTGGCAATGATAGTGTCGGTGGTCAGTTCCTTTTTGCGGGTGCGGCTGGTGAGCGACGAGCCGGGTTCGTTGAATGCGATATGCCCGTCGGGACCTATACCGCCGAGGAACAGATGAATACCGCCATAGTTTTTGATTTTTGCCTCGTAGCGCGCACATTCGGCTTGCAGGTCGGCGGCGTTGCCGTTGAGGATATTTACATTCTCTTTGCGGATGTCGATATGCGAGAAGAAGTTGTTCCACATAAAACTATGGTAACTCTCGGGGTGGTCTTCGGGCAAACCGACATACTCGTCCATATTGAATGTTACCACGTTGCGGAACGACACTTTGCCCGCGCGGTGGAGTTCGATCAGATGGCGGTACATACCGAGCGGCGATGAGCCGGTGGGCAGACCGAGCACGAAAGGCGTGCTCTCTTTGGGCGCAAACTCGTTGATACGACCGGCTACATAGTTGGCTGCCCAACGGCTGAGCAGTTCATAATCGGGTTGAATGATAACACGCATTGTTTTAGTTGAGAGTTTAGAGAAGTTTAGAAGTTGATAGTTGAAAGAAGTTTATAAGTTGAGAGTTTAGAGAAATTATTTTGCAAGTATTTCTTTGATCTCATCCTCCAAGGGGTTGCGGGCAACGATGATGCCATTGGCATCGATAAGGAACGTGGACGGGATAGCCATAATACCATACACATCGCACGGATTGTACGGCTCTTCGCGTTGGTCGCGGATTTGCAGCCACGGCAGTTCTTCCTCGGCTACGGCTTTCTGCCATGCAGCAGAGTCGCGGTCGCAACTGATACCGAGAATCTGCAGTTTGCCTGCGGGTTGTGCCTCATAGATCTCCTTCAGAACAGGCAGCAGGTTGCGGCACGGTCGGCACCACGAAGCCCAGAAATCAACCAATACATATTCGGTCTTGCCGACCAATTCGCTCAGTGCGAGCGGTGTGCCGTCTGCTTGCAGTGCGGCGATGTCGGTGTATTGGTTGCCCACAGCGGTGATTTGCTCAATGCGGTAGTTGTCATATAGGTTTTTGATGCTCTCGGAGGTTAATTTTTCCTTTGGCATAGCGTCAAAAACCTTGGTCTTTTGATCAAGATCCAGCATATAATAGATGTCAAACAGCACAGAGTCGGCATATTCGTCCTGCAGGTTGTTGAAATACATATCCATCACCTGTGTCATATACGAATCGATCAGTGCCTCGTATGCCGCTTGGTCGGTCATCGTATCCAATGCGGCTTCCGTCTCTTGAGTGAGGGTGGTATATTGCTCTTTGAGCGAGGGTTTGTTGCAGGCAACCAATGTGATGGCGGCTACTGCGATAAGGAGTAACTTTTTCATAATCAATCGATTTTTTCGAGAACCATAGCCGAGCGGGCGGGGATGTACAGTTTGAGCCAGCCTTTGCCGTCTTGGGCATAGAGTTCGTCGTGTTGTGTAAAATGTTCTATTGTATCGTCGTTCTGCCCGAAGCCCGCAAACTGCTTGGCGTCGGTGTCCAGAACGACACGGTATTTGCCTTCGGGGGCAAGGAAACCATAATCGGCAAACGATTTCTGTCCGTTCCAGTTGAAAACAAAAATCAGTTTTCCGCGTTGGAAAGCCACTACCTGGTCGCCCTCGTTGTCCCACAACTTATATATATAAGGCAGGTGCGTGCCGTTCCCGTCTTTTACCGCCGGCAGTTTCTTGCGCAGCAGGTGCACCATCGCCCCGTCGAAGCGGTTGAGGTCGGCGTAGTAGAAGTTCGGGTTGTCCACCAGGCTCCACTGGCGGCGTGCGTATTTGCAACTCCAGCCGTTGCCCTGACGCGGAAAATCAATCCACTCGGGGTGCCCGAACTCGTTGCCCATAAAGTTGAGATACCCGCCGTTGATGGTAGAGGCGGTGATAAGGCGTATCATCTTGTGGAGCGCGATGGCACGATCGACCATATAGGTGGAGTGCCCGTGTTCGAAATGCCAGTACATATCGGCGTCCGCAAGGCGGAAGATGATGGTCTTGTCGCCCACCAGTGCCTGATCGTGGCTCTCGGCATACGAGATGGTGCGCTCGTCGTCGCGGCGGTTGGTCATCTCATAGAGGATATGTCCGGCTTTCCAGTCCTCGTCGCGCACCTCTTTGATATACTTGATCCAGAAATCGGGAATACCCATTGCCAGACGGTAGTCGAACCCCATACCGCCTTCGCTCTGCGGGCGTGCCAGCCCCGGCATACCCGACATATCCTCGGCAATGGTGATGGCGTTTTTCTTCACTTCGTGGATCAGTTTGTTCGCCAGCGTGAGGTAGCAGATCGCATCGCCGTCCTCGTTGCCGTTGAAATAACTGCCATAGCCGTTGAAGTCTTCGCCCAGACCGTGGCTGAGGTACATCATCGAGGTTACGCCGTCGAAACGGAACCCGTCGAAATCATACTCGTCAAGCCAGAACTTGCAGTTCGAGAGCAGGAAATGCAGCACCTCGGGTTTCTCGTAGTTGAAACACAGGCTGTCCCACGCGGGGTGTTCGCGTCGTGCGCCCGTATGGAAATACTGATAGGGCGTGCCGTCGAAGTTGCCCAGTCCCTCCAACTCGTTTTTTGCGGCGTGCGAGTGGACGATATCCATGATCACCGCCATTCCGCGCCCGTGGGCATCGTCAATCAGCGCTTTCAGTTCCTCGGGCGTGCCAAAACGGCTGGAAGCGGCAAAGAAATTGGATACGTGGTAGCCGAAAGAGCCATAGTACGGGTGCTCCTGTATTGCCATGATCTGCAGGCAGTTGTAGCCCAACTCGGCAATACGCGGCAGCACTCTCACGCGGAACTCCTCGTAGGACGACACTTTCTCCTCTTCCGAAGCCATTCCGATATGGCACTCGTAGATAAAGAGTCCCCCCGTGGTTTCCCCATGGATACCCTGATGTTGCCATTTGTACGGCTCGGGGTTCCATACTTGTGCGGAGAATATCTTGGTCTCCTCGTCCTGTACCACGCGGGTGGCGTAACTCGGGATACGCTCGCCGTATCCGCCCTGCCATTCCACCAGCAATTTGTATAGTTGCCTATGCTTCATGGCTTTGGCGGGCATTATTGCCTCCCAAACACCGTTTCCGATAGGCTGCAGGCGGTATTTCTCCGACTTTTCCCAGCCGTTCATATCGCCCTTTATATAGATAGCGGTGGCATTAGGTGCCCATTCGCGCAGCACCCAGCCGCTTTTTGTGCGGTGCAAACCGAAATACATGTAGCCGTCCGCCCAGTCCGACAGCGGCTTGCCGCCTGTGAGTTGCTGCTCCTTGCGGACAGCGTAGTCGTACCGCCCCTGTATGGCAGCCTCGTAGGGCTTCAAATACGGGTCGGACTGCACCAGTTGGAGTGTCTTTTTTGTCTCTTCCATATCGAAATAATAAGACAAACAGACCGCAAATGCACATAGTGCCTGCGGTCTGCATAGAATTAGACGTTTGCTTTGGTTTTAACGATTATTTTTCGGTAATGCTTGCCCGGTGCAATGCCCGGCTGGTGTGCATCGGTCGGGAAGAAAACGGCAAAATGCCCTGCCGGCACTACAAACTGTGCCGTAGCCTTGTCGGCATAAAACTCCACATCCTTGCCCTCGTCGTACTCTTGCGTTAACTCCTGGCAGTCTGCCAATGATTTCCAACCCATTACCTCGTCATCGGTCAGCGGGATCTGAATATCGATATAGTCTTTGTGTGCCTCCATACGGCAGTTCTCTTCGTCTTTGCCGTTGAAATCGAGGATATTTACATACAGGTCGTTGCCGTCCAGATGAATCTTGCAGGCAGGCATCTCCTCAAGGTCGTTTGCGTTAAAGAACTTCATAAATTGGGCAAAGCCCGGAACGCTGTCAAAATACCAGTCAGCGTTTTCCAATTTGTCAAGAATCATATATGTTTGTTTAGTTAGTAGTCTGTTTCGGACAGCCCTAAATAGGTGGTTAAACTGCCGCAAAGGTACGAAATAATTTGCATACGTGCAAGAAAATGAGTACTTTTGCAGGCAATTTGAATACATAATGTAAGTAACCGTATGAAAAAAATCGTTTTTTCGCTTGCAGCAATCACGCTTATGACTACAGCATGCACCAAACAACAGACAACGGGAATCCATCCTGAGAACCTCGACACCACGGTCGTTGCTCAGAACGATTTCTATGATTTTGCGTGCGGCGGTTGGATGAAGAACAACCCGCTCACACCCGAGTACAGCCGTTTCGGCAGTTTTGACAAACTGGCACTCAACAACTTGGAACAGGTCAACGGCCTTATTCAGGACATCGCAGCCGGGAAACACGCCCACGGCACTATCGAGCAGAAAATAGGCGACATCTACAATATGGCTATGGACACCGCCCGCCGCGACAGGGAGGGCATCGCTCCTATCCAAGCCACCCTTGATGAAATCGCCGCTATCTCCGACCGCAGCCAACTGAGCGAACTGCTCGGCAAGGCAATGGAATACGGTATCTGGGGTATGTATGTGGAGGCGGATGCCATGAACTCCAGCATGAATATCCTCAACGAGTATCAGGGCGGTTTCGCCCTTGGCGAGAAAGAGTACTATTTCGATACCGACGAGGCTACCACCCGTATCCGTAACGAGTATCGCGCGCACGTGGCACGTATGTTCTCGCTCTTCGGTTATGCGGATGCTGACGCCAAAGCCGAGACCGTGCTCCGTCTCGAGACCCGTCTGGCAGGTGCCGCTTTCAATAATGTCGAACTCCGCGACCCGCAAGCCAACTACAACAAGATGTCCGTTGCCGAGTTGCAGGAACTGGTGCCGCAAGTGGACTGGAAGACCTACTTTGCTGCTATGAACATCGCCCCCGACAGCCTGAGCGTCGGGCAGGTACGCCACCTGCAGGAGGCAGGCAAGATGTTGGCAGACGAACCGCTCGAAGACCTCAAAACGCTCTTTACGTGGCAGGCTATCGACGGCTGCGCAAGTTATCTGACCTCGGAGATTTATGCGGAGAACTTCAATTTCTACGGCAAAGTGCTGTCAGGTCGTGAGGAACCGAGTCCGCTATGGAAACGTTCCGTAGGTATCGTCAATGGTACGCTCGGCGAGGCGGTCGGACAGATGTACGTCAAGAAATACTTCCCCGAGGAGAACAAAGAGCGTATGCTGGCGCTGGTCAAGAACCTCCAGAAGGCCCTTGGCGAGCGTATTGAGAATCTCGAGTGGATGTCAGACGAAACCAAAGCCAAGGCTATCGAGAAACTCAATGCGTTCACCATCAAGATCGGCTATCCCGATACATGGCGCGACTATACCGCCCTTGACATCGATCCGGCGCTGCCCTACTATGCCAACCTGCAGCGTGCTGCCAAGTTCGAGCAGGACTACAGCCTCAGTTACCTCGGCAAACCTGTGGACAAGACCAAATGGTATATGACCCCGCAAACCGTCAATGCCTACTACAACCCGTCCAGCAACGAGATCTGCTTCCCTGCAGGTATTCTCCAGTATCCGTTCTTCGATATGTCGGCGGATGACGCGTTCAACTATGGTGCTATCGGTGTTGTTATCGGACACGAGATGACCCACGGTTTCGACGACCAGGGCTGCCAGTTCGACAAGGACGGAAACCTCAACAACTGGTGGACGGCGGAAGACAAAGCCCGTTTTGATGCCCGCACCAAGGTGATGGCGGATTTCTTCAGCAGCATCGAGGTGGCTCCGGGTGTACACGGCAATGGTGAGTTTACCCTCGGAGAGAACATCGCAGACCACGGCGGATTGCAGGTGGCTTTCCATGCTTTCAAAGAGAACGAGGCTTCCAAACCCGCTTCGGAGCGTCTCCAAACCCGCGACGGCTTTACCCCCGAACAGCGTTTCTTCCTGGCGTATGCCAATGTATGGGCTGGCAATATCCGTCCCGAGGAAATCCTCAACCGTACCAAGTCCGATCCTCACTCGCTCGGCCGCTGGCGTGTCAATGGTGCGCTCCCGCACATCGCCGCATGGTATGAGGCATGGAACGTAACCCCGGAGTCCCCGCTCTACGTAGCCCCCGAAAACCGTGTATCTATCTGGTAATTTTTCAGACAATGAACAATAGACAATGAACAAAGAACGGATTAGTAGGGTGTGAACCATACAATACATTTGTGTTCTTTGTTCATTGTTCTACGTTCATTGTCAAAACAAAAATTCTTAGTTCAAACAAAATGATTAAGCATATCGTTTTCTTCCGCCTTTTGGATGAGGCGGAAGGTCATACAAAATTGGAGAATGCGCAGATTATCAAAGACGGCTTGCTGTCTCTGCGCGACAAAGTGGATGTGTTGGTCAGTGAGGAAGTGGGTATCAATATCCCCAATGCCAAGAAGACCGACTACGACATCTGCCTTATTTGCGAGTTCCGCACGTGGGAGGACGTGGATACCTACCAAAACCACCCGGAGCACCTCAAAGTGGCTGGCTATATCGCCAAATGCCGCTCAGCCCGTGCCGCCGTGGACTACGAGTTCTAACTCCCGTAACATATTACGCAAAAGCGGTTGCCTCACCAATGTAGGCAACCGCTTTTTTATATATCGTTGTGCTGTCAGGTCTATGTGATTATCGGGTGATTATCGGGTGATTAACGGGTTATTATCGGGTTGTTCAGCATAGAATCCTTGGCGTTTACCCATAAGTTGGCACCAAATCTTTGCAACAATGCAGCGCGGCGCGTGTTGCGCCGCAAGACAAGGTTTTGATAGTTTTGTTTTATAATTTCCTTTATTTCTTTAATTTCTCTCGCACCGCATAGCGAGTGCGTAGGACATCTTTTGCCAATTTTCTTCCATTTTTCTTGCCGCTTGCGGCATAGGAGTTTTTATGTTGAACTCACGCTATATTATAATATATACAAAAAAAAGCCGCTGACTTATGTCAACAGCCTTTGTCGTTGTACCTTAAGACAAACCGAATTACTCAGCAACTGTCTCTTCTACAACTTCCTCAACAACAACTGCACTGTCAGCAGCGGTGGTATCCTCCTCTACTACAACTACTTCCTCAGTAGCAGCAGCGGTAGAATCGCAGCAGGAACCTTCGCAGCATTTTGCGTTTTTGTTGCCGCAACTCATTGCGCACAGCGCAACAGCAGCGATAAGAAGAACTTTCTTCATAACCTTAATGCATTAAATAAGTTAGACCTCCGAGTTATTTCGGAAATCGGGTGCAAAATTAGTACGTTTTTTGCACATATCCAAAAAAAAATGTAATTTTGCACAATAATCATCACATTTTATGGATATTAAGGGATTTTTTACATCAAAATCGACTCTTTTCGTCTTAAAAAACATACTATTAGCCATTTTGATAGTAGTTATCCTCCTGACAGGTCTGTATTTTTGGCTGCGCCATTATACGGAACACGGGGTGGAGATAGAGGTGCCGGAGGTAGTCGGGATGTACCTCGAGGAAGCGCAGCCGCAAGTAACGGCTGTCGGGATGGAACTGCAGGTAACCGACTCCACTTTCTCCAATACAGTTCCCCTGGGTACCATTGTGGAGCAGGTGCCGCCTGCCCATAGCCATGCCAAGAAAAACAGAACCCTCTATGTGGTGGTTAATGCACGTTGCAGGCGACAGGTAGCCGTTCCCGATCTGCACGATATGAGTTATCGTCAGGCAGAAGCCTCGCTCCGCTCTATGGGCATTCGGGTGAGCGATAAATATGAGTACGAACCGTCCGAATACAAGGATCTGGTGTTGGATGTAAAGCAGAACGGGCATGCACTTCAACCCGGCGAGCGTATCGACGAGGGCAGTACGGTAACATTGGTAATCGGTTTCGGAAAGGGAACGGAGATGGTGTCTGTACCCAATGTGGTGGGGTTGACCTTGCCCAATGCCCGTTCATTGCTGCTCTCCCAACGGCTTACTGTAGGCGTAGTCGAATATGATACACCGGATGCTGAGGCTGCTACTGGAGCGGTAGTCTATCTCCAGACGCCCGCCGCAGGAGAGCAGTTGTTGGAAGGTTCTATGGTAAATCTGAAACTCTCTGCCAATGTGGAGAAAGCCCTTGCTACACAGGGGCAGGAGAGCGAGGAGGATTTCTTTTAATCAGTTGGTTATTTGGATATGGCAGAGGAACTGTATACTGTTTCTCCTGAAGACGAAGAGGAGGTTTTTGAGCGTTGGCGCTGTCAGGTGGACAAGGGGCAGACACCCCAGCGGGTGGACAAGTACCTGAGCGAACACATGGCGGGTACTTCGCGCAACCGCATACAGAATGCGGCGGATGCGGGCAATGTGTTGGTCAATGGAAAGGCCGTTGCCTCCAACCATAAAGTCAAACCGCTGGATATTGTTCAGGTTTTGCTTGACCACGAGCCGCACGACTATACCATCTATCCGGAGAATATCCCCCTCAACGTGGTGTACGAAGACGATGATGTCTTGGTGATCAATAAGCCCGCAGGATTGGTCGTCCACCCCGGACACGGAAACTACGAGCATACTCTGCTCAATGCGCTTGCATTCTATTTCAGGGAACAGAGCAAGGCACGCCATACACAGGCGCTTGATATCAACGACCCGGGCATCGGTTTGGTGCATCGTATTGACAAGGATACCAGCGGGTTGCTCCTTATTGCCAAAACTCCTGAGGCAAAAGCCAACCTTGCACGCCAGTTTTTCGACCACACTACCGAGCGCACGTACAATGCCCTCGTGTGGGGTACTTTTGCGGAGGATAGCGGCACTATCGTCGGGGCGTTGGCACGCGATAACCGCGACCGTACTATATATAAGGTATGGGATTTGGAGGAGAACCCTAACGCCAAAGAGGCAGTTACCCACTGGCGGGTCTTGGAGCGCTATCCTTATGTTACGTTGGTCGAGTGTCGTCTTGAGACCGGACGCACCCACCAGATTCGTGTTCACATGAAACACATCGGGCATCCGCTGTTTGCCGACGAGAAATATGGGGGAATGGAGATTCTCAAAGGCTTACGTACGCAGAAGTATCGCCAGTATATACAGAATTGTTTCTCGCTCTGCCCGCGGCAGGTACTGCATGCCAAGACCCTCGGCTTCACTCACCCGCGTACCGGCGAACGGATGTTCTTCGACAGCCAATGGCCGGAAGATATGACCGCCCTCATCAACAAGTGGCGTCATTACGAACCGAACACCCTATGCTGAAAAGAAAAAGAGACTGCCTGACAAATACAGACATTCTCTTTTTTTCTATCATTCTATCTTTCTATAATATCTATTCTTCCGAGAAATGTACTAATACGTGCCTGTACGAGTTGAATATCTTTGATTTGGAAACAAAACCGAGGTAACGCCGCTCGCTGTCCACCACAGGCAGATTCCATGCTCCCGTGTCCTCAAACGTCTCCATCACTTTTTCCATCGGCATATCAAACGTCAGTATAGCCTCGGGCGAGGTCATCAGTTGCCCCACCGTAAACCGTTTGTACAACCGCGGTTGGAACATAATATTGCGCACCTCATCCAATAGCAGCACGCCTTTCAGGTGCCCTTCGTGGTCTATTACGGGGAAAATGTTCCTGTGGCTGTCGGCAATCACTTTCACCAACTCGCCCAGCGTCATCTCGGGGAATACGGTAGTCAGGTCGGTCTCCAATACATTCTCCATTTTCAATAGCGTCAGTACATTACGGTCTTTGTTGTGCGTCAGCAGTTCGCCTTTCTGTGCCAAACGCATGGCGTACAGGCTGTGCGGCTCAAAGAGTTTGATGGTCAGGTACGACACCACCGACACGATCATCAGTGGCATAAACAGATGATACCCGCCTGTCAGTTCGGCAATCAGGAATATACCCGTCAGCGGGGCATGCATAACGCCGGACATCAGTCCCGACATACCCACGAGGGCGAAATTCGTCTCGGGTACGCCCAGTCCTATCAGGTTCAGCAGCCGTGCCGTAACAAACCCCACCAGTGACCCCATAAACAGCGAGGGGGCGAAGATACCGCCCACGCCGCCACCGCCGTTGGTAGCCACCGAGGCAACAATCTTAAAAGCAATAACCAGCACAAAATACCCTATGACCACCCATGTCGCTGTGCCTAAACGGGCAAACGGACTATTTTCCAATGCCGACAGCGAGTCGCCGTTGATCAGTTGGGTGATCACCCCGTATCCCTCGCCATATAGTGGCGGGAAAAGAAATATCAGCACCCCCAGCGTAATACCACCTACCGCAATCTTCAACCGGAAATCCTGCACTTTGTGCTTCATCCATTGCTCCAGACGGTTCATCCCGCGCGTGAAATAGAGCGATACCAATCCGCACGCAATACCCAGGATCAGATACCACGGAATGTTCGATATATGGAATGCCTCGTAGGTGTTGAGCGGGAACATCGGCGTGGAACCGGTCGCTATGTACGAAATAGCCGTCGCCGTTACCGACGAAATCAGCAACGGTGCCACCGATGCCATCGTCAGGTCCATCATCAGTACCTCCAGCGTAAAGACCAACCCCGCAATAGGTGCTTTGAATATCCCGCCTATCGCCCCGGCTGCACCGCAGCCGATCATCAGCATCATCGTCTTCTGCTCCAAGCGGAACGCCTTGGCGAGGTTCGACCCTATGGCGGCACCCGTCAGCACAATCGGCGCCTCTGCGCCGACCGATCCGCCGAAACCGATAGTCAGTCCCGACCCCACAATCGATGTCCACATATTGTGAGCCTTAATAATTGATTTGCGCTGCGAGATAGCGTACAGGATCTTCGTGATACCATGCGAGATGTCGTCTTTTACGATGTAGCGCACAAACAATGCTGACAGCGTGATACCGATCATCGGGCAGATAAGGTACCACCATGTGTGTTCACCGGCAATCAGGTGCTCCTCAATGAACCATTGGATAAAATGGATAAAGGTCTTCAGGATGATCGCCGCCAAAGCCGAAAAACAGCCCACAAAGAAACTGAGAAGCAATACCAATTGCTTCTCGCTTATGTGGCGTTCCCGCCATTCTATGATCCGATCATACGTACTCATCTAACCTCCAACAGCCGTAGGCGGTCTGCCCTCTGACAGCGACCAACGGGAGCGGTCTCTATTCGTCCCAACCGATGCCCTTATATTTGTTCAGATCCCATTCTTCCTCCACTTCGTTCAGGTAAATCGTCTTCGGTTCGTCGTTCTCCTCTTGCGGTTGCCCGCCTTTCTCAACCACTTTCACATCTATCGGCGAGTGTGAAATCTCAATCACTTGGTTCTGCTCCTTGTTCAGTTCCGTCCAGAGCATATCCTTCAGTTCGCTTATACCTAATCCGCTCACCGACGAAATCGCCACCACGGGTATGCCTAAGTTTTCGGAAAGGGCTTGCGTATCCGGCTTCTCGCCGATGTCGCATTTGCTGATAGCCAATATACGTGCCTTGGTCAGCAACTGCGGGTTGTATTTTTCCAACTCGCTGAGCAGGATGTTGTATTCCGCCTCAATATCCTCCGTCGTGGCGGGTACCATAAACAGCAGCACCGCATTGCGTTCGATGTGCCGCAGGAAACGCAGTCCGAGACCCTTGCCCTCCGATGCGCCCTCAATGATACCGGGTATATCCGCCATACAGAACGACTGTCCGTCCCTGTATGACACGATGCCTAACTGCGGCGTCAGGGTGGTAAACGGATAATCCGCAATCTCGGGTTTGGCTGCCGACACCACGCTCAGCAGCGTGGACTTGCCCGCATTCGGGAAACCCACCAGACCTACATCGGCAAGCACCTTCAGTTGCAGAATCACATTGCGCTCTATCGCGGGCTCGCCGGGTTGTGCGTAGCGGGGTGCCTGATTGGTAGCCGTGCGGAAATGCCAGTTGCCTAATCCGCCGCGGCCGCCCTTCAGTAGCACAATACGCTCGTTATGCTCTTTTACCTCGCATATATACTCGCCCGTATCGCCGTCATAGACCACCGTACCGCAAGGCACTTCGATAATCTTGTCCTCACCGTCCTTGCCGAAAGAGCGGCTGTCGCCGCCCTTTCCTCCATCGGTTGCCATCACGTGCTTCTGGTACTTCAGGTGCAGCAGCGTCCATAGGTTGCGGTTCCCTTTCAGGATAATATCGCCCCCTCTCCCGCCGTCTCCGCCGTCCGGACCGCCTTTCGGCAGATATTTCGCGCGGTGGAAGTGCATACTTCCCGCACCGCCCTTGCCCGAGCGGCAGTAAATCTTTACGTAGTCGATAAAGTTGCTTGATGGCATAGTTGAGTCTGTAATTAGTTATTGCAAACAGGATAAGTCCTGTGTGGGGACGACGCGTCTCGCGTCGTTAGTACACAACGGAAAAACTTTTGGTTGTTTTTCTCTATTTTTCTTGCCGCTTGCGGCAAAGAAAATATCTCGCAAATGTGCAATTTACAAATTTGCTAATTTACACATTTACAAATTCTTATTTCACGCGTTGCAGGATATTGTCGATCTGTGCGAACGTATCCTCCATCGTGTTGTTGCCGTTGATGGCAAAATAGTTGTTGTTGTGCAGGTAGTAGGTTGCTACAGGCTTCGTTACATCCTTATATACTTGCAGACGCTGTTTGATAGTCTCGTAGTTGTCGTCGGCACGACCGCTCGTCTTGCCGCGGTTCAGCAGACGTTGGATAATCTCTTCTTCTTCTACAAACATATCCAGCATTACGGCACTCATATTGTGCTTTTTCAGCAGTTCGGTCAGGGCCTTGGCCTGCTCTACCGTGCGGGGGAAACCGTCGAAGATGACGCCTTTCGAGTCCTTCGGCAGGTTCTCAATGAAATTGTCAATCAGGTCAATCATCTTAGCATCGGGTACCAGTTCGCCTTTCGAGATGATGGCATCAATCTCTTTTCCGAGTGCGCTGCCCGATTTGATCTCGGCACGCAGTACATCGCCGGTCGAGAGATGTTGCAAACCGTATTTTTTTACAATGAAATCAGATTGTGTCCCTTTGCCGCTGCCGGGTGCACCACAAAGAATTACATTCAGCATATCCTTAAAATTTCAGATTTTTATACCTTCAAATGTTCCGCCACGCTTCCGCCTAAATTTCTTTAATTTCTCGCTCGCGCAAGCGGGCAGGAAACCAAGGAGACCAAGCGACACAAAACGAGTTGCCCAAATTGAGCAACTCGTTCTATGCGCTTATGTTTAATTAGAGAGCGAGTTTTGCACCTGCTTTGAATTTCACTGCTTTCTTTGCAGGAATGTCAATTACTTGTTTGGTAGCAGGGTTGATACCTTTGCGGGCAGCTTTCTCTACTACAGACAGAGTAGCATAGCCTACGAGTTGTACACTCTCGCCATTCTTCAGTGCATCTGCGGTTACGTCCAATGCTGCATCCAGAACCTTCTGTGCTTCTGCTTTCGATACTTCAGCCTTTGCTGCAATGGCAGCAACGAGTTCAGCCTTATTCATAATAATAATGTTTTTGGGTTATTAATTAAACGTTTAATTTGCTTACCAACAGGCTGCAAAGCCCATGGATAACGCTTGCAAAGATACAACAAAAAAGCGAAACTGCAAACAATACCAATGCAAAAATGCTATTTTTTACCTAAAAACATCATTTTTGCTTAAAAATGCACGCTTTTTGTATAGCCGTATATGTTTATTTTATTACTTTTGCGCTTATTATGAGAAATTTACCTACAGTTACACGCTACCTGCTCCTCTCGAATTTTGTCGTTTGGATGCTCGATGTCGTACTGCAACGCTATGGCATCCAACTCACCGACATATTCGGTCTCCACTATTTTACCGCCGGGCAATTCTATTTTTGGCAGCCTTTTACGTATATGTTTATGCACGCCAATTTCGGACATATATTCTGCAATATGTTTGCCGTGCTGATGTTTGCGCCCGTTTTGGAAAACGAGTGGGGAAGCCGTAAGTTCCTTACCTACTATCTTGTGTGCGGTATCGGTGCCGCCCTTGTGCAGGAAGCCGTTTGGGCGTTGATGTTCCAGTCGGCTTTTTCTGCTATTCCTGCCGCACAGGCTGCTGTCTATGCCAATCGTTTGGTAACTATCGGTGCCTCGGGTGCCGTGTTCGGTGTCCTGTTCGCTTTCGGGTGGCTGTTCCCTAATGTGCCGATGTATATTCTCTTTGTGCCGATACCTATCCGCGCGCGTATCTTCGTGATTGTCTATGCGCTGATCGAACTCTTTGCGGGGCTCGGCGGAGTGATTGGCTTTACGGGCGACAACGTAGCCCATTTCGCCCACCTCGGCGGTATGCTTTTCGGCTGGCTGCTTCTCCTTTGGTGGCGGCACGGCAAGGGCGACGACATCTCACGCTGGTGGCGCAATCTCCGTCGTAAGTTCCACGACAAGTACCCCCGTCTCGACAGTACCCGCAACAAAGACTATTCCGACTACCACTACCAAAAGCGTGTCTGACCATAGTTACCCCGGTTACTTTGGGGCAACTCGCTGACACGGATGTTGATCTGTAATACAAAACGGGACTGCCTGATGTGCTATAGGCAGTCCCGCTTTGTATTGACGGCTATCTCCTTATCTCGCTTTTTGCCCTGTGATGGTATAGCGTGTACCATCGGGCGTAAGGACGTACAGCGTACCATATTCGAGGATAAGGCGTGCTTTCCTCTCTTTGCCACCTTGTGTAGCAATGGTTTCTTCTACATCTGTTTCGGTTTTCTTGATGATTACGTTGATATATTCCACTCCCTTGGCAAAAGCATAACCCGTGGGCAGGTCGGCTTGGTTGGCTTCGTAGGTGGCAACACCGGCGTTGAGGTCTATCGCCCAGTAGAACGGTACATTCTCGATATAGCAAAGTGTCTGCCCCTGTCCGTCCAGCGCACTGAGTGTCAGCCGTGACAGTGCATCACGCACCGCAGCCATATCCGTCTGCTCTACATAGATAGCCTCTTTGTCTGCCTTGGCGGAGGCTGTACGCAGGGCAATATCCTGGCGCGAAGAGGAAAGCACGATGTCATAGCGGTGCTTGCCCGGACGCGGATTGTCCACAGACGCAATGACGGTGATGGTCTCCACAGAGTCGGATGCGTTGTGATAGTACCCCCGCTCCGCTATGTATGGATAGCCTTGCACGCTGTCAATCACCACCGGAGCATTGTTTGCATATAGATGATAGAAGTGAATCACCGCCTCATCGTCGGCAGAGAACATAGCAAACAAGGTATCGCCCGCAGCCACTGGCACGGTATAAGCCACGGCGGAGTAAAAACCATAATCAACAAATGCGTTGCCGTTCACATCCGCATACCACTGATAGGTATGGTTCCACAGATACTTGGCGGCACCGAAGTCTGCCTGTTCGCGCAGGGGCAGGGTAGCAGGGCGTGCCTGTTGGAGCAATATCTCAAACAGTTCCGCCTCCTCGTAGGCTACGGTATAGTCCGCACGGTCGTCTTTGCGGGAGAATTCCGAACAGAACATCAAGGTGCAGTCCATATCCTTGGACGCTATATAAGTGAACGTAGCCACACGGGTAGTGGGGTCCAACGTCTCATGTCTGATAGAGTTATAAATTAAATCACCTTGTTTCAAGGTCGGGTCAATGAGGTATAGTGCCCCTTCATTCGTGCCTTGCACAGCCTCTGCAAAGAACCGGTACATCTTGCCCGCCTCGAGATGAACGGTATATGCCTCATATCCGACGGTGTATGTTGTGTAATCGGCGTCAAACTGAAGTACCTCGGAATGTTTGTTGATGGCTGTATGGCGCATCTCGCCAGCAGGCAACACACCCGATACAGGCAGGCTGTCGGGGTCGCACGCAGGGTGCTGCGCATAGACAAAGTCGGCTTCCGGCACCTGCGAGAAGTTGTACACCACTACATAGAGGGGTATCGTATCTGTGTCTCCGAACACTGCGTAGTAGGTGGAATCTGCCCCCATAGACTCGATAGACTTCGCCTCCTGCGTCAGCAGAGAGTCGTAATATACCTGTGCAAAGACAAAGCCAGGTTGGTCGGTATAGAGCGACCCGCCGTACACCTGCCCTGCATTGGCGGTGAAGGTATAGCCTTTGCCCGGCACCATGATGTTGTTGAACGGATAGAGTCCGTCGGTAATAGTGCCGCTTACCACCGTATCTGTGCTTATCGGCTCAAAGTGATAGGTGGCAGGGGTGCCGATAGAAAGCACGTATTTCGCCTCCATATCCTGGGTGAGTGTTATCAGGTGATACGTTCCCGCCTGCAGGCTGTCCACATGGCGTGCATCATTGTATATCTTGGTATCCTTGCCGTCTTTGTACTCAAAGAGCATGCATGTGCTGTAATCGTCCTCCCAAGCCGTTTCCATACGTATCTCCGTATAGGTTGTCTCGGTGAGCGTGAACTCATAGCCGCGATAGAAACCGCCTGCCGTGGTGTACCACTCGCTGTTGGTCAGCGTGTCGGACATATACGGCAGCGTAACAGGTGTGTAACGCACAGGAGTGGCACGGCATATATGCACATCATAATTTCCCTTATCACCATAGCGGCTGCGGCAGGAGATACCGTATTTGCCTGCCTCAAGAGTGATAGAGTCCACATCATTCCAAGATATGCTATTCGTTGGGTCTCCCTTGTCGTCGATAGGCATTATAGTGAAGGTCGCTCTTTCGTTATCTATGCGCCCTGCAAGCAATATAGTGGTGGTCTCGGACAGAGTCAGGCTATAGAACAAACCTAACATGTTCGGATACCCGTAATTGTCGAAACGCATATCCTGCATATAGTCGCCCTTGGCGTGATAGTCCAATGTGATAGGCTGCCATGGCATAACAGCAGGCACACTCGGGGTATGCTCGCCTGCAATAACCCATGTCGAAGCCGACTGCTCATCACATTGTGCCAGCACGGCAGCCGCATAGTAACGGCACGTATCGATATTGTGGAACGTATATACGGTGTCGGTGGTGCGGATGGCTACCGTATCGAAATGCTCGTCAGTCCCCGTACCGTTGTATAGTGCTACAAAGTAGGCTGCTGCATCGGTCTTGTGCCAGCGCATGGTAATATCGGTGCCGTCTGTAGTGAACTCCACCACTTTGGGTGTCGGACACAGACTGCACGGGTTGCCGCTCCATAGCAATGTCCCGTCCGGTGCATCGGTCATTTCCCCCTCCTGCATATCCAATACAATATCCCCGTCGGCGTTGGTGATACGGAACGATACTTCGTCGTCATAAGCACCTTCGCCCCAATAGATGTCCACCTTGCCGCCGTGAGTGGTGTAGGTGAAGGTCTCGTGTCCGCCGTCCGTCATAGCGATAACAGTCTCTGCTCCGTTCTCCACGAAATGCAGTTTGCCGCTGTTCCAGCCGTCGTCGTATTTGTCGTAGCAATCAATGGTCAGCACGCAGCCCCCGCCGCTTTCTTGCTTCTGTCCCGCTACAAACTGCGCCTTGTTCCATACCTCCTTGGCACCTTCCACGCGTGCGCATACGTAGGCATAATAGGTCTTTCCCGCAGTCAGTCCTTCCATAGTATAGGTCGTGTCCGCCGTGTGGTGAATACCTTTCTGGAAACGGAAGTTCTGTATCTCGTGGTCGGATACGATGACGTCATACTCGCAACCGAGGTCATTCCACGTTACCACCGCCGTTGCGCTGTCCGTACATTCCACACCCACCTTTGTGCCGACAAACACTACCTCAACGTATGGTACAGACCAATGGCAAGTGTCATTGACAAAGAAATAAGGTCGTACCACACTGCAACTGTTGTCATAATCTACCGTATATCCTGCTGCGGGTATATACTCTGCGCATAGCGTATCGCCCTCATAGATGGTGCTGTGGTTCGCTGTCTCCACGCCGTTCACCATAGTACGGATGCTTACATGGTCGGGAATATCAATAAGATCCAATATCCCCGACTTGGCAGGGCGCACATGCGGAGTCAGCACCACATCTTCCCCTGGCATAGTGAACCAGCCATGCTTATCTCCTCCGTACCATTGCAACGATGCATTCGGGGTATTGGTTGTCAGCGAATCCAAGATGTATCCCCTGTCCACCATAACCCGCACATCTATGTTATTATTGGGATAGTAGGCTTCTGCTGCAGGGAAAAGCACAATGCTGCAATGCTCGGTGGGCGTTGCGCTGATGTTGTACATCTTGTACTCCACCAACGAGATGTCGTCCAACGAGATATACATCGGAGTACCACCAACCTCCCCACGGATACCCAATACGTATGTAGCGCTGCTGTCCACGGTGAAGTCTTCATATATGTACTCATAGTTGCCGTTGGTCAGCCTTGTTTCCGTAATCATCGTCTTCCGTGCATTCATATCCGCCTCGGCGCACAGATACACCTGTAAAATGGCATCCTCTGTATAGGTGCCGTCTTGGCGTGCATTCATAGCAATGCGATACGGCTTGCCCGTCTCCAATCGGATAGACGTAAACAGCCAGTCGATATTTCCCCATAGCAAGGTGGCATTCCATTTCCCGCTGTAGGGTTCGCGGTTATCATCCGTTTCCGAGTTGAATACCCAAGCATCGCTTTTCTTTTCACTTTGCTGCACCCATGTGTTGATAACATCGCCTTGGGTGTGCGTACCCTCGAACCCCTCGTAGAAGGGTACCGTGTGTACTGTCGTCGTTTGGGCAAACACCGCGTTTGCTGCACCTGTGATACCTGCCAGCACCATCAGGCTAAAAAGTAAACATCGTTTCATTCAAAATATATATTGTTTCGTTTATATACTGTTCCGTTGAAAGTATATGCTTATGCTGTTTCGTTGGAATTGACAGAGTTGGATAAAATACAAATTGATTATTATTAACGGTGCAAAATTACATAAAATCGGTGGATTGCACAAGTTTTTGCGAAAAAAGCCGGAGTATAACCTCCGTTTGGCTTTCGTTTGATTTCTGTTTGGTTTCCGTTTACTTTCGTGCCGACAAGCATAGGTTAAACTTGGGTGATTCTTGGGTGATTCTTGGGTGATTCATAGGTTATTCAGCCGTCAATCCCGGCGTTTACCCGGGAGTTGACACCAAGTGTCTGTATGACTATGAGCGCGGCGCGTGTTGCGCCGCAAGACAAGGTTTTGATGGTTTTGTTTTATAATTTCCTTTATTTCTTTAATTTCTCTCGCACCGCATAGCGAGTGCGTAGGACATCTTTTGCCAATTTTCTTCCATTTTTTCTTGCCGCTTGCGGCATAGGAGACATTAGTGCCAACTGCTGGGTAGCCACCCAATCCCGATAGAATAAGCCTTCGGCGGGCAGTGGCGCACAATACCATTGTGTGCGCAGCACGCGCCACCCTCAGCCGCTCCTGCTTTTAATGCGCTCCTGTATCTGTTTGATGCGGTTGCCATAGCTAAAATCGATTTCTGTTGTATATCTCAGAAAAAAATAGTAACTTTGCCGCCAAATATATCTGAACGTAATTCCAAATACACATTATGAAAGAAATATCTACCAAGAAACTCGTGGAGACCATTATCGAGGGTATCCGCAACCGTAAAGGACAACGTATCGTAACCATCGACCTCCGCAAAATCAAAGAGGCACCGGTTGAATATATGGTGATTGCCGAGGGAAACAGTGCCACGCAGGTGAGTGCCATTGCCGATGAAGTGGACGACTATGTCCGCACTACCACCCACGTACACCCCCTGACAATGGCAGGGCAGGAGAACGCCGAATGGATCGCTATGGACTATGGCACGGTATTTGTCCATATCATGCAGCGTGAGCCCCGTGAATACTATGACATAGAGCATCTTTGGGCTGACGGAAAAGTAACCGAATTACCCGATGAATAAAAGCAATTTTTGATGAGTAAGAAAGAACAAAACGCACCCAACGGAACCAATCCGAATGGGCAGAAAGACCCGAAGAAACCGCGTTTCCGCTGGCTCAGTTGGCTGATGTACACGCTGGCATTTTTCCTGATAGCCGTATTCCTGTTCGGCGACGGAGACAGCGGTTCGCAGAAAGGACTGAGTTATACCAAACTGGCGCAATACATCGAGAACGATGCCGTCAAAGAGTTAACCGTGTATGACGACAATCATGTGGAAGCCACTATCCGCCCTGTCAGTTATGTCCTTGTCTTTGGCGAACAAGCCAAAGGCGAGCAGGCAAATGGCAAACTGCGTGCGCAGATACCGAGCGTGGACGAGTTCGCCAAATATATCGATGGCGTAAATACCACCCGTAAGGAGACAGGCAAGCAACTGATAGATGTAACTTACAAGCAATCAAAGAATTATTGGTATATTTTTCTGGTGAATGCGCTCCCGTTCCTGCTGCTTGTCATCTTCTTTGTCTGGATGAGCCGTGGTATGAGCGGGATGTCTGCCGGTGGCGGTATCTTCAGCGTGGGCAAAGCAAAAGCACAGGTCTTTGACAAAGAAAAGAAAGACAAGGTTACGTTCAAGGACGTGGCGGGGCTTACCGGTGCCAAACAGGAGGTACAGGAGATTGTTGCTTTTCTCAAGAACCCGAAGAAATATACAGACCTCGGAGGTAAAATCCCCAAGGGCGCACTGCTTGTAGGCCCTCCGGGAACGGGTAAAACCCTGCTGGCAAAAGCCGTGGCAGGCGAGGCGGATGTGCCTTTCTTCTCTATGTCGGGTAGTGATTTCGTGGAGATGTTCGTAGGTGTCGGTGCCAGCCGTGTGCGCGACCTCTTCCGCCAAGCCAAAGAGAAAGCACCCGCCATTATCTTTATTGACGAGATAGATGCTATCGGCCGTGCGCGTGGCAAAAACGTGATGACAGGGGGCAACGATGAACGTGAATCTACACTCAACCAGTTGCTTACCGAGATGGACGGTTTCGGTACCAATTCGGGCGTCATCATCCTTGCGGCTACCAACCGGGCAGATGTCTTGGATCCCGCTTTGCTGCGTGCCGGGCGTTTCGACAGGCAGATTCATGTCGAACTCCCCGACCTGCAGGAGCGCAAAGAGATATTCGAGGTGCATCTCCGTCCTATCAAAACCGATAATACGGTTGATGTGGATTTCCTGGCAAAGCAGACCCCGGGGTTCTCGGGTGCGGACATCGCCAACGTCTGCAACGAGGCAGCCCTTATCGCTGCCCGCAACAACCATAAGAAAGTCGGCAAACAGGACTTCATGGATGCCGTGGACCGTATCGTGGGCGGTTTGGAACGCAAGACGAAGATCCTTACCGACGAAGAGAAACGCTCCATTGCCTACCACGAGGCAGGGCATGCCACTATCTCGTGGATGCTGCGCTGGGCGAACCCGCTGGTGAAAGTAACTATCGTACCGCGTGGGGCTGCTCTCGGTGCCGCATGGTATCTTCCCGAAGAACGGCAACTGACCAACGAAGAGCATATCCTCGACGAACTCTGCTCTCTCTTGGGCGGACGTGCCGCCGAGCAACTCTTCCTGCACCAGACTTCTACCGGTGCACTCAACGACCTTGAACGGGCTACCAAACAGGCGTATGCTATGGTGGCGTACTACGGTATGAGCGACAAACTGAAAGATGTCAGTTTTTACGACTCCACAGGGCGTTACGACTATGGTTTTGCCAAACCCTATTCTGACAAAACGGCAGAACTGATTGACAAAGAGACAGCCGCTATCATCGCCGAACAGATGGCGCGTGCGCGCAAGATTTTGGAAGAGAATGCCGAGGGGCACCACCGGATAGCCCAACTGCTCATCGAGAAAGAGGTGATCACTTCCGAAGATGTGGAGCATATTCTCGGTCCCCGTCCGTGGAAGAGCCGTGGCGACGAAATCATTGAGGCGAACGAGAAACAGGAACAGCAGGAACAGGAAACTGCGGCAAAGGAAAACAATGCCGGCACTGAAAACAAAACGGGTAATGATAATACAGACAATACAACACCAAATACTACCGACAATGAAGAAACTAATGCTTAGTATTGCGTTGCTTGCTGCAACGCTGACGGTTTCGGCGCAACAGCCGGAGCAACTCCCGCGCGACCCGAATGTGCGCTACGGGCAACTGGACAACGGACTCACTTACTATATCTGCCACAACGAACAGCCCAAACAGCGCTGCGAGTTCCATATCGCACAGGCGGTCGGAGCCGTGCTGGAGGAGGACAACCAGAATGGTCTGGCGCACTTCCTGGAACACATGGCGTTCAATGGCACGCAACACTTCCCGGGCAAAGGGATTATTGAGTACTTCGAGTCGGTGGGCGTGAACTTCGGCGGAAACATCAACGCCTACACCTCTATTGATGAGACCGTTTACCGTCTCTCCGATGTGCCTACCTACCGCGAGGGAATTATCGACTCCGCTCTGCTGGTGATGCACGACTGGGCGTGCGGTCTGACTCTGGACGGCGACGAGATTGATGCCGAGCGCGGTGTTATTCGTGAGGAGTGGCGTACGGGGCGCACAGCCGACCGCCGCTTGTGGAAGGAGATCCGTGCAAAAAAATACCCCGGCAGCCAATATGCCAAACGCGATGTGATTGGCGATACCGCCGTTATCAACAACTTTGCCTACGATGCACTCCGTGCCTACTACCATAAATGGTACGGTCCCGACAACCAGGCGATCATCGTGGTGGGCGACATCGATGTGGATCAGATAGAGCAGAAGATCAAAGCCCTCTGGGCGGATGTCCCCGCACGCGAGAACCGTGGCGAGCGTCCGCTTTACACCGTAGATGACAATACCGCTCCGCTGATTGCCATTGCGCTTGACCCCGAGGCGCAAAGCACACGTATCGAACTGGAATACAAGCACTCGCAGATCCCTGTCGAGTACCTGAATACGGTGCCCGCCTATATGCAGACGGTGGTCAACAACCTCATTACGGATATGATGGACAACCGTTTCGAGGAACTATCGCTCAATCCGAATGCATCTTTCCAAGGTGCGGGCTGCTACTATGGCGAGATTGTGAAACTCAAAGATGCGTTCGTGGCGGTTTCCATTCCCAAGGAAGGACAAGAGACTGAGGCTCTCAAGGATCTGCTCCTGCAAGTGGAGAAAATGCACCGCTATGGTTTTACCAATGCCGAGTTGGAACGTGTAAAAACCGAGTACCTCAATAGTATGGAGAAAGCATACAACGAGCGCAACAACCGCAAGAACCGTGCTATTGCGCAGGAGTGTATCCGCAACTTTGAAGACCACGAGCCTATGCCGGGCATCGAATGGGAATACAATTTTGCCAAACAGATTCTCCCGATGATAGATGTGGCTTCGGTAAATGAGATGGCAAAACAGTTTGTGGATGACAAACCTACCGTCGCCATCACAGGTCCGCTCAAAGAGGGTGTGAATATCCCTACCGAGGAGACAATCCTTTCGCTGCTCAAAGAGGTAGGGACAATGGAGATAGAGGCTCCCAAAGAGGAGGTGATCAATACCGAGTTGGTCAAGAAAGCCCCGCGTGCAGGCAAAATCAAGAAGACGACCACCAATGCCGAGTTGGGTACTACCGAGTGGACATTCTCCAATGGTGTGAAAGTGGTTGTCAAACCTACCACTTTCAAGCAGGACGAGATATTGCTCAATGCGTTCTCACAGGGCGGTTTGTCGCTTGTCGCTACCGAAGACCTGCCGTCGGCTAATCTGGCTGCCGATGTGGTGAGTATGATGGGCTTGGGCGATTTCTCGCGTACCGACCTGCAAAAAGCCCTTGCGGGCAAGACGGTCAGCGTGGACGCTTCTATCGGTGCTTATTCCGAGACGTTGAGCGGCTCTTCGTCTGTCAAGGATCTGGAGACAATGCTCCAACTGGTGTATCTGCAGTTTACCGCTCCGCGTTATGACGAAGAGGCATACCAAACGCTTATCAGCCTTTTGCACAACCAACTGCTCAACAAAGACAAGAACCCCAAAGCCGTCTTTGCCGACTCTGTTTCCGTAATGGGAAGCAACCACTCCGAGCGCACTACGCTTTGGAATGTGGAGACGTTGGACAAGGTTTCGCTGGATAAGGCACTGGCTGTTTACAAAGCACGTTTTGCCAACCCCGCTGACTTCACGTTTGTCTTTGTAGGCAATATCGACCCTGCCGACAAGGCAACGCAGAAACTGATTGGTCAGTGGCTTGGCGGACTGAAGACTTCCAAACAGCGTGAGTCGTTCCGTGATAATGAGGTGCGTACCCCGCAGGGTGAACTCAAAAACTATTTCACCCGCAAGATGGAGACAACCACCGCTTCCAACCGTATTCAATATACTTCGTATGATATGCCTTATACCTTGGCAAACGACTTGAATATGGAGATGATCGGGCGTATTCTCTCTACCCGCTACCTCGAGTCTATCCGTGAGCGCGAAGGCGGTTCGTACGGAGTGGGCTGCTACGGTACGGTGGATTTGCGTCCTGTATCGCGTGCAAGACTGATTATGCAATTCGATACCGACCCTGCCAAGCAGGAGAAACTGATGAGCATTATTCACGAGGAAGTGGATACGATTATTGCTAACGGACCTCTTGCCGTGGATTTGGCGAAAGAGAAACAATCGATGCTCAAAGACTATGAAGAGGATATTGAGAAGAACAGTTACTGGTCGAGTATCATCTATCTGTACTATACCTATGGCTTGAACTATATTGCCGACTACCAAAATGCCGTCAATGCCATTACGGCAGAGACAGTCCAAAGCACGTTGCGTGATTTGGTCAACGCCGGTAATATGTTCGAGGTAGTGATGATTCCTTCCGAGGAATAACATTCTCCTGATACATAAAAGAAAACGCCCTTGCTCGTTTTGAGCAAGGGCGTTTTCTTTTATTATGAATCGGTGTGTAAAAACATAGGTGGATATCAGGTGGATAACGGGTGGTTAGGTGGTGGTCAGTCCTTTCTCCCGTGCTAACCGGAGTAGGTATTCTTTGGCGGCGGTGTAGTCGTTGGGAATGATGCCGTCCAAAATGGCATCTTTGATTGCTGATTTGAGTTCGCCTACCGTGGCACAGGGCGGCAGGTTGAGCAGTTGCATAATCTCCTCGCCGCGCACGGGTGGTTGGAAATTGCGGATACGGTCGCGCTCCTCCAACTCTACCATCTTTTGCCGTACCAACTCATAGTTGCGGTGGAAACGTGCCACCTTGTCCGCATTGCGGGAAGTGATGTCTGCATCGCAGAGGAGCATAAGGTCGTCTATGTCATCGCCCGCCTCGAATAGCAGACGGCGCACGGCGGAGTCGGTAACGGTGTCTTCGATCAGGTTAATCGGGCGCATATGCAGATCCACCATCTTGACCACATAGTCCATCTTCTCGTTCTGCGGCAGTTTCATGCGGCGGAAGATCTTGGGTATCATGCGTGCGCCGATGTAGTTGTGGTTGCGGAATGTCCACCCTGCTTGCGGATCCCATGCTTTGGAGCGCGGTTTGCCTATATCGTGCAGGAGTGCCGCCCAGCGCAGCCATAGTTTGTCTGACTTCATCGCCACATTGTCCAGCACTTGCATCGTATGGAGGAACACATCTTTATGCCCTTTCCCTTCTTTTACTTCCACGCCTTTTAGGGCTGCCGGTTCGGGAAAAATAATAGGCAAAAGCCCTGTTTTGTCTAGCAGCAGCCACCCGACCGACGGGCGGCGCGAGAGCATAATCTTGTTGAGTTCGTCGGCGATACGCTCACGGGTGATGATACGGATACGCTCGCGGTTGCGCTCAATCGCCTCAAAGGTGGTCAGGTTGAGCGAGAAACCGAGTTGTGTGGCAAAACGGATGGCACGCATCATACGGAGCGGGTCGTCGGAAAAGGTGATGTCGGGGTCGAGTGGGGTGCGGATGATACACCGCTCCATATCCTGTATGCCGCCGAAGGGGTCAAGCAACTCGCCGTACCGCTCTTTGTTGAGACAGATAGCCAGCGCATTGATAGTGAAATCGCGGCGGTTCTGGTCTTCCTCCAAGGTGCCGTCTTCCACGATGGGATTGCGGGAGTCGTGCTGGTAACTCTCGCGACGGGCACCTACAAATTCTAATTCGAGGTCGTGCTTCTTCACCTGTGCCGTGCCGTAGGTACGGAAGACGCTCAGGTGCGCTCCTTTGCCTAATCGCTTGGCAACCGCTTCCGCCAGACGGATGCCGATGCTTACTTCCTTGTGTTCCGCAGTCTGTGTCTGTATGGCATCACGGCGCACGACGACGATGTCGATGTCGGTGCTCTCGCGGTGAAGCAGCAGGTCGCGCACCCAACCGCCGATGACGTAGCAGTCAAGTCCGAGCCGGTCGGCTTCTTCGCCTACGAGGTGCAGAACCGGGAGTTGTATTTTAGAATCTGTAATTATCATATTGTCAATAAAAATGCATAATTAGTGCATAGAGTGCATAAAACAGCGGCTAAAAGACCCATTCTTTCTACGTCCTTTCTACGTCTTTTCTACGTAACTGGTACTAATGAGATAAAAGAATTGCATACTCTGCATAATCTGTATATAGTCAGACCGGCTGACAATTCGAGGACAAAATTACAGAAAAAAAACGAAAAGGCAAAATATATTTGCAGGATTGGGATTTTTAACGTAACTTTGCACGCTTTTCGTAATACGTTGAGCAATAATTATTTATTTTCTAACCCGGGCAGGCGATTCGAGTAGTCGTAGCCCACAAAAACAAAAGTCTAAATGGCAACAAAGATTCGTTTGGCTCGTCATGGTCACAAAGACTATGCTTTCTACCACATTGTAGTAGCAGACAGCCGCTCGCCACGTGATGGCAAAATTATCGAACGTATCGGTTCTTTCAACCCGAACACCAATCCGAGTGCGGTAATCCTCAATTTTGAGCGCGCATTGTATTGGTTGAACGTAGGTGCAGAGCCGACCGACACCGTACGTAACATTCTCTCCGGTGAGGGTGTTCTGCTGATGAAGCACCTGAACGGCGGTGTAGCCAAAGGCGCATTCAGTCAGGAAGAGGCTCAGAAGCGTTTTGACGCTTGGAAGGCTCAGAAAGACGCAAAGAACGGCAAGATCAGCCAAGCCGAGGCAGACAAGAAAGTAGCCGCAGCAAAGGCTTTGCTTGCACAAGAGGTGGAGGCAAACAAGGCAAAGGCTGCCGAGGTGGCAAAGAAACGCCAGGAGGCTGCTGACGCACTCGCTGCCGCAGCAGTTGAGGCTGCTCAGGAGGCTGCTGCCGCTGAGGCTCCTGCAGAGAACGCAGCAGAGTAATCCCGAGGGGGTTACACGCTGCAACAAAATAAGTTCAAAACGTGAGTTTTGGACTTATTTTGTACCAACACCAACCAACATTTTCCGGAAGATATTTCCGTTGTCTGACCCGTTTCTTGCTTTTTATGGATACTCAGGATAATACCACCTCGTTATACCGACGAATGACACAACACCTGCACGCACATCGCGTGTGGTTCTATTGGTCTGTACCCGTTTGCTTTGTGGCAGTTCTCGTCATTATGCTTTTCGTCCCGAAGACTTATCAGAGCAGTTGGAGTCTTGTGGTGGAGGATCAGCGTGCCATTGACGGCGACCGTACGCTGACGATCAACAGCCCGGAACAATATGATCTGGGGTTGTTCCAGACCAGGAACAGCATCAATGAATACAGTTACAGCGATTTGGTTACTTCGTCGCAGTTGCTCAAATCGCTCTGTGCTGCTCCTGTCAGTACATTGGACGGGCAGTTTGAAGGTACCTATTCGGATTATATCAACCATTATATGCGCAAGCCTTTTTTTCAGCGTGTGAAAGGCGGCATTGTACGTTTGTTCCGAGGCAAACCCAAAGGTGCACCCGCTTCCTCCGCAACGAGCGAGGAAATATATCTGACACGCGGTCAGGCTGCCACTATGGCTGTAATGCGCCAACAGATAACTTGCACGTTTGACAAACGTACAGAGATTGTAAAGATTGATGTGATGACGCAAGACCCGTTGGTGAGCGCACAGGTTGCCAAACACGTAGAAAACCAACTGGAAGCCCTGATCATGGGCTACCAGACACAAAAGATAGAGAGTGTGCTCAATCATATAGACACGCTGACTCTCCAAGCGGAAAACGAATGGAAAGAGGCGGTGCGCACCCATTCGGGCAACGCCGACACTTACAAACAAATATATGATTCGTTCCGCCGTCAACAGGTGGTATATCAGGCGCAGATGGTGGTGCGCAAGCCGTTTGTAACTTTGTCGGAACCGACCATTGTATATGAAAAGACCGGTCCGCACCCGTTGCAGACTGCCCTTTTAACCACACTCATATTTGCGGTTCTTCTGGCAGCATGGTTCTGCCGCCGCGAGTTGGTAGAAATTCTATAGTTCCTTTGCGATGATGCTCAACGCGTCCATCGTCTTATATCATCCCGATTGGGTCGGCGAAGTTATTCCTTTGGTGGAGGAGTTACTTCGTGTTGCATGTATGCATACGATCTATTTAGTGGATAATTCGGAGACGAGAGCGGATCCTGCCGTTTTGCCGCAATCGGACAAAGTACGGTATATCTTTACCGGAGAGAATGCGGGATATGGAAGAGGACATAATGTAGCCCTGCGGGAAAGCATCTATGACGGGATAAAATACCATCTGGTACTGAATTCGGATATTGAATTGAAGGCGGAGGATATAGATACATTGTGCGCTTTTATGGAGACACAACCTATGGTTGGGCAACTGATGCCACGGGTGGTGTATCCTAACGGAGAGATACAGTATCTTTGCAAACTGCTGCCTACACCGTTGGATGTGTTCGGCAGGCGTTTCCTCCCCAAGCATTGGACGGCGAAACGCAATGCGCGATATGAACTGCGTGCCACAGGGTATGACAAACCGATGAATGTGCCTTATCTGAGCGGTTGCTTTATGCTGCTGCGTACGGAAGCGGCGTTGAAAGCACGCCTGTTCGACGAGCGGTACTTTATGTATCCCGAGGACATAGACCTGACCCGCACTATTCATCGCGATCGGCTGACGCTCTATTATCCCGCAGTTACGATTGTGCACAACCACAAAAAAGGCTCATACCATAGTATGCGCCTTCTGTGGATTCACATTGTGAATATGTGCCGCTATTTCAACAAATGGGGTTGGTTCTTTGATAAGGGACGGACAGCCTTTAACCGGCAGTTGCTAAACGAATTAGGGCTAAAATAATTCCCCTAATTTCTTTATTCCTTTCATTTCTCTCGCACCGCATAAGGGTGTATTGTAACTTATGCCGTTATCAGGCGGTAGCCGAGATAAACGGCATAGATCAGCAACAGGATAGCACCATGCCACCAGCGTATCTCATGTTTCTTGTTGGTCATTACGAATATCCAAACCAGGAAACAACCGAGTGCTGCCATCAGGCTGTCCAAGATGAATCCGTCGTAGGCAGGCAGCGGGGCGATGGTGGCACTGCAGCCGAGAATCATAAACACGTTAAAGATATTACTCCCGATAACATTTCCGAGAGCAATATCGCAGTTTTTCTTCGCAGCCGCCATCAGTGAGGTGGCTAATTCGGGCAGCGAAGTGCCGAGTGCTACGATGGTCAGACCGATGATAGATTGGCTGACACCCGCTACCGTGGCGATATGTACGGCACTCTTGACAATCATCTCGCCGCCAACCACCAAACCGACCAAGCCGACCAGAATCAGCAGAACGGCTTTGCCGAGATGCATAGGCTTGATATCGTCGTTGCCGTCGGCATAGTCTTTGGCATGACGCAAGGTATAAACGATATACAACACGAATATAACCATCAGTACAATACCGCCCCAGCGCATAATGCCGTTGCAGCACAAGCCGGATACAAGGACAAATACTCCGGCGAGGCACGCTAACGGAATGTCCACTTTCCTGCTTGTAGCCTGTGAGGCAATCGGGTAGAGCAGTGCCGTACTGCCGAGAATGAGGAATACATTCAAGATATTGCTTCCGAGGATATTCGTAATGGCGAGATCGGTGGTATGGTCGCTTACAGATACCATATTCACCACAAATTCGGGCATACTCGTTCCCATTGCCACAATAGTAAGCCCGATAACCAAGTTGCTGACGTGGAAACGCTTTGCCACACCGCCGGCACCTGCTACAAGCCAGTCGGCACCATAGATCAGCAGTACGAAACCGACTACAATCAATGCGCCTGCCACGAGCCAACCGCCCGTTTGCATCCATGTGTTGAGAAAATCAAACATAGCAGTATATATTTATACGTTAAACAAGAAATGCATAATATCGCCGTCTTGTACGATATAATCTTTTCCCTCGATGCCGAGTTTGCCGGCGGCACGGCACGCCGCTTCGCCGCCAAGAGTGATGAAGTCGTCGTATTTGATTACCTCTGCGCGAATGAAACCGCGCTCAAAATCGGTATGGATCACGCCGGCACATTGCGGGGCTTTGCTGCCTGCCTTGAAAGTCCATGCACGCACCTCGTCGCTGCCTGCCGTAAGGAATGTACGGAGATCCAACAGGGCATAAGCGGCTTTGATAAGGCGGTTCACGCCCGACTCTTTCAAACCAATCTCCTCAAGGAACATCCGGCGCTCTTCATAGGTCTCCAGTTCGGCAATCTCGCTTTCGATTTTGGCGGCTAAAACGAGCACTTGTGCATTCTCGTCTTTTACGGATTCTTTCACTTGTTCCACATACTTGTTGCCGCTGACCGCCGAGGCTTCGTCCACATTGCAGACGTACATCACAGGTTTGTTGGTAAGCAGGAACATCTCTTTGGCAGCCTGTTCCTCCTCTTTGTTGTCCAGTTCCACGGAACGGGCATTCTTGCCTGCCGAGAGGGCTTCTTTGTATTTATACAGCACCTCCAAGGCTATTTTTGCCTGTTTGTCGCCGCCTGCTTTGGCTTGTTTCTCGGTCTTCTGAATACGTGATTCTACGGTTTCCAGGTCTTTGAGTTGCAACTCGGCGTCAATGATTTCCTTATCGCGCACGGGGTCAACCGAACCGTCCACATGCACTACGTTTTCGTCGTCGAAACAGCGCAGTACATGGATGATAGCATCGGTCTCGCGGATGTTGGCAAGGAACTTGTTGCCCAGTCCTTCGCCCTGACTGGCACCTTTCACCAGTCCGGCGATGTCCACAATCTCCACGGTTGTCGGTATGACACCGCGCTCGGGGTGGCACAGTTCTCCGAGTTTGATGAGCCGCTCATCGGGCACGGTGATGACGCCTATGTTGGGTTCTATAGTGCAAAAAGGAAAGTTTGCCGATTGTGCCTTGGCGTTGCTCAGGCAGTTGAAAAGGGTTGATTTACCCACATTAGGCAACCCTACGATACCACATTGTAATGACATATTTCTATTAAGTTTTAATCAGCCGAAATGAGCCGCAAAGTTACGACTTTTTTCCGATATATACAATCTCATAAGAAGAACAAATCCCGTTGTCGTGTGCTTTAAGGAGTTCTACTCAGCCCACAGGGCTTCGTCTCGCTACGGTGCTTAGTGTGCTATGTACACCCGCCTTACGCTTCACGTTGCCGTAAATGGCAACGCAAAAACTATGCCTTGCCGATGACAGGTTTCCAGAATTCTTCGTACTCATATTTGTGCCAGGCGTGGCAGCCCATAGGCAGGTGTCCCGTATGGGCGTACAGTTCTTTCGGGAAGCGGTCAAATGCGAATTGCAAAGCCTCTTCGGGGGCGGGTCTGAGGAGTGCATACTCACTCAGAGCCAACAAGCAGCCCCAGAAATCATCTTCATTCCCCCGCCAGTGAGCCAATACTTCGGCAGGCGTATTGCCGGTGATACGGAGTTGCAAGGCTCTGATGACCAGCCACCGGTAGTTGCGTTTCCAAACAAACGGTGAAACCAGTATGTGCCACAGGTTGAAAACCGGTTTCCGTCCGTCGAAAAAACGCATAAAAGCAGGGATACTGCGCAGGCTGAAACCGCCGTTTCCCACACGCATCGGCATAGCAGGCGAATATACGGTTTGTTTGGCTTTGCCTATATTCGGAGCACCGATGTATTCATATCCAAGGGCACACCACTTGCCCAGGTCGTCTTGGAAGATGAAAGCATCCGGCTGGTAAACCAGTATATACGAATATCCATCCCGCGAGAAACGGGCGTAGTATTCGCGCGAGAGGCACAAATGGTTATACCCGCTTATTCCTTTGAAATACTCCGGTGCAAAACGCATTTCATGCAATGCTAATCCATATTCCGACCACAATGACTGAAATGCGGAGGTATCCAAATCGTCGGGAGCGACAAGATAGTGGTCGTACCGCCCGAGCACCTTGCAGCATTGCCGCAGGGAGATCTCCTCCCATCGGTCGGGAGTGTGATAGACAGGAATGACGACCGCTATTTTCATACGTTGCATTTCTTCCGCCGGTAAATGTTTATACCTATTACCGCGCAGCCGGTCAGAGCGAACAGGGCAAAGCAGACCATAGACAGGATATTGCCTTTGTGGACGCTGTCGGGGTCGAAAATCATTGCAAGGGTATGTGTGCCGGCTGGGATGACCGCTGCACGGAGCATATAGTCGGCACGCGCAAGGGGCAGTTCCATATCGGGATTGCCGTCTTTGTCGAGCAGGTAGAGTTTCCACCCGTGCGGGTAATAGATCTCGGAGAATACGGCTATCTTATTCTGCTCATTCTGAGCGAGATAGTCCAAACGGTTGGGCGTATAGCGGGTAAGTTCGATCTTGTCCTCATCGTATGCCATAAGGGGGGCAATATCGGGTATATCCACATTCAGTTTGTCGGCAAACGACTTGTCAATAACCGCCATATTGCGGAGGTTGATTTTGCCTATAGCGGCAATCTCATCGTTGGCATTATCCACCACCTGCAGGTCGTTGACAAACCAGCAGTTGCCCATTGCATACGGGTTCTCCACGGGCATCTGCTGTCCGTTTTGGAGAGGTACGATGGCGTACTTCATATTGAGCATATTCAGCACGGGGAAGATACTGTCGGCATTGCAGGGCAGTTGGAACCCGTAAGTCTGCGAGATGGTCTGCATCAGCGGGTTCATCTCGGGGGCGATATGCACATCGATGAGATCCTGGTAACGGCGCAGTTTGGCAGCCGAATACCCGCCGATAGACTTGAGATAATAGGACGTGCGCGCCTCGTTGAAGGTGTTGGTGGTGAGGTTGAGCACACGGAAATGGCTCTTGTCCTGCAACAGTTCTTCCTCGTAAGGCTGCATTTTGAACGCCTTGTTACGGTCTTTGGGCGAGACGAACAGACTGTCATTGCAGAAACGTTTGTCCACCGTCCACATATCGGCTACGATGAGCAGTGTCAGGGCAATACCGCAATAGAGGTTGAGGTTACGCACTTGCGGGCGGTTGTAGCGCATATAGGCGTATGCAAAGACCACGCCCGTACCCAGCAGAACAAAGAGCAGAGAGCGCCACGCATCACTGCGGAGCATAGCCGTGCGCTGCTCAAGAATAGCATCGTAGATTTGTTGTCCTACCTGCCCTTTCCATTGTGCATCGTAGGAGGAAGTTACATCGATACCGCCGCTCATAAGGGCTACGAACAGGCAGATAAAGCCTGTAACACCGCCTGCGACAAAGATACTGTTGCGGAGACGTTTCCACGAGATCGAACCGTCAGCAATGGCTTTGAGTGCAAGGAACCCGAGAAGCGGCATTGTGATTTCGGCTACAATGAGAATGCTCTCGACAGCGCGGAACTTGTTATAGGCGGGGAAAAACTTAAAGAACAATTCTGTGAGCGGCATAAAATTATGCCCCCATGCGAGGCATACCGAGAACAGCGTGGCAACCAGTAACGCCCATTTGTACGGACCGCCTACAATGAGCAAGCCCAGCAGAAAAAGGAAACAGACAATGGCACCCATATAAACAGGTCCGCTGGTAAAGGCTTTCTCGCCCCAATAGGTGGGGGCTGCTTGGCAGAATTGCTTGGCTTGACGTGCAGGTACACCCATTTTTTTCAGGTCTTGCTCCAATTGCGTATCCTTGCCAAGGTTATACCCGCTGGCACCGCCCATATAGTTCGGAATAAGGAAAGTCATAGTCTCGTTGATACCGTAACTCCAGGCGGTGGCATAGTCGAGATCGAGACCTTTGGTCTTGTTGCCGCTATCCGTATCTTTGGTAAGGTCGGAGTGCCCGCCGCGCATCGTCTCTTGGGCATATTCCTGATTGACAAACACATTCGCACTGCCCATCCCCATACCTACGGCAAAGGAGGCAAAGAAAACGGCGGTGGCTATACCGAAATGTTTCCATTCTTTGGCTTTGGCGGCAATTGCCAGTTCGGCAAAGAAGAAAATACCTATCATCATACAGATGTAGTAGGACATCTGCGGGTGGACGAAGAAACCGATATAGGTGAAGAACATCACAAGCAATGCCCCCCAACCGTATTGCTTGCGGTAGGTAAGGATGAAACCGACCACGACAAGGGTCATCCATGTGATGGAATAGCATTTGCCGTGATGCGCTGCGGCAATGATGACAAAGAAATAACTGGACAATGCGATGGCGAATGCCCCTGCCAAACTCATCCATTTATCCACCTTGAAGGTACGCAGCAATAGGAAAAATGCCAGCAAATAGAAAGGGAGAATGAAGAATGGATTGCGATTGCCCGCCGACAATACCCAACGTATCGGATATAGAATGGTATCGACCATATATCTGCCATAACCGCCTATCTGATAGTTGGGCATACCGGAAAACATAGAGCCTGTCCAATAGGAATAATCACCGGTTTCCTGGTGATACCGTACGCTTTCTTGTACGGCTGCGGTTCCGTTGATACTGTCTCCTGCATACATCACTTTTCCTTGTACGGCAGGCCAGAAATAGATGACGGCAGCCAGAAGGAAGACTGTAAAGATCATTAAATAAGGTAAACAACGTTTGAAATTTGCTTGTATTTTCATAATCTGTATAATTTACTTATTATAGATTGTTTTGCGGGAAATAGTGAATGATAGTGCCACGCAGGCTGCTCTAAATCATAGAACGGAGATCCAGCAGGTCTTGGCGCAGACGCTCCAAGATAGCGGTGGCACGCTGCTTGTTGCCGGATTGCTTGTTGTCGGTTTCCAATTCGTGGCGGATAGCCTCTATACGCGTGATTTTCAGTTCGTCGCGGATATATCTGATACGTTCGATCAGTTCGATGTCCGCCAGTCTGTAGTAGCGGTTGCCGTGTCCGTCTTTGCGCGGGTTGAGCTGTGAAAATTGGCTCTCCCAATAGCGCAGTGTGGAGGCGGGCAGACCTGTCCGATCCATCACCTCGCGAATGGAGTAGAAACGGTCTTCCGGGGCGTACGGGCTGTCTGTACTATGTTGTTTTTCTTCCACTTACTTGTATATTTTCAGTTTGCGTCCTGCGCGGATATTGTCGTTTTTCAGCCCGTTCCACGCTTTGAGTTGCTTGACGGAGCAACGGAATTTCTTGGCGATGCCGCCGAGGGTGTCGCCGTTCTTTATGGTGTAGTATGTAACGCCGTTCACGCGGTATGCCCCCGATATGTCCGTTACTTTCGCCATATCTATCTCCGCACGGCGGTTGTTGATCAGTTGGTCGGCTTTGTGGGCGTAGATGCTGTCCTGCTGTTCGATAAACAGCCCTGTTTTCTCGGCGGGCAGGCAGAGGGCATACGATGTTCCGCCTGGTAGGATGTCGCGCACGTACTGCGGGTTGAGGCGGCGCAGTTCGTCCAACGGGATGTCCAGTTTGGCAGATACCTGTTCCAAGTGCAGGCGGCGGGTGGTCTGAATGGTGTCGGTCAGCATGATCTTCTCCAATGGCGCGGGGCAGATGCCGTGCTCGTCGCTGTAGTTCATTGCATAGTTGGCGGCAATGAAGATCGGCAGATAACTGCGGGTCTCGCGGGGCAGATAGGGGTAGATACTCCAAAAATCACGCCTGCCTCCCGCACGGTGAATGGCTTTGCCCACATTGCCCGAACCGCAGTTGTAAGCGGCAATCACGAGGTTCCAGTCTTGGAACACATCGTACATTGCTTTCAGAAAACGGCACGCCGCCTCGGTCGATTTGACAGGATCCATGCGCTCATCGACCAATGAGTTGATTTCCAGTCCGTAACGCTTGCCCGTGGCGGGCATAAACTGCCACAGACCGGCAGCACCCATATAGGAGTGCGCCTGCGGGTTGAGCGCCGACTCAATCACGGGCATCAGTTCCAATTCATACGGCAGACCGTACCTGTCCAATGCTTCCTCAAAGATCGGGAAATAGTACTCCGACATACGTTTCATACGCGCCACCTGTTTCTGTCCTCGCTGTACGTAGCGCAAGATAAAACTCTTGACTATCTGGTTATAAGGCAGTTCAACCACGCACGGCAGAGCCTGCAGACGGGCTTTATAGACCGAATCGGGCAGCACTATGGTGTCTTTGTATGCCACACATTCGGTGGTGTCAAGCCTGCCCATAGCCCATTCCATCATACGGAAGTCGATATCGGACAGAGTGCTGTCGCTCCAATGCTGCGGAAAGGCAAACGCCTGACCGACAGTATCCGCCATCGCTTCGATAATCTGCTCGATAGAGTCCATCTCAAGGGTATCAATACGGAGTGTTTCTACCGAATCCGCTATCTGCGGAGCGGGATCCAAGGCAGTTTCCGCCTCATAGGCGTATGCCTGCGTGCATAGTGCGCACAATATGAATAGGAAGTGTTTTCTCAAAACGTAATGGCTAATTTGACCTCCGCACTGCGCTGTTGCTGCAGGTCGTAGTAGATCTGCGGCTCCACGTTCAGGGTGAGGTCGGGTGAAATATCAAAGTCGAACAGTTGGGCGTCCACGTAAGCATCAATGAGCGAGAGTGCATAGACCACAATCGTGGCGACAATGCTCCAGTCGCGGTAGCGGCGGTAATTGCTTTGCCAGTTCTGGAGCGTGGAGGTGTATTTGCTCACGCCGCCGAGGCGGTCAATGTCATACCCTTCCGGCAGAATGGCATTGTAGGACTTCGACGGGTCGTTGGTCACCAATCCCGCCTGCGAGTCGTTGTACAGGTCTCGGTAGGCGGTTTTGTAACTGTTATATCGCGACTGGTTGAGCGAAATCGCATAGCCGCAGCCCATCAGCCCGCCATAGACTATAGGCAGTTTCCAGTAACTGCCGTTGTATATCTGCCCCGCACCGGGGATAATTGCCCCGAGCCACACCGCCTTGAGCGCATCGGGGCGGCGGGACAGGTCCACATAGTAGCGATACTGCTCCTCGTCGGTAGCCGTTGTGTCCGGGGTATGGTATATGACATCGTTCTGCGCCATAAGCAGGCACGGAACTACGGCAAGCAATATGGTCAGCAGACGTTTCAATGCAAACGTTCCAATATAGAATAGAGGTCTTCTTCGCCGTTGAAGAATATGGTCAGTTTGCCGTCGGCAATCTTCACTTTTCTGCCGATAGCCTCGCCGAGTTGCTGTTCCAGTTGCAGATACTGCGGGTTGCTCTCTTTCTTGGCGGCTTTGGCTTTTGCGGGTTTCTGCGGTTTGTCCTCGCTGACCAACTGCTCCACTTTGCGTACGGACAACCCCTCGGAGAGAATACGCTGGTAGAGGTCGAGTTGCTGCTCGGTGGATTGCGAACCGAGGATAGCGCGGGCGTGCCCCATATCAATCTTTTTCTCCTTGATGCCCATCTGTATTTCGGCGGGCAGTTTGAGCAGGCGCAGGTAGTTTGCCACGGTGGCGCGTTTCTTGCCCACACGCTCCGACATACGCTCCTGGGTCAGTTGGTACTCGTCCATAAGCCGCTGATAAGCAAGGGCTATCTCGATGGCGTCCAGATCTTCGCGCTGGATATTCTCGATCAGTGCCCATTCCATCACCTGCTCGTCTTTGGCGGTACGGATATAGGCGGGAATGGAGTTGAGCCCCGCCATCTTCGACGCGCGGAAACGGCGCTCGCCTGCGATAATCATATAGGTGCCGTCGTCGTTCTTGCGCAGTGTGATAGGCGAGATAACGCCGTGTTCGCGGATCGAGTCCGCCAGTTCGGCAAGGGCGTCCTCGTCGAAGTTACGGCGCGGCTGGTCGGGGTTGGCAACGATCTTGCTCAGTTCCACCTCGCTGATACTGCTGCCGCCGTTGGTGTCCACATGCGTGGTATCGATTAGGGCGTCCAAACCGCGCCCGAGTCCTGTCATTTTTTTCATAATGCTCTGTGTTATTGCTGGCGTCGGATCAGTTCCTTTGCCAGAGAGATATAGTTTTGTGCGCCCTTGCTCTGCGGGTCGTATTCCAGTACCGACATTCCGTGGCTCGGTGCCTCGCTGAGGCGGACGTTACGCGAGATGACGGAGTTGAAAACCAAGTCGCCGAAGTGGCGTTTCACCTCCTCATATACCTGGTTGCTCAGGCGCAGACGGTTGTCATACATCGTCAGCAGGAAGCCCTCGATCTGCAACGACGGATTGAGTTTCGATTTGATGATCTTGATCGTGTTTAGCAGTTTGGCGATGCCTTCGAGGGCAAAAAACTCGCACTGCACGGGGATAATCACGCTGTCGCTGGCGGTCAGGGCATTGACCGTAATCAGCCCGAGAGAGGGGGAACAGTCTATCAGGATGTAATCGTATTCCGCGCGTACTTGCGACAGTATGTTCTTGAGCAGCGTCTCGCGGTTGTCGATATTGAGCATCTCTATCTCTGCACCAACCAGGTCGATATGGCTCGGTATCAAATAGAGGTTCTTTACCGAGGTGCAGACCACCGCCGTATGCGGGTCTATCCCGTTGATCAGGCACTCGTAAATCGTATTCTCGAGGTCGCGTATCTCAATGCCCAAGCCCGATGAGGCGTTGGCCTGCGGGTCAGCGTCCACGAGAAGCACTTTCTTGTTCTGTTGGGCTAAAGCGGCGGCAAGGTTGATCGACGTTGTGGTCTTGCCTACACCACCTTTCTGGTTTGCCAATGAAATAATCTTACTCATATATTCGTTTTATAATTTGTTCTGCATTGATGTCTCTGCACGCAAAATTGCGGTAGCGGCAGGTGTTCGTGCCGTGGCACGTACACGGGCGGCAGGCGATATGGTCAAGTTGGACGATGTCTTCGCTGTGCTGTTTCCACCCCATGAAACCGAGTTTCGGATGGGTGGCACACCATACGCTGATGGCACGCAGTCCGACCAGTGAACTGAGATGCTGGTTGGCGGAGTCCATACAGACCATACAATCCAGACGGCGCATCAGTTCCAACTCCTGTTCGAGCGGCAACCGCCCTGCCACACTCGTCGTGCGGGGAAAAACGCTTGCCCACTGACGGAGCATCTCGCATTCTATCTGTCCTGCTCCGAACAGGAACAGGCGCGTGTCGGGGGCTTCCGACAGGCGGGCGATCACCTCTTTCGTTACCCTGTACGGCAGCATGTTCGATTTCGATTTGGCAAAGGGGGCAATACCGATCCATCTGCCGCGTTTCTCGCCGAACTGCTCCTTCACCGCTTGTCGGGCGGGTTCGTTGACCGCCAAAGCGGTAAAACGGTCGTCGCTCTCCAATCCCGCCTTGCGGAAAGCGGCTTTGTACCGCTCAAACTCGGTAGGCAGCGGACGCGGCAGGTGCAAACCGCATACCGTGATGAGGTGCTTGGTCCACCGCCCGTAGTCCACGCTGTAGGTGCGGCTTCCGTGCAGGCGGAAAAGCACCCGCAGAAACCATGTGCGGGGCACTTTCTGCAGGTCAATCACCGCATCTATCTTGTACTGTCTCAACTCGCGATAGAGACGCGACAGACTCCCGAAAGAGGTCAGATCCGCCTCGTGAAAACGTACATTGGGCAGTCCGTAGTACATAGCACTCAATCGTTTCTTCGCCACCACGACAAACTCGTCATCGGGGTGCAGTGCGCTCACCGATGCAATGACGGGAACCGTCATCGCCACATTGCCGAGCGTGGAGAAACGCAGTACTAAATACGTCATTGTGCTATAACGTTAATTATCGTATAATTAGACGTTAATTAATATCAGTTCGATATAAACATAATTGCATACCTTGCCGCCGTAGGCGAATAAGATTTATAGCAATTTATGGATGCAAAAGCAAAGATTTATTTAGATTTCTTGCCGCTTTGCGGCAAAGGAGTTTTTATATCGAACTCACGTTAATTAAATATATAATTCCCTATCAATTATCCATTAATTCCTTTTTGATTACCTCGAAAATTATATGGTTAATTCGTGGATAATTATATGTTTATTTTATAACAAACATAAATATAAATATAAAACACACCGTATCATCTATATGGAAAAGTCAGGTGGATGTCAGGTGGATGTCCTGTGGATACGCTGTTTTTACGCTTGTGTTTTATTTATGTTTTTTATCATTGCAGCGTTTTTGCAAACGTGCGAACCGCCTCAAACCAACTCTCGTCGGTAGGCATACTCTTTTCGCCGTCCGCCCACTCGCTCCAACATGCACCGAAATAGTAGGTCAGTGTGTCGCCTATGTGGTACTCGCGCAGCGAGAGCAGACTGCCATCCAGTATCTCCTGACGGGTAGCCCCCGGAGTGATAACGGCTACATAATCGCGCCCTTGCGAGGTCGAACCATTGTAGTCGTAGTTCATCTGCGCAGCCTGCTTGTCCGACAAAGCGTCTTCGGCATAAGCCACCGCTCCGCATTTCGCACATTGCATCACGTGGTCTATCGTGTCGTGCAGATAGATTCCACCGCCTGCATAGAGTTGCGGCAGGCGTATCCTCGTGCGGCAGTTCACCACCACATCGGCACGGTTGAGCAGTTTGCCCGCTTCGGCGGTGATGGTAACGGAGCCGTCCATAATCTGGTCGCAAACCAACAGACTGTCATAGGTCAGTTTGAAAACGAACTTCTCTGGTGTCTGCTCCAATACCTCCCACGAAGAGTAGGGACCGCCTACATAGAGCGTGCTGTCCGCCACAATGGCGAGACCGCCGCAACCTACGGTGTGCGCCACCTTGTAGCAGTCCAGTCCTTTGCCGTAGTTGATATGGTAGGGCAAACCGAGAACGTGCTCGCGGTAGTAGAAACTGTCCACTACCAATTCGGGCGATGTCTTAAGCCACAGATCCACGCCGTTGGACGGGTTCTCGGGCAGCAATGCAGGTCCGTACATACGGAATGCGGCGTACTCGTTTTCCCATGCAAAGTCATCTTTGCGCTCGGGCACGTAGCGCCCGTAAACGCGCGCCTGCTGCGTCGGCTGACAAGCAGCCAACACAAACAGACAAGCCATAAAATAGAGGTACTTCCTCATATGATTCCTAATTCTTAATTCATCATTCATAATTACCCCTTACTCCGGCTGTTTGCCTATATAGGCAAGGATACCGCCGTCCACATAGAGGATATGCCCGTTTACGGCGTCCGAAGCGTGTGAAGCCAGGAACACGGCGGGACCGCCCAACTCGCTCGGCTCCAACCAGCGGCCTGCAGGAGTCTTGGCGCAGATGAACTTGTCAAACGGATGGCGGCTGCCGTCGGGTTGTCTCTCGCGCAGCGGAGCGGTTTGCGGGGTAGCGATGTAGCCCGGACCGATGCCGTTGCACTGGATATTGTATGATCCGTATTCGGAGCAGATGTTGCGGGTCAGCATCTTCAGTCCGCCTTTGGCTGCGGCATAAGCACTGACCGTCTCGCGTCCGAGTTCGGACATCATAGAGCAGATATTGATAATCTTGCCCTCGCGGCGCTCCATCATCTCGGGCAATACGGCCGAACTGACAATAAACGGTGCTACCAGATCCACATCGATTACCTGCTGGAAATCGGCACGCTTCATCTCGTGCATAGGAATACGCTTGATGATACCCGCATTGTTTACGAGAATATCAATCTGTCCCACCTCTTTGTGGATCTGTTCTACCAGGGCTTTTACATCGTCCTCTTTCGTAACATCGCATACATAGCCTTTGACGTTGGTAATACCCGCATCGGCGTAGTTCTTCAGTCCGCGCTCAAGAGCCGCCTCGTTGATGTCGTTGAAAATGATATTCTTGATACCTGCCTCAACAAACGCTTTGGCGATGTTGAAACCAATACCGTAAGACGCACCCGTAATCCAGGCGTTCTTGCCTTCGAGAGAAAATAGATTGTTCATTGTTGTATGATTTTGTTTGTGGTTTGTTATATGTTGGTTATAGGATAGCGTATATCGGGCTGTCCGTTTTCCGCTTATTTCAAGTCCGTGATTTTGCTGAAATCCTGGTCGCCGTAGTCTAGGTTCTCGCCTGCCATACCCCAGATAAACGTATAGTTGTGGGTGGCGGCGGCACTATGGATCGACCATTCGGGCGAGAGAACGGCTTGGTTGCCGCGCATCCATATATGGCGGGTCTCGTTCACCTCTCCCATAAAGTGGCAGATTGCCTGGTCTTCGGGCAGTTCGAAATAGAAATACGCTTCCATACGGCGGCTGTGGACGTGTGCTGGCATCGTGTTCCATACACTGCCCGGTGCCAGTTCGGTCATACCCATCTGCAGTTGGCAGGTAGGCAGTACCTGATTGACAATCATCTTGTTGATGTCGCGTTCGTTGGACATCTCGAGGCTGCCCATATGCGCTACTACAGCGTCTGCCTTGGTAATTTTCTTATCGGGATAGTTGGTATGTGCTGTAGCCGAAAGAAAATAGAAGAGTGCCGGGCAGTTGCTGTCTGCCGACTCAAACGACACTTGGCGGTCGCCGCGCCCGAGATACAATGCTTCTTTGTAGCCGAGTTCAAACGTCTCTCCGTCCACGTGTACCAATCCTTTGCCTTGTCCCACGTTGTAGATACCCATTTCGCGACGGGTAAGGAAATAGGGGGCTTTCAGCGGGTCAATGGCTTCCAGTGGCAGCACTTCGCCCGCAGGCATTGCACCTCCTACCACCATACGGTCGTACATCGAATAAACCATATTCACCTCGTTGGGGGCAAATACACGCTCAATCAAAAAGTCCTTGCGCAAACGCCCGGTGTCGTAACTTTTGGCATCAACAGGGTTTGCCGCATAACGAATCTCGTAGTTAGTTTTCATTGTATTGTAGTTTTAGTAGTTGTATTCTATTTTTTCTATTCTTCTATCATTCTTTTTCTTTATTTCCCACATCCATGTCAGGTTGAGGCTCAGGTTCATCGGGTTGGACTGTGAGAAATAGTCTGTGGCACTATTTGCAAAGATTGTGCCGAGGCTGTAGTTGAACCGCACCTCCATCTGGTACAGTCCCGCTTTCTTCGAGCGGTAGTACATACCCAATCCGCCTGCTGCCCCCCAGTCAAACGCCTTGTCCAGCGGGGCATACTGATGGACGGATTCTGTTTGCCGCACGCCGTTTCCGAGGTTGTCATAGACGCAATAACCTATTTGCGGACCGAGATTGACAAACCCGCGGAATGACGGACTGCCGAAATAGATATGCATCAGGAACGGCAGTTCTATATAGTGCAGCGCACGTGTGTATGCGCCGTCGGTATTAGCCTCGCGCCACCCGCGTTGCATATAGTTGAGTTCCACCTGTACGGCACAGCATTTCTGTGCGCTGTAGCGGAATACCAGTCCGCCGTTTCCGCCGAGTACCACCGCTCCCGTAATGGGGGACATATTTGCCACCGTGGGCGAGAACTGCACCGTGGACGCTATGACACCGCCGTGCACTCCCACATACATCTCGGGTACGCGCAGGCGCGGTTGTGCAAGCGCAGGCATTGCTGCCAAGAGAAACAATGCGCTCAACAGGGCAATATGTCTTGCTACGGCTTTCAAGGGTTGATACGCTGTATTTCGATATGGGTGTTAATCAGTCCGCCCTCTTCGGAGATACGCTCAAAGCGTACCTCTGACTGCAAACCGTGATACTCCGTACCTTGCAGATAGGCGACCAGTTCTCTCATCAGGTCATAGCCGAGCAGGTCGAAACGCGGTGTATCTGTAGCGTGTTCGTGTCCGAAATAGTGTTGGAAATCCTCTTCGTACACTGCATCAGCCGTAATTTGCTGCTTGAAGATTGAGGTGTATATCTGCGGCAACGGGATATTCTCTTTTCCCCAAGAGTACTTGCTGTAGAGGGTAACCTGACGGTTGCCTGCGGCTTTCTGTACACGCGGTATCAACACTTGGATATTGCTGTATTTCTCGGTGTTGAAGATGAGTATATTCTCTACATTGTCGCGCAATGCCGTACTTAACGAGTCGTTGAGTATATCGCGTATAGAGGTGGTGGTAGTGGGAATGTCGCGTGCGGCTATCTCTTTGCGCAGCAGACGGATACTCTGCGGGATATCCGCTTCTTTGGCATCTATCAGCACACAGTTTACCTTTTCTCTGTGTTCTGCAAGCCACTCCGCCATAGCCTGTGCTTCCTGTTGGCGCGAGGGGTTGAACTGGAGAATATACGGGTTGGTCTCTATACCCTCGATATGATCTACAAACGGGGCGAGAACCGGCACGTGTTTCTCTTTTGCCCATTCGCCTGCCTGCATCAGTTGCATAGGATATGCCAAACCGAGTACGGCATCTACGCCTTCCAAACGGCCGCTGTCTATCAGTTGGCGCACACGCGAGTCCGATCTCTCGGTATCGTACACATCCAAGACAAACCGGGTGCCGTCGGTCTGCATTTCGCGTACAGCCAGCAATACACCCTCATAGAAATCGACAAAGCGGTCCATATTCCTGTCGCGCTTGGTGTTGCGTGCTTGGAACGGCAGCATCAAGGCGATGTGTATAGCCGCAGTATCCTCTTGCACTGATGCAGGGGCAGCGGGCAGTGTGTCTTCGTGCACCTCCTCCAATACCAAAACCGGTTTGTTCTCTTTTGCAGGCAGCGTTACCGGTTCCGATACAGGCTGTGTCTCTTCGGGCGCAGCAACCACCACTGCTTTTTCCTGTTCTTTGGCAGGCAGCGTTACAGGAATAGAGGGTTCAGACGAGTGCTTCACTGCGGGTACGGTCTTGCCCGCTACGGGTATATAGAGCGTCTCTCCGTAGTGCAGACCGCGCTCTTTCAGTTCAGGATTCCAGCGGATGATGTCTTCCTGACTGACACTGAAATTGACGCTGATCCGGTAGAGCCCGATACTTTTCTCCACTTCGTAGCGATAGACCGCCTTCCCCCGTATGGTGTCTATGGGGTAGGGCAGCAACTCTTGCGCTGTGGCGATACACCACTGCGCAAGCAGGATAGCGAATACAAGGAGTCCTTTTTTCATAGTCTTATTTTGCGTATTTTCTACGGCGCACAAGCAGGAATACAATACCTACCAATGCCAACAGCAGAACAGGTGTTACGATACTGATAATCTGTATTTTGGTGCGCTCATCGTGCGCACGTTTGTCGTTTAGCAGTCGCAGAGCGACCGTTTTCTCGCGCAGGGCGATCAGTCCTTCGTCATCGGCGAGATACAGCACCGCGTTGGTAAGGAAATCACGGTTGCCGAACTGCATACCCGAATAGCGGTCGTAGCCGACGGGAAGCGCCTGCCCCTGCTGTATCTCGTTGCGGATGATACTGCCCGAAGCGACTACCACCTGACGGGTAGGCACACTCTTGGCGAGCGTTGCCTCCTTGGTGTCAATGCCCTCGGGTACCATACGGTGTGCAAAGACCGACTCGAATTCCCCTTCCAAAGCAAACGCCACGGGGATGAACTGGTACTTGAAGGTCTGCATATCGGGGTTGATGTCCGTCAAGTCCACTTCGGCAGGCGTGGCGATAAGCCGGCTGGCAGACGAGGTTGCCAGCAGCACCTCTTTGCGTATGCCGTCCTCTCCGCCGACAATGTCTACAGGTGAGGCAAAAGTGCAACTGACCTGTGCCACATTGCGCGTGATCGGAGACACCTGCGAGGTGAGCAGCAGCGGTGCATAGTACCACGGCATAGGTTGCAGGTTTGGGTTCTGCGGATCGGACGATACGTTTACCGGTATGGGCAGACACTGCACGTCCTGCAGCAATGCGGGATTGATACGCACGCCGTAGCGGAAAAACATATCCGTAAGGTTGAGGTCTAACGGCAATACCGGCGTGAAACCCTCATCGGCGAGCACCTGATTGGAGAAACGCACTCCGTTGACTACCCAGAGAATACGCCCGCCGTGCATAAGGTATTGGTCGAGGATATACTTATCGGCATCGGAGAAACTGCCTTGCGGGTCGGCAATGATGACCACTTTGTAGGGGTCGAGGATATGCGGATCATCTCCCAATACACCGCGATCTATCCGGAAATAACGGCTGAGCGATGTGCTGATGTCGAAGACGTTTTCTTCGGGCAGTTCGCCGTGTCCTTCGATGAATGCCACGCGCGGAGCCTCGGTTTGCAACAACCCGTGGATAGCCTCGGCGAAAGCGTATTCGAGGTTCTCGATGCTGATATTCAGATTCTCCTCGCCCGACATTCCGCGGTTGTTCTTGAGCAACGGCACAATGGCGCTGCGGCTGCCGTAACGCACACCCGCGTACGGATAGACGGTAGTCTGTGCGGTCTTGCCGTCTTTCTGCCGCTCGTGGATAACTATAGGGCTGAGTTGCGGGGGTATCTTCTCTGTTTCGGCATCGAATGTACGACAATCCATACGGGCATAGACACCCAGTTCCTCCACCAGTTCCTCTGTAGCGGTTTTCAGGCGGCGGAAACCAGAGTTGAGATCTCCCGTGAGATAGAGCGTTACCTCAAGCGGCTGCTCCAATTCGGCGAGGAGTTGTTTGGTAGGCTGGCTGAGGCTGTAGCGCCGGTCGTCGGTCATATCCCAGCGCACCACGCAGAAATGTACTGCCACATTGAGCAGTACAATTCCCATAATTGCTATGAGCCAACCGAAACGCTTCATTTTTAATAATCGTACATTTTTATCCAGAGCCTATCCACCCGACATCCACCCGACATCCGCCTTACTTTTCAATGCGCAATGCATAATGTAAAATGCGCAATGAATCTTAATAATCGTCTATTCTTGCAGATACCTGCGGACGTTATTTCTTTAGTTGGTTGAAGACATCCGTATTGATGTCCACCTTGTATTTTGCCTTGAGGGCTTTGAGCCATTCTTGTTCGAGGTAGTCCTGGTAGTCGGTGGTAACTTTGCCGCGCTCGTCGGTATATTCTTCGGGGGCTTTCAGTACCTTGCCTACGCAGAATACGTATGGGAACTCCTCCGAGGGGGTATATTCCGCATTTTTCTGCTTGAATCCGTATTTGTCCACTGCGGGGTTCTGCCCTTGTTCCCACAGACCGTGGTTGAACTTGACATACGTTACGCTGTCCAGGTTCAGACGATGGTTGAGATAACTCTCCACCGAGTCTTTGTCAGAGTTTCGTATGATGGATTTCGCCGCTTTCATCGTGTTCTTGTCCTTGCAATAGACTACAAAACCCTTGTAACGCGGTGCGTCCCAAGTATAGTCTTTCTTGTGGGTGTTGAAGAAATTGGTCAAGCCGACGGTGTCTTTGCCCGCTTTGTCCCACACCTCGCGGAGCGATACTTCGAAGAGGAGAATACCGTCGTGGTACTCCTGTACAAGGTGGCGCAGGTCGGCATACTTGTCCTCAAGGTGTGCATCGGCGTATGCACGCACTTCGGCATCGGTCATGCTGTCAGCGAGTTGGTACTCGGCACGGGTCTTGCGGATAAACGATTTGTCCGCCTCTTTGGCACGCTCGTCGCGTTTCACTTGCGTGAGTACCTGCTGATACATACTGTCCAACGGTTGCACGCCGCGGCGGTCCTGCAGGTAGATGATATGCCAGCCGAAATCGCTCAGGAAAGGACTACTTATAGCCCCCGGCTCCATACCGAAAGCGGTGTCCTCGAAGGGTTTGACCATCATACCTTTGCCGAACCAGCCGAGGTCGCCGCCGCGCATAGCCGAACCTTTGTCGTCCGACAAGGCGCGTGCCTGCCCGGCAAAATTATCGGTATTCACCACCAAGGCAATCGAGTCGATGATGCCCTTCATCACGGCGCGGACAGAGTCGTTGCCGCGCGGCACCATCTTCATAATATGCGAAGCGTGCACTTCCTCGTGCGGGCGTTCTTCCTCAACCAGTACGATATGGAAACCATAGGGGCTGCGGAAAACCTCGCTCACCTCGCCAACGGGGGTGTTGTACACGACTTCTTCCAGCGAATAGACATAGCGGAACGGAGTGATCCAGCCGAGTTCGCCGCCGGTCTCCTGTACACTCGGGTCGGTCGATACCTCGCGTGCCACCTCGCTGAAGTCCTCGGGCTTCTGCTGTACCATACGACGGCCTTTCTTAATCGCCTTGCCGGTGGTAACACGAACGCGAGCATCGTTGATTTTTGCCAATGCTTCCTCCACCTGTGCTTCTTCTGCGTTGGCAGGGCACTGGATAGCGATATGTGCGGCACGACGGTCGCGCGAGATATGGTCGTAACTGAGGCGGACAAGGCTGTCCATCGCTTCATTGTCCTGCATATACTTAGGCGTTGCCTGTGCGCGATAGCCGGCTAATTCCTTTTTGAAAGCCGCCGTGGTGTCGATACCCTGTGCCTCGGCTTCCGTTACTTTCAGTTTGAAATTGACGAACAAATCCAGATACTCGTCCATCGTCTTGGGGTCGAGCGATGCCTCCTGGTTGTTCTTTTCGTAGATGTACATAAACTCCGATGCCATCACGGGTTTGCCGTCAATGGTCATCAGCACTTGGTCTTCCGCACTGATGGTCATTGCCGCCATCAACGCTGCCATTGCAAAAAAGGTCTTTTTCATATAGTTGGATGTACTTAATTATATTCTTTCGCCTGCTACGGCATACTATATCAAGCGTGCAAAGTTACGAATTTATTTTGTACTACACAAAAAAAAGCGTATCTTTGCCGAAAAATACAAGGCTTTATGTTACATTCCAAACTGACCGCAGAGCAGGTTGCACAAGCGCATACGCTGATAAACAATGCCAACCGTATAGTGATCCTTACCCATCTGTCGCCCGACGGCGATGCGATGGGCAGCAGTCTGGGGATGCGCCATTATCTGGAGCAGATCGGCAAAACGGATGTGCGTGTGATCGTGCCGAATGCTTTTCCGTCATTTCTCAAATGGATGCCGGGGGCGAAAGAGGTGCTGCTTTATGATGCACAGAAAGCGGAAGCGGATACATGTCTGGAAAATGCGGAACTTGTCATTTGCTCCGATTTCAACGAGCCGAAACGCATCGGTTCGCTTGGCGACAAGTTGGTATCACTTACCTGCCCGAAGATAATGATTGACCACCATTTGCACCCTGCCGGTTTTGCGGATGTAACGATGTCGTATCCCGACAGTGCTTCGGCATCGGAACTGGTGTACAGGTTTATCTATCAGTCGATGAATGCGGGCGAATGTGCATTTCCGATCGGGCAACTCAATGTGGATACCGCCACTTGTCTCTATACGGGTATGATGACCGATACGGGCAATTTCTCGTTCAACTCCAACCACCCCGAGATGTATGAGATTGTCGGGCAGATGGTGTCGCTCGGAGTGAACAAAGATGCGGTATATAATAATGTGTTCAACAACTACAGTGCCGACCGTATGCGGCTGATGGGCTACTGCCTGTATCAGAAAATGCGTATCTATCCGGAGTATCATACGGCACTTATCTATCTGAGCCGCAAGGAGTTGTACCGCTTTAATTTCCAGTCGGGCGATGCGGAAGGCATCGTGAACCTGCCTTTGCAGATAGGCAACATCTATTATTCGTGCTTTATGCGTGAGGATAAGGCTACGGCGGCAGAGCGGGAACAGCACGGGGGCGAGAAAACAAAAATCAAGATCTCGCTCCGTTCGCAGGGCGACAGACCCGTGAATGTCTTTGCCAACGAGATTTTCAACGGCGGCGGGCATGCCAACGCCTCGGGCGGCGAGTACTACGGCGCACTGCCCAAAGCCGTGGAGCGTTTCCTGCACAACTACGAGCATTATTTCAAAAAGGAGTGATTATGTGGTGGTGAGTGCTTACCACCACACCTTTATCGGTACTGATGTAGGGTGCTTACAAGTGGAATAATGCGCAAAAACTATTTTTGCATTTATTAGGATACACGGAATACATTTATGGATAAACACTTACAAATACGAAATAGTACGACCGATTTCCTGGTTTTTACAAAGCAGAACTCTCAAGATAGCATACAAGTGCGGGTGCATAATGAGAATGTGTGGCTGACCCAAAAAGCGATGGCGCAACTCTTTGATTGTTCGGTGGATAATATCGGGTTACACCTGAAAAACATTTTTGCTGCGGGAGAATTGAGTCCTATGTCAGTTACCGAGGAATCCTCGGCAACTGCAACAGACGGGAAAACGTATCGTACCCGTTTCTATAATTTGGATGCCATTATATCGGTTGGTTATCGGGTCAATTCATTACGGGCTACACAGTTCCGACAATGGGCGACGCAAGTACTTCGTACTTTTGCCATACAAGGCTATGTGTTGGACAAACAGCGTTTGGAGAATGGACAGATATTTGATGAATCATATTTTGACCATTTGCTGGATGAGATACGTGAGATACGTGCCAGTGAACGCAAGTTTTATCAAAAGATAACAGATATCTATGCAACAGCCGTTGATTACTCCCCTTCTGCTGTTACTACCCGTGATTTCTTTGCTATGGTGCAGAATAAGTTGCATTTTGCCATACACGGGCATACGGCAGCAGAGGTAATCGTAGAGCGGGCAGATGCCCAAAAGGAGCATATGGGATTGACAACATGGAAGAATGCTCCCAACGGCAAGATTGTGAGAGCCGATGTATCAGTGGCAAAAAACTACCTGACAAATACCGAGTTGACGGATTTGAACCAGTTTGTATCTATGTATTTGGACTATGCGGAGCGGCAAGCACGTAGGCACATACCAATGACTATGGAGGATTGGGCAAAGAAATTAGATGTATTTCTGCAATTGAATGACGAAGTAATTTTGACGCACAAAGGGCAGGTAACCGCCGAAATTGCCAAAGCCTTTGCCGAGAGCGAGTTTGAAAAATATCGTGTATTGCAAGACCGCTTGTTTGAGTCCGATTTCGATAGGGTAATAAAGCAGTTTTCCGCAGACGCAGGCGGAGAATAAACGCACTTTGCGTATATCAAAAAAAAAGCGTATCTTTGCAAGCGTTTTGAGAAATGCATAGAACATACAGGTAATCACTTAAAAACACAATATCATGGCACTTCCATTTATGTCAGCCGAAGAGGCTGCACTTCTTATTCCGAACGGTGCGGTAGTAGGTATGGGCGGATTTACACCCGCAGGCGCACCGAAAGATGTTCCTACCGCTATTGCGCACCGTGCAGAAGCCTTCCATGCAGAAGGCAAACCCTATAAGATAGGTGTCTATACCGGTGCTTCCACAGGCGACAGTTGCGACGGGGCATTGGCTCGCGCACACGCTATCGATTTCCGTACGCCCTATCAGGGCAACAAAGACCTCCGTGCCGAACTGAACGCACAGGGCGCACACTATTTCGATATGCACCTGAGCGAACTGGCACAGGATCTGCGCTACGGTTTTATGAAGCGTCCGGATTTCGCTATTATCGAGGCGTGCTACGTGGACGAAGAGGGTGTGATCGTACCGACAGCAGGTGTGGGTAATATGCTTACATTCTGCGAGTTGGCACCGAAGATTATCGTCGAACTCAACGAGGCTATGCCTGCCACTATGCGCGGCATGCACGACCTGTATGAGCCGCTCGATCCGCCCCAACGCCGAGAGATACCAATCTATTCGGTATCTGACCGCATCGGGAAAGACCATATCAAGGTGGATCCGGGCAAAATCATCGCTGTAGTAAAGACCAACCGTCCGAATGAGGTGGGCAAGTTCTCACCCTTGGATGAGACCACGGCAAAGATCGGTGCCAACGTGGCGTTGTTCCTCGAGAACGAGATGAAAGCAGGGCGTATCCCCTCATCGTTTCTGCCTATCCAGTCGGGTGTGGGCAATATAGCCAACGCCGTGCTCGGCGCATTGGGCGAGAACAAACATATCCCGCCGTTTGAGATGTACACCGAGGTGATACAGGACTCGGTGGTCGGGCTGATGAAAGAAGGGCGTATCAAGTTCGCCAGCGGTTGCTCGCTGACGATCGGCGCAGACAAACTGCAGGACATCATTGACCATCTGGATTTCTTCCGCGACAAGATTGTGCTCCGTCCGCAGGAGATAAGCAACAACCCCGAGGTGGCACGCCGTTTGGGGCTGATCACCATCAATACGGCGTTGGAAGCGGACATCTACGGCAACATCAACTCGACGCACGTGTGCGGTACGAAGATGATGAACGGTATCGGCGGCAGCGGCGACTTCACCCGCAATGCCTACATCAGTATCTACACCACGCCTTCCACCGCCAAAGGCGGCTGTATCTCGGCGTTTGTACCGATGGTGAGCCACCTCGACCATAGTGAGCATAGTGTTAAAGTGATTATCACGGAGCACGGTATCGCCGATTTGCGCGGCAAGAGCCCGATACAGCGTGCGCACGAGATTATCGACCACTGTGTCGATCCGCAATACCGTCCGTTGCTCAACGAGTATCTCGCTATGTCAAAGACGGCACACACGCCGCATACGCTGAGTTGCGCACTGGCTATGCACGAGGAGTTCCTCAAGAGCGGCGATATGCGAAATACCAAGTGGGAAAACTACCTGCGCTAATTCCGTAAATACATTATAATACAAAAGGTCGCCCGACATAGTGTTGAGCGACCTTTTGTTTATTGGATAATGTTCTGTTTTCCTGTACTCGGTTTTGTTATAGGATGCGCTTAGGATACGCTTAGGATAGATATAGATCGGCATTGTCTGTCTTGGAAAAATACAACATCTTTATCGGTTGCTTTGCAGTTGCTCCAACAGCCTCTTGCACCCCTCATAGATGTCCCGATAGGCGGTCTCAAAATCGCCTGTGTACCACGGGTCGGCTACATCGCGGTTGAGCAGGCGGCGTATCTTGGGTTGCGGCAGGGCGGCATCTTGGTCAACCAAACCACCGCCTAATACATACCGCAGGTTGCGGATATTGTAGGTTTCCATACAGAGGATGAGGTCGAAACGGTCGTAATCGTTGCGGGTGATCTGTCGGGCGGAGTGGGGGATAACCGGTATGCCATGGGCTTGCAGACAGCGGCGGGCAGGAGGATAGATACCGTTGCCGATCTCCTCGGTGGAGGTGGCGCAAGAGTCAATCTCCAACAGGTGCGACACGCCTGCTTCTCCTGCAAGGTGCCGCATAATCATTTCCGCCATCACACTGCGGCAGATATTACCGTGGCAAACAAAAAGTATTCTTTTCAATTAACAAATAATAATTAACAAATAAATGCAGAGATAGAAAATGTGGAGACACAAAGCCCCACATTTCTATTATTCTATTATTCTATCCTTCTATATCAAAGGGCATTTTGCAGGCGATAGAGGTCGGCACGCTCAATACGTTCCTTGGCATAGTCGCGCGTAACCTCAAAGGTGCTTTTGCTCTTTTTGCCTTTCTGCTGCGAGGGCAGGTCGTACATCACATCCATCATCACGGTCTCCATCAGCCCGCGCAGACCGCGTGCTCCGAGACGGTATTCGAGTGCCTTGTCCACGATATAATCCAGCATATCGGGCGCAAAAGTCAGTTTGACGCCGTCCATAGCCAGCAGTTTCTGATACTGCTTGGTGAGTGCGTTCTTCGGCTCGGTGAGGATATTGCGCAGAGCGGTCTTGTCCAACGGCTTGAGATAGGTCAGGATAGGCAGACGTCCGATGATCTCGGGTATCAGACCGAATGACTTGAGGTCCTGCGGAGCGATGTACTGCAACAGGTCGCTCTTGTCAATGGCGCGGGCTTTCTGCTGTGCGTCAAATCCGACCACCTGCGTATTCATGCGCTGTGCAATCTTGCGCTCGATGCCGTCGAACGCTCCGCCGCAGATAAAGAGGATATTGCGCGTGTCCACGTGGATAAACTCCTGTTCGGGGTGCTTGCGTCCGCCTTGGGGCGGCACGTTCACCACGGAGCCTTCCAACAGTTTGAGCAACCCCTGCTGTACCCCCTCGCCCGACACATCGCGTGTGATGCTCGGGTTCTCGCTTTTGCGGGCAATCTTGTCGATTTCATCGATAAAAACGATACCCCGCTCGGCTTTCTTCAGGTCGTAGTCGGCGTCTTGCAGCAGGCGCACTAAGAGCGATTCCACATCTTCGCCTACGTAACCCGCTTCGGTCAGTGCAGTGGCATCGACAATGGCAAACGGCACTTTCAGCAGTTTGGCAATCGTGCGGGCGAGCAGGGTCTTGCCCGTACCCGTCGAACCGACCAGCAGGATATTGCTTTTCTCTATCTCCACACCGTTGTCCTCGCGGGGTTGCAGGATACGTTTGTAGTGGTTGTAAACCGCCACGGAGAGATATTTCTTCGCCTCGTCCTGCCCGATCACATATTCGTCAAGAAACGCTTTTATCTCTGCGGGTTTGGGCAACTGCGCCAAATCCAATCCTTCGATGGGTGCTGAAGTCTGTTGCGTGATACCCATCTGCATAATCAGTTTGTGTCCCGCTTCGATACAATCCGGGCAGATCAGACTCCCGTCCTCGCCGCGGAACATGTTGCGCATTTCGCGTCCGCAGAAACTGCAGACGTCTTTCGTTGTTTTCTTAGCCATCTCTGCTTATTTCGCTTCCGTTTTGGCACCTTTGCGGGTGTGGATTGTGTCGATCATACCGTAGTTGAGTGCTTCTTGGGCGGTCATCCAGTAGTCGCGGTCGGCGTCTTGGCGTATCTTGTCCATCGTCTGCCCCGAGTGGTCGGAGATGATCTGATAGAGTTCGTCTTTCAGTTTGAGTATCTCTTTGGCGGTGATCTCTATGTCCGAAGCCTGCCCTTGGATACCGCCGAGAGGCTGGTGAATCATTACGCGCGAGTGGGGCAGGGCGGCACGCATCCCCTTCTCGCCTGCTACGAGCAGCACGGCACCCATCGAGGCAGCCATACCCGTACAGATAGTAGCCACCTTGCTGGCAACGAACTGCATCGTGTCGTAGATACCCAGTCCCGCATAGACCGACCCGCCCGGAGTATTGAGGTAGATATGTATATCACGTTCCGAATCCACCGAATCAAGATACAGCAACTGGGCTTGGATTACATTGGCGGTATAGTCGTTCACCTCCGTACCGAGGAATATGATACGGTCCATCATCAGGCGCGAGAAAACGTCCATCTGGGTTACGTTCAACTGGCGTTCCTCAAGAATCGACGGGGAAATATAGGCCTCTGCGCGGACAGCACTTTGGCTCATCACGTTCTCTACATGCATGGAATTCAGTCCCTGCGAAGTGGCAAATTTGAGAAAATCATTCATAGTGTTTATATCTGTTATTCAATTTATAGTGCAAAGATACGATTTCTTTTTGGACTACGCAAATTAAGGATAAAGAACAATGAACACAGAACAAAGAATATGTATGGAAAAGTAAGGCGGATATAAGGTGGATAGGATGTTTGTACATAAAAAAAGGTCTGTCGTACAGGCAGACCGGAAATTTTATCATTCTATTACTCTATCATTCTATCATTCTATTATTCTATCATCAGAACCCGCTATAGACTACTTTCATCGTCATAGGTTTTTCTGCGTTTTGTGCGCTGCGCACTTGGGTGGCAGAGAGGGTCTGTGCCTGTTTGACAGCCGTGATGGTAGAGGAACTCGAACTGCTGGACGAGGTCTCCACGCTCACGGGCACGAGCAGCATCTGCAGCGTGTCGGGGTTCTCTGTCTGACGCAACTGGTTGGTGAGCAGCGTGGACATATCGTAGGTGTAGTAATAAATAGTATTGCCCTCGCTGTCCACGCCCGAAGTCAGCGCACCCAGTATCGCCACCGTGTCGGACGGCAGTTCTTTCTTTTGGAAAAAGCGTTCCATGCTGTTTTCCTTGATAAGCAGCATATAAGAAGCCGGTTGCAGCCAGTCGGCGGGCGTTATCTCGGACGATGCCCCGCTGAACACGTTGAGCACCTCCACACGCAGTTCCGCCAGATTGACATACTCGCGTTTCTGCTGCCCGTTATAGACCAGATTGGCGGAAATAACGTCCTTCATCTGCTTCATCGGGAAACTCATACGCGTGTACAAGCCTGCGGGTGCGACAATATAGTTGTAGATATCGCTGTCCTTCTGCAGTTCCTCGATCACCTCTTTGCGGTTGAGATAATCAAAGCGGTTGAGTTGCCGCACTTCGGAGTTGGCATAGAACCCCTTGACGTCGCTCACCGTAGTATCTCTGCCCAGTTTCTCATACGAGAAATGGTAATAGACACCCATACTGATGTCCGACAGGTTGAGGATGGTACTGCTACCGAATGTAGAGGTGATATACAGCCCTTTGAAGAAACGGTTGAACTCGTCCTGGTCTGTGTATTGGCGCATTTGGGCGAAACGTTGCATAAAACCGTCCTTCATCCGGCAGCGCACCATAGGCGCGTAGGTGCCGGTAGAGGAATTGTACACCGAGTCCACCATCTCTTTTGCCACCACCAGACGGTCGTTGTAGAGCAGCAGGGTGGAGTCCTCCATACTGCAATAGTCCGATATGTCAAGGTCGGTGTGGTACGGCTTGGCAGGGGTGTACTCCAACTCTTTGCGGTCGATCTCATACACACTCACCGACAAGGGGGAGTGATCGTCGCCCTCCCACGAGCGATAGTAGAAGAACAGACATACGGAGTCAATCACTGCATTGTCCGGGTACTGATACCCTACCGGGCAAGCCAACTGGGTCAGCACGTCTGCACGCAGGATGCCGTACTTCGTCTCTATCTCGCCCAGCAGGAACGAGTCCGGCGAAGAAATGATGTGCTGGCACTCCATTATCCCCGATTTCAACGAGAAAGTATCGGCTTTCACCACGATAGCATCACCATCGTCCAATACACCGCTACCCGCATCGGCAATATCCCCTTTGCAGCCGGAGAGCAGGCACGCCAGCCCGCAACAACACAATATACCAAACAGACGTTTCGTCATAAATCAAAGCAAACTGTTATAAAAGTCCAAATAAGCCGTATTGGGTGTATCTTCTTTGTAGGGCATAATCGGCTTGCGGCTGGTTTCGACATAGTTCATCAGCCGTTGGTTTACATTCGGGCGGGTGAATACCACGGCATCCGAATAGTCCACCGCCAGGCGCATCAATTCCTCGTAGCCCACGGGGAAACCTGCAATACTGCGTACATCGTTGGGCGATACACCGTCAATCAGCAGTTTCTTAGCAAACTTTGTGCCAAACGGCGTCTTGTATTCGTCGTCGTTGATAGCCAGCACGATTTTCGAGTCCTTGAAGAACGGCTCGTCGGCATACGCTTTCTTCAGGTACAGCGGAGCCAGCGCCGACATCCAGCCCGAACACTGGATGATATTGGGCGTCCAACGCAGTTTCTTCACTGTCTCTATCACCCCGCGGGCATAGAAGATACAACGCTCGTCGTTGTCGGGGTATTCCACGCCGTGTGTGTCCATTACGCCTTTGCGGCGGTGGAACAGGTCGTCGTTGTCGATAAAGTATATCTGTATGCGTGCCGACTGGATACTGGCTACCTTGATCAGCAGCGGGTGGTCGGTATCCTCGATGATGAGGTTCATACCCGACAGGCGGATTACCTCGTGCAACTGGTTTCTGCGCTCATTGATTTCGCCGAACTTGGGCATAAAAGTGCGGGTCTCGTATCCGTTGGCCTGGAACAATTCGGGCAACTGGCGGTTCAGCATACGGATGGGGGTCTCTTCTGCCAGATAGGGGTATATCTCTTGGGAGATAAACAGGATACGGTTCGGCTCTTTCATAAGCATAAATTTTGAGTTAATGTATGGTATTGTACTGCAAAGGTACAAAAAAAAAATGATATTTGAGCAATTTTTTCAAGTTTTTTCTTTTTAATACGTAATTTTTTGTAACTTTGCGGGCTTTTTTGAACGAAAACTACTATCCGATATGCAAATTATCACAACCAAACAAGAACTCCGCAAGCAGGTGGAAGCATGCAAGCGTCAGGGCAAAACCATCGGTCTTGTGCCTACTATGGGGGCGTTGCACCAAGGGCACGCATCGCTTGTCCGCCGTGCAGTCAGCGAAAATGATGTGTGCTTTGTCAGCGTGTTTGTCAATCCTACGCAATTCAACAACAAAGAGGACCTGGCGAAATATCCCCGCAATATACGTCGTGATGCCGAACTGCTCTCCGAGATAGGGGCGCACTTCATCTTTGCGCCTGCGCCCGAAGAGATGTACTCCGCAGACGAGATGAACACCACTTTCGAGTTCGATTTTGCAGGACTGGACCAAGTGATGGAGGGCAAGATGCGTCCCGGACATTTCAACGGTGTCGTGCAGGTGGTCAGCCGTCTGTTCTATCTGGTGGAGCCCGACCGCGCGTATTTCGGCGAAAAAGACTACCAGCAGTTGGCTATCATCCACTATATGGTGGAGCGTTCGCCTATGGCGGGTACATTCGGCAATCTGAAGATTATCGACTGCCCTATCGTGCGTGAGGCGTCGGGTCTGGCGTTGAGCAGCCGCAACGAACGTCTCAGTGAGCAGGAGAAGCAGACCGCACTCGGTATCTCGAAGACGCTGTTCGCCAGTCTCGAATGGGCGAAAACGATGTCCGTACAGGAAGTGGAGCAGAAAGTGATCGATACCATCAACGCCATTGACGGACTGGAAGTGGAATACTATTCGATTGTCGATCAGTCCACTTTGCAGCCTACTGACACTTTTGACCACGCTATCGGCTGTGTAACGGTCTATTGCGGTCCCGTACGCCTGATTGACAATATCAAGTACTAAAAACCGCCTGTCCTCCGCCCTCGTTGCCGTAAATGATATGGTCATTTGAGGCATTTCTGTCCTTTGTTCTTTGTTCTTTGTTCTTTGTTCTTTGTTCTTTGTCCCTAAAACGTGCGTTTTGTTAAGATTTACTTTCCGTTGATCAGGAACCACCGCTTACGAAGGAACTACGAGAGAACTACGAAGGAACTGCGAAAGAGCGTCGAACCGGCAAAAGTGTACGTTTGTTAATATTTTAGACTAATTCGCAATTTGTAATTCATCATTCTTCATTATCCGTCGTGTTGCTGGTTATAGACAAATACATCCCTTTCATCAGGGAAACCGTTGAACAGACCGCTCTGTCCGATTGGCGGAACGTGCAGGTTCTGGCGTTGGAACCGGAAGAAATCACACCTCAGGCGGTGCACGATGCCGATGCACTGATCGTCCGTACCCGCACCCGAATCAACAGAGAGTTACTTTCAGGGAGCAGTGTCCGCTTGGTGGCGACCGCCACAATAGGCTACGACCATATTGACAGGGACTATTGCCGCGAGGCGGGTATCGCGTGGCTCTCCTGCCCGGGGTGCAATGCGCAGGCGGTTTGCGACTATGTAGAAGAGGCTCTGCTGGAGCAAAAAACGCCGTTGAATGCGAAGAAAATCGGTATTGTCGGTGTCGGGCATGTGGGGACGCTTGTGGCAAAAATGGCAGAGCGGTATGGTATGCAGGTGCTGCTCAACGACCCGCCCCGCGGAATAGGGGGTTCTCTCGATGAAATCGCGCATAATTGCGATATCATTACCTTCCATACCCCGCTGACCCGCGACGGGCAATACCCCACATATCATCTCTGCGACGAGGCGTTTCTGGCGCAATGCCGACCCGGTGCGCTGATCATCAACGCCGCACGCGGAGGTATCGTGGACGAGGAGGCGCTGTTGCGTTCGCAGCACCCTTGTATCATCGACACGTGGGAGAACGAACCCCGTCTGAACCGCGACTTGTTGGCATTTTCGCGGCTGGCGTCTTTCCATATTGCGGGCTATTCCGTACAGGGAAAATACAACGCTTCGCAGACCTGCCTGACGGCTTTCGCACAACAATTCGGGCTTTCGCCTTTGCAAATTGACAAAAAAGCAGTAACTTTGCAACAAAAATACGGTGATAGTGCGCCCGGTTGGCTGCAACGTGTGTCCAACTCGCTCAAAGCACAACCCGACCGGTTTGAACAACTGCGTAAACAATACAAATTAAGATAATGGCAAATTTTCAGAAACTGACACCTCGGGCAGTTGATTACTCGAAGTGGTATAATGAGTTGGTCGTCAAAGCCGACCTGGCAGAGCAGTCCGCTGTGCGCGGATGTATGGTAATCAAACCTTATGGCTATGAGATTTGGGAGCGTATCCAACAGGCATTGGACAGCCGTTTTAAGGAGTATGGTGTCAAGAACGCCTATTTCCCCATGCTGATACCCAAGTCCTATTTCAGCCGCGAGGCGGAGCATGTGGAGGGCTTTGCCAAAGAGTGCGCCGTCGTAACACACCACCGCCTGATGAATGACCCCGAGGGCAAAGGCGTTATCGTGGATTCGGACGCCAAATTGGAGGAGGAACTCATTATACGTCCTACCTCGGAAACGATTATCTGGTCAACATACAAGAATTGGATCTCCAGTTACCGTGACCTGCCCGTGCTGTGTAATCAGTGGTGCAACGTGATGCGCTGGGAGATGCGTACACGCCTCTTCCTCCGTACCGCCGAGTTTCTCTGGCAGGAAGGACATACCGCCCACGCTACACGCGAGGAAGCCGATGCTTTCGCACGCCAGATGCTTAACGTCTATGCAGACGTGGCGGAGAACATTATGGCAATCCCCGTGGTAAAGGGCGTCAAATCGCCCAACGAGCGTTTTGCAGGAGCCGTCGAGACCTATTGTATCGAGGCAATGATGCAGGACGGCAAGGCGTTGCAGGCAGGTACAAGCCATTTCCTCGGTCAGAACTTCGCCAAGTCGTTCGATGTGCAGTTCCTGAGCAAGGAGAACAAATACGAGTACCCATGGGCTACCTCTTTCGGTGTATCGACCCGCCTGATGGGTGCGCTCATTATGACCCACTCCGACGACAACGGACTCGTACTCCCGCCGCACCTCGCCCCGATACAGGTGGCAATCGTACCTATCTTCAAGACACAGGAGCAGTTGGATGCACTGCTTGCGAAACTCAATCCGGTTGCCGACAACCTCAAGCAGATGGGTATCCGTGTCAAAGTGGATACATCCGAGAAATATACTCCGGGCTACAAGTTCGCCGACTACGAACTCAAAGGCGTGCCTGTGCGTCTGGCTATGGGTGGACGCGACTTGGAGAACGGCACTATCGAAATCGCACGCCGCGACACGATGGAGAAATCCACCGTTGCACTCGACGGCATCGAACTGTATATCAAGAACCTGCTGGAGGAGATACAGAGCAATATCTTCCAAAAAGCGCTCAACTTCCGCATTGCCAATACGCGTGAGGTGAACTCCTACGACGAGTTCAAGGAAGAAATCAAAAAAGGCGGATTCCTGCTCTGCCACTGGGACGGAACGCCCGAAACGGAAGAGAAGATCAAAGCCGATACCAAGGCGACTATCCGCTGTATCCCTATGCACGACCTGCCGGGGCACAAGAGCGAACCCGGTACATGTATGGTTACGGGCAAACCCTCCAAAGGGCGTGTTATCTTTGCTATTGCGTACTAATTAACTATATGGGTGCAACCTACTCTGCATAAGGGTAGGTTGTATTGTTTTATATTATCGGAGAATATGAAAAAAACTTTCCTGTTTACTCTCTTGCTATTATCTGCAAATGCCTTTGCAGGTGTTACCGTTTATACTTTCACCAATGCCCAATGGGGCAGCAAACAAGGTACGGTAGTCTGTGATGGCAAGACCGACGGCTGGATCTCAAACCAAGATGGCAACGACTACAGTAGCACCTATCAGATAGGGGTTAAGGTAACTGCCCAGGGCACGGGAGCCGGGGCAACATCGGTGCGCTCGTTCACCGATGTGCGTCGCCTGACATTCAACTACGCCACAACCACCCGAGGACAGGGCAGCATACGCATTCAAATAGGTGATAATGCGCCCATAGACACTGCGTTCAGTATCTCCAATCCGAGCAATAGCGATCTAACCATCGTCCTGCCCGTTGAGCAGACGGGTAAGATACGCTTCCAAATCAACTGTACCCGAAATTCGATTTATCTCAATTCTGTATCTGTCCGTTCCGCCGAAGGCGCAAGTCCGGAGTTCACACAAAGTATGTTCCGCCTCGTAACGGACATACACTCGCTGCGAGACTCCGACCAAGTCATCTTCGGCATCGCCGACGGCACTACGCCTATGCTGATGGGCTATTACAACGAGACCGTCAGTAAAAACAATATCCACGCCATCAACGGCGTCTATTCCGCCGACCGCAATACCGTCAATGCCAACGATGATGCCGTTTATACACTCCGCAAAGTGCTTGATACCAACGGCGATACGGCATATATATATCAAGACGAACTGCGTTACGAAGAAGCCTATCTCGTGGCAAACGGCGGCAAGACCAAAAACAAACTCGCCCTGTGGACTAACTACACCTCAAACGACTATGGCAACTACGGCGTATGGACAATGACGATTGCTCCCGACGGGGCGGCAACGATTATGAGCCAAGGAACAAGCACGGGTAAGTATATTCAGTACAATAGTACCGATAAACTCTTCGGTTGCTACGCCGACCCGCATAAGTTCACCCCTGTATGTCTCTACCGCGAAACGCAGGCTATCGGTACGGATAAGCCCGCTATAGCAGCATCAATGGTCAACTTTGGCGAGGTATGCCTGTCGTCTGCGGAGGTATCGGGGAGCAAGACCGTTACCGTGAACGCCGTGCGCCTGACCGGGGATATACAAGCCACGCTGCGCCACGGCGAAACCTTTGCCCTTTCGGCGCAGACGCTTGACCGTGACGGCGACCAACTGACCATCTCCTATCGCGCCACCGGGGCGGGGATGTATATCGATACGCTTGACCTCGTCAGCGGAGATACCCGCACTTCTGTAACGGTTTTGCTCAGTGTAGTACCGCAGCAGACCATCGCCGAGGCTGTACAGAACGAAGACTTTGCCAAGGTGTATCTCAATCCTGTGGTGGTAACCAAGAAATACGACCGATACATCTTCGTGCGTGATGACTCGGGCAGTATGCTCATCTACGACGGTACGGACACCGACGGCAAACCCTTCGGACAGGGATTGTCCAAAGGCGATGTGCTGACGGGCGTACACGGACGCTACCAAAACTATTACGGCGTACCCGAACTGTCGCCCGTGGAGGCATGGCACGTAGAGAGTACCAAAGCAGAGTGCCTGCCGGACTCGAATATCCTTGCCTTGGACAGCGCAGATGTGTGCCGCTATGTGGTATTGGACAGCGTAGTCGTCAGCGGCGGGTATGGAACATACCATGGCGGAACTTACGCCCTTGCAGACAAGTTTAATATCGGTACACTGGCGGAGAACAAACCGACCCGCATAGAAGCCGTTGTGTCGTATGATTGGAATGTGCTGACGCTGTGGATCATCAGCCAAACGGTTTACCCCGAACCGACCGCCCTTGGCAATACCCCGCAAGACGATATGTTTTTCCCTGCATACACCGTTCTCGGGCAACCTGCACCTGGTAATTATAAGGGGATTGTTGTGCAAAAAGGCATAAAAACTTTATTATACTGACGTTTTGCATGCTATTTGCTGTGATCTATTTGTGTATGTCAATATATTTGCGTACTTTTGCACCGATTTGAAACAATCGGAATGTAAATATCCCGCAAACAGGAAACAATTAAGGTACTAACACATATTAAATTCAATTCATTATGAAAAAACTATTACTTTTTGCTTTGGCACTGCTGACGCTCAACACTGTCAATGCCAACCTGCTCCTCCACGAGAGTTTTGACTATACGGCAGGACGATTGGATAAAGGAGAAATGCAACCTACCAAAGATTGGAATTTGACGGATTGGTATTATACACAAAATAACAAAACCGATTATGTACAAGTGGTAGAAGGCTCTTTGTCTTACGAGGGTTATGCAACCACCGCTACGGGTAATAAGGCGGTAGTGAATACCACATCATCGGGAAACTATGCCGAGCGTTCTTTTGCTACAGAGGCTATCACAAGTGGCAGTATCTATTTTGCGGCACTTATCAATGTGGAAAGTTTGCACGCTACAGATGGAAAAGAGGGCTATTTTATGGCTTTTGCCAATTCCGGCAGTTCGTTTGCACCGCGCTTGTATATGAAAACCGTTGGGGATAAGTTCCAGTTGGGTATTAGAAAATCGGGAGCCTCGTTTGGCGTTACTACGGTATATGGAGAGCAGACTTATTCTACAAATACTACTTACCTTGTAGTGCTTGAATATGAGAATGTAGAAGGGGAAAAGAATGACACGGCGCGTTTGTATGTTAATCCAACTGCAACGGAACACACACCTGTTGCGGTTAGCACATATAATGGAACGGACGCTTCGTTATCGTCTGTTACTCTTTTGAATTCAAGCAATGCTCCTCAGAAAGTGTATATTGATGAGATTAAAGTGGCAACCCAATGGGCGGATTTGTTTGAGGTGGCAGAAGCAGACCCTGAGATTGTTGTTACTCCAACATCGCTTGGTTGGTTGCAGGGCTTGACTGGTGAAACGTATACTAAGACTTTTACAGTGACGGGTAATAACTTGAAAGAAGATATTACTTTAGTTTCTGATAATGAAGATGTTACTCTTGATAAATATACTATTGCTAAGGATAATGCCAGCGATGTGGTTGTTACGATGACCATTGCACCTAAGGCGGATGGATATGGAGCGTATAACATTACTTTGACTTCGGGTAGCGTAACAGCAAAGGTAAGTTTGTCTTATTACAATTTGAAAGCCCATACGGTTTCTACTATTGCAGAACTGAATACGGTGGCTGCAACGGCATTGTATGATTATGAATACATTAAATATACTGGTGAGGCTGTTGTAACCTACAAGTATATGCAAAGTGGTAATAAACTATATTTGCAAGATGCTACTGCAGGTATGTTTGTCAACGATAGTTATTGGGGAGATGATGTGGCACAAGGGGACAAAGTAACCAATTTCCTTGTGTACGCAGATGCTGCAAATACGGTGGCAGGAATTGTCTATATTGGAACAGAGTCTCCGAATATCTCCGTTCTCAGCCACAACAACGAGGTTACTCCCAAGGTGGTTACTCTGGCAGAATTGCAGGCTAATCCTGCCGACTATCTCTGCCAATTGGTGAAAGTGGAGGGCGTTACTTTTGCCAATACGGACGCTTTCGCCAGCGGCGATGAGATCCAACAGGGCGAGGCTACGGCAACAATCAACCTGATTGCAGGTAACGACCTGATCGGTGCCGTCAAACCCGCCAAAGCCGATATTACCGCTATTTCCAGTGCCACTACGGGCAAAGTGCTGCGTGTACGCGACAAACAGGATGTAGTGGCTGCAAGCACGGCTATCGACAATATCGCAACCGATGTGGAAATCGAGATCTATACCGTATCGGGTATGCGTGTATCGGAGTTGCAGCCGGGTGTAAACATCATCCGTCAGGGCGACAAGACCTACAAGGTGGTTCGCTAACCATTGTACAGACAATATACCCCGAAAGTGTCCGAAACACACTATCGGGGTATATTATATATTGTCATTTTGTGCAGTTTAGTGCGTAAAAACACGTAATTTTGTGCAGTTTTTTGCATATTTGCCTATAAATGAGCAACTAATTACAACTACAACTATATGAAGAAAATACTATTATCCATTCTCCTTTGCGGGATAATGCTGCTGCCTGCTATGGCAGCGGATAATCTGCTGAGCAACGGAGATTTTGAAGAGGCACAAACCAATTTTCTCTTTGGCGCAGATTTCGAGGGCTGGACATTCGGTGCAGGTATCGCCATAGAGACGGCGGATGTGTATCATGGTGAGAAAGCCTTCCGCACAGAGGAAGTGAAGCAAACCCGTTCTCTCCAACAGTCTGTTGATCTGCAAACGGATGTTACCGGACAGGAGTTTGAACTGACCATACATTATAAAGTGTTGTCGGCTAATGCGGGGGACTTGTTTCTGAATAGCGCGTGGAATTACCGCTATCCGCAGGAGGGAACACCACACGACAGTGTAAAACTCAATCAGGTGCTGCCTCTCGGCGACGGGTGGCAGGAACTGACGGTAAAGACCACCAAGCCGCAGGACGCAACGGGTTTCCTGTTCAGTGTGGGGGTGAAAAAAGGGGTCAAAGTGCTCTTTGATGACTTCTCGTTTACCCGCACCGAAAATAAGAATCCGTGGTACACCGTGATGCCCGAGACTATTGCAGCGGCACGCTGCAATATCGGTGACAGTGTGCTGATGACAACGCTCACTATCCGTCAGGGTAACCTCACCGAGCCGGTCTGTCTGGATCTCCGCGGCACCCACCGCAACATGTTCCGCTTGGAGAAGACACAGGTAACGGCAGCCGAGGAGACGGTCAGACTATGGTATGCCCCGACCCAAGTGGGCAATCATAAAGCAATGCTGGTTACCGACTGTTCGCAGGCATTGGAATACAACAAAACGTTCTCGCTTAGCGGAGCGGGAAGCGATTCTACGCTCAAACCGGAGATACATATCGCTCCGACCGCTCTGCCGCAGTTTGCTGCCAAAGCGGGCACGCAGAAATGCGACTCGGTAGTGGTTACATCGCTCAACTGTGTGGAGGACATAGCCGTCTCTATTATCAACGACGGCAACGAGTCGGCTTTTACTGTCAGCAGTTCGCTCATACCGCGCAATATGGAGACAAAGACCTATATTACTTTCTCTCCCCGCAAGGCGGGCGAATACTCCGCCACCATCTATTGGTCGAGCAAGAACGCACAGAAACAGCAACTGCGTATCACGGGTGTAGCCACCGAGGGCGACCCCGAGGTGGCAGACTATGCCACCGCTTTTGTGTGGGATATGAGCCACCCGCTTTCGCTGCTCAATGAGCATTTCGACAATATCGAACACAACAAGACGCTCAAACTCACGGGGTGGCAGAATGTGGTTACCGCCGGTACACGCCCGTGGTGGGGCTATGAAGACCGCAACAATGACGGGGAGCATTGCGCCAAGGCTACCGGGTATGTCTGGCAGGGCGAATCCAATATAGTGGATTCCATGTGGCTGGTTACGCCCGCTTTGGACTATAAGAACGCCAAGAACCAAGTCTTTACGTTCCGTGTGCGCGGCGATGCACTCACCGACGATATGTCGGCTAAGTTGCAACTCTGGTTTATCGATGCTACCGATGCGGACGACGTGTTCTTCCAAGACCTCGAAATCGATATGCCTGCTACCAAAGACCAATCGGGCGACTGGCTCGATTTTCAGGTGAACCTCGCGGGGCAGGAGAATATCCCCGATGTGTTCTTTATGGGCTTTAAGTTCAGCGGTATCAACGGTGCAGAGGGCGCAGCTACCTATCTGATAGACGATGTGTCGTGGGGGCGCGACGACCTGCCGCTCATCTCGGTGGACAGTCCCGAGTTTTATGATACTGCCGAGCCGAATGAACTGAAGACTTTTGTACTGAAGGTTACAGGGGCAAACCTGACGGAGAATGTTACCATGTCTTTTACGGGCAATCACCCGGGCAAGTTCAAGATGTCGCCGAACACGCTGCCTGCGGAGGGGGGCATAGTGGCTCTCGGTTTCCAATCGGAGGTAGAGGGGATACAGGATGCCTATCTGCGCCTGCGTTCGCGCGGGGCGGTGGATGCCTACGTGCATATCACGGTCTGGGTGAAGCAGGAAACGGCTTTGGACAATGTCGAAACGGAGGGGACACAGCCGCATTTCGTCTTGGAGAACGGTACACTCTATATCCTTACCCCGCAAGGCAGGCATACTCTGCTTGGCGAAAAATGTGAATAGTTTTTGTATAGACCGATTGGCAAAATAGAGAATTATTTGCAGGGCTTGAAAAAAAGCAGTAATTTTGTCGGCACAATACAGGAACAATATAAACCTAATAAATAGTACGTTATGTCAAAAGTAACCGTTGTAGGCGCAGGTAACGTAGGTGCTACGTGCGCGAATGTGTTGGCTGTAAAGAAAGTAGCCAGCGAAGTTGTATTGATCGATATCAAAGAGGGCGTTGCCGAGGGCAAGGCTATGGACATCATGCAGACGGCTCAATTGCTGGGCTTCGATACTGTAGTAAAAGGTGTTACCAATGATTATGCACAGACTGCCAACTCCGATGTAGTGGTTATCACCAGCGGTCTGCCCCGCAAACCGGGTATGACCCGCGAGGAACTCATCGGCGTAAACGCAGGTATCGTAAAGAGCGTGGCCAAGCAGGTACTCACCTATTCGCCCAATGCTATCCTGATCGTGGTATCGAACCCGATGGATACGATGGCTTACCTGACGCTCAAATCGCTCGGTCTGCCGCGTAACCGTGTCATCGGTATGGGTGGTGCACTCGACAGCAGCCGTTTCAAATACTTCCTCAGCCAGAAACTCGGTTGCAATGCCAACGAGGTGGAAGGTTTCGTTATCGGCGGCCACGGTGATACCACAATGATCCCTATGGCACGTTTTGCTACCTACAAAGGTATGCCTATCCTCAACTTCCTGAGCGAGGCTGAACTCGACGAGGTGGTACACGCTACCATGGTAGGCGGTGCTACTCTGACCGGTCTGCTCGGTACCAGCGCATGGATGGCTCCGGGTGCCAGCGCAGCCAGCGTAGTGGACAGCATCATCAACGACCAGAAAAAGATGATTCCTTGCTCGGCTTACCTCGACGGTGAGTACGGATACAAAGACATCACCATCGGTGTGCCTTGTATCATCGGCAAGAACGGTATCGAGAAGATCGTTGAGTTGCCGCTCAACGACAAGGAGAAAGAACTCTACGCTGCCAGCGAGGCTGCTGTAGCAAAGACTACCTCTATTCTCCACGAGATCAACGCTATCTGATCCGGTCTTATCATATTCCGATACGTAAAGGGGCTGCCTGACTATATGGTCGGGCGGTCTCTTTTTTGTATAGTTGTATATTCAATCGTTTGCTAATCAGATGGTTATAAATTCGGGAGCAAGCCGGCATAAAACGGATAATATGTAACTCGCTATAATACAGGCAAAAACCGCCTAATCACATACCAATCACATACGAATCACATACAAATGACATAGACCTGCCGGTATCCCGGACTGACGTTGGTAGGGGCATTCGGGACTGTTTGGTTCATCAAGTGCGGCGGAAAATAGGATGATATTTGCATATTCCGTTTTTTATCCGTACCTTTGCAGTCGGTTTTGAGTGGATAATGGTCGCAGGGTTTGTACTGTGGTTGTTCTTCAACGCCGCGATGGTGGAATCGGTAGACACGAGGGACTTAAAATCCCTTGACCAGAAATGGTTGTGTGGGTTCAAGTCCCACTCGCGGTACGATACGGGCAAACCGATGCATATCGGAGTTGCCCTTTTTATTTAGGTTCCCGCAAGGCTATCCTTATGGCAAAAGTATGGAAGCCGCAGGGAAAACAAAGGTATTAGTCAAGGTATGAAACAAACAAAGATTGTCGCCAGTATCAGCGACCGCCGTTGCGATGTGGCGTTTATCCAATCGCTTTATGACGCAGGTATCAACGTGGTGCGTATCAATACGGCGCATGCTCCCGAAGAGGGTATGCGGCAGGTGATAGAGAACACCCGCAAGGTGAGCAAGAAATTAGGTATTCTGCTTGATACCAAGGGACCTGAGATCCGCACTACAGTCTGCGAGACGCCCATCGACTACAAGACGGGCGAGACCGTGCATATCTACGGCAATCCGGACGGCGTAACCACGCATGACGCCATCTGTGTGTCTTACCCCGCTTTTGCACACGACATCCGTGTCGGCAGCCATGTGCTGTTCGACGACGGGCTTTTAGATATGCTCGTTACGGATATTCAGGACAATGACATCACTGTTGCCGTGCAGAACGACGGTACACTCGGCGCACGCAAGAGCGTGAACGTTCCCGGGGCGCATATCGAACTGCCTGCGCTGACCGAGAAAGACATCCGCAATATCCGTTTTGCCGCTTCGATGGACGTGGATTTTATCGCCCATAGTTTCGTGCGCTCGGCTGCCGACGTGCACGCCGTACAGGAGATTATCCGCGAGACAGGCAAGGAGATGCTCATCATCTCCAAGATCGAGAACCAGGAGGGTGTGGACAATATAGACGAGATTATCGAGGCTTCGTACGGTATTATGATTGCCCGCGGCGACCTGGGTATAGAGGTGCCGATCGAGAATATACCGGGTATCCAGCGCAACATCATCCGCAAGTGCCGTCGTGCCCGCAAACCCGTGATTGTGGCAACCCAGATGCTCCATTCGATGATCAGCAACCCGCGCCCGACCCGTGCGGAGGTTACCGACATCGCCAATGCGGTCTTTTCCCGCACCGATGCGCTGATGCTCTCGGGCGAGACGGCTTCCGGCAAATACCCCGTGGAGGCGGTGCGCACGATGGCGCATATCGCCGAGCAGGCGGAGAAAGAACAGGAGTATTCGCGCGACATCGACCTCGGCAGCGGCGATGACGACCCCGTACGCGAGTTTCTCGCCCAGTCGGCTTTCCGTGCCGCTATGGAACTCGGTCTGCGCGGTATCCTGATCGACAGTGCCACGGGGCGTATGGCACGCAACCTCGCCGCTTTCCGCGGACCTACGCCTATTATGGCAATCTGCTACAAGGAGCAACTTATCCGCACCCTCAACCTCAGTTACGGTGTCTATACCCACTACGACCCGGAGCACCACAACAAATCCGACCTGTTCCGGCTCACTGCGGAGAATATGCTCCGTATGGGCTATGCCAAGGAGGACGACAAACTCGCCTACCTCACCGGCTTGTACGACGGCAACAGTTTCAGCACGCTTCTCGAAATCAATTCCGTGCGTGAAGAAATCACCCGCAAACGGTAATTTTTTCTGCCCGAAGCAAAGAAAAAATGCTCTTTGCGGCATAAGAAACATCAACGGGAATGGAAAAATGAATAAAAATTTGTTACTTTCACAAAAAATAACTACCTTTGTGGCGTTTTTGTGCAGGTTATGAAAAGACATTTGCTAATTTCCATACTCGCGTTGGTGCTCGGCTTGGGTTACAGCGGTTCGTTGATGGCGGAGGCAAAGCCGAACAAAGGCAATCCGCAACAAAAGACACAGGTGCGCCGCTCGTGGCGTAAGACGCCCGACGCACACGGTCTCTATTCTACGCGCAACTCTTCTGTGGCGCAAGGTATTACTCTTACCGGCAATGCCCTGTATTACTACGGTGATGTGGATATGCTCGGTGTGGCGTTCAAGGAGGGTTTCCAGAAGCAGAATCTCAGTGTGGGCGGCAGTGTTATCTTCAGTTACCTCCACCCGCTGGCTAATAGTGCCAACTGGCGTTTTTCCCTTTCGGGAGGCTATTTGCACGGCAACGACAGTGCGCGCTATGCGCTGACCACAGACCCCGTTACGGGGCAGGAGGTGCAGACGCAGATGGGCAAAGGCTCTTTCAAAAGCGGCTTTGGCGAACTGGCAGCAGGTATCGAGTGGTATCCTTTCCCTAAGGCGGGTTTTTATATCTATGCCGGTCTTGGGCTTAACTTGAGCGTTATCAACTATGATTTTACCCGCTCCGACCGCGGCGAGGGGCAGGTGGTGAGTGTGCTGCCTATGCTGCCGGTCGAGATAGGATATAATATCAATCTGACCCATGGTTTCTTTATGACCGTTATGGCATCTGTTCATCAGGGGCTCTTGGATGTACCCAACAGCAACCTTGACGCATACCCGCTTACCAAATCGTCCCGTTTCCAGTGGGGAGACGGTTATTTTATGTTAGGTCTCAGTTTCTCCTACCGTTGGCAAAAATGCGAACCCTGCCGCTTGTATAAATGGTAACCAACAAACGGAAGATAATCAACGACCCCGTATTCGGATTTCTCACTATCCCGAGCGACCTGCTCTACGATGTGTTGCAGCATCCGTACGTACAACGCCTCAACCGTATCCGTCAGTTGGGGCTTTCCTATTTGGTTTATCCCGGTGCTATGCACAGCCGTTTCCTCCATTCCATAGGTGCAATGCACCTGATGAGCGAGGGGATTGCTTCGCTGCGGGGCAAAGGGGTGGAGATAAGCGACGGCGAGGCAACGGGTGCCTTGGCGGCTATTCTGCTCCATGACATCGGGCACGGACCATTCTCCCATGTATTAGAGCATACCCTTGTCGAGGGCATTACCCACGAAGAGATTTCGCTCCTAATGATGGAGCAGATCAATATCGACCTCAGCCGCGGAAGCGAGCAGCAACTCTGGCAGCAGCGTCCGTTGGACGAGGCGATTGCTATCTTCAAAGACCGCTATCCCCGCCATTTTCTCCACCAACTCATCTCCAGCCAGTTGGACGTGGACAGAATGGACTACCTGTGCCGCGACTCGTTCTTCACGGGCGTGCAGGAGGGGCGTGTGGCGAGCGAGCGGTTGCTCAAGATGCTCAATGTGGTGGACGACCGTCTGGTGGTAGAGATCAAGGGCATCTATTCGGTAGAAAAGTTCCTTGTGGCACGCCGCCTGATGTACTGGCAGGTTTATCTCCATAAGACTTCCGTTGCCGCCGAGCAACACCTGATCAAGATACTCGCACGGGCAAAAGAACTGGCTCTGTCGGGCAGGGAACTTTTTGGCTCACCCGCTTTGCACTATTTTCTGTACCATCGTGTTACTGCAGCCGATTTCGCTCTTGGCAGCGAGGCGATGCAGCAGTATGCCCTGCTTGACGATACCGATGTGCTGTCGGCTATCAAGGTGTGGATGAACTCGGACGACACAGTGTTGCGCGAACTGAGTACGGCGTTTACCAACCGCCAACTCTTCCGCGGGCGGTTGCTGACCGAACCGCTCACAGACACCGAGCAGCAGATCCTGCGCCGGCATTATGCCAATGCGTTGGGTATCAGCGAACAGGAGGCGGAGTATTTCTTCGTGGAGCATATATCGACGAGCAATACCTATTCGGAAAAAGACGACTCAATCGACATACTCTACCGCGACGGCACGGTGCGCGACATCGCTTCCGCCAGCGAGATACTCGACCTGCCGTCGCTCACCCGCAAACCAAAGAAACTTTACCTGTTTGAGTTCCGACGGTGAAGAACAGCAAACAGTTATAAAAAACTATCCACCTGACATCCACCTATGTTTTTGTTATAGGATGCGCATAGGATGCGTATAGGATAGAGCATACAGAGACAAATAATTCATCATTCATAATTATTAATTCATAATTAGCATAAAGTGGAATTTTCTGCACAACAAATATCCCTCCTTCTCGGAGGCAAACTCTATGGCGACCCCAACCGCGCAGTGAGCGATGTCGCTCCTGTCGAGTCCGCTACCGAGGGCAAACTCTGTTTTCTCTGCGAGGAGAAATATATGCCCTATTTAGCAACCACGCAAGCCTCTGTCGTATTGGTTACGGCAAGTCTCCTGGGCGGTAAAGCCCCCGAAAGCAATGCTACCGTGATTGCCGTAGAGAACGCCCGCGGGGCGATGGGGCAACTGCTCCAATTAGTCGCAAAAGCCATGAATCCCGCCCGCCACGGCGTGGAGCAACCCGCTTATATCAGTGAGGGCGTCTCTGTACCCGATGATGCGTACATCGGTGCGTTTGTCTATATCGGCAAGAATGTCCGTCTCGGAAAGGGCGTGCAGATCTATCCGAATACGTATATCGGCGATAATGTGCAGATTGGCGAAAACACTGTTCTCTATGCGGGGGTCAAGGTCTATTACAACTGTGTGGTCGGGCGTGGTTGTATTCTCCATGCGGGCGTGGTGGTCGGTGCGGACGGCTTCGGCTTCGAACCCGATGCACAGGGTGTGAACCAAAAACTGCCACAGATAGGCAATGTGGTGATAGAGGACGATGTGGAGATCGGTGCCAACAGTACGATCGACCGTGCTATGATGGGTTCCACCCGTATCCGCCGCAATGCGAAGATAGACAACCTTGTGCAGGTGGCGCACAACGTAGAAGTGGGCGAGTCCACTTTTATGTGCGCGCAGGCGGGCGTAGCGGGTTCTACCAAGATAGGCAGCCATTGTATCCTTGCCGGTCAGGCAGGTGTGGCAGGGCATATCGAGATTGCCGACCGCTGCGTCTTCGGTGCGCAGGCGGGGGTGGCAGGCAGTGTCCGCAAACCGGGTATGTACCAGGGTTCGCCCGCTATCGACGCAATGAACTGGCGCCGCTCCTCGGTCGGTTTCAAGCAACTCCCCGACCTGATGCGCCGCCTCAGTACCCTTGAGAAGAATTTGTAAATTTGTAAGTGTGTAAATTTGTAAATTTGTAAATTTGTAAATTCTTTGCCTATAATTCCTCATTCATAATTCGTAATTCATAAATGAAATGAACCAGCATACCATTTCCTCCCCTTTCACCCTGTCGGGTAAGGGATTGCATACGGGTCTGCATATTACAGCGAACTTCCTGCCTGCGGACGAAAATACGGGCATACAACTCTGCCGTGTTGATTTGCCGGGCAAACCGACCCACCAAGCCCTTGCCGACTATGTCAGTGCTACCGAGCGCGGCACCGTCCTCGAGCACGGCGCGTGGAAAATATCGACCGTGGAGCATGCCCTCTCCGCCCTCTATGCGATGGGGGTGGATAACTGTCTTATCGAGTTGGACGGTCCCGAGATGCCTATCCTCGATGGTAGTGCCAAACTGTTCGTCAAGGCGATACAGGCTGCAGGCTTGCAGGAGCAGCAGGCGGAGCGCAAAGTGTTTGTCGTTACGGAGCCTATCGAGTATGTCTCCGAGCGCGGCAACAAGTTGGTGCTGCTGCCCTCCGACCACTACGAGGTGGAGGTAATGATTTCGTTTCCGAGCGTTTTCCTGCGCGAGCAGCATGCCGAACTGCACGACCTGAGTACCTACCCCCGCGAGATAGCCGCTGCACGTACTTTCTGCTTCGTGCGCGAGATAGAGCCGCTCCTGCGTATGGGGCTTATCAAAGGAGGCGACCTGCAAAACGCATTAGTGATATATGAGACCCAGATGTCGCAGGAGGGATTGGACTATATGACCGACAAACTCGGTGCTCCGCACCTTGATGCCGCCAAACTCGGCTACCTCTCCCCGCTCAACTACCAGAACGAGCCGGCGCGGCACAAACTCCTTGACCTCATCGGCGATATGTCGCTTCTCGGCTGCTATATCCAAGGCAAACTCATCGCCGAGCGACCGGGACACACTTTCAACACCCAGTGCTGCCGCCAACTGAGAAACAAGGTGATCCAGTAACGTCCTTAAAGACCTTAAGGACCTTAAAGACCCTAATAAAAATAAAAGATTATGACCCAACCATTAGCATACATCCATCCGGAGGCGAAGATTGACCCCTCCGTGCAAATCGGTCCGTTTGTCTATATTGACAAAGATGTGGAAATAGGCGCAGGCACCATTATTGATGCCAATGCCACTATCTGCGAGGGCGTACGTATCGGCAAGAACTGCCATATTTTCCCCTCCGCCGTAGTGGGTGCTATTCCGCAGGACTTGAAGTTCAAAGGCGAGAAGACCTACGTCTTCATCGGTGACAACACCACCATTCGCGAGTGCGCTACCATTCATCGCGGTACTGCCAGCAAGGGCAAGACCGTAGTGGGCAGCAACTGCCTCATTATGGCATACTGCCACGTGGCACACGACTGCCTCCTCCACGACCATATTATTATGTCCAACGCCGTGCAACTGGCAGGCGAAGTGGTGGTGGACGACTGGGCTATCATCGGTGGCGGCAGCCTCGTTCACCAGTTCACCCATATCGGGGCGCACGTGATGATACAGGGCGGCACGAAAATCAACAAGGACATCCCACCGTATGTTATCGCAGCACGCGAACCGGTATCGTACTGCGGTATCAACTCTGTCGGACTCAATCGCCGCGGATTCACCCGTGAGCAGATTGCTTCTATCCAAGATACCTACCGCACGCTGTATATGTCCGGTCTCAATGTAACGCAGGCGGTTGAACAGATCCTTGCTGCCGTACCCGAGACCCCCGAGCGCAACGCTATCATCGACTTTATCAAAGCCTCACCCCGTGGCATTGTCCGCGGCATAAACTAATTAGGAATGGTGAATTAGGAATTATGAATTGCGTGCTGTATGGGGACGACGCGTCTCGCGTCGTCAGAGCATATAAAGATATAATTCCTCATTCATAATTCAAAATTCATAATTAAACGAAATGGAAACAGAAGAAAGAAGCCTCAATTTCATTGAGCAAATCGTAGAGAAAGACCTTGCCGAGGGCAAGAACGGCGGACGTATTCAGACCCGTTTCCCGCCCGAACCCAACGGCTACCTGCATATCGGACACGTCAAAGCCATCTGTATGGACTTCGGCATCGCCGAGAAATATCACGGTGTCTGCAACCTCCGTTTTGATGACACCAACCCCGTCAAAGAGGACGTCGAGTACGTGGATTCCATTCAGCAGGACATTGCGTGGTTGGGCTTCAAGTGGGGCAATATCTACTACGCCAGCGACTATTTCCAACAACTCTATGACCTTGCCATCCGCTTTATCAAAGAGGGCAAGGCCTACGTGGACGAGCAGACCGCCGAGCAGATAGCCGAGCAGAAAGGTACGCCTACCGAACCCGGTGTGGCATCGCCCTATCGCGACCGACCCATAGAGGAGAACCTGCGCCTTTTCGAGGCGATGCAGGCTGGCGAGATAGAGGACGGAAAGATGGTGCTGCGTGCCAAGATTGATATGGCGAACCCGAATATGCACTTCCGCGACCCGATTATGTACCGTATCATCACCACCCACCCGCACCACCGCACAGGGCGCAAGTGGAACGTCTATCCGATGTACGATTTCGCACACGGTCAGAGCGACTATTTCGAAGGCGTTACGCACTCTATCTGTACCCTCGAGTTTGTGGTGCACCGTCCGCTGTATGACTATTTCCTCGACCAATTTGTAACGGGCGACTACCGCCCGCACCAGTACGAGTTCAACCGACTGAATATCACCTACACCGTGATGTCGAAGCGCAAGATGCTCCAACTCGTCAAGGAGGGGCTCGTGCGCGGCTGGGACGACCCCCGTATGCCGACTGTCTGCGGTCTGCGCCGCCGCGGTTATACGGCTGAGGCTATCCGTGCTTTCATTGACCGTATCGGCTACACCAAGGTAGAGGGTATGATTGATGTCAGTCTGCTGGAACATACCGTGCGCGAGTGCCTCAAAGAGACGGCTCCGCGTATCTGCGCTATCTTCGACCCCGTGAAACTGGTTATCACCAACTATGAGGGCAACGGCGAGACCATCACCGCGGAGAACATCGACGGACACCCCGAACTTGGCACGCGCGAGATGCAGTTTGCCCGCGAACTCTATATCGAGCGCGGCGACTTCCTCGAGCAGGCGGACAAGAACTTCTTCCGTCTCAGCCCGGGCGGGCGTGAGGTGCGTCTCAAGTCGGCGTATATCATCCAAGCCACCGGCTGCGACAAGGATGCCGAGGGCAATATCACCACCGTCTATGCCACCTACGACCCCGCTTCCAAGTCGGGCACCGAGGGCGGCAACCGCAAGACCAAAGCCACTATCAACTGGGTGGAGTGCAACTCCTGTCTGGATGCCGAAGCACGTCTCTACGACCGTCTGTTTGCCGTGGAGAACCCGTCGGCGGAGGAAGGTGATTTCCGCGACCTGCTCAACCCCAACAGCCTCGAGATAAAGACTATCAAGGTGGAGGGCTCGCTCCGCAGCGAACTCCATGCTCCGGTCATTGAGAACGGCATTGCCCAAGAGAACCACTACCAGTTGCTCAAGCAAGGCTACTTCGTGGTCGATCCCGACACTACTCCTGATCATCTCGTCCTCAACCGCACCGCCTCGCTGAAGGACAACTGGCAGAAATAACCGACAATTAACAGGTAATAATTAACAATTACTATGCTCCCCCGCTGTGCTTCTATGTCGGCGGGGGAGTATGTTGTGCTCCATTAATTGCCGTTAAATGACCGTTAAAACACGGGATGGTATGGGATTAAACATATAATTTCCCGTGAATTAACCACGAATTTTTAGGAATAGCCATAATAGGAATATGATTATTGCTGCGGCACCGGTATAGGCTAACCATTTTACTATTCGGGGTACGTACTTTTCGGGTGGAGAATGAACTACGATTTCTCGGTTTTGATAGATAGTATCATTTCTTATTACCACTCTTTCCCTCCACCTGTCCCGCCAGCGGTCGAGATATACGGTATCGCCGCGGGTGTATTCGCGGATATAGATACTGTCGCGGTGGTAGGTGCTGTCATGCCGGAGGGAGTTCGTCAGGGTGGTGGCGGTAGTACTCCTGTCGGATGCGCTCCGCTTCGAGGTAGCGCATCCGCTCGTGAGCAGGACAAGGCACATCATACAGAGGGGCAGGATGTTTCTCTTCGCAGATTTCAAGATAGATGGTTTCATGGCGTTGTTGGGCTTTGAGGAGGGTTTGGGTGAGGCGGTTTTCTGTTTCGCGGTCGGGTACGAGGATACACCCCGCCGAGTGCTCGGGGCGGGTGCCGACGTGGAACCGGATTCCGGATCGGTTTGGGACGTGGTTCACTATTGGTATGAGGCGTTTGAACCGCGGTGACATCGTCACGCTCACCGTGTACCACAGCGCGGGGATTTCCACGCCGCGGCGTTCCAAGGTAGTGCAAAACATAGTGCCATCCACATGCAGGACTCCCCCAATCCTCTCAGGGAGGGGGCTTGCAGTATCTCGTATTAGTTTCAGTATCATAATCATCTCGTATTTTATTGGTCCGATAGGTCTTATTAGCCCGATAGGGCTTATTCCCCATCTCCGTCGAGCCCCTCCTTTGGAGGCGCTGACGCGGTTGGGGAGGTCGGGGGGTAGTGTGTCGGAGGTTTCCGGTACCTGTAGTGGTAGTCAATCCCCACGAGGCTCCCTGCAAACGTGAGTATCTCGCCGAAGGCGACGAGCACGCTGCTGTCTATCACCCCCGCTGGGGGAATGGCGATACCTGCCACCAATAGCCCGCAGCCGAAAAAGACCAACCCCGCCGCCAATATCAATTGAAAATGTTTCATAATCCGAGGATGAATTAAAAATTAAGAATGAAGAATTAAGAATTGCAACCATTGTCCGGTGGCAGTCGATACTTGCAATTCTTCATTCTTAATTCTTCATTCTTAATTACATTTTACGCTATCTCCTCGGCACATTGGTGCCAAACGTACTGACGGAGGGTTTTGTACTCGGTCTGCGCCTTGAAAGCGGCGATGTCGGCAGGCATTTTGGAGGCGTCCTGCAGTCGTGCGGTGGTGGCTTGGCATATCTGTCCGAAGCGGGCGCGGTAGGTGATCTCCGATTGCGACAGGGCGGTGGTGCGCTTGCCGCGGATGTGGGTGTAGTTGGGGTTTTGCAACATTGCCGCATTCGACGTTGCGGCTTGACGTACCATAAAGGTGACGGTACTCTTCTTCGAGAGTTTCCCCGAGACGGATTTGACGGGGTCGATGTAAGTGATGTGAGCCATAGTTATTAAATGATGAGTTATGAATTATGAATGAAGAATTGCAACCATTGTTCGGTGGCAGTCGATACTTGCAATTCATAATTCATAATTCATAATTTTTAATTAAGTCTTACTCCGCCACGCTCCACAGGTAGGCGCGGAAGGTCTTGTACCCTTTGTCCTGCTGTGCCTTGAAGGCTGCCATATCGGCAGCGTAGGTCGAGGAGGCGGGTTTCATACGTGCCGCCACTTTGGCTTGCTTGGCGGCGAAGGCGGTGCGGTTGGTTTTCTCGTTGCTCGTTACGGGGTGGGCACTCAAATCCCGCTCGCCTTGCAGATAGGTAATCTGCTTGCCGCTTGCCGTGCAGGCGTGGATGACGCGGCTGTGCCGGCTGATTTTGCCGCACAGTTTGCGTACGGGGTAGTCGAATTGGGTTTTGCTCATTGGTTAGATGTTAGGGGTTAGATATTAGATGTTAGATGTTAGATGTTAGATGTTGACCGCCCTTGCGGGCTGTTAGAGTTTTTTTTTGCGACCTGCGATAGACCTGCGATAGACCTGCGACAGACCTGCGACAGGTGTGTGTATCAGTTCCGGAAAGACGATGCAAAGATACATCATTTCCGTCCGTTTTGTTGCGCATAGTGCGCAATGACACGCCGTATATGGCTCTCGGAGAGCCAGAACCGTTCCCCGGTCTCGGCATACGCCCGCATAAAGGGCATTCCGCAGCGTATCAGTTCATAATAGGTCTCGCAAATCGCACGGTTGCGTTGCTCTGTTTTATAGGTGTCTCTGTTCATTACAAATTACTAATTACAAATTACTAATTACAAATTCGTCATTAAGGTCGTGGTAGGGTGAGTAAGTAGAGTAAGTAAGTTCTGAAAACTATATATACACATACATACGTGTAAAGGTATAAACTACTTACTCTACTTACTCACCTACTCACCTTCTTGTCGTGCAAAAGAATGCTCATTTGTACGGATTTCGTCCGTAAGTCGCTGATATACAATCCAGCCGTAAATGCGCTGTTTGCCTTTTGCTACCCGTCGGAAGCCCATACGGGTGAGTAACATACCGAGCCGGTTGAGCGCCATGGGGCGTTTTATGGCACCAAAATCGATGAGTTTTTGGCTGATTTGCGCCGTCGTGAGGAACTTTACTTGCTCACCTGTGGCATCTTTGGCGGGTACATCAAAGAGGACGGGCAGGAGTTGTTCCTCGCTTTCGCAGGCGCGGAAATCGCTGTTTTGCTCCTCGATGCGGGCGATGTCGTCCTGCTCGAACCAGAAGGGGTAGTGTATCTCCTCGACCATATACCTCGCCTGCGCATAGAGCCGCCCGTAGGGAAAGGAGGGCATGGCGAAGAAGGGGTTGTCGATGTTCTCCACCTCGAAAGCCAGCCAGCGGCGGTTGCCCGTGATGTCGGAGAGGAACTCGCGTTTGTTTCCGCTGGCGCAGAAGGAGGCAAGCCGGAGGCGCCGCTCCTTGAGGCGGTTATAGACATTGCGCTCGTTGATGTCGGAGGCGGTGATGAGCGATTTCATCTTGTTGAGTTCGCGGGGTGTCATAGCGTCGATTTCGTCGAGGTTGATAAGTCCGAACTCGGCAAGGCGGAGCCGGTCGTCCTTGTTGAAATCGCCGTTGAACTTGCTGCCGAAGTGCTGCAACTCGGGCGGCAGGAGGCGTTCGAGCCATGTGGTCTTGTAGATGCCCTGTTTGCCGACCAGCACGAGCACCTGCTGGTTGACCGTTTCGTCTTGCAGCCACGTGGCGACCATGGCGATGAACCAGCGTGAGAAGCACTCGCGCCACCACGCCTGTTTGTCGGGGTTGGTGAGGTGCACCATGTCGGCGAGGAAGCCGATGTAGTTGGGTTCGCGTTGCGGGTCGTAGGGTGCTTGGCGGCAGATATACTCGCGCAGTGGGTGTACCTGCGGGAGGGCGTTGGAGTTGAGTACGGTGTATATCTCCTTGTCGGAGACGGTGGCGCCGGTCTCGGCGGCACAGAGGCACACCATGTCGTTGATGTCGCGGTCGGAGAGGTCGCGCCAGAGACCATGACCGACCTCCCCAAGACCTCCAAAGGAGGGGCTCGACGGATGCTCTGTAAGCCCCCTCTCTGAGGGGGTTGGGGGAGTCTGGGTCGAGGAGGTCTCGCTTATTTGTATCCTCTGCCTGACGGTATCGACGCGGAGACGGTTGAACTGCAGATAGTTGTCGCAAATCCAGTCGGTGGCAATCTGCTGGCGGCTGTCTTTTTCTTTCTTTTTTTTCTTCTTTTCCATATAATATAGGTGTTTTGTTCTCCATGAAAAGCCATTAAAGAACCATTAAAACATTATCGGGTGTTTTGGGGGGCTCCGTTAATTGCCGTTAATTGGTCGTTAATCCGTTAAAGGGCTCTTTACTCCATTAATGCCCATTAAAAATCCATTAAAAAAGCCGCGGGCGGGGGGCTGCGTCCCCTGCGAGGGCATTGACGACGCGGGACGCGTCGTCTCCACACCGAAAAAGGGTTGTCCATACAGCGGTCTGGCATTGACGACGCGGGACGCGTTGTCTCCACACCGAAAAAGGGTTGTCCATGCAGCGGTCTGCCATTGACGACGCGGGACGCGTCGTCTCCACACCGAATTAACGAATAATTAACGGTCAATTAACGGGAATTAACGGAGACCAAACGTCCCACACCGGATTAACGGAGAACGAGGAAGTGGCGTACGATGTAGTTGTACAGGCTCATACGGTGGTTTTCGCCGTGCTCTATCCACAGTTGTTCGTAGGGTTTTCGCAGGTGCGGGCTGCGATAGACGATACGGGCGTTCTCCACGGCGGCGGCGAACAGACGGCGGTGGAGCCGCTGCCGCTCGGTGGTTGTGCCGCCCGGCACGGCATAGCGGCGCAGGTACTGCCTGCCGTCCCGCACGTAATACACCACATTCCCCACGCGCCCGTGCAACTGCATCACCGTGCGTGTCCCTTTGCTGCCACGTATGGGCATGCTCTTGATAGTAATCTTCATTTTATTTGTGCCTTCGTTGTTTACGCTCGGCAACGTGCCTCGCGCCTCGAAGACACCGCAAAGGTAGGGAAAGAATCCGCCCCTTTCGCAGGGTATGAAAATCTATGGACAAAAACAGCCGATTAGCGGACTAATCGGCTGATAACAAGCGCAGTAAGAAAAGTGTTTTTCCTACTGCCGTTATGAGAATTTATGAAAAATTATGGGTGCGTTATGTATTCCGGTAGGCACTGTAAAAAGACTGCTCATTGAGGTTCGTCCCGAAATGGTTGTTGAATTCGCGTACAAACCCCGCTATCTTGTCGGCTTTGCGAAGCAGGCAGGCACGCTCCAAATCGTGTACAGTGCCGGCAATCTCTTTGGGCGACTTGTGCGCCACGCCCCGCAGCGTTTCCTCCGCCTGCTGTGCTTCGCGGGGCGTACAGGCGGTGAGGTCGATGTAGGCAAAGAGTGTTCCGTCTTTTTGCTGTGCGGACTGCTGCGGATAGTGGTTGGTGATATTTTTGGTGCCGCCGTTGGCAATAAAATCGCCGCACCCGCTGTTCATTTGAATGTTGTAGGTATCTCCCATATTGGTTGGTTTTTGTGGTTTCGGCGTAAAAGGCAGGGGCGACAAACACTCTCCGTAGAACAGGTCGGGCTGGTTGATGCGGTCGATGCGGTCAGCCAATGCCTTTATTTGGTTCCGGTAAGGATAGATGGTTTCCCGGCAGTTGTTGAGCAGGTTGTCGTCAATGAGTTGGCACAGCGTGTCGATATACCACCTGTGTCTGCTGTATTGGGTACGCATACGCGGCCGGCGCAGCAGGACGTAGAACACCGCCATTATCTGCAGCAGATGATGGTGGGTGTAGGCATAGCCCTCTCCGGACAACGCTGCCCGCGAGCGTGCCATATAATCATTGCCGTATTTGAGACTGGGCTTGTCGTCGCCTTTTTGGTACAGGTTTTGCCGGCTGCAGTTACACGCTTGGGTGAATGTACGGATGTGTGCCCGCGCCTCGCGCAGCAGGACCTCGTCGGGCACACCGCCACCGTCGATGGCGGTGGCACGTAGCAGATGGAGCAGCAGGGTATCTTCTTCGGACATCATGGCTATTTCAGAAATCCGTACCGATAGACTTTTTCGGCAATCTGCTGTGCCAGCACTTTCTGCTTTTGGCGCAGGTCGCGGAGCAGGCGCATGTACTCGGCATCGTCGCTGTCGTTGTTCATCTTGCCCTTGTCGTTGCGCCCTTGGAAGAAGACACGTATGTCGTAGAACGAGGCGTTCACATCTATCACCGTGCCAAACGGTGCGTTGCCGCTCCCGGGGTAGTGGAGGTAGTAGTACCACAACCGCCGCCCCGCTTCCATCACCGCCTGCGCCGCCGGAGTGAAATGGGCGTTGGGGATATAAGGCTGCGCGTTGTTGGTTTCACGTTGTTGGGCTTCGCCGGGGACGCGGACGCCCTCGTCCGCGGTGAGGCTCATGACGACGCGGGACGCGTCGTCCCCACAAACATCATCTCCACAAGCGTTGTCGTCGAAGAGGGTCTGTGCGGGTTGCGGCTGCTCGGGGCGTATCTTGCCGGCAAGAAAATCGGACATGAAGTGCGATTGGAAACAATCGGGGCTGTCCAACTCCTGCTCCGTGAAGGGAATCCAGTGGTTGATACATTTATTTTCCGCGGACGAGGGCGTCCGCGTCCCCGGCGTGGCATCGCTGTGGCTGATGCGGTTCTGTCCGTGGAACAAGGTGTATGCCAGGCAGTCCGACTGAAACGCCCAATCCGTCTTCCAACCGTCGTTGGGGTACAGAAACTGGTCGCGGTCGTTCAACCACGTATGTTCTATACATTGATAAACTGCTAAATATATTGCGCCTTCAACAATGTTTTTATCTGTTATCCATGAGCCTCTTGGATGAGGTATTTTTGAGGTGTCATTTGTTATGAAATTATAAGACTGTACCTGCATATCGCAGCCACGAGCGGATAGCCATGCAATCTGCATCGCATTTGGTCGTTTTCTCGTTTGGATTATCCAATCATTAATAGAATGAAAATCCTTTTCTGTATTTATGTGTTTATAACCAATAAAATCCCCTTTCGTGTTATATACATCTGCTTTTATTTCCTCAAATGATTTCGCTCTATCTTGAGTATTCCAAATAAAGAATCCGATGGGGAATTGCCCTTTTACGTTATCAAAAGTCGCCGCGGGGACAATAAACAGCCGTTCCAATTTGGCTTGGAAGATTTTGCGGAAATCCGCGAAATTCGACGCTTGCAGAATTTTCAACTTTGAAAATTCTGCAAGCGTGCAGGAGGGGATTTCGTGGTACACACGGATAAAAAATTGCACAAATAATTCTCTCCCTGCTAAACCTATTTCTTCTTCATATTTTTTGTAAGTTAGTTGTGAAACTGCCACACCGGTTGTCGGTGTTCCTCCTCCTGTTACTGTTCTTCTATTTCCCGCCTCCGCATAGGGCGGGTTGATATAGATGACGAGTCGGCGGCGTTTGTCGGGGTCGGTGAGTATGTTGCGCAGGGATTGTGGCAGTTTCGGGTCGTCGAAACTATCGTTCAGGAAATCGAACTGGAAGACGTGGGACGGGAGCAGGTTGCTGCCGTCCCCCATCTCCTCGATACGCTCCTGCATCACGCGTACATCGGCTTTGTCGAGCGTGGAAGCATAGATATTGTACTTGTTGGTCAGCCCCGCCAACAGGTTGCCCGTGCCGGCACAGCAGTCCCAGATATAGTACTCGTCCTGCCAGTTCTCGCCCAGTACATCGGCGAGATACTGCTGGCTGAGTTCCACCCATTGCGGCGGTGTGAAATAACTGCCCTTGCGCTCGCGGATATCCTGCGGCACCAGCAGGTCGCGCCGCTCGATGATTCTGTCCCAATACTCCTGTTTGGGCGGGCGGGTGTATTTCGACCAGAAGATATTGTGTGCCAGCATATTGTCGCGGAACTGCACCTGTTTGGACGAGAACAGTCCGTCGGTATCAGCCTGCCGGTCCAACTCATAGTGCGTCTTGTCGAGCAGGACATGCAGTTTGTCCAAGAGGGTGATGTTGTCTTCGCCCGCTATCAAATCCGCCAGATAGAAATCGGCATCTATCAGTCCGTTTCGTTTGACGCTGTCCCAATTCACATGGATGGTAGGCATCACATCGCGCCGCCATTTCTCGTATATGGCTTTGAAGTTGTTGTGGTTGATACGCATACGCAGGATATGGTCGCGCCCGCTGACCATACTGCCGCGTATAAACCGGCGCAGTTCCTTGTCGTCGATGCCAAACTCAAAGACATAGATATTGTCGGCATCGCGGCTCGTCTTGTTGAGTTCGGCACGTACCATCCGTTCCAACTGCTTGAACTCTTTGGTCTCGTGGTCGGAAGGCGTGACATTCCAGTTGAAATCGTTTTGGTTGAACACCTCCATCACGGCACTATACGGGATAAAGGCAATCTTCTCGGCATCGAAAGCACCAAGGAACTTAGGCGGCATATTCTTGTCCATAGTACGCTCTTTGCCGATAGTGAGAATGAGTTGGATAAAACTCTCGTAGATGGGGTGCTTGTTGCCCTGCTTGGCTTCCGCCCACAGCATATACTCCACCTCGTCCATACGGTAGGTGCCCTCCTGACGGATAGCCACGCTGAAATCGATATTGCCTATCAGTTTGCGGCAGTCGTAGTCTTGGAAATAATCCTCGCGCACGTTGTTGATAATCGTGCCTTCTTTGTCTTTGAGCGAATACATGGCACGATTAAAATGTAAGGTTATACAATATGCCTGCATTTGTGGGGACGACGCGTTCCGCGTCGTCAATGCTTTTGCCCCGCATATACAGCACTCGCACACCGCGGACAATGCCGCAGTGTGCGAGTGTATCGGATATGTTTGTTACCGACAGGGCTGCAATGCCCTTTGTGCCTTGTGTTTTCCGGTTGCGAAGAAGTGTTTTACCCCCCCCTGTGCAGATATTCGCCAAAACGTTCATATTCAATATATTATAAGTTTGTTATATCAAGTTTGCAAAGGTACGTCTTTTTTCCGAAATGTGCAAATGCTATGCACCACAGTGGGGATTGGCGTGGCAGGTGAAAAACTATCTCAGGAAGTTGAGGATTTGTATTCCTTTTTCTATCACTTCCTTGGTCTTCTGATTGCTATTGCGGTTGGAATCATTACTATTGCCAGAATCGTTATTGCTGTCAGAATCGTTATTGGCGGTTGAGTCGTTGGGGGCAGCGGAGACTTTCGGGCGTCTTGTTGTCTTCGACTTGCTGCCAATCTTTGGTTTGTCGCCACTGAACTCCTTGCCGCCCCACACGGCACGCACGGGCAAGCCGGGGAATACATTGTCCCCCACTGGATCCTCGTTGTACTGGTACGTAGAGATTTGGAGCATGGTTACGCCGATGTCATCGTTCCCAGTGTAGGAAGTTCCCCAGTTGAATGTAAAGACTCTTCGTGCACGCGTACCATTGGCAGTCTGATAGTATCCCCCTACGCCGCGCCCTTCTATTTTGTCCTCTTCCATTGTACCGGAATAGGGTGTAAAGATAGACTTGCCGTTTCTCAGACTTGTCCACAATGTACCTTTTACGCCGTTTACAATCAGGAACTTGGGGTAGCAGTTCTCGCGGAGTTCCTTCGCCTGCAAACGTGTGGGCATACTCCATTCGCCCCCCATGTTCCGGCGTGCCGCATCGAACTCGGGCAGGAGCCTGAAGCCCATAGATGTAGTCTCCGAGTAGAAGTTATCCTCCTCGCCAAACGATGTAAAGTTGTGGATATTGTTGTAGATATACGACCCGAAACCCGTGAAATTCTCCCGAACATACGTCTTTTTGGTCTCTGTCTCGCCGTAGGCGTAATAGTTGCCGTAGCCTTCGGGTTTCGTTGCGCCCACGTTGCAGGTAGCCCACAGGGTGCCGCTGGGCAGTCCGAGGTCCACATATCCGTAGCCTGCATGCTCGCCGTCGGCAGGACTGACAGCGGTGTTGGCAAGCAGCGGGTCGCGCTCGCCGGGCAGTTTGACTATAGTCTCGCATATCAGCGGACGCCCCGACGAGCCGCGGAGAATCTTTGCCGGCTTGCCGTTGACGGTGGCGTTCACCATACTGTTGTCCACGGTGAAGTTCTTGTCGTTCTTGTAGTTGAAGAGCACGTCGGTGTAGTTGGTCACATACACGACAAACACATACTCACGTCCTGCCTGAAACTCTTCCTCCACCAGCGGATAGGTGCGGTTGCCCTGTGTGTCAAACTCATAAATCGCCACGCTGCCACCGTCAATCTTTTGTTCGCCAAGCATATCATCCGAGCCGAACACATCGGTGGTGATGCCGGTAATCTGTGTGCCGTCGAATATGGCATCGCCCACATTCGGGATACGCACCGTGATGTCAATCCGCTTAATCCGTTGCTCATTTTGAGCCTGTGCGCCCGGTGCCGCGAAAAGCAGCATCATAGCAAGTGCGATAAACGTCTGCTTCATATAGTGTCTGTTTCTATAGTTAATGATTTTGATGTTTGTGCATTGATTTTGCAAAGATAATGCAAAATAGGGAAATATGCAAAACGAATGCGATAATTGCCAGCCGAACAACATTACTCATTTACTTGCAGTTATCGTTTTTACTACCTTGCAGCACAATAAAATTCATAGAGATTGGTGGAAATCAAGTTATGTGGCAGTGATTGGATAGAACAAGGTGCCGTCTCGCTCAAGACTCCTGCGTATGCCGCGGCGGGGGTTGCGCTAGGCGAGGAGAGTTTTTTATTTTTTTTATATTTCGTAGGGGGGTAAAAGGGGTCTATGATATGCGCATCATAAGCGCATCCTATAACGATTTTGGGTTAATGGAGATGTAATGATTTTTAACAGATGGAATAACTGCGGGTGAGAGAGCACCCGCGTCCCCGGCAGGGTACCGGTACCACTTGATTGGCGGGCAAAAAATTGTGTATCTGGCTGCTCCTGCTATGGACGACAGGCAGAATTTGTAAATTTGTAAATTTGTAAATTGTGTATGTCGTTTTTTTTTTGTAACTTTGCGGGTAATTACAAAAAGTTATCATTATACACTGATTATTATGCTTCGGATTTATAACACCCTTACCCGTCAGAAAGAGTATTTCCGCCCCTTGCACGAAGGGCGCGTGGGAATGTATGTGTGCGGACCGACCGTCTATGGCGACGCCCACCTCGGGCATGCACGTCCTGCAATTACGTTTGACCTGCTGTTCCGCTATCTGCATTATCTCGGTTACAAAGTGCGCTATGTGCGCAATATCACGGATGTGGGGCACTTGGAGCACGATGCAGACGAGGGCGAGGACAAGATAGCCAAGAAAGCGCGTCTGGAGCAGTTGGAACCGATGGAGGTGGCGCAATACTACACCAACCGCTATCACCACGATATGGAACTGCTGAACGTGCTGCCGCCATCTATCGAGCCGCACGCCAGCGGACATATCATCGAGCAGATCGAGTTTATCAAGAAGATACTCGATCACGGCTATGCCTATGTGGTGAACGGGAGCGTCTATATGGACGTGGAGAAGTATGCGCACGATTTCCCCTACGGCAAATTGTCTGGGCGCAACCTTGAGGACATTAAAACTGAGACGCGCGAATTGGACGGTCAGCAGGAGAAGAAACACAGTTACGACTTTGCCCTATGGAAGAAAGCCGCCCCTGAGCATATTATGCACTGGCCCAGCCCATGGAGCGAGGGCTTTCCCGGCTGGCATATGGAGTGCTCCGCAATGGGAACGAAATACCTCGGTGAGGAGTTTGACATTCACGGTGGCGGAATGGACTTGATGTTCCCCCACCACGAGGCGGAGATAGCACAATCGTGCGCCGCACTGGGGCATGAGAGCGTCCGCTACTGGATGCACAACAATATGATTACCATCGCGGGCAAGAAGATGGGCAAGAGTTACAACAACTTTATTACCCTCGAGCAGTTCTTCAAGGGAGGCCACCCGCTGTTGAGCCAACCTTTCCCGCCGATGACGATCCGTTTCTTTATCCTGATGGCGCACTACCGTTCGACGGTGGATTTCTCGAGCGAGGCACTGGAAGCGGCAGAGAAAGGTTTTGCCCGCTTGCAGGAAACCTACACGCGTCTGATGAGACTGACGCCTGCGGCAGTCAGCACGGTAGAGACCGCCGGACTGCGAGAGCGTTGCACGGAAGCGATGGACGACGATCTGAACTCACCCATTGTCATTTCGCACCTGTTTGACTCCGCCCGCGCCATCAACACCGTCTATGACGGCAAGGGGACGATCAGCGAGGCAGACTTGAAAGAGTTGCAGTCGGTATGGCAGACATTTGCCGTGGATATACTGGGTCTGCGCTTTGAGGAGACCGGTGCAGACAGCCGCACGATGACCGCCTACCACGGGGCTATTGACCTGCTTCTCGGTATCCGCCTGGATGCCAAGAAACAGAAAGACTGGGCTACCAGCGACAAGATACGCAATGCCTTGACCGCCCTCGGTTTCAACATCAAAGACACCAAGGATGGTTGCGAATGGAGCATATAAATGAGTGCATTGAGAGCAATACGATATATGATAAGAGCCGCTGTATGGGCGGCTCTTGTTGCGTTTTGTGCCTGCAGTGGCAAAACAGGGCAGGAGACTATTGTGGAGGATAACCCGGTGGCGTATCCGGGGCGGACATTCAGTTACAAGGCAAAGTTCAACGACAACCAGCCACGGCAACTGAAAGCCGCACAGGCACTCGGTTTGTCTGTGCCACCGCACGACCGCACGGAGGCGCAGCGTATGCGCCACCGGTTGCAGCAAGTGCGCACAGGCGACAACTACATCATTGACTCGCTCACCCATTCCGTTCCTTATTTAGTGCCAACCGCTGCCCGTGAACTGGATGCTATCGGAGAGGGGTTTGCCGACATCCTGCAGCGTAACGGTTTGCCGCACTACCGTTTCCATGTGAGCAGTATGCTGCGCACACAAGAGGATGTGCGCCTGCTGCAGAAGAGCGGCAATATCAATTCCGTCACCACATCGTGCCACTGCTACGGCACAACTTTCGACATCACCTACACCCGGTTCGGCAAAGTAACCGCCACGCGCGACTATATGACGCCCGACAACCTAAAACTGGTCCTCGGGCAGGTGCTGCTCAACGAGCAGCGCGCGGGGCGCATATACGTGAAATACGAATGGCAGCAGGCGTGTTTCCACATCACCTGCCGCCCGTAGAGTATTATAAGAAATGGAAGTAGCCCTGCCGAGACAGCGGGTACTTTGCTACTGATTGCCACCTGTTGCGGCTATTTGCGAGATATACAACGGGTTGGGTACTCTGTTTTGTAGTCGTATTTTGCAATGAGTAGCAACGAATAGCAGTCTATGTCGGCAATTTGCCGAACTACTGCCGACCGCCCCTGTTGAGTTTGTCTATGACCGCCCGTTTGGTACTCTGCTTGATATGGATATACCTATCCAAAGCACGAGACCCCTCGGCGTGTCCCGACAGTGATATGGTGAGACGCTCCTCCTGCGTAACCTCGTACACATTCGAGATAAACGACCGCCGTGCGAGGTGCGAAGAAGCGATGTCGCATATCGGCTTGCTCTCCTCCTCGAAAGTGTGGGTATTCAGCACCGACACAAGGCGGGTGATACCTGCCTCACGCAATATATCTTTTATGGCATAGTTATAGTTCTGCTCCGCAATGAATGGCAGGATACGCCCATCGGGTTGTTTGCCGTGGTATCGGTCGAGTATCTCCACGGCAGTATCGGAAAGTGGCACGGAGGTGATATGCGGGTTGGTCTTGTTGGTCTTGTGCTGGATATACTGCAATGTCTTTCCGTCCGATTGTTCTATAATGTTCGCGTCCGTCATTCGTTGCAGGTCGCTGATACGCTGCCCGACATAGCATTGAAAGACAAATATATCCCTTTGCTCCGCCATTCGCTGTGTAGGCATAGACGCACGATATACCTGCTCTATCTCGTCCATAGAGAGTGTGGTCGGCGTTCCGTACACCTCCTGTTCTAACTTAAACCCATTATCCCCGAATGGGCATTTGTCGAGTACGCCTTTGCGCACCTCCCAGTAACACACGGCACGGAACTTGCGCAAGCGGGAGACAACCGTATTCCGAGACCGCCCCTCGGCACGCTCCGTATAGAGAAAACGCTGCAAGTCCTCGATGTCTTGCACCGAGAGGGTGTTCATATAGATTGTGCGGTATTGCTCGGCAAAGCGGTTGAAAGTCTTTGCGAGGAACTCGTAGTGCGCCCGTGTAGTGCCTGCGAGTTGTTTGTATTCTATATAGTCGAGACACGCCTGTGCGGCGGTCAGCGGCTCGGAGGTGATGCCGAGTGCCTGCGGTATCATTGCTTCGTCCACTACACGCTGCAACCACCCTTTGTATGTAGCATACTGGTCGTGGATATAGCGGGACAGTACTACCTGTTCGAGGGTATCGAGTTTGGCTTGCAGTTCGGCAGCGGTAGCCGTCTCGGCGGTAACATAGCGGGTGGAGGTGTTGATACGCTGCTTTTTCTCATTCCATAAATGTACGGGTACGTACACACGTGTGTGCGCACGCTGGTCAAGGACGCGGCTTGCGTAAAAGCGTATCAGCACCTCCGCCTGCCCGTTCACGACACGGGTGGAAAGTCTGTATTGAACGTTAGCCATTGTTGAGCATTGAACCCTCGCCCGTCATCAGCCAAAGGACGGACACATTCCACGAGTTGGCAAGAGCGCATACCTGCCGCAGGGTGCAGGTACGAGTGCCACGCTCCAAAGCGATAAAGTTGGAGGGAGGCAGATTGAGCGGAGCGCAGTACTCCGTCTTTGATTTCACAACACGCAGACGGTACAACTCGTAGTACACATCTACAAAGCGTTTGGTTATTTCCTCGGGGTTTATATTGTTTTCCATATTATTGCTTTTCTCCGTCAGTTATCTCCTTTGCCGGTAATTTCAACTGGTTACAATTTGTAACCGTTTCATTTCCCTCTTTTTTTAATCGACTTTTGAGTACCTTCCAATAGTTGCGAGGCGAGGCACTATCCGTAAGTACACCTATCACATCAACGATTGAGAAATAGAACTGTTCCTCTTGTTCGTTCCAGACGATACGCACTTGCGTATTCTCGAACAACTGAATGGCTATGTTGTTTTCCATATCTATTGTTTCAGCAGGAGTTGGTACAAGCGTTCTTTGTCGGCTTTCAGTTCGGCTATCTGTGCGTCTTTCTCTGCGATAATCTTTTTCCACATCTCGGTATCACCGCTATTGTTTGTCTGCGTACCGTTGCCGATGTTATTATGGTGTCCTGTATTGGAGTTGTCGATGTTGATCGTCGTCCCCC